>JAPTTX010000092.1:0-3708 GCA_028068195.1 Gammaproteobacteria bacterium
CGCTGCTGAAGGCGTCGGGCAACGTACAGGAAGTCATGCTTGGCTACTCTGATTCCGCCAAGGACGGCGGCACACTGTCCTCGTCATGGAACCTGTATGAGGCACAAAAGAAGATCGTCGGAATCACGGAACATTTCGGGGTGGGCTGTCGGCTGTTTCACGGCCGTGGCGGCACCATCGGGCGTGGGGGCGGACCGACGCATGAATCGATCCTGGCGCAGCCGCCGGGCACGGTAAACGGCCAGATCAAGTTCACCGAGCAGGGCGAGGTGCTGTACTACAAATACAGCAATGCCGAAACCGCCGCCTACGAACTTACCATGGGCGTCACGGGCCTGATGAAAGCGAGTATTTCGCTCGTTCGCCCGCCGGTCCACGACCGCAAGGATCATCTTGAGATCATGGAACAGCTCGCGCGATCCGGCGAGGAAAGCTACCGGGCCCTGACCGACCACACACCGGGTTTCATTGACTATTTCTATGAAGCCACGCCAGTCAATGAAATCGGGCTGCTCAATATAGGCTCACGCCCGAGCCACCGGACGCGGACCGACCGGTCCAAGTCATCAGTGCGCGCGATCCCCTGGGTGTTCGGCTGGGCCCAGTCACGTCATACGCTCCCGGCATGGTACGGCCTCGGCAGTGCGCTGGAGTCCTGGCGCGCCGGAGACCCGGCGCGGCTGGAAAAGCTGAAAACCATGTACCTGGACTGGCCGTTCTTCCGCTCACTGCTGAGCAATACGCAAATGGCGCTGTTCAAGAGTGACATGGACATTGCGCGTGAATATGCGGAGCTGTGCAACGATCCCGATACGCGCCAGCGTGTCTACCGGATGGCAAAGGACGAATTCGTCCGCACCGTGACCCAGGTGCTGGAAGTCAGCAATGCCGCCCACCTGATCGAGGACAACCCGGTGCTGGCGCTGTCGCTGGCGCGCCGCAATCCCTATCTGGATCCGCTCAACCATATCCAGACGGTCCTGCTCAAGCGCTACCGCGCCGCCCCGGGGGACGAGAGCCGTCCGTCCGTATGGCGTGATCCGCTGCTTCGTTCTATTAATGCCATTGCCGCCGGGATGCGCAACACGGGCTGACGCCGACCCCGTCCGGCAGCCGGGGGATCCACAGCCGGGGCCGCCGCGCTAGCCTGAGGTATCACTGGGATCGTGCCTGAACTGCTGCGGCAACCGGCCCTCGAGCCGGGAAATGACCGCAGCCTCGACCATCAGGTCGGCAAGGCCGAGGGCTGGTGACGGGACATTCCCGAGCTCGATGCGCCGCAGCAGATCATGCCGCCGCCGCACGTCAAGGTAATCCCCGGCGGTCATGACGGGAGCCGCAAGCAGAAAACCGGCATCCAGGTGATCAAACGCGCTGGCCAGCTTGCGGCTGAGAAGCAGCTGCCCGTAGACCAGTTCTGCCAGCGCCGCGGCACGGCGGTTGCGGAACGCAGCGTGCACCGCCATGTCGTAGTCCTGCGGCGTACCCACCCCCATCCAGTAATGCGCAACGAGGATCTGCAGCCGCCCGGTCACACAATGATGCCCGCACCGCTGCCAGCGGTGCATCCGGCAGCTGGCCCGCCCGAGCAGAATACGCGCCTGACCGGGCTGCATCGGCTCCGCGTACCACCTCCCGAGCCACCCGGGAGGCGTGCTGCCACAGACTGGGTCGATCATCTTCAGGGTACCCGGCATTCCGGTGCGACGCAGAAGGGGCGGAGGCCTCAAATATCACCCTGCCGTCCGGTCACCGCCTCCAGCGTACGGAAAGGCACCGACGGTCGCAAGCGCGGGACGCCGTCCGCTGCTGTCGCCGCGGATCCGCCACCCCGCATTGCCGTCGGTGCCAGCGGATAGTTGCGTCGCAGTACCCGCAGGCGGACCATATGCGCTCACCATTGCGCCTGCCCATCTTGCAATCCGGTAGCGGCGTCCGCATTCATGAATAGGGAATACGGCAGACGGCGCAGCGGTAATGCCTGCTGGAATCCGTGGCTGCACGCCAAAGGGAATCAATGCCAAATCATGATCCGAAATCCTGGATGTGGGACGAGGCGATCGAGCTGCTGGAACGGGCCGAACGCATGCAGAAGCAGTTTTTCCGGCTCGCCCAGGGCGGAGGAAAACGGCCGATCTGGCAGCCGCCGGTGGATATTTTCGAGACGGCCCGGCACCTGTGGATAATGATCGCATTGCCCGGCATGGTGGAAGGTGAGGTCCAGGTCGGCATGGAATCCGGGATGCTGCGGGTATCAGGGGAACGGACACTTCCGCCGGAACTCAAGGCCGCGACCATACATCGTCTCGAGATTCCCTATGGACGCTATGAGCGGATTATCGCGCTGCCTCCCGGACACTACGAGCTTGACCACAGGGATATGGTCAATGGTGTCCTGGTACTGAGCCTGCGCAAGCTGTAACACGGTCAGGTGCAATGACATGGAAAACCAGAACGACGAGATGAAACCGCTGGAAACCGACGCCGGGACGGCGCCAGACACGGCTGCCATGCCGCGTCCGGTTCCCGACGATGCCCTGATCATCCTGCCGGTGCGCAATACGGTAATGTTTCCACGCATGATCCAGCCGATCAGCATCGGACGTCCCATGTCGGTTTCGGCAGCCCAGGAGGCCGCGCGCAGCGAACGTCCCATCGGCGTTCTGCAGCAGCGCAATCCCGATGCCGACGCGCCGGCAGAGACAGACCTCTATCGGGTCGGCACTATTGCCACCATCGTCCGCTACATGACGGCGCCTGACGGATCCCACCACATCATCGCACAGGGAGAGCAGCGCTTCGGTATCCTGGAGTTTCTGGACGGATATCCGTTTCTCGTAGCACGCGTCGCACCCATGGAGGAGCCCGAAACCTCAACGAGCGATATCGAGGCGCGCGCGCACCGCCTGAAGGAACAGGCCGCAGAAGCGCTCGAATTCATGCCTCAGGCACCTCCAGAACTTGCAGCAGCCATTGAAAGCACCAGCGCACCGGCGGCACTGGCGGATCTCATCGCGGGGTTTCTGGAACTCAAGCCTGCAGAAAAGCAGGAGGTCCTGGAAACACTTGATGTCCAGTCCCGGCTCGACAAGGTGCTGGGTTTTCTCGGCCATCGTCTGGAAGTGCTGCGTCTGGCCGCCGAGATCGGCAAACAGACCAAAGAATCGGTCGACGCCAGACAGCGCGAGTTCATGCTGCGCGAGCAGCTCAAGACGATTCAGAAGGAGCTCGGGGAAACCGACGCAAAAGCGGTCGAGATCGAGGAGCTCACGAAAGCCATTGCCGATGCCCACATGCCTGCGGAGGTGGATGATCAGGCCCGGCGCGAACTTGCCCGTCTCGAACGCATGCCCGAGGGGGCGGGTGAACACTCGATGATCCGCTCGTATCTGGACTGGCTCATCGCACTGCCGTGGGCTGTAACGAGTGAGGAATCCATTGACATTGCGGAAGCACGCCGGATCCTTGACGAGGACCACTATGGACTCGAGAAGATAAAGAGACGAATTCTCGAATATCTCGCAATCCGCAAACTCAATCCCTCCGGCCACAGCCCGATCCTCTGTTTTGTTGGCCCGCCGGGGGTTGGCAAGACTTCACTCGGCCAGAGCATCGCACGCGCGCTCGGACTGAAATTCGTGCGCATCAGCCTGGGCGGCGTCCATGACGAAGCCGAGATCCGCGGCCACCGCAGAACCTACCTGGGGG
>JAPTTX010000088.1:0-67434 GCA_028068195.1 Gammaproteobacteria bacterium
GGGTGCGTATAATAGCACCCCTTTTAAAGCACCCGAAAAAAGCCGGCTGCTGCTCCCTTCGTCTAGTGGCCTAGGACGTCGCCCTCTCACGGCGAAAACAGGGGTTCGAGTCCCCTAGGGAGCGCCATAAAATCAATGATTTACTGACAAACTCCCCGCCTTTGTACGACTCTAAGGCAAATCTTGCTGCCAGAACTAGGGTGGACGAGCTACGGTGCGAACGACGTTGCGCTCCGTGCAGGAATCCGAGACAAGGCGGCCGAATCTTTCAGGGAAGGACATTCGGGGCACGACTTGCTGCGACCGTTCCGAGTTGCTGTCTCCGTCGTTCGTTCACAACGCCGAACGGTACCGGGCAATGACTCTTGCTCCGGCGATCGCACATCACACATCGCAATCAGACTCGCTTCTTTGGGCGATATTCAATACAGCGGTCCCGATGCCGATCATGCTGATGGCATTTCTATCGCCACGTTCTCGATAAAAAAATTGCCACAGCACACCCCATCGACGTTCCATACGCTTTGCCTTGGCGCACCGTCTTCACGGCGCTTGACGTTCCTTCGCTGACTTCCGAACAGCCTTGCGGATTGACGCCCTGGGGCCGCGATCGGCGAGCATTCCCGGCCCAGCT
The DNA here is from genome assembly GCA_028068195.1 of Gammaproteobacteria bacterium. Lineage (GTDB taxonomy): Bacteria > Pseudomonadota > Gammaproteobacteria > Acidiferrobacterales > UBA6901 > JAJYCY01. The sequence goes on from JAPTTX010000088.1 coordinate 635, forward strand.
TGCTGCGCTCCTGAGCCAACACGGCCGCACTGCAAAAAACAGGTTCATTAGGAAGCGCGCCAGGAGTCCCAATTTCAGACCTCCTGACCTAGTCGGCCGATTCGCCTGAAATCCCTGTCTCTTTCCGCGCCTGCGGGTGCGGACCAATACCTGTCCAGTTTTTGGGCTTCATCCCGGCACAATCCGCTGAAATCAGGGGAGATGCGCCGGGAGAGTCGCGGATTCAAACCAGTCCGGTTTTAGCCTGGCACCATGAACACACAATTGGCCCTGGAATTGCCCTCGTCGGCGCTGTCGGACACCGCGGTCATCAATGCGCGCTGTACGCTGCGCGCGGAGCAATACCAGCGCATGGTTGTTATGGTGATGTTGGTCGGCTCCGGGTTTGCCCAACAAGCGGAGGTGGCACATGCGTTCGCAAGATCCGAACGCACCGTTCGCCGGCATCAGGACCGAACGCAAGCACTTGACCGACATCACCAAAATGCTGGCTCACCAGGTCGAAAGCGATCTGCTGGCGTTGCTTCGGCCTCTTTATGCCCGCGCCAAGCAAGAGGGGCGCACACTCCTGCATGACAGGAGGTCTGAAATTAACCCCACACCGTGACCACCTTTATCCCGGAAAACCCGTGCGCACAGAACCGTACATTGCCGATCGAGTGCACCGGATTTTTTTCGCAACCCGCTTGGCTTGCGGCGCCGGCCTTCGCAAAGCTCGCGGATAGTTCTGCTCGCGATGCTCGCCAATCGCTCACGCTGGACCGCGTCCCGGATCCGACAGCACCGGAATCCCGCACCGCGGTCCCGAAAGTACTAACCAAGATGGCCCGAGCAGCTTGACGCGAAGGCGACCACGGGCAAGGTGGTTGGGGCCCCGCCCCATCTCTTGAAGTCAAATAGGCGCCTTCCCGCCGGGGCGGCACGGGTCCTTTGATGCCGCACAGGGAGCGCCCGTATACAATGTGCACTACTGATATTGCAAGAGCCAAGACATCGCGGAGAGCTTAACATGTGCTACTCGGCCATGGTGCAGCAGGGGCTTAAGAAGGGCCTGCGCTGGCAGGCCCGGATCCAGACCGACGGGTTCGAGGATCTCTTCCGCCGGCGCCTGGATGACAGGCGCCTCAAGGTGGCCCGGGCGCTCGAGGCGAACTTCGATGATCCTCGGACCCCGGCCGAGGTCCGTATCCGTCAAAACATCGACCAGTACCGGGAGGCTCTGAGGAAAGAGCATGAAACCGAACTCTTCCGCCAGCGCCGCCGCCTTATCGACGCCGAGCGGATATTGAAGGCCAAAGAGACGAAGAAGGCCCGTGAAGAGATCCGTATCGCCGAAAACAAAGTCAGATGGCTTATGGCCAAGCTTGCCGACCTCTCCCGCACCACGCTCACGCCTGAAGATTCCCGGATCTTCCCCTTCTGGTACGCCCCGCTCTACGTCTGGGAGGATGGCAGGATCGTGGTCCGCCCCATGCGCTACCACTGCCGCATCCATGGCAAGCCGGAGAGCTACGACCGCAGATACCCGGGACTTTACAACGCCCGACGGGACAACCTCGAGGGCTACTGGAAGACCCTTTTCGGCCACCGGCATGCGGTGCTCGTCATCTCGAGCTTCTTCGAGAATGTCGCCCGGCACGACTTCGAGCACCGGGCGATCCGCCCGGGGGAGAAGCCTGAAAACCTGGTCCTCCACTTCGATCCGCAGCCCCCGATGGAAATGTGCATCGCCTGCCTCTGGGACCGATGGCAGTCCCCCGGAAGGCCCGATCTTTACTCCTTTGCCGCGATCACCGATGAACCGCCGCCGGAGGTCGCTGCAACCGGACACAACCGCTGTGTCATTCCATTGAAGGAGTCCCACATCCGGGCCTGGCTTGCCCCTGGAGGGCGAAGCCCCGAGGAACTTTACGGGATTCTGGATGATCGGGAGCGGCCGTACTTCCGGCATGAGCGGGCGGCATAACCTTCCGATACCCCACAGGCATCACCCCTGAACACCTGATGCAGTACCCTCGGGGATTCTCGCCGAAAGCGCCCACCAGCATACGGAGTGTCCTCGAGGCGGTTTTTCGATAAGCGGCCCCACACACCCGTCGCGTCGTAGCAGTTGCGACTCACCGGAAAGCAATGGCGCGCTACTGCCCCTGCTTCCTGGATGAAGGCGCCCGTTGCCCTCAGGCCTCTGGTACGTACTCTGAATAGACCGGGAGATCATCGCCGCCGCACGACCATTCGGCACGAGAGTCCCAGAAGATGCGCGCCATTGGCCGGATTCCGGGGTCAGTATCGAGCGATCCGGCCGGGATCACGGCGCGGCTCAGATCCGGGGCGATCCGCGGCAAGGGACTGCCGCAGTTCCGGCAGAAGCAAGTCGCAAAGCGCTTCGCCTCCGGCACCTTGTACTGGCCGAGATGCTCCTCGCCCGTCGTCCAGCGCGCGCTCCCGAGCGTGACGACGACGTTGCTCGCATGTCCCGTTCCGGTAGCCTTGCGGCAGCGCCGGCAATGGCAATGGTAGAACCGGTTCGCCTCGCCCGTGATTTCGTAGCGGACAGCACCGCAAAGACAGCCTCCACGAAGCGTAATCTGCGTCATGACGGATCTCCCGAAGTGATGCATGGTCGCTGGCCACCGGCGGCACTGCCGGCACCGTTACAGGCCACTCCCGCAGGATATCCGGAGACATGCACCAATACCACGGCGATTGCGGCAACGCCACAACAAAAATGCGCAATGCCTGGGCAAACAGCGCGCCCGCCTCGAACCGCAACTGTCACCGACGAGAGCGGAATGACCAGGGAACCATCCGGGATTTCCCATTGGCCCGCAAGGTTGGAGAACCGGAATGTCGCGGATGCGGCATCCCAATTGTCACCGGCCATGGCCTGCCGCGCGCAGCAGAGGGGGAGTCCGCTCCGGCGACCTGAGGCCGCTGGAGCGGGGGATCCCCTAACAGACTACTTGGCTGCCAGTGCGCGGTGCAGGGCCATTTCGATATGAGCCTGCAATTTCGTCGCCACGCCTTCTGCCTTGGTGCCGCTGGCGATCGCGGCCGGTTTGATGAATTCCACCCGTGTCCAGGCACCTTCCTGAACCAAGGTCACATGCAGCGGGCAGAGCGCCATCATGCCGGGATCCGCATTGCTGATGGCGTTGGCGAAACCGGGATTGCAGAACACCACCGTGCGGATTCCGGCCAGGTGATTGCGGTTATAGTCCTTCCAATGAAAGTGCTTCGCCGCACCGGCAAGTTTCCGGCTGATATCGATCTTGTTGACGACTTTGAATCCGGAATGCTGCAGTGCCATGACGACGTTTTTGAATACCGGGCCGATAGGCCGCTCAGTGCTCAGCACGCCGATATTGGAGTCGGCTGCAAACACGCAGGACGCTGATGCCAGCAATGCAAGGCCCACGAACAGACGCTTCATGAATACAAGTCTCCTTGAGGGAAATAAGGATTGAATGTTAATCCGGTGCGCACCGGAATGCTCTCCGGTGCGGCCCATGATAGCGGCCTGGCGGGACCGCGTACAGGGTGAGCGTGCGACCGAGGAACTACACGGTGCATTGCAACCATCATCCGTCTGCACTATCGGATTGGCCGCCTGACCGGACAGAAGCGTCTGGGCAGAACTGTCCCCATTTCCGGACCGAACACTCGCAATGCCGCGCGGGTTACTGACGCGGCACTTTCCGAGCACGAAAACCCCCACGAAGCCACCGAAAAGCAGCCAACTCGCGCGGTGCGGTCAGCGGGCACAGCCTGGTTGCGGATACAGCCGGAGGATCGCTGCACCAACTCCATGCATCTATCCGGTTTCCTTGTTCGGATCGACCACATCCAGCGGTCTGCGCAGCCGACCGCAGAGCCGGCTCACCTGCCGGGATGACCGCCCGGATGCGCGCCGTTGCAGCGCGGCAAGCAGGAAGGCAGCGACATACTGCCATCGTCGACGGTACCGGAGCACGCCCGTCAATCTCCCGGCCCGCCGCGAACCGACAGCCCGACCGACGGCGGTCCGTCGGTGTCGCCTGCGACAATTCGTGCCTTGCCGCGAATCTTGGCCTGATACATGCGCCGGTCGGCCAGCGCCAGCAATGCGCGCCAGTCCTGCGATACAGGAATTCGGTCGCGCACCAGCTCCGCTATCCCGGCGCTGAACGTAAGGGCCGTCCCGGCACCACTCGGTTGCACACACAGCCGGCAGATGCCGTCCTGGCACAGTCTGACGAGCTGGCGCTGCGCCTCATCAATGTCGGTATGCGGCAGGACTTGGAGAAATTCCTCTCCGCCCCAGCGGATCAGAATGTCGCTGGTACGCAGGTTCGAGCGCAGGATCCGCGCCGTTTCGCGCAGCGCGACGTCCCCGGCATCATGACCGCGAATGTCGTTGAGCCGCTTGAAATCATCCAGATCCACAAAAACCAGAGACAGCGGAAAGCCGTAGCGGCGCGCCAGGTCGAACTGCTGGGCCAGGAATTCCTGGCCGCTTCGCCGGTTGTATACGCCAGTGAGCGAGTCGAAGGCCGACTCCTGATACAGTTCGTGCATGAGCTGGAGCTGGCTCAGTGACGCCACCGCGCTGATCGTGACCACCATCAGCAGCAGCCACAACACCATGGCACCGTCCAGTCCTGGCAGTCCGAGCATAGGTACCGTCGCGATCCCGATCAGGGGGAATGCGAGGCCGACAAGCTCAGCCAGCGTGAGCGGAAAGATGCTGAGGCCGGCCACAAGCGCGAAGGGAAGAAACAGATAGCCCATGGCAACCGCGGCGCCGACAGTCGTGAGGTCCGCTCCGTACAGGATGTATTGCGCATAAAGATAGAACGCGGAGGGAATCACGTACAGCAGTGCCACCATCCGGTAGGCGCTTCCGAGGCTGGTCCGGTCCCTGCCCGAGACCGCCAAGCCGACAAAGGCCGCGCTCGTGAGGAGCCGCGCCAGCAGAAGCCGCACGTAGATGGCGCGCGTAAACACTGCCACATCCGCCCCGAACCACAGCGGCGTCAGGAGCGCGAATACCGCCGCCACGATGCGCACCCGCGAGATCACGAAGCGGGCCCGGTACAGCCTGAACAACGGCGCATGCGATGCCGGACTCAGTACCTGCGCTAGCAGTCCCGGAATCGCCGGATCATACTTCCCCAGTAGGTATTCGAGCCATCGCTTGCCCCGGTTCAAGGCAGGTGTCGCTCGTGTCCTGGCTTCCCGTCCTGCCCGATCCGCGACTCGTCGTCGGCGTCGCCGGGCACATCGGCCGGCTCCGTGAAAATCCCCAGATAGTTGCGAGCCGCCGTCCCGGCGTGCGGCGCAACGGCGATCATCTCAAGCATCGCCGCATAGGCCTCGCCGCTCCGGCGCCGGTCATGAACTGTTCCGGACCAGTGGCCGTGCCGGTCGACCGCATGGCGCATCTCTTCGACAAGCGCTGCATGCGGACCGCCGGACTGCAGGAAATCCGGGATCCTGCCGAGCAACTCATGCACGTCACAGCCAATCATGTCGGCAAACGCGGAGTTGGCCTGCAGGACATGGAACTCGGCGTCTGTGACAATCACGCCTTCGCGCATATGTCCGATCACCAGGTCCGAGAGCGGTGGTTCGATCGCCCGCGCTGCACCATCGCCCCGCAGAGCGCGTACACAGAGATCGCCGAGTGAGAGCCTGAGCGCATGCGAGATGCGCTCAATGACCTGGATGGAAAAGTTTTCCCGACCGTTCTCGATGGCCGAAAGGTACTGGTAGGTGATGCCGGCCCTCTGCGCGAGCCCTTCGAGAGTCAGGCCGCGCTGATTTCTAATGGCTCGGACGCTCGCGCCCACCATTTTTTGTGCTCTTTTCATCGGCGACCAGTCTACAGACGGTGGTACCGGAGGTCATTCTACTATAGTTGAAAAGTGCCGGAGGCAGTTTTGCTGCGGCGGCTGCCCTGCCTCGGACCGGGCTCAAAGTCCGGGGACCGGAAAAGATCTCCGCCACTTGAATTTTTCTGCCCATGTCCTGCCCCGCCTCGCGGTCTTGATATCCGCCTCCGCCAACCGCATATTGCGGACATCCGGAATCGACGGAGTTTATGTCATGAGCGCATCAACCTACGTCACAGACGTCACCCAGGCCGATTTTGACGCGCTGGTTCTGAGCCGATCGCGAAAGACGCCGGTGCTGGTTGATTTCTGGGCATCCTGGTGCGCTCCCTGCAAGATGCTCATGCCGGTTCTCGCACGGCTTGCCGAGCAGTATCAGGGAAAGTTCTATCTCGCCAAGGTCAATACGGACGTAGAGCAGGAGCTCGCGGCACGCTATGGAATACGGAGCCTGCCAACGGTCAAGCTGTTCAAGAACGGGGCCGTGGTTGACGAATTCCTGGGCGTGCAGCCGGAGCAATTCATCCGCGACATGATCAATCGCCACGCGCCACGCCCCTCGGACGCGCTATTGACCGAGGCACGCCGGGCCATTGACAGCGGCCAGGCGCATCTGGCCGACGACATTCTGAGGCGCGCGCTCGACATCGATCCGGAAAACGATCACGTCAAGATCGCGCTCACCGGCCTGCTGTTGGATGAAGGCCGGGTCGACGAGGCCGCACAGATGCTGGAAATGCTGTCCCGGACGGCCAGGTCGGAACCCGAGGCGGAGGCGCTGCGCGCGCGCCTGGAAATCGCACACATCGCCGCCGACAGTCCAGCGCCGGACGAGCTCGAGCGGATCATTGCCACGAAGCCCGAGGACAGCGAGGCGCGCTACCGGCTCAGTGCGCACAGGGTGCTGCAGGGGGATTACGAATCTGCCCTGGCACTGTTACTTGAGATCGTCCGGCGTGACCGCCGGTTCCGCGACGATGCTGCGCGCAAGACCATGCTGATGATCTTCACACTGCTCGGCGGCAAAGGGGAGCTGGTCAAGCGGTACCGGGGCCAGCTCTCCCTAGTACTGAACTGACTCTGGCCTGCAGGTCAGGCTGGCCCTGGCCGTTACGGCAGGCTTTGCGGGTCAGCGCAATTGGCATGTCATGACCCGCGGACTACATGATGGCGTATTGGTGGCGCCTCGCGACAGGCCACACCGTGTCCGCAGAAGCAAGCACCGGCCCGCGCGCCCGTACCTGGCCGGACTGCCTCCCCGCGGCAATCATGAGGAGACCCGACAATGCTCAGAGCTTCCCGCTTCCCGGTTATGGCAGCGACCGGCATGCTGGCCTTGGCTACACCGGCCATCAGTCATGGCGCCGCGCCGCGCGTGATCCACGTGAAAATCGGCAGCTATTACATCAAACCCAGCAGAATCTCGGTTGCAGTCGACCAGCCCGTGACGCTGATGATCAAGAATCAGGCATGGCTGATCCCGCACGACCTCGTCGTCCGGGCCCCGTCGGCGGGCATCGATTTCAAAGTTGATCTGCATGGGGGCCAGAGCGGAAGCGTGACATTCACTCCGACCCGGACCGGCGACTACAAGATGTACTGCGATAAGAAGCCGATCTTCGGCAAGAGCCATGAGGCCCGGGGCATGCATGGAGTGCTGCAGGTCGTCCGCTAGTTTAGTTCAGCGCCCGTCGTGGCAGACGCGTCCCGCCCCGCTTGCCGGTAGCCCACCCCGACTCGGCAATTCGGTCTGCCGTCACAGCCAAGAACCGGGCGCAAGCGCTCAGCGCCGCGCGCGCCGCGCTGCTTCGGCCCCGTCCCCGCTCTCGTCCTCGCTCACAATGGTGTATTCGCCCTCAAGCGGCTGGGCCTGGCCCGGGGACACATGGCTCGCTACCGAGCGCAGCCGGCGACGCAGCCACCAGGTCCGCAGGCCGAAACCAATCGTCGCCATCAGAAACAGCACGACGATGGCCGTGAAAAAGAACGCGGAAAGCACGGCCGCACCTGCCACGAACGGGGCCAGGGCGAGATAGCGCATCCACGGCTGCTTGCGTCCTTGTTTGGCGAATCTGTTCTGTTCCGTGGTCATGATCCTACATCCTGCTTTTGCCGCCACATACTGCGGCCTGATGCGCAAAACACCCCGTCCTCCACATTACGTGCGGGGTCCCCGCCGCCCCGGTTTGGAAGCAGCGATATACCGTACCACCTGATGACATGGCAGTTTCTCCAGAGTTCCATAGAACTGCTTTGCCTCTTCCACTAACCCGCGGATGCTGTCGGTTGCACCCACGCCACCCTCCTGAAGCAGCGCCTTCAGTCCGGCAAGTCCGCCGAAGACGATTTTCATTTCCTTGCCGAACGGCAGCTCGCGCGCGGTATCCGTGACCTTGAGCGCAAAGCGCGAACCTTCCCGCAGCAGCAGCAACAGCCTCACGCAGTCATGCCGCGCGTCGGCCGACTGGCACACCACCGCAGTGCGTTCGCCGATGTAATGGTGCGTTGCCTTCTCACACATGAATTGGGTGCTGAGGATCGCTTTTTCAAACGGACAACGGTTGTTCTCCATCCCGATACCCTTGCATACGCCAGATTCGCCCGGCGTCCGCATCCTGCAGTGCCGGCCGGACCACCTTACCGAGGGACGGGCACCACAGCAGCGCGGCCCCGCTAGCCGACGAGGCGCGCCACCAGCCAGCGGCTGATGTCCTTGATTTCGGCCACGCAGATGGAGTGGTCCATTGGGTATTCGTGCCACTCGATACCCGCACCACCGGCCACCAGCAGGTTGCGTGCCGCCTGTGCCGTGGCGAAGGGGATGATCCCGTCGTAGGTGCCATGTCCCATGAATATCGGAATCTCCCGGTTGGCCTGATCGGCCTGGCTCATGAGGTTACCGGCAAGCGGCACAGGTGCAGAAAGGGCCATTATACCTCCCAGCGTTTTTGGATAACGCAGACCGGTGAACAGCGCTATCGCCCCGCCCTGGGAAAACCCGCCAAGCACCACGCGTTGCGGCGGCACGCCGCGACCGATCTCCGTCTCGATCATGCTCTGCACGATCCCCTCCGATTCGCGGATATGGCTCAGCTTCTGGTTGAATCCGGTGTCGGTCATTTCGATGTCATACCAGGCGCGCATCACCTGCCCGCCATTGATGGTGACCGGGCGAAACGGCGCGTGCGGAAACACGAAGCGCACCGCCAGGGAGCGCGGCAGGCCGAGTTCCGGAACGATGGCGGCAAGATCATGCCCGTCGGCGCCCAGCCCGTGCAGCCAGATGACGCATGCGTCTGGCCGCGGTGCGGTCTGCAGTTCTATCGGGGATTCCGTTTTCTCAGCGCTCATGGCTTCCAAGGCAACCGTACCGGCTGTCAGTCTCCACGGTAGACACATCCGGCAGTGCAGGTTTCGCGCACAACCACCTTTGACAGCAGCGGCAACTGCGGCCTCAGCCGCTGCCAGATCCAGCGCGCCAGGTGCTCGCTGGTCGGATTTTCCAGGCCCGGAATCTCGTTCAGATAATGATGGTCCAGCTGCTCATAGACCGGCGTGAACGCGCGACTGAGGTCGGCAAAATCCATCACCCAGCCCTCGCGCTCCGCGAGCAGTCCGGAAACATGCAGTTCCACGCGGAATGAATGTCCATGCAGGCGGCGGCACTTATGGTGCTCTGGCAGGTTGGGTAACCGGTGCGCTGCCTCGATTGTGAAGACCTTGAAAATTTCCACCTACTGCTCCGAAAGATGCCGCTCGTGCGGCGGCGAACGCTCACCGCCCACCCCTAAAGGATTGCACAGAATATGCCGCGGATCAAAAGGCCGGGCACCCGCGCGCTGCCCGCCTCGGCGTCCGGCTACCTGCGCGCGGGACGTTCACGCTAGAATCGCGGATCTGGCGGCCTGCTTCCTGCGGGCCGGTGCCCCAATGGACGAGCGAAATGAGCGAGAATTCCGTACCGCTGATCATGGAACCGGCAGACCTCGAGGGGCGACACACTTCTGATGCCATCCTGGTGGTCGACTTGTGCAAGCCCGAGGTCTACACCTATGCGCATATCCCGGGTGCGGTGCACTTCGACTATGCGCAGATTGTCGCCGCACGACCACCGGTCATGGGGCTGCTGCCCGGTCCCGAGCAGCTCTCGGCCTTGTTCTCGTCCATCGGCATGACGCCCGAACATCATGTGGTGGCTTATGACGATGAGGGCGGAGGACGCGCCTGCCGGCTGCTTTGGACGCTCGAGGTCATCGGCCACAAGCGGTACTCACTGCTGAACGGCGGCATTCAGGCCTGGAGCGCGGAGCGCCGGCCGTTGACCTCTGAAATCAGGCCGCATGCCAGATCCGAATACCCGGTTACCATGGCGCTGACCGCAGTGGCCACCAAAGAGTACATAAAGAACCATCTGGGGGAATCCGGCGTCGTGCTGGTCGACACCCGCACTCCGGCCGAATATCGGGGGGAGCGGCGCCTGTCGGCGCGCGCCGGACATATTCCGGGCGCCATTAATTTCGACTGGGTGAACGCCATTGACGCAAAGAACCACCTGCGGCTTAAGCCGGCAGCGGAGCTACGTCGCATGCTGACCGCGCTCGGCGTCACCGATGACAAACAGGTCATCACCTACTGCCAGACCCACCATCGCTCGGCCCATACGTTCATCATGCTCAAAAGTCTGGGCTTTGAACGTATCGCCGGCTATCCGGGATCCTGGTCCGAATGGGGCAATAGTCCGGATACGCCGGTCGAATAGGGCCGGGCTCCGGAGTGGAAAAAAAGGGGGCGCAATCCTTCCCTGGATTGGCCGGCACGCCCAGTCGACGCTGCGGCATGCCAAGCAGACGCTGCGTCCTCGCGTCCGTGCACCCCACCCCTGCGCGCCAAGCAACGCCTGGCGCGCTATCTTTCGGACGGAAGCCCGCTCTGAGGCTGTGCACCCTCCCGGTGGCCGTCTTGGGACAGTCCCAGCTGCTCGCGCATCACATAGACGTCGCCGACGTACACCATGATGGCGATTTCCTGCATCCCGGGGTGCGCATCCTCAACCTGCCGAACCAAGCCGCTGACGCGCGCAGCGAGCGATGACCTGCGGTTCACAAAGCGACTCATCCCGCTCTCCCCGGGGCCTCAGGGGTCCCGAACCAGGCACTTGATATAAAAAAGAGCAAAGACCATGCCAGCGAACCCTATGACGGTGGGCACCGGGCGGACACCCGGTGCACAGGGCAACATTCAGCGAATCTGAGGCCCAGCCGGCAGGCAGCCGCAATTTCGGCCGGCCGGATTTTGACCCAGGTCATGCCGGCGAAGGTCACGGCGCGGCACACTAGCGTCGGAAGGAATTACACTCTCACTCGGATTCCGAGAAAGGCGGGCGAAATGGACAGAACCTGGGTTTTGGTGGCGCACCGCACCGGCGCCCGTTTGTACGAACAGAGCCAGCCTGGCGGCGCATTGCTCCTTGTACGGGACATCCCGCATCCCGAGGGCCGGCTGAAGAACCGCGAAATCACCAGCGACAAGAGCGGGCGCCTGTTCGACAGCTTTCATAGCCGCCACACAGTCGGCAAGTCACCCGACCCCAAGGAACAGCTCGCGATCGAATTCGCCCGGCACCTTGCCGATGTGCTTCAGCGGGGATGCACTTCCGGACAATTCCAGCATCTGGTGCTGGTCGCGGATCCGCATTTCCTGGGAGACCTGCGCATGGCGCTCGACGCGCAAACCACGAAGTTGGTCACCGGATCGCTTGCCAAGGATTTGTATGAGATTCCGGAACGTGAACTTCCGGGCCATCTCCAGGGACTGCTCCGGATCTAGCGCCGGCCGTACGCCAGGCCTGTCAGGATTCCGCGCTAGCCGGGATCGACACCGAGGTGCCTGCCGATCCGACGCACGCCCTCGCGCAGGTTCTCCGTCGTATTGGCATAAGAGAAGCGGACATGCAGCAACGGTCTATGCTCCCCGAAGTCCAGGCCGGGCGTAATAGCGACCCCCGCGTTTTCGAGCAGATCCATAGCGAACGCTCCGGAATCGCTGCTGAATCGGCTGCAGTCTGCATAAACGTAGAACGCTCCCTGTGGCTGCGCACGGATGACAAAGCCGAGGCCCCTCAGGGCCGGCAGCAGATAATCTCGCCGTTGCCGGAAAATGTCGCGTCGTCGCACCAGTTCCGCGTCCACGTCCGCTTCGAAAGCGGCGAGCGCCGCATACTGGCCGGGCGTGCTGGCCGCAAGGAAGACGTTCTGCGCGAGCCGCTCCAGCTGCGGGATGCAGTCACGGGGCGCCACCAGCCAGCCGATGCGCCAACCGGTCATGCCGAAGTACTTCGAGAAGCTGTTCACCACAAACACCTGATCCGAATGCTCCAGTGCGCTCACCGCCTCCCCGTCGTAGGTCAGGCCAAGGTAGATCTCGTCGACGATCGGCCACCCTCCCAGCCGCAGCGTCGTATCCACTATTTCCGCCATCGTGGCGGGGGACACAATGCTGCCCGTGGGATTCGATGGCGAGGCCAACAGCACCGCACGCGTGCGGCTCGTCCAGTGCCGCCGTATCAGCTCCGCGGTGAGCTGATAGCCGGTCGACTGATCGACCGGAACCAGCCGGGCCTCGCCGCCGAACAGCCGCACGAAGTGGCGGTTACACGGATAGCCCGGGTCCGCCATGATCACTTCGTCTCCGGGATCGATCAGGGTGCCGAATACCAGCTGCAGCGCCCCCGATGCACCGGGCGTCACAACAATCCGTCCGGGATCGGTACGCGCTCCAGCCGGATAGCTCGAAGCGATCCGCGCCCGCAGTTCCGGCAGGCCAAGCGCCGGGGTGTAATGCGTGCGCCCGGCTTCGAGCGCCGACATTCCGGCATGAACGATCCCGCGCGCGGTCGGGAAATCGGGCTCGCCGATCTCCATGTGGATGATGGACCGACCCTGCGCCTCGAGCTCGCGCGCACGCCCCATCACCTGCATCACATGGAAGGGCGCTATCCGGTTCATGCGGGCAGCAAGGGACTTCACCGACTCAGGGGTTCCGGGCGGGAATTGCCGGTCGGCTGGAATTCCGGCCGCAGAAGTCAATGCGGCAGCAGCCTGCGTGCGACATCGACGTCGAATACGGACAACGGGTCTGCAATGCGGGCCGGGCGCAGCAGCGTACACGGTGCATCCGGCTCGCCGAGGCTGTCCAGAACCAGGGCCGCACCATCAAAATCGTGGTCACGCGTATAGTCGCTCACCGTGACCACGGTGGGCAGTCCGGCGGCTCGGGCGGAACGCAGGCCGTTTTCGGAATCCTCGAAAGCCAGACACTCCCCGGCCCTCACGCCCATGTGCGCCATGGCGTAGATATAGATGTCTGGCGCCGGTTTCTTATGTGCCACCATGTCGCCTGCGGCGATCACCTCGAACCAGGCGGGCGACCCGGCACCCAAGGCATGCTCGAGCAGCGCCGTCACGTTCTCCGGCGTTGTGGTTGTAGCGATGGCCAGCCTGAGCCCGCGGGCGCGCGCCTCACCCAGCAGCCGCCGCACACCCGGACGCAGCGGTATGCTCCCGCGCGCCAGCAGATCCGTATAGATCCGTGTCTTGGCGGCATGCAGGTGCGCCACGAACGCTTCCGGTTCGCCCGGAAGCGGCTGAGCGGGCCGCCACCGCTCCTGGTAATGTCGTATGCGTTCCTTTCCTCCGCTCACCGCCAGCAGCTGCCGGTATAGCTCGCTGTCCCAGTTCCAGTCCAGACCGGCCTGCGCAAAGGCGCGGTTGAAGGCCACCCGGTGGCCGTCCCGCTCGGTATCTGCCAAAGTTCCATCGACATCGAATATGAGGGTTGTCAGCGCCACGGTGCGGGCTCAGTAGCCGGTAACATGCCGTTTATTTTAACCCACTTTCCCGCCGTTCCGGCATGGCGCACTTTTTGCAATAGGATTCTTGCGCCGCACCCCCGTTTTCTGGTATAGATGCGCGCTTGATTTTTCGGCCATCCGATCGATTTTGGCAGGAGCGACGATGCCTGTACGCAAAAAGAAGGAGCTTTCTTCCGGCGTCCTGATCCACGGGATCAAACCGTACGTGGAGAAAAAGGGCGAGAAGTACATGAACAAGAAGCAGGTCGAGCACTTCCAGGCAATCCTCAATGCCTGGAAGGAAGAGCTGCTGGAAGAGGTTTCGCGCACCGTGCACAGCATGCAGGACGAGACGGCCAACCACCCGGACCCGAACGACCGCGCCAGCCAGGAAACCGACATGTCGCTCGAGTTGCGCAATCGCGACCGCGAGCGCAAGCTCATCAAGAAGATCGAAGAGGCCCTCGGCAAGATCGACACCGGCGATTACGGATACTGCGAGACCTGCGGGGTCGAAATCGGCGTGCAGCGCCTGGAGGCCCGGCCAACCGCCACCCTGTGCATCGACTGCAAGACGCTGGACGAGATCCGCGAAAAGCAGATGGGCTGAGACGTCCGTCCTTCCGGCAGCCGGATAAAGCGGGGGCAGCCGACCCTCTTTTTTGTTGCTGGAGACACCGCTTGTACGACCTCATTATCCGAAACGCCGCTGTCGCCCAACCGGACGGCAGTACCGTCGCCGCCGACCTCGCCTGCGAGAGCGGCCGCATAGCGCGCATCGCGCCATCACTGGACCTCACGGCCAGGGAGAGCATAGACGCAGCCGGCCGGCTGCTTCTTCCCGGCGTCATTGATCCCCAGGTTCATTTCCGGGAGCCGGGCAACGAGCACAAGGAAGACCTGGGAAGCGGATCGCGCGCCGCAGCACGCGGTGGCGTAACGAGCTTTCTCGAGATGCCCAATACCGACCCGCCCACCACGAACCAGCAGGCGCTCTCCGACAAACTCGCGCGCGCAGCGCGCAAGTGTGTTGTGAACTACGGCTTCTTCATCGGAGCAACACCCGACAACCTGGAGCAGATCAACAGCGCGGTTCCCGTTTGCGGCATCAAGGTCTTCATGGGCGCGAGCACCGGCAGCCTGCTGGTAAGCGAGCCGCGTGACCTGGAACGCATCTTCGCGAACGGGGAGCGCCTGATCGCGGTGCACGCTGAAAATGAAGCGCGCATCCGGGAGCGAAAAATTCAGTTTGCCGGCCGCACTGATGTCGCTGTCCACTCCGAGATCCGCGATAACAAGTGTGCACTGCAGGCGACGGAGCTGGCGCTGGCACTATCCGTAAAGTACGGCCGCCGGCTGCACATCCTGCATCTGTCCACCCACGAGGAGGTGGACCTGCTGCGCCGCACCAAGCCTCCGTGGGTCACAGCCGAGGTGATACCCAATCACCTGCTGCTAAACATTGCGGACTACGCGCGCCTGGGTACCTTGGTGCAGATGAATCCGCCAATACGAGCCGCTGAAGACAACACCGCGCTCTGGTCGGCGTTGCACGACGGGATTATCGATTTTATCGCTACCGACCATGCGCCCCACACCCTGCAGGAAAAGCATCAGCCCTATCCGCAGTCGCCTTCCGGCATGCCGTGCGTGGAAACCTCACTGCCGCTCATGCTCACGGAAATGGCATCGGGACGCTGCACCCTCGCAGAGATCCAGCGCTGGATGTGCTACGGTCCGGCACAGGCTTACGGCATCCGCAACAAGGGCAAAATCTTCGAGGGCTGGGATGCGGACCTCGCCCTAGTCGACCTGGTGCACGCCCGTCCGGTCCGGAACGAGGAACTGTTCACCCGCGCCGGCTGGTCTCCCTATGCCGGACGCGAACTGGTCGGATGGCCCGATTACACCGTGGTGGGCGGTCGCGTGGTGTTCGGCGAGGGCCGTATTCGCGACGATGCGCGCGGCCAGCCGCTGCAGTTCGACTAGGCCGCGGGCAGTTGCCGGATGAACCGCAATACCTTACCAGAAACAGCCCCACCGGTCCGCGGGCCGGAACAAACGGGGCGTCCTTCGGCGACCACCCGCCACCGGGCGACATCAACAGCCTGACATCTTCTACGGAAACGTCTTACCATGATCGCCAAAATCATCGCGCTGCTGGCAGCGCTCGTCGTCGGCACCATATCCCGGCTCGGCTACACCGGCATCGTCTTTCTCATGGCCCTAGAGAGCGCTTGCATTCCGCTGCCTTCGGAAATCACCATGCCGTTTGCAGGATACTTGGCGAGCATCGGCACCATGAACCTATGGGGCGTAGCGCTCGCCGGCACGATCGGCTGCCAGATCGGTTCGCTCGCGGCATACTATCTCGGCGCCTTGGGAGGCCGCCCGCTGGTCGAACGCTACGGACGATATGTCCTGTTCTCGAATCATGATCTGGAGATCGCCGACCGCTGGTTCCGCAGGCACGGGGACATCACCGTATTTCTTGCGCGGCTCCTGCCGGTGATTCGCACCTTTATCGCACTGCCCGCGGGGATCAGCCGCATGGAAATATGGCGATTCAACCTTTACACCTTCGTTGGATCCTTCATCTGGAGTCTGGGTCTGGCGTGGATAGGCATGAAGCTCGGCACCCACTGGGACACGCTCGGGCCCTACTTCCATCGCTCCGAGACGCTTATCGGAGCCACCCTGATCCTAGCCGCGCTCTGGTACCTCTATCGCCACCTGAAAAACCTGCGGCATTGCTGAGGCCGGCCGGCGGAGCCGGTCATCCGCGCGGATGATGGCGGGCGTGCAGGTTCTTCAGCCGCTCGCGCGCCACCTCCGTGTAGATCTGGGTGGTCGAAAGGTCTGTATGGCCGAGCAGCATCTGCACCACGCGCAGATCCGCGCCATGGTCAATCAAATGCGTCGCAAACGCATGGCGCAGCGTATGCGGCGACAGCTTTGCGCTGATTCCGGCGGTGCGCGCATGGCGCTTGATGTTGTGCCAGAACGCCTGTCGCGTCATGGCGGCCCCGCGGCCCGTGGGAAACAGTACGTCGGTGTCATGACCGCGGACGAGCGCAGTCCGCCCACCCTCGAGAAACGCGTCTAGCCACGCAACCGCCTCCTCTCCCAGCGGCACGAGACGCTCCTTGTCGCCCTTGCCCACAACGCGCACCACGCCTGCGCCGAGATTGACCTGCGCGAGGGTCAGTCCTACCAGTTCGGAAACGCGCAGGCCGGTGGCGTAGAGCGTCTCGAGCATGGCACGGTCGCGCAGCCCGAGGGTCGTGGCTGTGTCGGGAGCTGCAAGAAGACTTCCGACCTGATCTTCAGTCAGCGACTTCGGAAGCGGCCGCCCGAGCTTCGGCGATTCGATCAGTGCGGTGGGATCCTGTTCCACTGCCCCCTCACGCAGGAGGTAGCGGTACAGACGTCGGAGGCTCGAGAGCAGACGTGCCGTAGTTCGTGACTTCGCACCAGCGTCCACGCAATGTGCCAGATAGTCCCGCAGATCGGCGTGCGTGGCCGCCGGGAGGTCCAGGTCGCGCCCGCGCAGCCAGCGCGCGTAGGCCTGCAAATCACTGCGGTATGCGCCCAGCGTGTTTTCGCTCAGACCACATTCCGTCCACAGCGAATCCAGGAACCGCTCGATCAGCACGGTATCGCCGGAACCGCCGGCCGGGGTTGCGTTCATGACCGAACAGGCCGCGCCAGGCAAGGCGCGCCCTGCCGCCTGGCTCTCCCGGGAAGCCGCCCGTATCCGCGCGCGCCGTCATGCGGCAGCAGCGAACGACGAGGGAAACGGGGATCGGACGGCGAATCCGGAAAATCGGCCGGTACCGGCTTATCGCCAGCGGCTCCGCCAGGCGCATCGCGCCGCGCCGCCGTCACTGCTCCGAAGCCCGGGATCTGAGCAGCCACAGCTGCTGCATCCGGCGTTGGATCGCAGCCCGACGCTGCGGATTGCGCGTGGACTGCAGCAGGCGCTGGTAGACACTGCGTGCATCTGCGATCAGCCCCGCCTTGGCCAGGGCGTAGGCCGCATTGTAGCGCGCGGTCTGACCCCACATGTCGTTGGCCGCGGCACCATGATAGGACGCGGACCGCAGATACAGCTCCGCCGCCCGTGTGTATTTTCCGCGCGCCTTGTCGGAGTCCGCAGTCCAGAACAGGATCTGGCGGCGGATTTCCGGATCGCGGACCAGCGGAAACAGGCTCCTGAGCAGGTTTCCGGCAGCCTGGTTCGCTCCAGCCGTCTGTAGCTCGAAAATCACCTGCAGATAGTGCCGGACAAATTTATCGGCCGGCACATGGTTCCGGTCGAGCAGCCCGCTGAGCAGCGCAAGACTGTCCTGGAAGTTTCCGGCATAGATCAATACCCGGGCGCGGCGCAGCGCCCAGTCATCGGCGGTCTCCCCGGGCGGCGGAGTCTTTATGCTCTGCATCACCCGGCCGGCGAGCGCGATGTCGCCATCGGCGATGGCGTGATTTACCAGGCGGTAGCGGACCGGCGCCGGTACGCGGTCGAGCGACTTGAAGCGCGCGGAATGCGTGAACAGTGCCTGCACCACCCGACCGTCGTGATCCGCAAAGAGCGAGTCCGCAAGCTGCTCCTGCGCCAGCTCCCGCGTCTTGGCACTGGCAGAGCGAATCGCGAGAAAGGCATACAGGGCGCGTGCGTAGGGCGCATAATTGCGCTCGTACGCCTTGGCCCTGGCGAGCCAGGCAATGTCGTCTCCGACGAGAAGGTGCAAGTGGTTGCCGATGCGGCTCGCCACATGCTCGTAACCCTGCCAAAGATCGTCGGCGTCAACCTGAAAAAGCGGGTCGTCGGCATCGGTGCCGGCAGGAAAATCCAGCGCGTGCTCCAGTGCGGACAGGCGCTGCGGTGCATTTCCGGATCGCACTGCCGCGTCGGCCGCCAGGATCCAGGCCTGGCGTTGAAGCCCCGGCCGGCCTGCCGTCACGCGCGCCAGATCGAGGGCGCCGGCCAGGACCCGTGCCGGTTCGTACTGCCCGCTGCGCAGTCCCGCCAGCAGCATGAGCAGGCGTCCTTCGTAGGTCTGCACTCCGGCCAGTGCCGACAGCGCCCTACGGTAGTGCTCCTGCCGCAGAAGTATTGTTCCGCGCAGCGTATTCCAGCTGTCGCCACGGGCACCGAAATCTTGCTGATAGCTTCGGACCGCCGTCTCCGCATCAGCAAGGTCGTCGTCCACGAGGTACGAGCGGATGACCATGCGCCGCCACCGGGCAAGCGCTGCCGGCGTTCCACGTTCCCGCCAGAGCAGGCGCCTGAGGAACTGCCGCGCCCCCGCGCCGTCATGGGCGGACAACCGCGCTTCGGCCGCCCGGGTTAGCGCCCATTGCACGAAGTCATCCGGAATGCCGGCAGGAAGGCTGGCGGCGCGGCGCGCAATCGCATTCCAGTCGCGGCGCGCGGCATAAGCTTCGTAGCGCTCCCGCTCCCAGGCCATCCACCGCGAGACGTGCCGGGGCGACGGCTGATCACGGTCGATGAGCCGCACAGCCAGCCCCGAGGCGCCGCCGCTGATCAGAGCCGCCACGCGCGCGAGCGAACCATCCGACACCGGGGTCCCAGCCGATGCTGTCGGCGCAAGCCACCACAGCGCGATGAGCAGCCCGAACAGCGCCCGGCGCCCCGCGCGCCGCGCGCGGTCACAGGAGACAGGACTGGGTTTCGAAAAAAAAGCGGTGCCGGGCCGCGATTCCGACGCCCACCCGGCCACTGACCCGACATACATAGCCGGGCGCGTCTCCAGCTTCAGACTTTTTCGGCGATGCGCGCGGCCTTGCCAGTGAGATCGCGCAGGTAGTACAGCTTGGCGCGTCGCACTTCGCCCCGGCGCTTCACCTCGACCTTGGCCACCGCCGGACTGTACAGCGGAAACACGCGCTCGACGCCTTCGCCATAGGACATCTTGCGCACGGTGAACGATGAGTTCGTGCCACGGTTGCGGCGGCCGATCACCACGCCTTCAAAAGCCTGGAGACGTTCACGCTCGCCTTCGACCACCTTTACGTGCACCACCACGGTGTCTCCGGGCACGAAATCCGGAACCTCCCGGCCGCTGCGCTGCTGCGCTTCCAACTCGTCTATGATCTTGCTCATGATATCGCTCCGATTTACTTCCCCTTGAGTTATCCCACGTTACCGCCGTGCTCCCGCCGAAACTCCTCCAGCAGGCGCCGCTGTTCGTCGTTCATCTGCAACTGCTCCAGCAAATCCGGGCGCCGCAGCCAAGTCTGGCCCAGGGCCCGCTTCAGTCGCCAGCGCCGGATCTGCTCGTGGTCTCCCGACAACAGAACAGCCGGTACTGCGCGCCCGGCAAACACCTCGGGCCGCGTGTAGTGCTCGCACTCGAGCAGCCCCGCCGCAAACGAATCCTGCTGCGCCGACTGCTCATGCCCGAGGACGCCGTGGATCTGGCGGGCGACCGCGTCGATCAACACCATGGCGGCGAGCTCGCCGCCAGAAAGCACGTAATCTCCGACTGACCACTCCTCGCCGACCTCGGTATCGAGCACGCGCTGGTCGACACCCTCGTACCTTCCGGCCAGCAGTATCAGCCTGCCGCGCGCGGCGAGTTCGAGCACACCAGCCTGGTCCAGACGCCGCCCCTTGGGCGAAAGATAGATGACACCCGCACCGGGATTCCCGGACCGTGCCGCCGCAATCGCCGCCGCGAT
This sequence comes from Gammaproteobacteria bacterium, assembly GCA_028068195.1. Lineage (GTDB taxonomy): Bacteria > Pseudomonadota > Gammaproteobacteria > Acidiferrobacterales > UBA6901 > JAJYCY01. The sequence continues at coordinate 21,062 of JAPTTX010000088.1, forward strand.
CGGCTCGGGCCGCATCACCATTCCGGGCCCGCCACCGTAGGGGCGGTCATCTACCGAGCGATGACGGTCCGTCGTGTAATCGCGCGGGTTCCAGACATGCACGCCCAGCAGGCCATTCCCGATTGCTCTCCCGGTCACTCCGTAGGCCGTGAGCGCCTCGAACATGGGCGGGAAGATGCTGATGACATCAATCCTCATGCCGCCCCGCACAAGCCTGCGCCGCCTTCAGAAATCCGCATCCCAGTCAACGCACAGGGTGCCGGCGTCGAGGTCCACCGTCTGCACGACACCGCGCACAAAGGGAATGAGCCGCTCGCGCCCGCCGGTTACGACCATCACGTCGTTGGCTCCCGTCTCGATCATGCCGCTCACCCGGCCGAACTCGACTCCCTGGACATTGACAACCTTCAGACCCTCCAGCTGCGCCCAGTAATAGGTACCACTCTCGAGCACCGGCAGCTGTGACCTGCGCACCGCGATATCCGCCCCGACCAGAACCGCAGCTGCGTCGCGGTCCGCACACCCTTCGAGCCTGGCGACCAGCCCCGCGCCCTGCACGCGGCCTTCGGCCAGACCGAATTCGCGCCAGCAGTCGCCCAGCCGGAGCGTCCAATGATCGTAGTCCAGAATGCCCGCGCGTTCGCGCGTGTGCGACCTGACCTTCACCCAGCCGCGTACACCGTGCACCCCGACTATGCGGCCCATGACGACCAGCCCGCTGTCCGCAGCCTCAGACGGCTCCCGGTCGGCCATGAAGCCCTTTATCAGGAAGAGGCCTTGCTCTGCTCCACCAGACTGGCAACGCGATCGGACGCCTTCGCTCCCTTGCTCAGCCAGTACTGGTAGCGTTCCATGTTGACCCGCACGCGCTCCTCGTTCGGCGTCGCCAGCGGGTTGTAAAAACCGAGCTGCTCAATGCTGTCGCCATTCGGTGCGCGCCGGCGGTCAGCCACAACAATGGAGTAAAAAGGGCGTTTGTTGGCGCCACGACGCGCCAGTCGGATTGTGACCATGATGGTACGGTTCCTCTTGTTTAGGTTCCAGACAACGGCGGATCGCCAAGGAATCAGGCGTGACGCCGCGAAAAATGGCGAATTCTATCCCGGAACCTATCCAAAGGAAAGCTGCGGCTGCGGCGACGCCTGGAGTGCGCGGCAGGCACCGTTGACAGGGCGGCTAGCCGATGAGGTAATGCGGTCTCACCCCGCCAGACCGTTGCGGGGCGACCCGGGAAACCCTGCATAGGAACCGATCAATGCGCCACAGGACGCTGCCAGCGGTACTGGCAATGACGTTCGTGCTGTCGACTGCAGCCTTGGCAGCCGATCTCGATGGCGTCCACCTGAGCAACACCCTGGTGGTGGACCATACCACGCTCCGGTTGAACGGAATCGGTCTGCGTACGAAATATTTTTTCAAGATCTACGTCGGCGGCCTATATCTGGCGCGGCCGAACAGTAACGCAGCTGAAATCATCGCTGCACACACCCCCAAGGCCCTGGTCATGCGGTTCGTACGCAATGTGAGCCATAGCCAGATGGCCGAAGCCTACCGGGAGGCATTCGTCAGGAACGCACCGGCACTGATGGCCCGGCAGAAAGCGGCGGTCGACCGGTTCCTGGCGTTCCTCCCCGACATGAAAAACGGTGAACGGCTAGTGTTCACCTATGACCCAGGCAGCGGCTCGACGTTTGACGCCGGCCAATCCAGGACCCTCACCATCCCTGGCAAGGCATTCGCCGATCTCTATCTGCAGGTTTTCATTGGACCCCATCCGCCGACGGTCCGGCTCAAGGACGAACTTCTCGGGACGGAGGGATCCTAAGGCCGTCGCTGCCCCGCTGGAATCCGTCTTGGTCCCGGCGCCCGACTTGGCTACCATAGCCGGACCCATCATCCTGGAGCGACTCCGACAACCATGCCTGCCGACCTCGACTCCGGCATCGTCAACGCGCTGGTGGCGGCCCTGCTGTTTGGCGCCAGCGTGCCGCTCGCCAAGCTGCTGGCGGGAGAGATGGACCCGGCACTGCTCGCCGGCCTGCTCTATCTCGGTTCGGGAACGGCGCTGCTCGGCTTTCGGGCGCTGCGCCAACTGCTGTCGGGCGAGACAGAACGGCGCGAATCCCGGGTCACGCGCGCGGATCTGCCGGTACTGGCGGCGGCAATCCTGTCCGGCGGCATCGTGGCGCCGCTGCTGTTCGTGACCGGACTGCGCCTGGCGAGCGGCGCCACCGCTTCCCTCCTGCTGAATTTCGAGAATGTCCTCACGGCGCTGCTCGCCTGGTTCGTATTCCGCGAGAATTTTGACCGGCGCATCGCCCTCGGCATGGCGGCAATTGTTGCTGCGGGCGCCCTGCTGGCCTGGCCCGGGGCGGGCCGGGCGCAGGGCAACGCCTGGGGCATGCTCGCGGTGGTCGGCGCCTGCCTCGGCTGGGCGATCGACAACAACCTGACGCGCCGGATCTCCGGACGCGACCCGGTACATATAGCGGCTGCCAAGGGCCTGGTCGCAGGCAGCGTCAACATCGGCATAGGCCTGTTCCGCGGCGCGGCGCTTCCGCACTATGCCGGGATCGCCAGCGCCCTCGCCGTCGGGGCGGCCGGCTACGGCTTCAGTCTCATGTTCTACGTGCTGGCGCTGCGCCGGATCGGGGCAGCCCGCACCGGCGCCTACTTCGCACTCGCACCCTTCGTTGGTGCCGGCGCCGCCATTGCGTTTCTGCAGGAGCGTCCGGCTGCGCTGTTCTGGCCAGCAACCGCGCTCATGGCCATCGGCGTCTGGCTGCACCTGAGTGAGCGCCACGAGCATGACCACCGTCATGAGGCTCTGACACACGACCATGGACACAGGCACGACGAACATCACCAGCATGCCCATGACTTCCCGTGGGACGGGCACGAGCCCCACGCGCACCGGCACTACCACCCGCCACTGTCCCATAGTCACCAGCACTACCCCGATCTCCATCACCGCCACCGGCACTGAGTCCATGATGTCCCGGCGCCAACGGCCGACTGGCACAAGGTAGCCGGGATAATTCCGCCCTCCCGGCTTCCGCGACCCGTCTGGAGGCGGTGCGCCTCACGCCACCTCATCGATCGCTGTCAGTCCGGCGTTCACCTTGCGCGTGCCGTCGAGGCGCAGCGATTGCACGCCCTCCCTGATCGCACCGGCGCGCAAGACGGCGAAGCCGGTGTCGGTGCCGATAAGACTGTGCAGCACGGATGACTGCGGCTGGCGCCGATTCGACCGAGCCGGAAGTGACCGCGAAAGCGGCAGAATTTTCTGCCGCGAGGCGTAGGCGTAAGAGACGATGCCGGAGACCATTGCGATATCGATACAGGGGGGGATCAATGCGGCGGTATGGAATGCCGCTGCCCTCAGCAAGCCACGAGGCGAGGAATCGATACTGAGCGGCTTCCGGGCCGCGACGCGCTCTTGAAGTTCCGGCCGGCGGCAATCACCAGCGGATGGGAATCCGTCCAGGAACGGGACCCACCGGATCGTAGGATGTCCTGCGCATCGGCAGCAGGCCTATGGACACAAGCGCGGAAGTGGACTCATCGCGGGTCGGCCGCCGTTCTGCCGTCCGTGAGGTTTGCGCTGCCCGCCGACACCCACATTTCCTGCTCCGTTGCCACAGCAGGGCCTGCCGCGCCCCTATGCCGCCCGGCCGGCCAATAGCCGGACAGAAGGCACTTCGATTGATGGCCCCGATTCAGGGCACCACGCCGCTTCGGCCTTCCGCGCCATCGCGGCTTCGCCGCACCTGAACCCAGAACTCGGCACCACTCAGGATGAGCAGGACGACTGCGACCAGCCACAGCAGCACATAGCCATGCGCCGGGAGGGGCAGGCCGCCATGCACCAGCCACGCACCCAGCACGCCGCCGGTGCAGATCTTGATGCAGATTGCCCCGCCCGGGCTGAGACCGGCAATTCCCAGAATCCGGTGGAAACGCTCCGCGAGCAGAGCCAGGCCCACGCCGCACAGTACCGCACCCAGCACACTCGCATAGAACTGAGTCCCTGGCAGCGGAATGCCCAGCGCGCCAATCACAATGTCCGGGAAAAACAGCAGTCCGATCCCGAATATCATGTGGATCACCGCGTCAAAACCGAGTAAGGTCGATGCCTTCATGTAACGATCCGTCCGCCGCTCCCCGCCCCCTGGCGAGCAGCCGGTCCTTTGTTGTGGTATGCAATCTTTGCTAACTATAGCGCCCCAGGAGCAAAGGGGCAGGGTCGCAGGCGCAATTCATGCAGCGCCGTGGATCCGCGGCCAGCGCGCCCGTTAGGCGCCGGCCTATTGCCGGTTACGCCGCCCCCCGACCATTCTGCCGGGTCCGGGACCCCGGCCAGCCGCTGAATTGATCACCCGTCTCCGCAATTTTCATTTAAGTTTCAGTCACTTGCGACGTTGCGCGTGCACGATGGCCATCCTGCCCGCTTCAATTTCCGCGACACAAGGGTATAGTAGCGACGCCCGGTGCGGATCGATTCCCGGCATTCGCAGCCGATCCGTCGCTGCGGCGTAGACAATACCCTGTTCGGGTGGACCGTGTCCCGACCCGCACACCCCTGGGTTAACGAGAAGAAGACATGACTCCACAGCATTCCTCGCACCGGCTGCGGCTGGCTGTTGCCCTGCTGCTGATTTTCGTGTTTGGATTTGTAACCGGAGTCGCCGTCGATCGACATACTGTTTCCGATATCATCCAGGCGTGCACCGTTCCCCGCAAGGCGGTTCCGGACTTCCGTCTGATGGCCGAGGCCTGGAATACGATCCAGCACCATTATGTCGACCGCGCCGCGATCAAGCCGCGCCGCATTGCCTATGGCGCCATTGCCGGCATGGTAAATTCCCTCGGCGACACCGACCACAGCACTTTCCTCACGCCAAACATGGTGCACGAGGAGCGGGAATCGCTGCGCGGGCAGTTTGCTGGGATCGGCGTCGAAGTCCAGATGAAGAACCGGCGGCTCGTCATCGTGGCGCCGATCGACGGATCGCCCGCACAGAAGGCAGGCCTGCAGGCAGGCGATGTCATTCTCGAGGTGAACGGCAAGAACATCGGCGGCCAGCCGATCAACAAGGTGGTGGGTGAAATAAAGGGACCGCCGGGCACACACGTATCGCTCACGGTCCTCAATCCGAAGACCGGAAAGCTGCGCCAGTATCACCTGGTCCGGGCACATATCCGCCTGAGCAGCGTGACCTGGCAGATGCTGCCGGGAACCCACATCGCACACGTGCGCATCGCACTGTTCAGCAAGGGGACGGCAAAAGCGCTTGCCAAGGCACTGGACGCAGCGCAGGCCCAGGGCGCGAGGGCCGTCATACTGGATCTGCGCAACGATCCCGGCGGCCTGTTCGATGAAGCAATTGATACTGCCAGCCTGTTCATCCAGAACGGCAATGTACTGCTCGAGAAAAACGTACACGGTCAGATACACAGCGTGCCAGTGCGACCGGGCCCGCCCAAGTTCATGCTGCCGATGGAAGTGCTCGTCAATTCCGGTACCGCCAGCGCAGCCGAGATCGTTGCCGGTGCGCTGCGTGACGCGGGCCGCGCCAAGTTGGTCGGACAGACCACGTTCGGCACCGGGACAGTACTCGAATCCTACCCGCTGTCCGACGGATCAGCTCTGGTGTTGGCCGTACAGGAATGGCTCACTCCGCATGGCCACAGCTTCTGGCATCACGGCATAACACCGAACTACGTCGTGGCGCTTCCGGCAGGTGTCAGCCCGCTGCAACCGGAAGCCGAGCGCGGCATGACCCCACAGGCGCTGCGGCGCAGCCGGGATACACAGCTGCTGCGCGCGGTCGGACTGCTGAGCGCGCATCCCCACCCCCGGCACAGCTGATGCCGACTGAAGCCGTGCGCTTTGCATTCCGGATGCCGGCACCGTAGTCTCGACAGTTGCCGGAGGGGAACCAGGATGCCCAGCTCAATCTCTCGAGGCGGGGATGTATCGCTGTTTAGACCTCTGCGCGAGCCGCTTTATCGTGCGCTGTGGATCGCAACGGTCGCATCGAACGTGGGTTCCTGGATGCAGGACGTCGGGGCGGCATGGTTGATGACCTCGATTGCGCCTTCGCCGGCCACAGTAGCACTGGTGCGTACGGCAAGCAGCCTGCCGATTTTTTTACTGGCGCTGCCGGCCGGCGCTCTGGCTGACGTCGTTGACCGCAGACGCCTGCTGCTCGCCACCCAGCTCTGGATGCTGGTCGCGGCGGCCACACTGGGGGCGCTCACGATAGCCGGACTGACGACACCGGGCGTTCTGCTGGCGATGACCTTCGCCCTGGGCCTGGGCAGCGCGCTCAACGCTCCCGCGTGGCAGGCGATCATTCCGGAACTCGTGCCCCAATCCCAGGTGACCAACGCGGTTTCGCTCAACAGCACCAGCATGAACCTGGCGCGCGCCGTCGGCCCCGCGATAGGCGGCCTCCTCATCGGCGCTGCCGGACCCGGGATTACCTTTCTCCTCAATGCCATGTCCTTCGGTGGGGTCATCGTTGTGCTGTACCGCTGGCGGCGGGCACCCGAGGCGAGCGTACTTCCGACTGAAAGGGTGATGGGGGCCATACGCGCGGGCCTGCGCTATGTGCGCCACACTCCGCCCGTACGCACGGTGCTCGCCCGATTTGCCGCCTTCATTCTTTTCGGCAGTGCCCTGTGGAGCCTGCTACCGGCTGTGGCGCGCTTCGAATTCAACCGCGGTCCGGGCGGCTACGGAATCATGCTGGCATCATTCGGGTTCGGCGCGGTATCGATTGCCACGCTGCTACCGCGGCTGCGGGCACGGACAAACATCGACACGTTCCTCACCGTGGCAACCCTGGTGTTTGCCGCCGGACTGGTAATGCTGGCATGGGTCCGGCGGTACGTGGTTGCCGACCTGGCTGTCTTCGGTTGCGGAGCCGCATGGATCTCCCTGATCTCGACTTTCAACTCCCGCATCCAGGCGGTGGCACCGTCCTGGGTGCGTGGACGCGCGCTTGCGGTCTCGATCCTCGTGTTTTTCGGAGGCATGTCGATCGGCAGCGCATTCTGGGGCTATATCGCATCGCTGTGGGGCATACCGGCGGCACTCACCGGCGCAGCCGCATGCACCTGCCTCGGTTTGCTGGCAACGCGGCATCTGCGCCTGCACGGAATCGATCGGGTCGACCTCACCCCTTCCTTCCACTGGCCGATGCCGCAGCCAGCGAGCGAACCGCAGCCGGAACGCGGCCCGGTCGTCGTAACCGTGGAATACCGGATCGACCCGCAGCACAAGACTGAATTTATGGAGGCAATGCAGCCGGTGGGCCGCATCCGGCGGCGCGACGGCGCGATCAGCTGGACGGTGCTCGGGGACGTCGCCGATCCCAGCCGGTATACCGAGGCATTCGTGGTTGAGTCCTGGATTGAACATCTGCGCCAACACGTACGCGTGACCCGGTCTGACCGGCATATCCTCGATCGTGCGCGCTCGTACCACGTCGCGCCGTCACCACCGGTGGTCACGCACTACCTGGTCGAACCTCCGCCCGAAGCCAAACGCACCGCCCGTTGACCGCCAGGCGGTAGCGCCGCAGTCAGCGCCGTTTGCGGATGAAGTAATGCAGCACGCCCGCGCGCTCTTCCTGGGCAAGCAGTTCGTTGCCGGTGCGGCTGCACCACAGGGGTATGTCCATGCGCGACCCGATGTCGGTGGCGATGAGCTCCAAGACCTCGCCGGGTTTCATCCGACGCGCAGCGCGGGTCACCTCGAGAAGTGGCGTAGGGCAGCACGTTCCGCTCGTGTCTACGGTCAGATCGACCCGGATCCCGTCCATCGCGACAACCCTCCCCGCTGCACCGGTACGAACCTGGGCGGGCGGCGGACACCCATCCGGCCCGAGGTCAGCCGAGATAGTTACGGGTAAACCGCCGTACCGCACTCGCGCCAATAGCGCCAAGCACAATGCCCGTCACCAGTCCTTCAAAATTGCCTAGCCCGCTGAACAGCAAGCCCCAACTTAGGTGTGCCGGAAAATCCCAGAAATCGATGCATCGGCAAGCATTCCTGGTCTGAATGCTATTCAGTTATAGTCCAAGATTATGGCCCCAGCGCCCCCCAGGCCTGAGGCTCGAGCAACACGTCCACACCCGGCGCTGGGCGAATTGCACCGATGGGCAGATCGGCTCCGGACCGCCAAGCGGCTATCGCCGCGCGTTTTGCCGCGCCGATGACAAGAACCATGACCGTACGCGCGGCACTCAGGCGTGCGGCACTCAGGGTCACGCGTTGGGGCGGCGGCTTGGGCGCATCCTCGACGGCCAACGCCGCCGGACCGTCCGGCTGGAGGCCCCAATCGTCGGCACCGGGGAACAGGCTCGCCGTGTGACCATCCTCTCCCATGCCGAGCAGCACCAGATCGAAGTCGCCGATTCCGCGAAGCGTTGCGGCGTAGGCCTGCGCCGCCATCGTCGCGTCCTGTGCGCATACAATGCCGTGTATCTGTCCGGACGGAATTGGAACATGATTTAGAAACGTCTCGGACGCCATGGTGCTGTTCCGGTCAGGATGGCCGTCGGGCAGGCAGCGCTCATCGCCGAAATAGACATGCCACGTACTCCAGCGCGTGTCCACCGCGGGCAGCTGGGCATAGAGCGCGCGAGGTGTCGCGCCGCCCGCAAGCACGACGCGGAACGCGCCACGTTCCGATACCGCTTCGCGGGCAATACGCCCGATCGCGCGCGCCGCGCCTGCGTACAGGGCTGCAGCATCCGGATAGAGATGCCAGCGTACGGTCTGCCGACTGGCTGGCGCCGGATTCATCCCTCTTCCGCGCCCCCCGACAGTACGAGGCTTCCGCCACGCTCGCGCCAGCGAGCCTGCTCGCGGCGCAGCATGGCAAAGCCGTCGGCGTCAATGTAGCCGACGTCGCGCAGATCGACATCGATGCTGCCCCTGAATCCACATTCCTCGCCCAGCGCCCGCAGCACGGCAGCAACCCGCTGGGCGGAAGCAAAGAACACGTTGCCATCGAGATGGACACAGGTTCCGTCCGGAGTCTTCTCCACGCGGATCGCAGGGCGAGAGGCCTTCGACAGATAGCCCGCAAGCGGCGCCAGGACACCGATAATCACTGCATCCTGCAGGCCGCCCACCACGCCGGCGACAATGACTGCCGCCACCAGCACAGCATGGCCCACCCCGATCTGCCACTGCGCCTGAAGCTTGCGCAGGTCTATGAGCCCCACTCCGACCAGGACCAGCACGCCGGCCATAGCGGGATCCGGAATCTCCGCGAGAAACCGGCTGCCCAGAGCGGCTGCAGCGATCATGATGAATGCCGACATCACCGCCGCCATCTGCGTCTGCGCGCCGGCACGGGCATGCGCACGGGACCGGTTGAATGAGCCCGACCCGGCGAAACCGGAAGCAAAGGCCGCCGTGACATTCGCCAGTCCCTGGGCCCGGATCTCGCGGCCGAGATCGATGCGCTGTCCAGAGTCATCGGCGAGTGTGCGCGCAATCACGACGGACTGGACCAGTCCGAGATAGGCGATCGTCAGCATGCCGGGAAGCATCGCTGGGATTGCGGCCAGCATGCGCGGCCCGAAATCCGGCAACGACAGCGCTGGCCAGCCGACTGGCAGCCGACCGACAACCAGGAAATCCATGGTTGCGGATCCGTAGAGCGCATCCAGCACGAGCGACAGGACGGTGCCGCCCAGCAACGCGATGAGCAAGGCCAGGCGCCGAACCCACAGCACCCTGGACCGTTGCGCGAACAGCCCGATACCCACCGTCACGGCGGCGACTGCAAGGTTCGGCGCGCGCGCCGCACCGGCCACAACCGCAGAATAGGCTGCCTCCCAGGCGGGAATACCGTAGGTCGGTACCTGTCCGAGCAGATAGGACGTCTGGGAGAGAACGATCGTGACGCCGACCACCGTCGTGATTCCGAGATCGGCAGAGGCAGGAAGATAGTCGAGGACAGCGTCGAGGCGTAGCGCGCCGAGCAGCCACTGCGCGGCACCGACAATCAGCGTCAGTGTCGCCACGTAGCGGACATAGTCGCCGCTGCCTGGCGCGGCGAATTGCGTCACCGTCGTGGCCAGCAGCAGGCACAGCGCGGTGTTCGGACCAGACAGTAACTGACGCGAAGAACCCCAGAGCGCAGCAACGACCACCGGCAGGAACGCTGCATAGATGCCGTACTGCGCCGGCAGCCCGGCAAGCCGCGCGAGCACCACCGCCTGTGGCAGCATGATCCCTGCCGACACCACGGCCGCATACGCATCGCTTCTCCAGGCACCGCTCGCGCGATAACCTGGCGCCCACTCCAGGAAAGGCAGCCCCAACCTTAGCCAGCGCTTGGCGCGACCTACCTGTTCAGCAGCCATGCCAGCAGACCTTTGCGCGGATCAGCGGGACGGTTTTGCAGTTCCATCCATGCGGCAACGTCATCGGCCTCCTGATCGGTCAGGGTGGCGTTGTTTTCCGGCATGTTGGCTTTGATGAAAGCGGCAGCGATCGGCAGCCGTGCCATCCCTGCGCCGCGGTTGAAGGACGCCGGCCCCCAGAGCGGAGGCACAACATACTTTCCGTCCGCCTTCAGTCCATGCCCGTCGTACCCGTGACAGGTCGAGCACTGATCTATATATATGTTCCGGCCGGCCACCGGGTCAGGGCCGTGCGCGGTCTCGGGCACGGGACGCAGGCCGCGGCCGGGCATCTGCACCCCGACCGGCGCCCCGGTTGCGAGCCAATGCGAATATGCCGTCAGCGCACGCACTACCTGGCTGTCAAGCGGCGGCGGGTAGCCGTTTTCCGAGAACTGGAAACACTGCTGCAAACGTTGTTGATAGCTGATCACCTGCCTGGCCTTGGCCTGGTACGCCGGGTACATGCCGTAGGCTGCCCAGATCGGCACGGCGCCCGGCTTGCGTCCACCATCCAGATGGCAATCCTTGCAAGACAGCGCATTGCCGACGTATTGGCCGGCATACTTGGGCGTGTTCATGAAAATCCGATAGCCGTCATGCACGAGCGCGCCGTACTGTCCGCCAGGCATGGCCGAGGACGGCGGCGGTACAAACCTGACCGCAGTCCCCGCACGGGCGACCGCCGCACAGGACCACATCAGCACCACCCCCAACATGAGTCGCAGCGCACCACCGCCTGGCTTCAGCACCATATGCGCGCGCTCCGGCTGTACCGGGCCACGAGACGACATCGGCTCTGCAACAGTCTCACAGGCCCGCAAAAAAGCCGCCCCCACAGCAACAATCCGCTGAAAGCATCGGCTCACAGGCGGCTCTCGGGACGTGATGCCGCGAATGCGGCAACAACTCTGCGCATGCTCTCCTCCTGATCGGCGTAAGCGGATACCGGATTGCAGAAGCCGGGGTCGGCGAACGACCGGCGTCCGTCCGCGGGCAGGATAGCAAGAAGCCGACGGCCGATCTATCGGCAGCCGGCGCAGGCGCAAGGACGACCCCGGAGCATGACTGCGGGAGTCTGCGTGCGCCGCCCCAACCGCTTCGTATCGCGCCGGCCGGGCTGCGGGAACAGCGATTGCACCCGCAGGATCGGGGCAGGATGGCGCGTCAGTCCCGGCCTTCCCCTTCCGCGCGCACGGCGTGCCCGCCGAACCCCTTGCGCATCATGCTCAGCAGCTGTGCCGAAAAATCGTCCCGGCCCTGGCTTGCGAAACGTGCCATCAGCGCCAGGCTCATGACGGGGGCTGGAACACCCTGCTCTATCGCTTCGATCGCCGTCCAGCGCCCCTCGCCCGAATCTGCCACGTACGGGGCGATCGCATCGAGTTTCTGGTCGCTTTTCAGAAACTCGGCAGTCAGGTCAAGCAGCCACGAACGCACGACACTGCCGTGACGCCACATTTCGGAAATGGCCGCCAGGTCAAGCCCGAATTCCGTGCGTGACCGCAGCAGGGACAGGCCTTCGGCCAGGGCCTGCATCATTCCGTACTCGATACCGTTATGAATCATCTTGACGTAGTGCCCGGCACCGACCGGACCACAGTGCAGCCAGCCAGATTGAGGGGTGGGCGCCAGCAGCTTCAGGAACCTCTCGATCGCTGCCACCGTGCCGGTCTCGCCCCCGACCATCAGCGCATAGCCGTTTTCCAGGCCCCAGATGCCGCCCGAGACCCCGGCGTCAACGAAGCGGATACCGCTACGGGCGAGTTCGCCCGCCCGGCGCACGGAATCCTTGTAATAACTGTTGCCGCCATCCACGACAATATCGTGTGGCGATAAAAGGGTCGCCAACAGGTCTACCGTCTGCTGTGTTGCATCACCGGCCGGAACCATGAGCCACACAACGCGAGGCATCGACAGCGATCGTACCAGCTGCTGCAGCGAATCGGCTGCCTGCAGGCCGGTTTCCCGGGCAAGCACGGTGGTCAGTTCCGCGTTCCGGTTGAAGCCCGCCACGCTCACACCGCTGCGCCGTAGCCGTCGGGCCATGTTGCCGCCCATCCTGCCGAGTCCCACAAATCCAATATCGTTCATTGCTACTCCTTCGTGACGCTGGGATGCCCTATTGCCTCAATCCGCGCCGGGACTGAACTGCCTCCGGCGCTCCCCGCTCCAAGAATTCCTGATAACCCGGAACGTGATCCCCATTTAACGCGCTCCGCCCCCGCCGGTCCAGCGATCCGCGGCAGAGTCTCCCGGTCTCCCGGCTTCCCGCCGCCGACCGGCGCCGATGGATCCGGCTTCGATCTCCGCGACGTCCGGGTGCGGGACGGCCCGCGGACAGACCACTTCCACCCCCCGGACCCGGTTCTTGTTGCCGGACTACCGGACAAACCTTCCGCATCCGGCTCAATTCAACCACTGCGGGGGGACAGCAACACTTCCAGTCTGCCCAGATGCATCCGGCAATGCACTAAGTCACTGTTTTAAAATTAATCCACGTGCTGGCACGCCGATTGCTTTTCCTTCTGCATGATGAATCCTGACACTGTCCATCCTGGGTACCCCCGATACAGCACCGGTAGCTCGACAGGTCCTGGCAACCCGATACCGGATACGGCGGCGCGGGCGGTGTCCGGCATCCATGTTGCCGGGAACGTTGACGTGCGGCACCGCCACGCCAGCCCGTGATGTACCCCCACGGAACTGCCGTGCTTGGCGAGCGTCTATCACGCATGGCTAGCCCGTCATCTGAATCTTACGCCGCGTGCCGTTATACGGCCCGGGCCAGGGATTCCCGTTCTGTGACCCGCACCCGGGTGGGGTAGGACATGTCCGTCGTGGAATCAGACATTCAGCCCAAGACCAGCGCCTTGAACTTGCCGGAATCACGGCGCATACGCGCCCTGTTTCTCCGGTCCATGTGGCTTCCTGCGATCGTGTCTGCCACGCTGCTGCTGATCGCCCTCGGCCTGCTCCTGAACATGTCCTGGCGCAGTCTCGAGCGTTTGCGTCCGGTACAGCAGCATCGCGCCCTCGTCAGCCGGATCGAAAATGCCGGACTCAAGCTCGAACAGGTCCTCGTAACAAGCATCGGCCACAAGAAGCCGATCAGCGACCAGACCCTGAAACAGCTCCGCGGCCAGATCGCGGAGGTCGGCACCCTCGATGCTTCCCTCGCCCCCAAGACGCCGGCGCGCATGAAACGCATCGAGTCCCTGCTTTCGAGCAGCAGACGTTCGCCCCGGGCCGCGGCAATCGAGGCGCTCGGGCTCATGCGCAGCATTCTGCTCGACGAAGTGCGCGCCCACAACAAGCTCGTCGCACGGGTATACCGGAACACGGAAGTGGAATTTCATGTCGTGCTCGTGGCGATCATTGCGCTCCCCCTGCTCGCCATCCTGACGCTGTTCTTCCTGCGTCATCGCATCCTGCAGCCCCTCAACAACCTGCGTTCGCTGATGACAATGCTGGCGCAGCAGAACTATAGCGCCGCGCCGATCGACGGGGTCGACCCCATGCTCCGACCCCTCTTTGAAAACTACAACCAGCTGGTCGGACGGCTTGCCCGCCTGGAGGAGGCGCGCAATGCGCGCCAGGAGTCCCTGGAGAAGGAAGTTCGTGCCGCGGCCCAGGCGTTGCTCGAGCAGCAGCGCAGCCTCGCCAGTGCCGAGCGCCTCGCCGCGGTCGGCGAGATCGCTGCCGGCCTGGCGCACGAGTTGCGCAACCCGCTTGCCGCAATACAGATGACGCTCAGCAACCTCCGTAAGGAGATTTCGAACCACGACCAGGTCGAGCGTGTCGACCTTGTCATCGCCGAACTCAAGCGCCTCGCGCGCCTTCTGAATGATGTCCTAAGCGATGCGCATCAGGCGCCAGAACCGATGAAAGTCGTACCGCTCGCCAGGGTCGTCGAGGAGCTGCTGGCCCTGGCACGCTACCAGCTACCCGAGCACGTGCGCGCCGAATGCAACATCGCGGCCAGCGTTTCCTGCCGGCTTCCGGAAGACCGGCTACGGCAGGCACTGCTCAACCTGATCCTCAATGCCGCCCAGGCGCTCGACAACTGCCCGGGAACGGTCGCGATCGGCGCCCGGCACGACAATCACTCTCTGCACCTCGAGATCTGCGACGACGGTCCGGGGTTCCCGAGAGACCTGCTGGACACCGGCATTAGGCCGTTTGTCACGGGCCGCGAGCATGGCACCGGCCTCGGGCTTGCCACCGTCAGACGGTTCGTCGCCGATCTCGGCGGCGAGCTGCGCATTTTCAACCGCACGCCGCATGGCGCCTGCGTCACAATAGACCTACCCTGTGGAGAGCTTCACCATGGCTGATACCCTGCTTGTAATCGAAGACGAAATCCTGCTCGGCGCCGAACTCGCGCGCCACTACCGTAACGAGGGCTGGGAAGTGGTCGTTGCAACGACCCTGGCGCATGCTGAACGTGCCTTGCTCGAGCAGCCGATCGATCCTCTGGTCGTGCTGTCCGACATGAGCCTGCCGGACGGCAACGCGCTCGATCTTCTCGAAAAACTCCAGGGGCGGCGCGCCGGCGGGGAATGGATTCTTCTCACCGCCTACGGAAGCGTTCCGGACTCGGTGCGCGCGCTGCGGCTGGGCGCTTTCGATTTCGTGGAAAAGCCGTGTGATCAGGAGCGGCTCGACATGATCGTGGCGGGTGCGGCGCGCAGCAGCCGCGCCCAGCGCCGCCTGCTGGACGAAGCCGCCGCCCAGTCGCGCAAATACCCCGTTTCGTCGTTTCTGGGTCACAGCAATTCGGCCAACGAAGTGCGCAACATGTTAACCAAGCTGAGCCGCGTGCCGTTCAGTGCGCTGGTCATCAGCGGCGAAACCGGCACCGGAAAGGGTCTGGCGGCGCGCATACTTCACCACAGCGGCGCGCGCCGCGAAGGTCCGCTCATCGAACTCAACTGCGCTGCGCTGCCGCGCGAGCTGCTCGAATCCGAGCTTTTCGGGCACGAGGCCGGGGCGTTCACCGGCGCACGCAGCCGCCACCGCGGCCTGCTCGAGCAGGCGCACGGAGGCACGCTCTTTCTCGATGAAATCAGCGAGATGAATCTGGATCTGCAGGCGAAGCTGCTCAAGGCAATCGAGGACCGCACGATACGCCGTCTGGGGGGAGACCGGGAAATCAAGGTTGAGGTCCAGATCGTCGCCGCCAGCAACCGCGATCTCGAGTCTATGGTCCAGGCCGGCCGGTTCCGGCAGGATCTCTTCCACCGCCTGAGCGTGTTCCACTTGCGCCTGCCGGCCCTGCGTGAGCGGCGCGAGGACGTCAATGACCTCGTGCCGGCATTCCTTGCCGAGTTCAACACCAAGGCCGGAAAATCAGTCAAATTCGTGCCGCCGGCGGTCCAGCAGAAGCTCCATACCCATGACTGGCCGGGCAATGTGCGCGAACTGCGCAACGTCGTGGAGCGCTGCGTACTGTTTGCCGAAAGCGAGGTCTTCCCGGAGCAATGGCTGCAGCTTCGCAGCGCCACCCCGGTGACAACCGAGATTCCGACAACTGCAAGCAATGACCACCTGTGGCTGCCGATGGACGGCAGCATGGCACTGGAGGACATGGATCGACACATCATCCAGCGCGCTCTGGAACGCAACAATTTCAATGTCACGGCCGCGGCGCGGGCGCTCGGGGCGACCCGGGAGACGCTGCGCTATCGAATTCAGAAATACAATCTCTCGCGGCCCGGTCACTGACCGGCTAGGTATCGCCCGGGGAGACGTCCACCCGGGCGATACGGCCATCGATACATTGGGGGCCGCCTGCGACGTTAATACGCTGCCTGGCGCGTACGATGCCGACCGCTGCCCGTTTTGTGCAACCCAAGCGGCCGCAATGCGCGGCGCGGGCACACCAGCTTTCGGCGTGGTCCGCAGTCACGGCGAGCACCGGGAAGACTGTTGTGGCAAACGGCACCCGCAAGGGTCGTCGCGATCATGGTCGGGGCAACGGATTTGCGGCACTCCTCGGCCCTGATCGGAACCCGGCGGGCCGGAAGCCACCTCACTCCTTGCGCCCGGACCCAGCGTCGGTCGCCACACAGCCCGCCTTGCGCGGGCATGCGACCGGTGGACGCGCTATCCCCGCCCACCGGAATCCCCTGCAGACAACCCCCGCGCCGCAGTGGCTGCATGCCGTGCGGGTCCGGATCCGGCATACCCCCGCGCAACGACGGTCTGCCCCGAGGCTCCCGTCGCATTCCTAAAAAAGAATCAATTACGGATACAGGCTGCATTCTGGCCTGACACCCTTGGCCGCGCAGGCAGAGGAAGACATCAACCTGCCTGCGACGGCAGCTGCATTACGGGCCGACACGCCGCCATGATCCTGACGGCGGGCGGAATTCGCCGCAAGACAGCACCGCAGCGATCGGGACGCGCAACCCTGGCACAGGCCGGAGCGCCAGCGAGCCTGACGGCACCGATACAAAGGTCTACAATACGTACCGGGCAATCGGTCGCCCGGTGCACCGATGCCAAGGGCCCGTCGCCCATGCCGCCTCGCGGAGCATGCATGCGTCGGGGTTGGTGGTGGTAGGCCACACTGGTTGGTGGATTTTACCTAGTTATAACCTTACAAATCGCCAGGTAGTATTGATTTGATGGGAAAAATTCTCTGGCACAGAATTTGCCTAACGGTGCGCTGGGCGATAAGGGCCGGAGTGCCGGTTACGGACCTACGGATCATCGCCGTAAGCCATTTTATCTACAGGCCAGAACATCAATCCGGGATACCGGACAGCGGCTGCGCTCATTCCGGCGCAGCCGGATGCCTGGCGTAACGTAAATTTGAGGGGGTTCCATGTTCAAAGCGGTATACAGGGCGTTGGCGATTGCGGCGGGAACGGCACTGTTGGCAGGTAACGCCTATGGCAGCGCCAGCTCAGTCAAGGCCCCGGCGATCGTGTCCACGACCTGCGCCGCCTGCCACGGTGCAAGTGGCGTTTCGCCTGCCCCAACCTTTCCCGACCTGGCCGGACAGGGGGCGCCGTATCTGGTCAAGCAGATCTTGGATTTCAAAAGCCATGCGCGCGCGGACGCGATGGCCCAGTCCATCATGTGGGGCATGGCTGCCACCATTCCGTCCAACCAGATTCAGCAGATAGCGGCCTATTACTCCAGCCAACAGGGCCCCGCGGGGACCGCCGAGAATCCGGCGCTGGTTGCGGCCGGGCGCGAACTCTACCAGGGCGGCGACGCATCGGACCAACTGCCGGCATGCGCCGCCTGCCATGGTTCCACCGGTCTCGGTCTTCCGCCGCTGTTTCCGCGGCTCGCAGGACAGCACATGAGCTACGTGACTGCCCAGCTCATGGCCTTCAAGACCCACCAGAGGACAAATGACCCGCTGGCGATCATGCAGACGGTCGCGGCCAAGCTGTCCACCGCGCAGATGAACGCCGTGGCCGCCTACCTCCGTACGCTTTAACGGCGAATCCGACCCGGGATGACACAGACCGAACTTCCCTCTCGCTGCCTCGAAGGGCGGGCGATCTTGGTAACGGGCGCTGGCGACGGCCTCGGCCGGGCCGCGGCACTCGCCTTTGCCCGTAACGGAGCGGAAGTCATCCTGCTGGGCCGGACCGTGCCCAAACTCGAGTCGGTGTATGACGAGATCGTGGCCCTGGACGGGCCCACGCCTGCGGTATACCCCATGGACCTTTCGGGCGCCTCGGTCCGCGATTTCCAAGAGCTTGCCCGGACGGTTCACGCCCGCATCGGCCATCTGGAGGGGCTGCTCCACAACGCCGCCGAGCTGGAACTGCTTACACCGCTCGCGTTTCATTCGGCCGAAGACTGGGAACGGACATTGCGGGTGAACCTGACCGCACCGTTCCTGCTGACGCAGGCCTGCCTGCCGCTGCTGCGGGCAGCGGCACGGGGCACCGTCATCTTCACGACCGACGAGTGTGCCACGACACCGAAGGGATACTGGGGAGCCTATGGCGCCGGCAAGGCGGCACTTAACAACCTCGCATTCATGTGGGCAAAGGAGCTGAGTGATACGCAGATGCGCGTGCACGTACTCGATCCCGGTCCGGCCCGCACAGTCATGCGGCTGCGGACCCATCCCGGAGCACCCATCGGCTCATGGCCGCTGCCCGAGGATCTCATGCCGGCCTATGTGCACCTTATGAACCCAGACACACCGGCAACAGACCAGGTCTTCCGGGTCGCCGAATGGCTGGCTGGATCGCACGGCAGCCGCCCATGCGGGGCCGGCCGGGCATCCACGGGTTGACGGCCGGGGCGGGGACAGGATAGGCGGCGCGAGATCCCGTGACCGGACATACGTTTTGCAGTTTGAGGAGAAAGTAATGGCAGACACCAACGAAAACCAGAAAGACGCACCCAATCCGGGCCGACGGCGATTTCTGACAGCGGCCACGTCCGTTGTCGGCGCGGCGGTGGCCGGAACAACAGTAGTTGCCATGATAGAGAGCCTTGAGCCGACGGCTGCCGAAGCGGCGGCGGCGTCGACTTCGGTCAATCTCGCGCCAATCGAACCCGGAATGCAGGTGACAGTGCCATGGCAGAAGAAGCCGGCTATCATCGTGAACCGGACTCCCGAGATGCTCGCAACCCTCGTCGAGGCGGAGCAGAAAAACCTGCTGAAGGATCCCAAGTGCGATGTGCCCCAGCAGCCTCCATATTGTCGCAACCGTTTCCGCTCGCGCAAACCGGAGTGGCTGGTCATGGTACGGATCTGCACCCATCTGTGCTGCATCCCGCATTATCGGCCGAAGCCCGCGAGCGTCACGTCTTGGTGGCTGGGCGGCTTCTACTGCCCCTGCCACGGATCAATGTATGACCTGTCCGGGCGCGTGATCAATGGCTCCCCGGCACCCCACAACATGGCTGTTCCCGAATACGAGTATTCGGCCGATGGCAAGGTGGTGACCATCACGTCGATGTACAAGAAGGCACACCTGTGCTAGCTGGAATGCCGAGAAATATTTAGGAGGGTCGAATGAGCAGGTTTGGTGACTGGGTGAACGAGCGCTTTCCGGCTCGCAAGATGATGCGCGAGCACATGACGGAGTACTACGCCCCGAAAAATTTCAACATATTCTATTACACGGGCTCCCTGCTGCTGCTCATGATTGTCCTGCAGCTGGTATCGGGATTCCTGCTCATGGCCCATTATGTGCCGACGAGCCAGGGCGCCTTCGATTCCGTGCAGGGCATCATGTATGACACCAAGTGGGGCTGGCTGATCCGCTACATGCACGTCGACGGCGTCTCGCTGATATTCATACTGCTGTATCTGCACATAGGACGCGGACTGCTCTACGGCTCCTACCGCAAGCCCCGCGAGCTGCTGTGGATCATAGGCTACCTGACCTACATCATGATGATGGGCGAGGCATTCTTCGGCTATGTGCTGCCGTTCGGCAATCTCTCCTACTGGGCGGGGCAGGTCATCACCTCGATCATCCACGCGATACCGTTCGTAGGGCCTGGCCTCACCACTCTTGCCCGGGGCGGTCCGGGCGTGGGCACCGCCACTCTGCAGCGGTTCCTGGCGCTGCACGCGGTGCTGTGGTTCATGATCATTGCCGCGCTGATTGTGATGCACATCCTGGCTCTCCATGAAGTCGGTTCGAACAATCCGGACGGGATCGAGATCAAGGACAAGAAAGGGCCTGACGGTCATCCGCTGGATGGGATCCCGTTCCATCCCTATTACACGGTTAAGGATATTTTCGGTGTTGGTGTATGGCTGACGGTCTTTGCCGCGATCATGTTCTACGCACCGACCATGCATGGCGTGTTCCTGGAACGCACCACGTTCTTCCGCGCCAATCCCATGGTGGGGCTGCCGGACGTAACCCCGCCATGGTACCTTGCGCCGTACTACGCGATGTTGCGGGCGATACCGAACAAGTACTTCGGAATCGCGCTGATGGCCTTGGCGATCACGCTGCCGTTCTTGCTGCCCTGGCTTGATCGCAACCCGGTCCGTTCGTCACGGTACCGGCCCGTCTACCGCACGATGATCATCATCCTGGCCATCACATTCTTCACGCTGGCCTGGGTGGGCGAGCAGCCTCCGCTCCCGAAGTACTTCATCATAGAACGCGTGGGTGCCGCACTTTACATCGGCTTCTACCTGCTGCTACCGATAATAAGTTCAATCGAGCCGACCAGAAAGGTGCCGGAAAGGGTTAAGTCATGACAAGAAAAGCATGGGTAAGTGCAGCTGGGGGCCTGCTGGCCTGGCTTGTGGCGGGCTGCGCAATGGCAGCACCGCAGTACTCCTTCAGCAAGCCGATGGTGGTTGCCGGAGCGAGGCTTTTTGCCGAGCACTGCAGCGCCTGTCATTCAGTGAGCTCTCTGCGCTACAACCGTCTGTCGCAACTCGGCATGAGCAAGGCAGATATCGAAAAGGAGATCATGCTGCCAAACGGCGCCAATTATCTGAAGGGCATGGAGCCCACGATGAACATGGCTGACGCCACGAAATGGTTTGGTATTCCGCCACCGAACCTGAGTCACATCGTGCGCGCCAGGGGAGAGAACTGGATATACACCTACCTGACGTCCTTCTACTGGGATCCCAAGCGTCCGTCGGGCTGGAACAACCACCTCTTCCCGAACGTTGCCATGCCCAACATCCTTGCGCCCTGGGGTGGTACTTACGCCAAGAACGGCAAGCTTCTGCAGCAGGGTCTCGAGTCGCCGGCCGTCTACCACAGACAGGTAGCCGAAATCGTCGACTTTCTGCGCTACGCGAGTGATCCGTCGGTATTTGAGCGGCATGCGATTGGCCCCTACGTGCTCGGTGCACTGGTCCTGCTCACCCTGCTCGCTTATCTCCTCAAGAGGGAATACTGGAAGGATGTTCACCACGGCACCTCCGGCAAAAAGGGGAACGGCACAAAACACTAAGCAGGTGGCCGGCCGGAATCATGGGATGCGATCTTGCCCGCCCCGGTCGGTTGATATAAGCCGGTACGCAACGGACTGCGTGCCGCGTCTCCATGGACCGGAACCGGCATTGGGATTATTCTAGCGATTCCTCGCGAGGAGGAGCGGGAAACCGTGCCGGAGCGCGAAACGGAAGCGGGTACCATGGGTCCACCCTGGCTACCTGGTCCACACCGCACGGCAACCCGAAGCATTGCAATCAATCAATGGAGGTAGAGATAGATGACTGACAGTTTCGACAAAAAGGTCTCCCGCCGCTCACTGCTGAAGAGCGCCGCATTGGTAGCGGGCGTCGCAGCGGTGCCCGGCCTCTTGGCATCGAAGCAGGCCCTGGCCGGCAAGGTCCCGAAGGCCGCCATGCAGTACCGCGACCATCCTAATGGCAACAAGGAATGCAGAATCTGCATGCAGTTCATTCCCGGGCCGAACCCGAAGGCTAACGGATCTTGCAAGGTTGTCGCGGGCTCAATCAGTCCGCACGGCTACTGCATCGCCTGGGCGCCCAAGTCCTGATCTGCACGTAACCCGGCCGGACACAGGGCAGAGCCGGGGCGGGAGCAGTGAAAACACGGGGCGGGTCCCTCTGGACCCGCCCTTTTTTTATTCGCCGGGATGCTGTTCTCCGTACGACGTCAGGGCGATAATCGTGCCATGCTGACTTCCTGCCCCTTCTGCAGCCTGTCTGCAGACAGGATTATCTCTTCTGACCGATTCGGCGTCACCATCCGTGACACGTTTCCCGTATCGGCCGGACACATGCTGATCATTCCGCGACGCCACGTCCGCTCATTCTTCGAACTGCAACCGGAAGAGAGGCAGTCGCTGCTGTTTCTGCTGGATAAGTCCAGGCAGCTGCTCGATCAGGAATTCAGGCCGGACGCCTACAACATCGGAATCAACGATGGCGCGGCTGCGGGGCAGACCATACCGCACCTTCACATCCACCTGATCCCGCGCTACCAGGGAGACTGTGCGGATCCCCGCGGCGGGGTGAGATGGATTTTTCCCGACAAGGCGGCGTACTGGCCGAGGTAAGCACGGACACGACGGTCAGCTCTGGTGTATCGGCCGCGGCGACAGACCGCCTGGCCACGTCTCCAGGCGGCGAATCTGCGAACCGGAGCGGTACCGGCGCCAGGAACGGGATCTGGCCTGCAATGATGGACCCCGGGCGGCGGTCGTCCACCTCGTCCGCCGCAGGATGGGCTGCGCAAACGCAACGGCCGGCACACGTGCCCTTCGGGCGCAATCGTTCCCGGCCGACGGTCGCATACGGGCTTGCTATCGCCGGCGCTGATAGGTTCCCATCAGCTCCTGCTGCGCCAGCACATGGCCCCGCATTGCCTTCTCGAGCACTGCTTTCGTCGGCTGCGCCAGATCGGGCAAAACGGCGTCCAGGGCATACAACTTCTCGAAATAGCGATGCCGGCCGATGGGTGGACAGGGTCCGCCGTAACCGGGGCGCTTCCAGTCGTTGATGCCCTCGCGCGTACCCTGGGGCAGATTTGCGCTGTGCGCAGCTTCCGGAAGACCGGCAGCGTCGGGAGGGATGTTGTAAAGCACCCAGTGCACCCACGTCATTTTCGGGTCCGCCGGATCCGGCGCATCGGGGTCATCCATGATGAGCACGAGACTTTTGGTCCCTGCAGGGACTCCGCTCCAGTTCAGAGGCGGCGAGACATCCGCACCGTCACAGGTGTAGCGGGCGGGAATCTCGCCGTCGGACTTGAACGCCGGTGACGTGATCGTGAATTTCATCGCGTGGTCCTCGTGGCGCGCAGCCGGGAAAGCGGCGTGCTGTGCCCATGCCGCCCCGGCCAGAAAGGCAAGCATGACAGCAGGCATCGTGGCGCGAATCCGGTATCGGCTGACGCGGTGCATTGCGATCGTTCCAGGCAGATCCTCGTCCTCAGATCATACCTCCGGGCACAGACTCCGCGCCAATTCCGGTTGCTATGGCGCTCACTGGTCCTGCTTTGCCGGAGCCGGAGCCAAACCCGGTGCGGGCGGGGCGGACGGCGTAGCACCCGTACCGGGCGGCGGTCCGTTGTCATCCGGAGATTCATCACCGGGAAACGCCGGCATCGGCGGGCTGCCGTTATAAATGAGGTTGAGCCGCTGCTGAAGATAGGCCTCCCGCACGAATGTATACATGTTCGGACCCGCCGCCTGTTCCAGCACGCTGCTCGCACCAAGCAGGTTGGCCCGGGTGTTGACGGCGTTCAGAATCCTCAAGCTCCAGCGCCAGTTGCCGCTGTTCAGGTAGTCGACCGGATAGGTGTAATAGTCGGCGACCATGCCGAAGCTGTCCCGCAGATCACTGGGTCCAAGGATGGGCCACACGATATAGGGTCCGGGCGGCACGCCCCACACGCCGAGGGTCATGCCAAAATCGGCCTCATGTGGTTTCAGGCCCAGCCGCCGCGCCGGATCAAACAGGCCAGCCAGACCGACCGTCGAATTGACCACGAACCGGCCCGTATCGGATGCAGTGCGTACGAGCTTTCCCTGCAGCATGTCGTTCACAATTACGGTAGGTTCGAGCAGGTTGTTGAAGAAACGCGTGACACCGCCCCGCACCGGAGACGGCAGTACATCGCTGTATCCCACCGCAACAGGCTTGAGCAGGTATTTGTCGAACGTCTCGTTGAATGCGAACATCGCGCGGTTGTAGGACTCCAGAGGATCGTATGCCGACTGATCCGAGGAATCCCCGGGCTGCCGGTGATTCAGCGTGGCACATCCACCGAGAATCAAAGGAAGCGCGAGCAGCGCACACGACAGAAGCCTGCGCCGCGCTGGAACACCAAGCTGGCCGGCATCACGGTCCGGCCGCAGGGATTGGAGTGCATCGTTGTAGGTCATACGGGCCTTCCAGTAGGTTATTATCTTGTTACCTGAGTCCGCAGCCGGCACGCACAGGATGCCCGGGCGCTGGCGCAGGACGTTCCGTGTTCCGCCCGCCGCCACGGCGTGGCACTCTACCAGACAGCACTGACTTCACCAACGCAGACGGCATTCATGCCGCACTGCCAAAACCCCCGCGCTGTGGCAATATTAGAGGCCATGTCGGCAATCCCAATTCGTGGCCTGGTACTCGCGGGAGGTCGTTCGCGCCGCTTCGGCGGCGTCGACAAGACGTTTGCCGAACTCTGCGGCAGACCGTTGTGGGAACACGTGCTGACACGACTCGCGCCGCAGGTGGATGCCATGGCGATCAGCAGTAACGACCGGTCTGGCCGTCTCGAAACCTGCCTGCACCAATTCGCCGGGCCCTTGCGCTTCCGGGCGGGCAGCGCCGAACCGGCATCTGTAGCCGTTATTCCAGACCTCATCGCCGGACATCTCGGTCCGCTCGCAGGCATCCATGCCGGGCTCCGTGCCTGGCCGGACTGCTTCCTGGCGACGGTTGCGGTAGACCTGCCTTTCATCCCGCCGAACCTGGTCGAACGACTCGTTGCCGGTCTTCGCAGTGGACGCTGCGCCTATGCGACCGATGGAACGCGGCATGCCCTGGCCGTGCTGTGGGGTCCAGGCAACGCCGCCAGCGTGGAAGCTTTCCTGAGCAAGGGGGGACGCAGCGTGCATGAATGGCTGGAAAGAAACGGTGATCCGGTGCGGTTCACGGCACCTGCGGACGGCACACTGTTCTCCAACATCAACACTCCTCACGATCTGGAGCTGGCCGAACGCCAATTGCAGGAAAGCGGCCACTGCCGGGACGAATGAACCCTTGCCATGCCCTTTTCCACCGGCCTCTCAGGCGAGCGCCCGGCCGGTTCTGCGTACGGTCTCGAGCCACGCTTCGCGCCGTTCCTTGCTCGCGGCCCGCAACGGCCCGACCGCGGTGATGCGTACCGGGCTGATGCCGCAGAACTTGAGAACTGCCCTTTTCATGATCTTGTGCGCCGGCTCCCCGAAAATCCAGCGGTAAATGAAAGGCGCTGAATTCATTGTGACGATGAGGCGCGCGCTACGGCCCTTCAGCAGTCTGTCCCAGAATCGCGAATTGTCGGGAAAATTCACCGCAAAGCCAGGAACGAAGGTGCGCTCTATGAATCCCTTGAGCAGGGCCGGTATGGTGCCCCACATGATCGGATAGACAAAGACAAGGTGTTCGGCCCACAGGATCGCGTCGCGCGCCTGGGCGATGTCGGTCTCAACTGGACCGGCAACGGCACGTACCGGGTCGAATTTCATCTCCGCCAGCACCAGCTGCCGCACTTCAGCCCGGGATTCCCCGGCACCCTGCGCATACGCGCTGGCCAAGGCACCGCAATAGCTTGAGGGCGCGGGATGGGCCAGGATCACGAGTATCTTGCGTTTCATCTTACACCTCGGCAAAAGTGGCCGTGCGGACGGCGCCCTGACTGCACGCGGTATGCGGACCGCGCTGCGGGCACAATTTTACACGCTTCACCCGGCGCCACGACAGGATTGCGCGCTGCGGAACAGATCAGACCCGCACAGTCATGCGGCTGCGGAACCGGGCCGGCGATCGCGCGGGCTTCACGCTGTATGTTACGGCTCAGTCCGTGAATGAAGCGACGACGATGCTGCTCTGGGTTGGGACCGGCGCGCGGGCGGGGAGTTCAGGCCGGGAGCGTACTGAAGCGTTCAGGCGGTATCCGGCATCCGGCAACAGCGCAGGTCACGGCTCATGCGTACTGCCGTTTCGACACCGTGATAGTAACGCGGCAGGCACACCAGCTCACGGTAACCGAGCTTCCGATAGAAATTCCGGGCGCCCTGGTTGGCAGCACGCACCTCCAGGCTCACCACAAAGGTGCCGGCAACCCGTGCCGATTCCTCCAGCCACTCGACCAAGCCACGCCCGACGCCCGCGCGCCGGCACTCCGGTGCGACCACCAGAAGACCGAGATGCGCGCTTGATTCGGCAAAATACATGACCGCGGCACCGGCGATGCCCCCCCGGGCGCGGGCCGTCAGGACGAGACTGTCTGGATCGCGTATGTGGCTGGCCACGCGCGTCTCGTTCCAGGACCATCCCGGCAAGCCGCCTTCGACGAACTGCCGCGACATCACCGCGATGCGACGCGCATCGGCCGTCTTGGCTAATACCATCTTCATGGTATATAGATATTAACCGATACGCCGCAGCGCGCAATACAATACAACCTCGGATGTCGGGCAGGCAGGTCTCAGCAGCAATACGATGAGCGGGCGCCACGGCACCGGGACAGATTCCGATACGGGGCGCACTCGCCGGCCACGCGCGCCCACCTGACCTCAGCGCCTGCCGCGCCCTATCCTACTCCCGCGGCGGCTGATCGCCCGCTGCGGCGGCTGGTCAGGCTTCCTGCCGGCGGCACGCGGGCCGGGGCGACGCGCCTGCGCCAGCGGAACATAGCCGATGCTGCGCATCAAGGATGCCGCCGCCGGCGCCTCCATATCCTCCCAGCGGCCGGGGCGCAGTCCGCGCGGCAGCGTAACCGAACCGTAGCGCACCCGGATCAGGCGACTGACCTTCAGCCCCGCCGCCTCCCACAACCGCCGCACTTCTCGGTTGCGTCCTTCCTTAAGCGTCACATGGTACCAGTGGTTGGCACCCTCGCCGCCGGCATCGGTGATGCTGTCAAAATGCGCCATGCCGTCGTCGAGCTCGATGCCCTCGTGCAGGCGCTGCAACGTGTCTGTCTGGAGTTTGCCCAAAACGCGAACCGCATATTCGCGCTCTATTCCGGCGCTGGGGTGCATCAGCCGGTTTGCAAGCTCGCCGTCGGTCGTCAGCAGGATCAACCCCTGGGTGTTGATGTCGAGGCGGCCAACTGCCACCCACCTCCCATTGCGCAGGATTGGCAGGTGATCGAATATGGTGGCCCTGCCCCGCGGATCCGTGGCCGTGCAGATCTCGCCTTCCGGCTTGTTATAAAGGAGAATGCGGCGCTTTGCGCCGAAAGTCATACCGGCCGACAACGGCTGGCCATCGACACGAATCAGCTGGCCGGTACGGACTCGGTCGCCGCGGGATGCCGCGACCCCATCGATCGAAATCCGGCCTTCCTCGATCCAGCGCTCCATTTCGCGCCGGGATCCGATGCCGGCACGTGCCAGCACCTTGTGCAGCTTCTCTCCCTCCGGTGCCCCCCCGCGTGCAGGCGTCTTGTCGACGCGGTTGCGTCCAGCCGCACTCACAGCTTCACCGCGGAGGCTCCCGGCAGCGATTGCGGCCCCGATTCAGTCCCGCCGGATTCGCAGAACCCGGTCTGTGCATCCATGGGCACCGCAGCCTGCTCCCCGGACTCCTGAACCGCACCGACCCCGCCCGGCTCCTGCTCGGCATCCTCCTGCCGGGCTTCAGGATGCGTCGCAGCGTCCGGGCCCGACCCGACAGCCTGCGCCTCCTCTGGTGCCTGCGCCTCCTCGGGAACGGCGAGTCCCAGACCGGCGCTGAGTTGCTCTACGTCGCGCAGCTCGGCCAGAGGGGGAAGCGCATCGAGGCTCTTCAGACTGAAGTGCTCGAGGAATGCGCGGGTGGTTCCGTACAGGGACGGGCGTCCTGGAACCTCGCGTTGTCCGACCTGCCGTATCCACTCCCGACCCAGGAGGGTCTTGATGATCTCGCTGCTCACCGCAACGCCGCGTATTTCCTCGATTTCTCCGCGGGTAACTGGCTGACGGTAGGCGATGATGGCCAGGGTTTCGAGCAGCGCGCGCGAATAGCGCACCGGACGCTCTTCGGACAGGCGGCCGATCCATTCGGCATAGCGCTCCCGGGTCTGAAGCCGGTAGCCGTTGTCGATCTGGCGCAGCTCGATCGCGCGCCCAGCATAATCCTGGTCGAGCTGCGCCAGGACGGCACGAATCTCCTCGCGCGGCGGCCGGGAATCCTCCGGAAACAGCGACAGCATGCGATCGATGGTAAGCGGCTGCCCGGCAACAAGCAGCGCCGCTTCGATTATGTTTTTCAGCTCTGTATTGGAATCGGTCATCAGGCAACCGCCTTCACATGTATCGGCGCATAGGGTTCGTTCTGCACCAGAACCAGCAGGTTTTCTTTGAGAAGCTCCAGCAGCGCCATGAACGTGACCACGACGCCCATTCTGCCCTCGGTCACGTCGAAAAGCACCACGAAATCGACAAACGCCTCGGCCCCGACCGACTCCAGTATCCGGGTCATCCGCTCGCGTACCGACAGCGCCTCCAGCATAACACGGTGATGGCGGTACATCTCCGCCCGCTGCAGCACACCACGGAAGGCATCGAGCAGTTCGAACAGCGTGACATTTGGCTCCACGCGCCTGACCGGCAAGTTGGTGGAATCGACGACGGCAAGATAGATTTCGCGTCCGACGCGCGGCCGGTTGTCGATTTCCTCGGCAGCCTGGCGATAGCGTTCGTACTCCTGCAGGCGCCGCACGAGCTGCGCGCGCGGATCGTCCTCTTCCTCTTCGCCCGCTTGCTGGGGCAACAGCATGCGCGACTTGATCTCCGCCAGAATTGCAGCCATCACGAGATACTCGCCTGCAAGTTCCAGGCGCACGCGCGTCATGAGTTCCACATACTCCACGTATTGCCGCGTGATTTCCGCAATCGGGATGTCCAGGATGTCCAGGTTCTGCTTGCGTATCAGATAAAGCAGCAGGTCGAGCGGGCCCTCGAAAGTCTCGAGAATGACTTCCAGCGCATCCGGCGGGATGTAGAGGTCCTGGGGCAGTTCCGTCAGCGCCTGCCCCTGCACAATCGCGAGTGGCGGTTCGTCCTGTCCCGGCATCTGGCCCTCCTGTACCGGCCCGCCCATCAAATATACCCCAGCCCCATGCTGCGGCGCACGTCAGTCATGGTATCTTCCGCAATATCACGCGCCTTCCGACAGCCGTCGGAGATGAGGTTCTTCACCAGCGCAGGATCTTCCGCCAGGGCTTCGGCCCGCTCGCGAATCGGTTTGAGTTCGGCCAACACCGCGTCGATCACCGGCTGCTTGCACTCGAGACAGCCGATGGCGGCGCTGCGGCAGCCACGCTGGACCCATTGCCGCACCTCCTCTCCGGAGTAGATCTGATGAAACTGCCAGACCGGACATTTGTCGGGGTCGCCCGGATCGGACCGATGCACGCGCGCCGGGTCGGTCGGCATGGTGCGTATCTTGCGGGTTACCTCGCCCGGCTCGTCCCGAAGGCTGATGACGTTGTTGTACGATTTCGACATCTTCTGGCCATCGAGGCCGGGCATCTTGGAGGCTTGCGTGAGCAACGCATCGGGTTCGGACAGGATCACTCGTCCACCGCCCTCGAGGTAGCCGAACAGGCGTTCGCGGTCACCAAGCGTGATGTTCTTCTGCTTGTCGAGCAGCGCCCGCGCGGTCTCCAAGGCCCCGCCGTCCCCGCGCTCGAGATAGGCCGTGCGCAGCTCCCGGTACAGCTTGCCAGCCTTCTTGCCCATATTGCCGATGGCCGCTTCGGCCAGCTTCTCGTAGTCAGGCTCCCGCCCATAGAGATAGTTAAACCGCCGGGCGACCTCACGCGTCACTTCCACGTGCGCTACCTGGTCCTCGCCCACCGGCACCAGGCCGGCACGGTACATCAGGATATCCGCGCTCTGCAGCAGCGGATAGCCGAGAAACCCGTAGGTGGACAGATCCTTGTCCTTGAGCCGCTGCTGCTGGTCTTTGTAAGTGGGCACACGCTCGAGCCAGGACAGCGGCGTGATCATCGACAGCAGCACATGTAGCTCCGCGTGCTGCGGCACGCGCGACTGGATGAACAGGATGGTATTCGCGGGATCGACACCGACGGCCAGCCAGTCCGTGACCATGTCCCACACGTTCTCCTCGATGACCTGCGGCTCGTCGTAGTGGGTCGTCAGCGCGTGCCAGTCAGCAACGAAAAACAGGCATTCGTACTCGGTCTGCAGGCGCAACCAGTTCTTGAGTACTCCGTGGTAATGGCCCAGATGCAGACGCCCGGTCGGACGCATGCCCGAGAGCACGCGCTGCGGCTGGCCCGGAAGGACACTGCTCATCCCTACACGATCCCCGTCATCATGACCACCACCCGGGCGAAGAAATCGCCCACCGGACCGATGACGATCCACAGCACCCCCGTGAACATCAGGGCAATCAGAATCAGGAACCCATAGGGCTCGAGCCGGCTGAGGCGCCAGGCCCAGGGGCCGGGCAGCAGGCCTACCGCCACCCGTCCGCCATCGAGCGGCGGCAGTGGCAGCAGGTTGAACACCATGAGCAGTACGTTCACCGCGATGCCGCCGAGACCCATGTACTGCAGCGGCTTGCTGACCCACAGCGCCGAAGGCGGCAGCAGCATGCCGATCTTCACGACCACCCCCCAGAACAGCGCCATCAACAGGTTGGCCGCCGGTCCCGCGGCTGCCACGATGGCCATGTCGCGCTTGGGGTGACGCAGATTCTCCCAGGTGATCGGCACCGGCTTGGCCCAGCCGAAGATGAACCCGCTATGAAGCAGCAGCAGTACTGCCGGCACCAGAATGGTTCCGACCGGATCGATGTGCCGGATCGGATTCAGAGTGAGGCGACCCAGACGCTCGGCGGTCGGGTCGCCCAGGCGTTTGGCCACCCAGCCATGGGCGACCTCGTGGACGATGATCGCAAACAGCACCGGCAGGAGAAGGATGGAAATGAGCTGGGGCGATGTCAGCGCCTGCAGTATCCCGAAAATTTTAGCCAGCATCCGCGCAGTATATCAGGCCGCCCCGGCCCCGACCACGCGCGTTCACTGCAGCGGACCCGACAGGAACGGCCCGACATCCCCCTTGCCGCTGCGCAGCACCCGGGCCACGCCGTCAGTAAGCTCGACAATCGTGGTTGGTTCCCAGCCACAATTGCCGCCGTCAATCACCAGATCAAGCTGGTGCTCGAGACGTTCGCGGATCTGCTGCGGATCGGCCAGCGACAGCTCCTCGCCCGGCAATATCAGGGTTACGCTCATGAGCGGTTCGGACAGTTCTGCCAGCAGCGCCTGGGCGATGTCGTGCGCCGGCACACGCAGGCCGATCGTCTTTCGTCGCGGATTCTGCAGGCGCCGTGGCACCTCACGGGTCGCCGGCAGAATGAACGTATAAGGGCCGGGGGTGCAGGCCTTGAGAATGCGGTAGTCGGCGTTGCCGACGCGCGCATAGACGGCAACCTCCGACAAATCCCGGCACACCAGCGTGAAATCATGATGGTTGTCGAGCGCACGAATGCGCCGTATGCGCTCCATGGCTGCCTTATCGCCAATATGGCAGCCGAGCGCATAGCTCGAGTCGGTCGGATAGGCGATGACGCCCCCGCCGCGCACGATTTCGACCGCCTGACGGATAAGACGGGCCTGCGGATTCTGCGGATGGATCTGAAAGTACTGGGTCATACCGACGCTCCCGCCTCCCCTGGCAGCTCTGTCTGCCGCCCGCTGCGGTCTGCCCGGGCCGCCGCGCCCCGACCGGAGTGCGGCGGCCGGGACCAACCAGCATCACGGACTCCGGTCGGCAAGGCAGGCCGGCTGCACGCCGGGATGGGAACCGTGTCAGTCCGCCTCCGGGTACCGATTGCCCTACGATACCACACCACTCGGAATATCTGCTGTTCGCCACTTCACCCACAGTGGCCGGCAGGATTCGGGCAGTGGCGGGAGCCTGCCCAGGTCAATCCAGGCCGCTTCCGGCCCGTGGTAGTCGGACCCACAGGAAGCCAGAAGATCATAGCGTGCGGCCAGCGCGGCGAAACGCAGGCAATCGTCGCGGCTGTGGCTGCCCGAGACAACCTCGATGGCCTCCCCGCCAGAATCCTTGAACTCTTTCAACAGCCGCTGCAGCCGCGTGGCACTGAGCTTGTAACGCGCGGGATGCGCGATCACGGCCTGCCCCCCAGAGACGCGGATCCAGTCCAGCACCTGGGGCAGACTGGCCCACTGCCCGGGCACATAGCCGGGTTTGCCGCGCGAGAGGTATTTCGAGAACGCATCGCGCACGCTCCGGACGTGGCCCTCGGCCACCAGGTGCCGGGCAAAGTGGGTGCGGCTGACCAGCACACCCTGCGCCCTGGCACGGGCGCCGGCACTGGCACCGGATATACCCTTGCGCGCCAGGCGCCGGCCAATTTCCTCTGCACGCCAGTCACGGAATCGGAGTTGATCCGCGAGACCGGCCTGCAGACGGCCCTCATCGGGATCGATGCCCAATCCCACGATGTGGAGCGTCAGCCCGTTCCACGTCACGGAAATCTCGACACCCGGCACGAGCACGATGCCGGCGGCGCGCGCCGCCTCCTGGGCCTCATGGATGCCGCTCGTGATGTCATGATCGGTCAGGGCCAGCACCCCGACCCCACTGGAATGCGCACGCATCACCAGTTCCGACGGCGACAGCGTGCCGTCCGAATGAAATGTGTGGGTATGCAGGTCGTATTGCGGCATAAACTCAGAACAGGCGTACCCTCCGGCGCTCCGGCGGGCCGCATCTCTCCTCCAATCCAGGAATCAGGGTATCATGCCTGCTCGGCATAATTAACCTGGCCGGGGTGTTCCATGGAATCCATCATCGCGCTGCCGGTGGCAATCGAGCGGTTCAAGTCGGCCGCGACCCAGGTCCGGACTGCCTATGCGCGCCGCAAACCGGTCGTGAGCAATCAGGTCACGCCCCCACAAATTATTGAACAGATTGATAGATTCCTGACCATCGCCAGCAATGTGGATCGCGATCAAGGCGAAACCGGGGCGATCGCCAAAGACGACGTGAACCAGCTCGGCGACTATGGCCTCAATCTGCTCGCCGACCTTGCAGCCTGGGGTCAGCAGCTTGGCCTGGCCGACGCCTGCCTTGCGATCGGAAAAATGAGTCTCGCAACGGCAGACTGGATAATCCGCCACCACGGCCGCATCCGCTCGCCGGAACCTGTGGTGAATGCGCTCGCGGATCTTGCCAACCGCACCACAGATACCGGCGAACTCGAGCGGATGGCGCGGTTCATGGGCAACGTGATCCACGCCTGCGACGACTTCATCCGGCAGGACCTTGAAAAGAACAATCCAGGCCGGCCTTGGCGTCTCCTGCAGCTCAACCGGGGGATTGTGGCAACCCGCTCGCATAACCTGGCGCTGATGGCGCAGGTTTTTGACGAGCTGGTCCACGACCTGCCCGAGGAAGCGCCAAAGTTTTTTGAACAGGGCATGCAGCAGATGGCGGCCCTCGATTACCCGTCATCCGTGCGCGAGGTCATGGCGCGCTATCATGCAGCGTGGAGCCATCCGACGCTCCACTGAGGGGCCTCGTTGCCCCTGCCGCGGCGACATGCGAGAATAGTTCTTTAAATCCGGCATAACCGGGCACAATGAAGATATTCATCGATTTCTTTCCGCTTTTCCTCTTTTTCGTGGCTTTCAAGCTGGCCGGGATCTACACCGCCACTGCGGTGGCGATCGCGGCCTCCGTGGCGCAGGTCGCCTGGTCCCGGTTCCGGCAGGGCCGATTCGAGGGCATGCACCTGATGCAGCTGGCCATCATCGGCGTGTTCGGCGGCCTTACCTTGGCTCTGCACAATGACACGTTCATCCGCTGGAAACCGACCATCTTGTACTGGGCCTTTGCTGCCGTGTTCCTGGGAAGCCAGATCATCGGCCGGCGGACCGCCGCGGAACACCTGCTCGACCGGCAGGTCTCCATGCCCGCGCGCATTTGGAAGATCTACAACCTGAGCTGGGGGGTCTTTTTCCTGTTGATGGGCGCCCTAAACCTGTATTTCGC
Organism: Gammaproteobacteria bacterium; assembly: GCA_028068195.1. GTDB lineage: Bacteria > Pseudomonadota > Gammaproteobacteria > Acidiferrobacterales > UBA6901 > JAJYCY01. The sequence goes on from JAPTTX010000088.1 coordinate 55,172, forward strand.
ATTTTTCTACGGCTTGCAGGAAAGCAAGGCGGCACGCCTTGATACGTGGGTCACCATGAAGGTTTGGGGTTCACTCGCCCTGACAGTCGTATTTGCGGTGGCACAGGCGCTGTTCCTATCGAAGCATCTGGAGCAGCCGCAGGCGGAGATCGCGACACAGAAGGAAGAACAGTGATGTTCTACGCGATCAGCGGGCAGGACGTGCCCGACAGCCTGAACCGGCGCAAGACCGCCCGGCCAGCTCACCTGCAGCGGCTGGAAAAACTGCGCGACGAAGGACGCCTGCTCTTGGCAGGACCCTACCCCGCCCTGGATGCGGAGGATCCCGGTGCTGCCGGCTTCAGCGGCAGCCTGGTTGTGGCCGAGTTCACCTCGCTTGCGGAAGCCCAGGCCTGGGCCGACGCTGATCCGTACGTGCAGGCCGGCATCTATTCGGAAGTAACAGTGCGGCCGTTCCGCAAGGTACTGCCGTGAACGAGAGCGCAACAGCCATCGAGCAGCAGCTGCGCGCCGTTCTGGCGGCAGATGCCGTGGAGGTCATCGACGAGAGCGCGCAACATGCAGGCCATGCCGGCGCCCGCGGAGGCGGCCATTATGCCGTGACCGTGGTTTCGGAGCAGTTTGCCGGGAAAGGTCCGGTCGAACGTCACCGCATGGTCTATGCGGCGCTGGACGATGCCATGCGCTTGCGGATACACGCACTCAGCATACGCGCGTTTTCCCCGGAAGAGCTGTAAACACTAGAGCCATATCCAAACAAGAGGCCAATTCATGAAATATCCACGCCCATTGATCCTGCTCGCGGTCGTGAGCTTCGCCCTGTTCGCCGCCGCGTGCCATAAGAAGACCGCGGAGTCGAGTCCGGCGATCGCCACCGTCAACGGTCAGCCGATCACCCAATCGGATTTCGACAATTTCCTGCAGCTGAACCGGATCCAGCAGCCGGTTTCGGAGAAGACCCGCAAGCTGGTCCTAGACCAGCTGGTCAATCTCTCGCTGCTGTCTCAGGATGCGATCAAGCACCGGCTCGACCAGCAACCGGACGTGCGCTTCCTCATCAAACAGCAGCGCGAGAACATCCTGGCGAACGCCGTGGTGCGCCAGTATCTGTCGGAGAACCCGGTCTCGGACGCCGACGTCAAGGCACGTTATGACCAGGAACTCACCAAGACCAACAAGTACGAATACCGGGCGCGTCATATTCTGGTCAAATCCAAGGCTGAGGCGGAGAGGATCATTTCCGAGCTGAAGCACGGCGCCAACTTCGCAGCGCTCGCCAAGAAGGATTCAATCGACGTTCAGTCTGCGCGGGTAGGCGGCGAGCTGGGATGGTTCAACCAGACCACGATGGTCCCGGCCTTCTTCGACGCCGTGACCAAGATGAAAAAAGGCGAGATCAGCCCGGAGCCGGTGAAGACCCAGTTCGGCTACCACGTCATTCAGCTCGAAGACGTGCGTCCCTTCAAGTTTCCGCCATACGATGAAATGAAGGACCGGATCCGCGCGGTGATGCAACAGGAGCGACTCAAGCAGCTGCTGAGCCAGCTCAAGTCCAAGGCCAAGATCAGCCTCACAAACTAGGCCGCCAGCCACCCCACCCTCTGCGTGCGCAGAGGGTGGGGACGGACGCCGGCCCGGCCACGGGCGCAGCCTCAGGGACCGGTCACCCCGCCATCGAGCAGCTTCAGGAAGGACTGTTCGTCCAGCATCGTTACGCCCAGCTTTCTTGCCTTGTCGGCTTTGGAGCCCGGGTCTTCGCCCACCACCACGTAATCAGTCTTGCCCGAGACGCTGCCTGCAACCTTGGCGCCGAGCGCGACCAACCGCTCCCGTGCTTCGTCGCGAGTCAGGGTGTCCAGGGTTCCGGTCAGAACGAAGGTCTTGCCAGCCAGCCGCAGCGATGCTGCGACGTTGGCCTCGCGGGGCCAGTGCACACCCGCCGCGAGCAGCCGCTCGATCACCTCGCGATTGTGTTTCTGGTGAAAAAAACTGTGGATCTCTCCGGCCACGTTCGGTCCGATCCCGGCGACTTCCTCGAGGGAATCCACGACTGCGTCCATGATCGGCCTGAGGTCGCGGAAGTGCCTGGCAAGCGCCAGCGCCGTCGCCTCGCCCACCTGCGGAATGCCAAGAGCGTTGAGCAGCCGTGGCAGCGTCGTCGCCCGGCTCCGGGCAATCTGCTCTAGCAGGTTCTGCGCCGACTTCTCGCCCATGCGCTCCAGCCCGGCAAGTGGCCCCTTCTCCAGGCCGTAAAGGTCAGCGACAGTCTCCACCATGCCGCTATCCACCAGCTGTCCAGCCAGCTTTTCGCCGAGCCCTTCGATATCCATGGCACGGCGGGAGGCGAAATGGAGCAGTGCGCCGATGCGCTGCGCCGGACAGAACAGGCCGCCCATGCAGCGGTGCGCCGCCTCCCCCTCCTCACGCACGACCTCGCTTCCGCACTGCGGACATCTCCTGGGCATGCGCCAGGGCTTCGTGTCCGGAGGACGCATCTCCCTGATGACACCGACCACTTCCGGGATCACATCGCCTGCGCGACGCACTATTACAGTATCGCCGATGCGTACATCCTTGCGCTGCACTTCGTCCTGGTTGTGCAGCGTGGCGTGGGTCACGGTCACTCCACCGATGTGTACCGGCCGCAGGACGGCGACCGGCGTGACCACGCCGGTGCGGCCAACCGACGCCAGAATGTCCTCAATCACAGTAGTCTCCTCGTGCGCCGGAAACTTGTGGGCCACCGCCCAGCGGGGTGCCCGTGCCGTGAAGCCGAGACGGTCGCGAGCCGCCAAGTCGTCCACCTTGTAAACCACTCCATCGATCTCGAATGGCAGCCGGTCGCGCATGGCGCCGATTTCGGCGTAATACTTTAGGCAATCTTCCGCCCCGTATACGACGCGGAAGAGGTTGGTGACCCGGAATCCCCACTCGCGAAGCTTGCCGATCACGCCGGAATAGTGATCCGGCACCGTGCCGCCCCCAACCTCACCGAGCCCCCAGGGAAAGAAGCTCAGCGGCCGGCCGGCCGTGATCCGGGGGTCGAGCTGACGCAGGCTGCCGGCGGCGGCATTGCGCGGATTCGCGAAAACCTTCCCTCCTGCGCGGAGCTGCTCGGCGTTGAGGTTCTCGAAGTCCCTTTTTGGAATCACGATTTCCCCGCGCACCTCGAGAACCCTCGGCCAGCCATGTCCGTGCAGACGCAGCGGTACCGTGCGTATGGTCCGCGCGTTCTGGGTCACATCCTCTCCGATACGGCCGTCGCCGCGGGTACCGGCGCGCACCAACAACCCGCGCTCGTAGCGCAGACTGATCGAGGTTCCGTCGAACTTTGGCTCCGCGGTGTAGCCTACGGGGCCGGTGACGGCCAGACCCCGGTGCACGCGCTCATCCCAGTCGCGCACTTCCCCGTCGTCCATGGCATTGTCCATCGAGGTCATCGGGACCTGATGACGCACCTCCCCGAATTCGCCAGCCGGAGCCGCGCCAATCCTCTGGGTCGGCGAATCTGGGACGATGAGCTGGGGGAACTTCCGCTCCAGATCCTGGAGTTCACGAAGCAGCCGGTCATACTCGGCATCAGATACTACCGGCGCATCCAGAACGTAATAGCGGTAATTGTGTTCGTTGATCTGCTCGCGCAAGGCCGCGATGCGTGCTTCGGCTTTTGCAAGATCGCTCATGGCGGAAATCCTGGTCTTGGACGGACACCGGACCCGGGCAGCGGCGGGAAACGGCGAAGCGACTGAAGCCGCCGACTAGAAAAGCCGCATTGCCGCTTCGCTGCCGGGCACGATACCCCGGCCCTGCATGTCCGTTGCTATGCGGTCGATCTGGGTGCGAATAACCTTTAGCCCGGCCTCGGAGAGCGGCTTCGAATCCTGGTCGACGAGCCGGCCGTCGAGCAGATCGCACAGGCCGCGGGCTGTCTCGATCATCCTCTCGAACACCGCAGCCGGCTGGAAGGCGCACGGGACATTCATGAACAGGGTCAGCCCCGCCGTCTTCAGGGCATTGATGGTGTTCAGATCGAATGAGCCTGGATCGTACAGATTGGCGAGACTGAACAGATGGCGACACCCGAGCGGGTTGTCGTTCTTCAGGTGGAAAATATCCATGGCGCCGAACTGCATGCCGAGCTGCGTCGCGGCCTGGCTGATGGCCCGGCCGCTGAAACCGCCCGGATTGTTGGACAGCACGTTGACGCTAGCCAGCACGTCGTTGGCTTCGCAGAAGCGGTCGAGATCGAGCGCCACCTCCACCGCCTGCTCCGGCGTGAGCGACAGTTTCGTGGGACGCTGCAGCGTGTCGGCGAGCTTGAGCGACATCTGCACGAACTGGTTGACCTCCGACTCGTTCGCCGGACCGCGGCTGTCGGCGAGCTGGAGGGCCACGGCGATGTCGCTGTACTGGGCGTATTCGCGGTCGGATTCAAGGTTTGACCACTGCCGGGTCCGATACCCGAGTCCGAAGATCTGGTGCGGCTTCTCGAGCAGGTATTCGTTCTGCTTGTAGACCCCGAGCGCCCGGTTCCGGTTCACCGGACCCGCTCCGGGAAGATGTATCACGAAATCGACCTTGTCATCCGGTACCTGCTGGCGGGCCGATCCACTGGCGGCGGCCGTCTCGGGGTGCCCAAGATCGAGGCTCAGATTGAGCGGCATCAGAGCGGTGCTCTCGATGCCTTCCAGTTCCTCGTAGTGCTCGATGTCTGCAACCGGCCCGCTGCCGCCGGCCAGCGGCACGTCCGGTTTGAGGAACTTCGCATCAGACGCCGCGGGCGGCCCGGGATTGATGTCGAGGCCGCTCGCCGCAGGCGCTTCGCGCCGCGCGGTCAGCACGGCGGCCTCGGCGTGCGAATCCGAGCCCCCCCTGGGCGCCTCACCCTGCGACTCATCCTGCCAGTCCTGGGTCCGGTGCCGCCGCAGCGGGAACCTCAGCCTGCCGTAGGTTCCAATTACCACGCCCCCGATGATCACCAATCCGATCAGAAGCAGGGCGTATTGCAGATTCATTGGTCTCAGTCCGAAAAAATCACTGGGCCACCATCTCCAGCGCTTCTTCCACGTCCACCGCGACGAGCCGTGACACGCCCGGCTCCGACATGGTAACCCCGACAAGCAGTTCGGCGATCTCCATGCTGATCTTGTTGTGGGTAATGTAAATGAGCTGGGTCTTCTCCGACAGAGCCTTGAGCATCTGCGAATAACGCACCACGTTGGCATCATCAAGTGGTGCGTCGACCTCATCGAGCAGACAGAACGGCGCGGGATTGAGCTCGAACAGCGCAAACAGCAAGGAAACCGCGGTAAGGGCCTTTTCCCCGCCCGATAGCAGGTGAATCGTGCTGTTGCGCTTGCCCGGAGGCCGGGCCATTACCCGCACCCCGCTCTCGAGCAGCTCCTCCCCGACAAGCTCCAGTTGCGCCTGGCCGCCCCCGAACAGGCGCGGAAACAGGGTCTGGAATCCGCTGTTCACCTTGTCGAAGGTTTCGCGGAAGCGCGTGCGGGTCTCGCGATCGATCTTGCGTATGGCATCCTCGAGTGTCGCCAGCGCCTGGGACAGATCCTCGTACTGCTTGTCCAGATACCCTTTGCGCTCCGACTGTTCACGATATTCCTCCACCGCCCCCATGTTGGGAGGGCCGAGACGTTCGATCTTTCTGCCGAGCTCGTCGAGGCGCTGCTGCCACGCTTCCTCGCCGGCCTCGCCCGGCAGATCGCGCAGTACGTCCTCGATGGTCAGCCCGGCGCCCGTCTCCTGCAGCTGCTCCACCACCGTGTCTCGCCGCACCACCAGTCCCTCGCGCAACCGGCGTTCGCCCTCGAGCGATTCGCGCGCTGCATTGATGCGTTCCTGCTGCTGGCCGTGCGTCTGCTGCAGCTCGCGCAGCGCCGCCTCCAGGTCGACAACGACCTGTCGCACCTGGCTCAACCGGCCTTCTATCTCCACGCGTTTCTCGAGCGCACGCTGCAGGCGCTCACCCAGTTCCTCTTCCGGCTGCTCGTCGCGCGAGAGCAGTTCCTCGACATTGCGCCGGCGCTCCGCCAAGTGGCCGAGCTGGCTGTCCAGGCGCTCGATGCTCTGGGTGATGGTTTCGAACTCCGTCTGCATCCGCTGCAGGTCGATCTCGAGCCTGTGCAGGGAATCATTGGCCGCGGCCGCGCGCGCACGCGCCTCATCCGACCGCATGCGACATCTGTCGCGCTGTTCGGTCAGTTCGTGTCGGCGCGCTTCCAGCGCCTCTCCCTGCTGGGCGGCCTCCTGCAGCAACCGCTCTGCGGCAACCAGCTCCGCCTCGCCACGCTGAACCTGCTGCGCCAGCTCCGCCCGCTCACCCTCGATCTGCCGGTGCCGTTCGTGCAGCTGCGCCAATCGGGCCTCCTGGTGTCCGAGCCGCGAGTGCGCGGCGGCACGTTCGCGACTGTATTCGTTCAGGTCCCGGCGGCGCTGCTGCCGCTGCTGCTCGAGCTCGGCGAGCTGCCTCTGCGCTTCGGACAGGTCCGATCTCGCCGCCTCCAGCGCTGTGCGCAGCGTACCGAGCGCTGCCTGCAGGCTTTCGATCTCACGCTCGCGCCCGATCATTCCGGCGCGCGCGCTGTCCTTATCCGTAACCGCCATCCAGTTGCGTCCGAGCCAGGCGCCCGACCGGGTCACGACCGATTCCTCCGGCAGCAGGCTGGAACGCAGCACGAGCGCTTCGTCCAGCGATTCGGCAGCATAGATGCCGGAGAGCAGCGCGCTGACATCGATACGTGCCCGGATCTTGTCGAGCAACAGCGGCCGGACCGCAACCGGACCAGCCGCTGGCACCGGCGCCGTCTCCAGCACTGTAAGCTCTGCGCCCCGTAGTCCGGCGAGGTCGGCTGCAAGTCCATCCAGGCCGGCCACGCATACCGCGGTAAGATCGGCACCAAGCACGCGCTCCACGGCCAGTTCCCAGCCCTGCTCGACGTCGAGCATGCCCGCCAGCCGGGGAGCTGCGGTGAGCGAACGGCCCGCGAGCCAGTCGTTGAGCGCCACGTCATGCTTGCCAAGCGCCGCCGCCTGCAGCTCGCTCAGGCTCGCCAGGCGCGCCTCGGCGGTCTGGATCTGTCCGCGCACCTCCTCCTGACGCGCCGTGCAATTGTCACTGTCGGCGCGCAGCTGGCCAATGCGCGCCTCGACGTCCTCGATCTCGCGCTCGCGCCCTTCGTGAATGCGATCGCGCTCGGCAACCTCGCTGCGCAACCTGACCACGTCGTCGGTTCCGACTTCGCGCTCGATGGCTTCGGCCTCCTCCTGCAGCCGGGACTGGCGCTGCTGGAGCTGGGCAATCTGCTGGCCCAGGTTCGCGATGCGCGTCCCCTGGACGTCACGTATCCGTTCCTGCCCGGAGGCGGTCTGACCGAACCGTTCCCACTCACCCTGCCATTGCTGCAGCGCCTGCTCGGCAGACGCCAGGGCATCGGCCGCGTCCGAGCGCTCGCGCTGGCGTTCGGCCAGCAGCGGGGCGGCGGCGTCGAGCTCCTTCTGCAGCGTCTCAAGCCGACTGCTGTCTTCCAGCCGGTGCCGGTTCGCCTCTTCCCAGGACTGATTGAGCTGCTCCTGCTCCCTCAGCCGCTGCTGGCGTGTGTCGCGTGCGTGCTGGATCGACTGTTCGATGGCATCGACCTCGGAACCGGCCGCGTACCGTTCCGCCTGGACGCTGTTGAAGCGGTCGCCGGCTTCGGTCTGCTGCGCCCGCAGCTGCTCGATCGCCGCCTCGGAAGCGCGCAGCTCGGCAATCATGCTCTCGAGGGTGGTTTCCTGGGTGGCGAGCGACGCATCATGCTGGCGCAGATGTTCATCGAGACTGCGCCAGCGCAGGCCCTGCAGCTGCGCACGCAGCAATCGCTCTTCCTGCTTGAGCTCCTTGTATTTCTGCGTGACGCGCGCCTGGCGCTGGAGACGCTGGAGCTGGGCATCAAGTTCCTTGCGGATATCTTCCACACGGGCGAGATTCTCGCGTGTGTGCTTGATTCGGTTCTCGGTTTCACGCCGCCGCTCCTTGTAGCGTGAAACGCCGGCAGCCTCTTCGAAGAAGGAGCGCAGTTCCTCCGGCTTGGATTCGATGATGCGCGTTACCGAATTCTGCTCGAGGATCGAGTAGGAATGGGGACCCAGGCCGGTGCCGAGAAACAAGTCGGTAATGTCCTTGCGGCGGCACCGCGTGCGGTTCAGAAAATAGTCCGACTGGCCGTCGCGCGCAGCCTCGCGCCGAATCGAAATCTCGGAATACGAGGCAAATTGTCCCGGTGCGCCGCCGTCACTGTTGTCGAAGATCAGCTCCACCGAGGCCTTGCCGACCGGCTTGCGCGCGGTCGACCCGCTGAAAATGACGTCGGCCATGGAGTCGCCGCGCAGATGCTTGGCAGAACTCTCGCCCATCACCCAGCGTACAGCATCGATGATGTTGGACTTGCCACAGCCATTGGGGCCGACGATGCCGATGAGATTGCCCGACACCGGGATGGCGATGGGATCCACGAAGGACTTGAATCCGGAAAGCTTGATTTTCTTGAGGCGCATTAAGTTAATGGATAGGTTACAATTTTTAGCGGCTAAGGATGCACAACGCTAGCACACAGGATTCAAAATGCCTACCCAACCGAGCAAGCAGCTGGAGACGTTCGTAAACCCCAATCCGGAACGGGATTATACCATTGAGATCCGGATACCGGAGTTTACCTGTCTGTGCCCGAAAACCGGACAGCCGGACTTCGCTACCCTCTACCTGGACTACATTCCGGACCAGAAGTGCATCGAATTGAAGTCCCTCAAGCTCTACATCTGGTCGTTCCGCAATGAAGGAGCCTTTCACGAAGCGGTCACCAACTCCATCCTGAACGACCTGGTGGCGGCGACGGCGCCCCGCTACATGAGGCTACGTGCCGAATTCTACGTCCGTGGCGGCATTTATACGACCATCATCGCCGATCACCGCAAACCAGGCTGCGTGCCGCTACCCCCGCCGCCACCGGTGGCGGACGGCAAACCAAAGGCAGGCCCGGAGGACCCGTCCGTCTCTGCCGATCCCGCAGGCGCAGACTCCGCAACATTGCCGATGCCGGCCGCTCCGCCTTCCCAGAGCAGCTCCAGCGGCCGGACCGGCAGCGGACGCTTCCGTATGCTGCCGCGCGAGCGGCGCACCCCGCCCCGGACACCGAAAGAGGCGGGCAAACCGGAATCCGCTCTCCCGCCAGCCGCGGAGCGTGAACCCGGCGAAGGTGTCACTGCTAGAGGAGGCGCCCGCAAGACTGCGGCTGTGAGAACTGCTGCTACAGACAGCGGCATCTACCTCGGTATCGATTTGGGCAGCACAGGCTGCCGCGCAATGGCCATCGATGCGCAGGGCAATCTGCTCGCGCAGGCGGACGCCGCCATACCCCTGCCATCGCGCAAGGAAAACGAGGTCACCCAGGAAGCGGGGGCCTGGTGGACGGCTGCAGTCTCGGCGCTGAGGCTGCTGGCACAGCGCATCGACCCGAAACGGGTCCGGGCCATTGCCGTGGACGGGACTTCCGGCACCCTGCTGCTGTGTGACCGAGAGGGCGCGCCCACGACCACCGCACTGATGTACAACGATGCCCGCGCCGTCGACGAGGCAAAGCAGATCCTGCCGTTCGCCGGGCCAGACAGCGGGGCCCAGGGCGCGACCAGCAGTCTGGCGAAACTCCTATGGCTCCATGCCCAGGGCGGGACCCGGAATGCGGCGCACGCCCTGCACCAGGCAGACTGGATCGCCGGAAAACTCACGGGCGCCTGGGGCCACAGTGACTACAACAACTGCCTGAAGCTCGGCTACGACACCGAGACGCGCCGCTGGCCCGACTGGATCAGCCAGCTCGGGATCAATATCGGCCTGCTGCCCCAAGTACACTCCCCCGGCGAGCCGCTTGCGCCCGTGAGCGGCGAAGTCGCCGATGCATTCGGATTCCCCCGGAACGCAATGGTGGTTGCCGGAACCACCGACGGGGTCGCGGCGTTTATCGCCGCCGGCGGCAGCGAATGCGGTGACGCGGTGACATCCCTAGGTTCGACCCTGGTCCTCAAAGTGCTCGCCGACAGGCCCGTCTTTTCCGCCGGACATGGGGTCTACAGCCATCGCCTGGGCGACCGTTGGCTTATCGGCGGCGCCTCCAACAGCGGCGGGGCGACGCTCCTTCAGTACTTCAAGCTCGAACAGCTGCGCGAAATGACACCGCTGCTGGACCCCGAGAACTTGACCGGCCTGGAGTATTATCCCCTGCCCGATGTCGGTGAGCGGTTCCCGGTCAACGACCCGACGATGACGGCGAAGCTCGAACCGCTCCCCGCGGACAGCGTAACGTTTTTCCAGGGCATGCTGGAAGGTATCGCCCAGATCGAGGCCCAAGGGTATCGGCTTCTGCATGCCCTCGGCGGCCCCCGGGTGCGATCCATCCGCACGACCGGCGGCGGCAGCCGGAACCCCGGCTGGCAACGGATCCGGGAACAGGTCCTCGACGTTCCGCTGGTCAAGCCACGCTCGGAACTCAGCGCGTTCGGCAGTGCGCTGCTGGCCGCCGGGTTGTTCCTCAAAACCGCGTGAAATCAGGCTCTTGGATCGAGTACGCCAGTAGGCATGGCGCAGCCGATCTATAGGTATTACGTATTGACCTGCCCACCGCTTCCCCGGGGAGTGTTTCCGCTCTCGTCCCCCTCAACCCACACTGGAGATATTCCTGCTATTCTTCATCAAGATGGGCACAGAAGTTATTGCACGACCACAAAACAGGACGACACGCGGCCATCTGACCCATGAAAACAGCCAACCCATCCTTTGCCGGTCCAAGTCCACTCCCGCCCGATCCGCTCACTGGACTTCAGACCCGCGCTGCATTCCGGGAGCTGGTCGAAGCGCATGTCTCCCTCGGCCGCCAGGGTCACCGCCCGTTCGGGCTGATCATGCTCGACCTCGACCGATTCAAGGTCATTAATTACGGCTACAGTGAGCGTTGCGGCAATCTCCTCATCCAGCAGGTCGGCCAGCTCGCCAGGCAAATGCTGGGAGAGCGCGGCCAGGTCGGACGCTGGGGCGGACAGGAATTTCTGTGCTTGCTTCGCGACGCGGACCGCGACACGACAGACAGCACCGCAGAGCGGTTGCGACAGGCGATCGAGTCAATGACCCTGAAGGCGGACGGGTATGAAATCCACGCGTCCGCAAGCTTCGGCACCGCCTGCTTCCCGGAAGACGCAACCACTGCCGAGCAGTTGATCGCGGCCTGCGGCGCCGCGATGTACCAGGCCAAGAACAGCGGGCGCAACCGCGTGATCCATGCCGACGCCCTGCACGGGCAGGTCTTCGGACTCGGCAAACTGCTGGACGCGGCATTGCGCGAACACCGGGTCGTACCGGCCTATCAGCCGATTGTCGATCTGCGCGGTGGCGCGGTCGTGGCTGAAGAGGCCCTGGCGCGGGTCATTGGCGTCAACAGCGAGCCGCTCGCGGCCGATCAGTTCATCGAGGCCGCGCGCCAGCTCCAGATTACCCACCAGATAGACCGCGCCATCATCCTGACCGTCATCGAACACTGTATGCGGCAGCAGCGCATCACCCCGAACATGGCGCATTTCGTCAACATCTCCGGCAATCTGTTGCGCCACCCCAAGGTCGTCGCCGAACTCCTCGAGTCGGCGCGCCGCGCCTGTGCATCCTGCGGCGACCTGGTCGGCTTTACCAAACCCCTGGTCATCGAAGTCACGGAACGCGAACTACTCCACGATCTGGATGCGACGCGCAACATGCTGCGGCCGTTTCTCGACTTCGGGTTGCGGTTGGCGCTGGACGACTTCGGCAGCGGATACTCTTCGTTCAAGTACCTGGCTGATCTCCCGTTTGCCTTCGTCAAGATCGAAGGCACGCTTATCCAGAGAATCAGGGAAACTCGGGTGCGCACCATCGTGCAGGGCATACAGAAGGCGGCCGCAGATCTTGGCCTGATCACGGTGGCAGAATTCGTCGAGAGCGAAGAAGTGGCGGAGATCGTCAGTGCGATAGGAGTGGACTGGGCCCAGGGGTACTATTTCGGCAGGCCCGAGCTCCCGGCTTCGTCCTGAGCCTCGGAATTCGGCAACAGCGGGGACCCAGAAGGCGCCGCCGGCGTACCGGCGGCATCCCCCTCATGGGCCGCGGGGGTCTTAGCTCACGAGCGCCTTCGCGCCCCCGGTCTCGCCCTTGTTGTCGCGCCAGCTCACCGTCACCGTATCACCGGCCTTGG
>JAPTTX010000094.1:0-17211 GCA_028068195.1 Gammaproteobacteria bacterium
CGGCGGTGGCGGCGAGGGCGAGCGCGCTGCTGGCGAGGCTGCCCTTGAGAAAGGTCCTGCGGGTCAAGGTGGTCACGGCGGTCTCCTGAAAAGTACGATGTCAGAAACGGTCTACCTGCGCAGTGGCAGCGATGGTTGGCGGGCTCATTTCAGCCGCACGCTGGCCTGGCTCATAGCGTCTCGAGAAAATCCACAACTTCGTTGATCTGCTTGCCGGTAAGGATCTTGTTGCGCCCGTACGGCGGCATGGCGGTCTGCGGATTGGCGATCGTCGGATCCCAGATCTGGGCCCGGAGCTTGGCGCGGTCCGGGAAGCGCTTGCTGATGTCCACGAGCCGCGGTCCGATGTTGCCCGGCTCGATGGCGCCGGCGATCGCGTGGCAGGCGACGCAGTTGCCCTCTTTGCGGCTGATGACGATGCAACCGCCGATGACGGCAGGATCGGTGGGCGGATGGGCCTTGTTGTGGCATTGTGCGCTGGTCGGCACATGACCGGCAGCGGCGGCGGGAGTGATTCCGCCTGCGCCGCCCGCCAAAAGTACCGCGGCAGTCGCCCCGAGCATGATTCTGGCGGTCTTCCGCATTACTCCTCCTGACGGTAGTTGGGTTTTATTCAGGCCGCGACGCCATCCGGCCGGACGGCCGGCGGAACCGCAACAAGTCGGAAACGTTTCGTAGAATAGCCACCACCCGGGGGAGTGGCAAGAATTAATGCTGCCGCGTCCGAAAATTTTGATGGAATAAAATCCATATTCGGTAATACAGCATTTGCTAATGCGCCCGCGCCGGGCTGATCAGGGATGTTTGTCGAGGGCGGCCTGGCGTTTGATTTCCTTGATGCGCGCGTCCAGGCTCGAGAGATAATAGTAGCTGTGTCCGGCATAACGGCGCGCGATGGTGAGCTGCTCGATCGCCGCGGGCGCGTTGCCGTCGAGATAGTAGTGCTCGGCCAGCGCCCGGTGGGATTCGAGCAGCCTGCCGCTGTCGCCGGCGGCCACGGCCAGCATCTTGTACAGCGATGCGCTGTCCGGGTCCTTGCGCAGCGCCTTGTGCAGCAGGGTGCGCGCCTGCTGGGCGTGACCGGTTTCGAGCAGCGCTGCGGCGTAGCGTTCCATCACCGCGAGGTCGTCCGGTGCGGTCCGGAGCAGGACGGCATAGTGTCCGAGGGCGGTGGTGTAGTGGCCCGCGGACATTTCGATTTCAGCCTGGGCCAGACGGAACAGCAGGTAGTGCGGGTGGCGCTGCACCAGGCCGTCGATCTCCCGGAGCGCGGGCGTGAGCTGCTGGTCTCGCGCCAGCGCCAGCGCATAGCCATACTGATCGGCATCCTTCTGCAGGTAGTCGCCGTTGCGCAAGTCCCGGCGGTAGTAATTGACGAGCTCGTCGGGATCGTTGCTCGCGATGACGCGCACTTCGGCCTGGGCGTCGAAGAACGCGGTGTTGTCGGCCGGCGGGTGATGCGGAAACTTGGCCGCTTCGTTGGTCAGGTAGGTGATGCGGTCCGTGGTCGTGGGGTGGTCGCTCAGGAATCCGGGTATGCGCGGCTCGAAGCGCGTCGCGGTCGCCATGCGCTCGAAGAACCGCGGCATGGCGACGGCGTTGTAGCCCGCGGCGTTGAGCGTCTGCATTCCGATGCGGTCGGCCTCCGCTTCGTACGCGCGCGAATGATCGAGCTGGGTCTGGGCCACTGCGGCGCTGCTGAGCGCCACGGTGGCCATGCCTCCGTTCGCGCTGCCGGAGGCGGCCAGCACCAGGCCCGCCAGCATTGCCCCCATGGCCGGCAGCGACAGCCGCTTGGACTCGGCGATCCCGCGGATGACATGGTGCTGGATGACGTGCGTGATCTCGTGCGACAGCACGGCCGCCAATTCGGACTCGCTGTGGGCGGTCAGGATGAGGCCCGCATCCACGCCGATGTATCCCCCGGGAACCGAGAAGGAGTTGATCGTCGGGTCATTGATGATGAAGAAATGGAACCTCTGGCCGGCGTCGCTGGTGTGCGCGACGAGCTTCTGTCCGAGCGCCTCGATGTATTCGTTGAGCTCGGGATCGTGGATGATGTTGAGGTCGTGGCGTGCGTAGCGCATGAAGTCGGCGCCGAGCTGCTTTTCCTGCTGCGGCGACACCACCGCGAAGGCCTCGTTGCCGAGGTTCGGGAGGTTGGCGCCGAGGTCCACCTGGCTGCCGGAAGCGGCCTGGGCGTTTGCGAGCATCGTCGCGAAGGCTGCGGCGAGGACCAGCGCGTGCTTGCGGGATCGGGACATCATGTCGGCACCGGGCTGCGGTCTTTAGCGTTTGCGTCGGCCAGGGACCGCTTGCAGCCGGCCAGATCCCTGGGCCTCTTGCGACCGGTGCGGTGCCGGCATCCAGACCCGGCGGGTCGGCGGCTGACGCCGGCTTCGCCCGGGCGCACTGCGCCGGAAAGCCAAATTATCATAGCGCAACGGCAGCCGACCGTCATGGGTCTGGCCATGCCGCCGGGGATGACCGCGCCGGAAGCGCGGTTCCGGCGGCAGCGCGAATTGGGCGGCCTACTTGCCCATGTGCGGCGAGGACGAATAGCGCTCCATGCTGCTGCGATTGGCCCAGGTGCTTTCGCTCAGGATGGCATCCGGTATGGCGAACTGGTTTTCGCGGCTGACCGGCGTGACTTTCACGATCTTGACGATGTCATCGTAGGCGAACTTGCGCAGCATCCCGCTCTGATCGGTCATGCGTGCCACCATGAACTGGTCGTACAGGCGGTAGGGGTAGATGTTGGCCGGGCGCAGCTTGCCCTGCGGATCGCGCCAGGTGATCGTGTAGCGGGTATGGGCAGTAAAATCGTCTTTCTTCACGCGATACCTCCGGGTCACTGACGGGACGGGGCCGGCCACAGTCCGGATTGCTTGCCGTGATGCCTGATAACCATCCAGTCAATAAGGGTTGAGCGCATTGACCGGGTCTGGCCTATGGTAATTGGCCGCCGAACCGGCTAAGCTAACCAACGCAAGAAATTTTGAATCTACTAATATACTTATTAACTGCGTAATTCTATTTCCTGTCGGGGAATTATACAATGTATGGCTTCGATGAGCTGGAGGTGTCTGAACTGCAGGGATGGTTGCAGTCCGGCGACCGCGGATTCGAGCTCGTTGACGTGCGCACGCCCGCGGAGGTTGCGCGCGGGGCGATCCCTGGAGCGCGCCATATTCCGCTGCATCTCCTGCCGGTGCGTGAACGCGAGCTGGAAGGGGCGCAGCGCGTGGTGTTTTACTGCCAGACCGGCGCCCGGTCGGCGCAGGCCTGTGCGTTCTTCGCGGCGCGCGGTCAGCGGAACATCTATAATCTGCGGGGCGGCATCCGGGCGTGGCTGCGCAGCAGCCCGCTGGCGGCAGCGGTCGAGAGGCCTGAGCATGACGGGCTTGTTCTAGGGAAGTAGTTAGGCGCGCGGTGATCCGCAGGCGCGCCGGTACGGCGGCCGAAGGAGGATGCGGATTGAACCGGGCGCCGGTGATGTGGGGTGCGGTAGAATGTTAGGTGGTGTTGCCCAATTCCGAACAGGAGGAACAAATGGCTGACAAAGAGCTTGATGCACGTGGACTGAATTGCCCGCTTCCGATTCTGCGGACCAAGAAGATGCTGAATGAACTGACCGGCGGCCAGACGCTGCGCGTGGTCGCGACCGATCCCGGCGCCGTGAAGGATTTCCAGGCTTTCGCCAAGCAGACCGGCAACGAGTTGCTCGAGTCCGCGGAGGCCAATGGGGAATACACGTTCGTGCTGAAGAAGAAGGCCTGACGGGTCCGGCGGCGACGGCTGCACGAGCCTGGATAAATTTTGCGACGAGGAGATAAGCAAGTCATGTCCGATGCCAAGAAACTGGCGATCATTGCGACCAAGGGTACGCTCGATTGGGCCTACCCGCCGTTTATCCTGGCCTCCACAGCCGCCGCCCTCGGGTACGATGTGCAGGTGTTCTTCACGTTCTACGGGCTGCAGCTGCTGCGCAAGAAGCTGGACCTCAAGGTCAGCCCTCTTGGCAACCCCGGCATGCCGATGAAGATGCCGTTCGGGCCGAAGTGGTTCAAGAACATCAACTGGAATATTCCGAACCTGGTGCAGTCGCTGGTTCCGGGCTACGAGTCCCTCGCCACTACCCTCATGAAGCAGACGGTCAAGAACAACGGTGTGGCGTCGATTCCCGATCTGCGCGAACTCTGCCGCGAAGCCGATGTCAAATTCATCGCGTGCCAGATGACCGTGGAGCTGTTCGGGTTCGATCACAGCGACTTCATCGATGGTCTTGAATTCGGTGGCGCTGCGACATTTTTCGAATTTGCCGGCGAATCGGACATCTGTCTGTTCATATGAGTTAAGGCCACAGCGCTGCCCGGCCGGATCGGATCCGCCGACAGCGCGGTCCGGGCCGGGGTGGCGGCAGCGACGCGCGCTTGTGCCCGGGCAGCCGGACGGCGCCGTTGAGGCGGTTCCGGTTCGAAGTCTTGTTTTTTTATTTTTCAGTTCAGCGTGCCAGCGGCATTTCCGGGACGTGTTCGAGACCGCGGACACTCCGGCGGATGCGGTTTTGCGCGAGAAGCGTATACTTGACCGAAGCAGTCAGATTAGATATAAGTAGATGGTGAAATACTAATCAACACCGGAGATCCCTATGGCGACGTATGCCGAAATGCAGGAAATCTACGATGATATCCGCAGCGATTTCCGTTACGACCACGAACTCAATGGCTGCCTGAACTGCGGGATCTGTACCGCCACCTGCCCGGCAGCCCATTATTACGACTTCAGCCCGCGCGAGATCGTGCAGCTGCTCTGGACCGAGAACGTCGAGCAGATCTACGACGCGATGCAGGAGAAGATCTGGGCGTGCGCGCAGTGCATGACCTGCGCCGCGCGCTGTCCGTTCAAGAACTCCCCCGGCGGCCTCATCGCCATCATGCGCGAGGTGTCCATCAAGCACGGCATGCAGTCCGCCAAGGACGTGCTGCGCCCGTTCGGGCGCGTCATGCTCAAGCTCATCACGACCGGCAACCAGCTGTCGCCGGACATGATCCAGCCCGATCATTTCCCCGATTGGGGTCCGAACATCCAGAAGGTCGAGGGCAATCTCAAGCTGCTGCGCAAGGCCATTCCGGTGCGCACGCTCCAGACCACGGATACCGCCTGGGACGTATCGCTCAAGACTTCGGTCGAGATGTACACCATCTGGGAGATGACCGGCGTGCTCACCTCGCTCGAGATCGTCGACGAGAACCTCTTCGATGTCATCCAGGACTTCATCGACGAGAAGCGCGAGGACTACCAGGACTGGCTCGAGGAGCAGGAAGAGAAAAAGTGACGCCTGGGCGGGCGCCCGACGCCAATGGTGCAGTCTGAAATCGCAAGGAGTACCCAGCCATGAACCCAAAAGACTTTACCCCCGGCAATCACAACATGACCGCACAGGGCGCGGGCCCCGGTGCGATGAAGCCCGGCTTCCATAATACCGACGGCCAGGGCATCGCCGGCCACGGATCCTTCTTCCAGCCGACCAATCTGTCCCCCGAGGAAGCGGCGAAGGCGACGGAGTGGGTGCGCAAGCAGGTCGACCGCCGCACCATCGATCTCGGCGAACGCATGGAAGACGTGCGCGAGCACATGTGGGAGCTCGAGAAGGACGGCCAGATCATCGTCCACCGCATCGGCGAACAGCACGAGCCGATGCTCGTGAAGACGCTCTACGGCTGGGACAAGCACATCCCCACGAAGCAGCTCTGGCACCACAAGTCCTGCGGACAGTGCGGGAACATCCCCGGCTACCCCACGTCGCTGCTGTGGCTCATGAACAAGTTCGGCTTCGTTCCCGGCAAAGACTATCTCGACGAAACCGACCAGACCTCGTGCACCGCCTGGAACTATCACGGTTCGGGCATCGGCAACGTAGAGTCGCTGGCGGCGGTGTTCCTGCGCAACTTCCATCAGGCCTATGTCTCCGGCAAGCAGCACGGCTTCGAGCTCGGGCACTTCTTCCCGCTGGTGCATTGCGGCACGTCGTTCGGAAACTACAAGGAGATCCGCAAGTACCTGATCGAGTCGGCGGAGCTGCGCGAGAAGGTCACCAAGATTCTCGGCCGGCTCGGCCGCCTGGTTGACGGCAAGATCGTCATTCCGGAAGAGATCGTGCATTACTCGGAGTGGGTGCACGTGATGCGCAACCGCATCGCCTCGGAGCTCCAGACCATCGACGTGTCGAACCTGCGGGTGACCATGCACGTGGCCTGCCACTACTACAAGATGATCCACGAGGATGCGGTGTACGATCCGGAGACGCTCGGCGGCAACCGGACCGCGATCGGCACGGCCCTCGCCCAGGCGCTCGGCGCCCAGGTGATCGACTACTCGACCTGGTACGACTGCTGCGGCTTCGGATTCCGGCACATCATCTCCGAGCGCGAATTCGTGCGCTCCTTCACCATGGACCGCAAGATCCGCGTGGCCAAGGAGGAGGCGCGGGCCGACGTCATGCTCGGCAACGACACCGGCTGCATCACCACGATGGACAAGAACCAGTGGATCGGCAAGGCGCACGGCAAGAATTTTCAGGTTCCCATCATGGCCGACGTGCAGTTTGCGGCCCTCGCCTGCGGGGCGGATCCGCTCAAGATCGTGCAGCTGCAGTGGCACGCCTCGCCGTGCGAGGAGCTGGTCGAGAAGATGGGCATAGACTGGAACAAGGCGAAGGCCGACTTCGAGGCCTACCTGAAGCAGGTCGAGCAGGGCAACATCGAATATCTCTACAATCCCGAACTGGCACTGGGAGGCAAGGCCTGACAATGCAGAATACTGTGCTCGTAGTGGGCGGTGGACCGGCGGGGCTCTCGGCCTGTGCCGGGGTGATCGGTGCCGGCCGGAACGTGGTGCTGGTGGAGAAGGAGGACCGGCTGGGCGGCGCGCCGATCATCTCCGGCTACGCCAAGCTGGTTCCCTCCGGAGAATGGGCCAAGGACGCGATCGGCCGCATGGTCAAGCACGTCGAGGATTCGAAACTCGCGAAGATCTACAAGGGCACGAGAGTCGTCAGTCTCGATGGGGGCGCCGGCGACTTCACCGCCACGCTGAGCAACGGCGAGAAGGTGAGCGCCGGCTCCGTCGTGCTCACGACCGGCTTCACCCATTTTGATTCGATCAACAAGCCCGAATGGGGCTTCGGCACCTTCGAGGATGTGCTCACCACCACGCAGATGGAACAGATGGTGGCGAGCGGCAAGATTGCCTGTCCCTCCGACGGACGCGTTCCGGAGCGGGTCTGCATCCTGCTGTGCGTCGGCTCGCGCGACCGCCAGATCGGGCGCGAGTGGTGCTCCAAGATCTGCTGCACCGTGTCCACGAACCTGGCGATGGAGATCAAGGAGCTGTCTCCGCAGACCGATGTCTTCATCTACTACATGGACATCCGCACCTTCGGCCTGTACGAGGACAAGTTCTACTGGAAGTCCCAGGAAGAGTTCAAGACCAAGTTCGTGAAGGCGCGCATCGCCGAGGTGACGCGCGCCCCCGACGGCAAGCGGCTCTTGGTGAAGGGCGAGGACACGCTGGTGAAGCGCCCCATCGTCATACCCTTCGATATCGTGGTGCACGCCATCGGCATGGACCCCAACCTGGACAACACCGAGATCGCGCGGGTGTTCGGCATCGGGCTGGAGAAGCACGGGTTCATCGACCGGGCCGAGCACTACACCAACACCTGCGGCACGACGCGCCGCGGCATCTACGTGGCAGGGGCCGCGCTCGGGCCGGAGACCATCGACGACTCGATTTCCCAGGGACAGGCGGCCGCCTCGCGGGCGGTGGCGGATCTGTATGCTCTGGTTCAGAAGACAGCCTGATTCCCCGGCTACCGGCGGCGACAGCGAGTTCGTCGCGCCGGCGCAGATGGCCGTGGCGATGGATGCCGGCATCTTCCGCAGCAAGTTCGCCGTGCTGCTCGAACTGCTGGGCGAGGGCGGCGGGGCGGACCCGTACCTGGAAGCCCTCGGCGCGAAGAGCCGGCTGTTCCAGGAGCTCCTCGATCCGGGTCCGGTCGAAGGGCTCGGGCGGGACGGGATCGAGACCCTGCTCGAGACGGTCATGCCGGCGCGCAAGCGTCTGGGCGCGGTGTTCGCGCAGATGGACGCGCACAGGCTGGTCTCGGCGGTACGCGAGCTGCTCTACGGCCCGGCCGACCTGGAAGCGCGCATGCAGGGATTCGTGGAGGCGCTGCCGGCCAGCGGGGACGAGAAGTCGAGCCGGAAGGCGCGCCGCGCCGGCTGGGATTTCGCCGCCGAGCTGCTGCACTTCCGGGCGCCGCAGCGTTATCCGCTCATGACCCGCTGGGTCTGGGATCCGTCGACGCTCAGCGGGGCGGTGCGCGAGCTGCTGCCGGGCGGGGATGCGCGCAATGATATTCCGCTCGGGGGCGCGCCCGGGCTGTACGAGGCGGCGCGCGTCTGGGTGGCGCAGCAGATGGCGGAACAGGGGGTGTACCGCGAACCGCAGTTCACGGTGGATCTGTTGTTCGCCCACGCCTATGCCGACTACATGCGCGCCCTGTCGAGCGGGATGGGACTGATGAATTCCGATTTCGGAGGCCGGGCGGATCCCATGGAGCCGGTGCGCAAGCTCCTGGGCATCGACGGGCCGCGGCGCGGCGGCGGTTCCCGGGTGAAGAAGGTGACGCTGCACTGAGTGCGGCGCGGACTTGGAGAGGGCTGTGAATGGCCATACATGAGAAATCGCTGATCGATCCCGACCGGATCATGACGCACGAGTCGCTGGTGGTGGACGGCGTCGATGTCTCCGGACACTGGAACACCATGGTCGCGCCGCGCTTCCTGAGCGACTATGACGATGACTTCAACAGGATCATCCGGCAGTATCCGGGCGGCGAGAACGTGCACCGCTGCTGGCAGTGCGGTTCATGCACCAACTCCTGCACGATGTACGCGCAGAACACGGATTTCAACCCGCGCTACTGGATCTACCTCACCAACCTCGGGCTGAAGAACGAGATCCTCAAGGACAAGGACATCATCTGGACCTGCGTCTCCTGCAACAAGTGCACCAACATCTGCCCCAAGGACGTGCGTCCGGAAGGGGTGATGAAGGCGCTGGCGCACTGGTTGGAGGACGAAGGCCACACCCCGAAGACCCGCTCGTCGATATTCGACGAGGAGTTCACCGGCCAGGTGCTCGATCACGGCCGCATCGAGGACGCCCACGTGCTGCTCAACTTCCTGCGCAAGACCAAGCAGTCCTATTTCCAGGACTGGCTGATCGAGGCGGTCAAGCGGCTCATGCGGCACCTGCCGGTGGGCATGCTGGCGATGCTCGGCTGGAATTTCGTGTTCACCCCCAAGACCCGCTCCTGGGGCCGTACCGGAGACGTGCTGCGGGAATACGTGCGGGAACAGAAGGAAGCCGCGCACGCGCGCATGAAGGAGGCCGCCCATGTCTAAGGTGGCCTACTATCCCGGCTGCGCCCTCGAGGGGACCGGCGGTCCCTACGACAAGTCGACGCGGGTGCTCGTGAAGGCGCTCGGACTCAGCATGGATACGCTGGTGGACTGGAACTGCTGCGGTGCCATGGAGGCCAAGAACGTCCATCCCATGCTGCAGACCTACATGTCGGCGCGCAACCTGGCGATCGCCGGCGAGCGCATGGGTTACGACACGGTCATGGCGCCCTGCAACGGCTGCTACCACAACCTGAAGAAGGCGGAATACGAACTCGCGACCTCGCCCCATGCGCTCGAGACCGTGCAGGACCTCGCGCGCAAGTCCGACGACCCGGTCTACCGCGGCGACGTGCGCTCCCTGCATCTGCTGGAGTGGCTGATGGAGGAGCTCGGGCCCGAAGGCATCAAGAGCAAGATGAGCAAGAGCCTCAACGGGATCAAGATCGCCAACTACTACGGATGCATGTACACCCGTCCGCGCCAGATATTTCCGGAGAAGGACCAGGGTCCGGGTTCGGAGTCGAGCTACAAGCCGCACTACATGGATGACCTGCTGGGCGCGGCCGGCGCCGTCAACGTGGACTACCCCCTGAAGACGGCATGCTGCGGCGGCGCCCATACCCTGTCGGATGCCGACACCTCCACGCAGCTGGTGCTCAACCTCCTGCAGGCGGCCGAGGACTCGGGCGCCGAGGTCATTGCGACCGAATGCCCGACCTGCCATTCCGGGCTCGAGATGCACCAGGTGCGGGCGGAGAAGGAGTTCGGGATCACGACCCGGGTCAAGGTCCTGTACTTCACCCAGCTGCTCGGCCTGGCGCTGGGCTTGTCGCCCCGCAAGCTCGGAATCCACGAAAATATCAGCGACTCGATGGATTTTCTGAAGGAAAAGGGCGTGGTCTGAGGCCGTGCCCGCGGCCGCGCGCGGCAATCTGAACCAATAACGAAAGGAGGAGGCATGGCCGGCGCAGCCGGTTCGCCCGTCCTGCGGCGGGGGCGGCGGCGGACGGCGGCGCGTGCCGAACCGCATGATCGAGTATAACGGCTGCGAGTATCGTCCCGGGCTGCATTACGACAAGGATTACCAGATCTGGGTTCGGCCGGATCCGGACGGAACCCTCGTGGTCGGCATGACCGATATCTCCCAGACCATCGCCGGCCGCATTCTGCACGTGCGGGTGCGGCGGCCCGGCACTGCCCGCCCCACGGGCAAGCCCGTCGCCACCATCGAAAGCGGCAAGTGGGCCGGACCGATTCCAAACCTGTTCGACTGCGTGATCGAAGCCGCCAATCCGCAGGTGCTTGCACGCCCGGCGCTGCTCAACATCGATCCGTACGACGCATGGGTGGCCCGGGTCCGGCCGAGTGCCGGGGTCGAGCAGGCGCTGGCGCGGCTGGTGACCGGGCAGGAGGCGGCCGACGGCTACGCCGAACGCTGCCGTCGGGACGATATCCACTGCAAACGCAGCGCGAGGTGAAGGTGTATGGATTCCAGATCGGAACAGTCGCCGCAGGACCAATATCTCGATCACGAGGGCAAGACCGTGGTGATCGTGATGACCAGCGGGCCCACCACGCCGCACCGCTGCGCCACGCCGTTCTATCTCGGCGCACTGCTCGCGTCCATGGACGCCGAAGTGAGCATCTTCTTCACGATGGAGGGGGTCAACCTGGTGAAGAGAGGGGTGCCCGAGACGCTCACCGCCATGCCGGGCGGCAAGCGCATCATCGAATTCATCCGCGACGCCAAGGCCGCCGGCGTGAAGCTCTACCTGTGCTCGCCGGCGTTGCCCGGCTACGCGATCGACCCGAAATCCGACGTGATCGCGGAAGTCGACGAGATTTCGGGCGGCGGCGTGCTGGCGGACATGATACTCTCGTCCGACAAGGTGTTGTTTTTCTGAGTGCTGCGAGGCGGGATTGATCCGGGCCTCGCTTTGAGCGTAAATAGCGGATTTCTCGTTCTGTTCAACTTTTTTCAGCGCTGGAGGAATGGCAATGGGCGCAGTGCGCGGATGCAATATCCCGGAAGATCTTTCCTATAACGTGGAGAACAATGCCTGGGCACGCAAGGAAAGCGACGGCACGGTCACGGTCGGCGTGACCTCCTACGCCTGCTCGCTCGCCGGTGAGATCGTGTCCTATACGCCCAAGAAAGTCGGCAAGGCGATCGAGAAGGACAAGTCGTGCGCGACCGTCGAATCGGGAAAGTGGGTCGGTCCGGTGAAGTCGCCGGTCGCGGGCGAGGTGATGGCGGTGAACGAGGCGGTATCGGCCAAGCCCGGCCTCATCAATCGCGATCCCTATGGTGAGGGCTGGATCATCCGCCTGAAGCCCGCGAACTGGGATGGGGACTCCGCGGGCCTGCAGAAGGGTGCGGCGGCGCTGAGCGCCTTCGAGGGCAAGATGCAGGCGGACGGTTTCAAGGGCTGTTAGCGTCTCCCTACCGCAGGGCTGCGGGCCGGTCCGGGCGGGGCTTGCCCGCGGGCGCGGCGCTGCCCCTGCGGCCGGCGCCGCGCGTGAGCGGGCGCAACGGTCCGGCTTCGACAGGCAGATCATGGGGGGCAAGCGGCACATGAACGAATGGCTCGATGTGGTGGCACAGGTGGAGGCCATGGAAGACCTGCCGCTCGACGCCCGGCTCGTGGGCGAGCTGCAGCGTCGCGGGTCGCAGGCGGCGGCCCCGGCGGGCGCCGACATCAACTTCTACACGCCCACCTTCAAATCCTTCCAGACCTCGGAGATCTCCGGCTGCGGCAAGAACGCCTGGCCGGCGGTGTCGATCACCGGGGGCGACTGCAAGCTCCAGTGCGACCACTGCAAGGCCAAGATCCTGGAGCCCATGATCGCGGCGCGCACCCCGGAGGCGCTGTGGCGCGCGGTCAGCGAGATCGTGGCCGACGGCGCCGGCGGCATGCTGCTCACCGGCGGCTCGAATCAC
This sequence comes from Gammaproteobacteria bacterium, assembly GCA_028068195.1. Classification (GTDB taxonomy): domain Bacteria; phylum Pseudomonadota; class Gammaproteobacteria; order Acidiferrobacterales; family UBA6901; genus JAJYCY01. The sequence goes on from JAPTTX010000094.1 coordinate 12,415, forward strand.
CGCAACGAGGTGGAATACGCGGCCTTCTATCCCACGATACGCCGCATCAAGGACAGCTACCCGGGATTCCGGATCGCGGTGCACACGGCGCTGGTCGATGCGGCCGGAGCGCAGGCGATGGCCGATGCCGGCATCGACGTGGCGATGATGGACGTCATCGGTTCCCAGGACACGATCACCCAGGTCTATCACCTGCGGCGCACGGTGGACGACTTCGAACGCACGCTCGAGACGCTGGTTGGCACCAGCATGAAGGTCGTGCCGCATATCGTGATCGGGCTGCACTACGGGCGGCTGCTCGGCGAATGGAACGCGCTCGAGATCATCGCGCGCCACCGGCCCGCGGCCGTGGTGCTGGTCGTGGTGATGCCGTTCTATGCGCCCGCCCATCGTCCCTTCGTCACGCCCGACGCGGCCGAGGTCGGCCGCTTCTTCATGCAGGCGCGCGCGGCGCTGGCGGAGGTTCCGCTGCTGCTCGGGTGCGCCCGGCCGAGCGGGCAGATCAAGACGCTGATCGATGCCTATGCCGTGATGGCCGGGATGAACGGCATGGCCCATCCCTCCGAGGGCATGGTCGAGCTCGCCGCCCGCCTGGGACGCAGGGTGCGGGTCACCCCGGCGTGCTGTTCGATCGCCGTCGGCGACGAGGTCATGGCGGCCGCCGGGCGCGATGCGGGTCTCGAACTCGACCTCGAGGCGATCATCGCCCATGAGCGCGAACGCCGCCAGACCGCGGCCCGGCGCGATGTGTTCGGTTCGATCAAGGTGGTCGGCGGCTGCCCGGACGCCGGGGGCCGCGCATGAGCGGCGGCCAGCCACGCTGGCGGGTGATCGATTTCGGGCCGCGCACGGCGGCCGAGTACGTTGCGGCCAACCGCGCCCTCCTGGAGGCGCGCCAGCAGGGGCTCGCACCGAACACGCTTACGTTTCTGAGCTTCCGCGAACCGGCGGCGCTGGTGGGTTTCCACCAGAGCGTCGACCAGGAGCTGCGGCGCGACTACTGCGCGGCGCACGGCATCACCATCCAGCGCCGCGTGAGCGGCGGCGGCGCGCTGTATGTGGACAGCACCGTGGTCGGCTGGGAGCTCTATCTCGACCGCAGGACGGCGGGATCGAGCGACATGCTGGACATCGCGCGCCGTATCTGCGAGGCGGCGGCGCGCGGCATCCGCGGTCTGGGCGTGGACGCGCGCTTTCGTCCGCGCAACGACATCGAGGTCGGCGGACGCAAGATCGCCGGCACCGGGGGCACCTACGACGGCGACGTGCTCCTCTATCACGGATCCCTGCTCATCGATTTCGACGTCGAGCGCATGCTGCGGGTCCTGCGGATTCCGGCCGAGAAGCTGCAGGACAAGGCCATCGCCTCGGCGCGCGAACGGGTGGCCAACCTGCGTGAGCTGCTGGGCGAGGCGCCGCCCCTGGAACGCGTGCAGGCGGCCATGGTGGCGGCGTTTGCCGAGGAATTCGGCGCGGACTTCGAGCGCGCCGCGGGCCTCAGCCCCACCGAGGACGAGAAATTCCGCGCCGCCCTGGCCGAGGTCGGGACCGAAGAGTGGGTGGAGCAGGTCAGCCGGCCGGTATCGGAGGTGCCGACGCTGGACGGGGTGCACCGGTCCGGCGGCGGCCTCATCCGGGTGTCGCTCACGGTGGATATCGCCCGCGGCCGCATCAAGCAGGCGTGGTTCACCGGGGACTTCTTCGTCAACCCGCGACGCCTGATCGCCGATCTCGAGGCGGCGCTGCGGGATTCGCCGCTGCTGGAGTTTCGTGCCACCGTGAACCGGTTCTTCGAGTCCTATCCGGCAGAGATGCTGCTGCTGCGGCGCGGGGATTTCATCGCGGCGCTGGAGAACGCGCTGGAGGCCCGCGCCCCGCAGGCCGGTGTCGCCGGGGGCATGGCGTCGGGCTGAGCCATGAGTGGACCGGGCGCGGCCGCCAGCGCAGTCTCGCCGCTCCGGCGCGTGGTGGACGTGCTGGTGGTCGGCCTCGGGCCCGGCGGCGGTGCGGCGGCCGGGCGTGCGGCGGCCACGGGGGCGACCGTGCTCGCCATCGATCGCAAGGCGCGCATCGGTGAACCGGTGCAGTGCGCGGAATTCATCCCGCTGCCGCTCGGGCGCTGCGCGCAGGACGCAGGCGTGCTGCAGCAGACCATTGCCGGCATGAAGAGCTATCTGCCGTCCGGCGCGGTCGAACATTCGCCGTTTCCGGGGCTCATGGTGGACCGCGCCGGGTTCGACCGGTCTCTGGCGCAGCGGGCGCAGGCGGCCGGCGCCGAAGTGCTGGCCGGCACCCGCCTGCTCGGACTCGACGCCGGCACGGCGCTGGTTGCCACGGCGGACGGAGCGCGGCTGGCGGTGCAGTACCGCGCGCTCATCGCCGCCGATGGGCCGCATTCGCCGGTCGCGCGGCTGGCCGGTCTGCCGGCGCTGCCGGTGGTCCGTACCCGGCAGTACACGGTCCGGCTGCTGCAGCCGTACGCCGACACCGACGTCTGGTTGTCGGACGAGTTTCCCGGCGGCTACGGCTGGCTGTTCCCGAAGGGGGCGCTTGCCAACGTCGGGTTGGGGGCCGATCCAAAGTTCGCGGGCGACCTCAAGATCCCGCTCGACCGGCTGCACGGGCGTCTGGTCGGTGCGGGCCTGGTAGGCAGCGAGATTCTCTACCGCACGGGCGGCGCCATACCGGTCGGCGGACTGCGTGCGTGCCTGGTGCAGGATTCGATCCTGTTCGTGGGCGACGCCGCCGGCCTCACCCACCCCATCACCGGCGCCGGCATCGCCGCCGCGGTGGAATCGGGCGAGGCCGCGGGCCGGGCGGCGGCACGGTTTGCGCGCACCGGGGACCGGGCGGTCCTGGACGGTTATGACGAGGACCTGCGCGACCAGTACGGGACGGCGCTCGCGCGGGCCGTGGCCCGGCGGCACGACCTGCAGCGCCACTGGCGCACGCCGGCTGCCGGCGAAGACCGGACGATGCGCCGCGGCTGGATCGCGTTTCCGGAGTATTTCGCAGGCTAGATTGAGCCGGCGGACGCGGCGCTGGGGCGGATCGGAGCGGCCGGGCAGCGGCCGGCCGCGGGACGGACAACGGAGTCAAGTATAGAGGAGGTAAGATGAGTGCTCAGCCAGACGAAGTGACGCCGGTGACGTTCTACCGGCCGGATTACCACGTCAAGACGCCGCACATGCGCTCGCCCGAGTACGTGCAGATGTCCACCGCTGCTGCCATCACCCTGGGCCTCATTCCCGGGGCCATGCACCGCACCGGCTGCACCCACTGTCTGAACCTGCTGGTGACCTACCCCGAGGGCTGCCGGGCCAACTGCGCCTACTGTGGCCTGGCGCGGCACCGCGAGGAAGCGCGCGATTACGCGGACCGGAATTTCATACGCGTGGACTGGCCGGCGGTGCGCTACGAGGAGGTCATCGAGCGCGTCACGTCCGGAAACGACGCGGGCCAGTTCGAGCGCATGTGCATTTCGATGATCACGCACCCGGACTCGGACGCGGACACGCGCGTGCTGCTGAAGCGCTGGGCGGCGGCGGTGCCGCGCATTCCGGTATCCATCCTCTCGAACCCCACGACCATGGAGAAGGATGACCTGATCCAGCTGCGCGACCTCGGAGCCGACATCTTCACGGTGGCGCTCGACGCGGTGACCCCGGAGATCTTCGACCGCACGCGGGGCAAGGGCGTGGACAGCCCGCACAAATGGGACAAGTACTGGCGGGCGATCGAATGGGCGGCTGAGGTGTTCGGACCGGAAAAGTTCGGCGCCCATCTGATCTGCGGCATGGGCGAGACCGAGCGGGAGATCCTCGAGGTGGCGCAGCGCATCACGGACCTGGGCGGCCACAACCACATGTTCGCCTTCTTCCCCGAGCGCGGCTCGCTCATGGAGGACTGGTCGGCGGCCCCGCGCGACCAATGGCGCCGCGTTCAGCTGGGTCGCTTCGTCATCGACTACGCCGGCGGCCACGTCTCGCGCATGCGCTTCGATGACGCGGGCCGGGTGATCGACTTCGGGCTGCCGGAGGCGGAGCTCGCCGCGCTGATCGATTCCGGCAAGCCGTTCCAGACCTCCGGCTGTCCGGGAAAGAGCGACGAGGAAGTCTCGGCCTGCAACCGGCCCTACGGTGATTCCAGCCCTTCCGACATCCGCTCCTTCCCGTTTGCGCTGAACGGCAACGACGTGCGCCTCGTCCGCCGTCAGATGGAAGGCGAGGATATCGGCACGCTCTAGGGGCCTCGCGACGCCGGCCACCGTGCCCGGTCGGTTTCGCGGCGCTCGCGTTGCGCCCCGGGCCATCCTGGCCGGGTTCAGGCGCCGGAAATCCATCCGGGGATCCAGGGTCGGCGCGACCAGCCGGCTCAGATCTTCAGGCCGTATTTCTTGATGAGGTCGTACATGGTGGGGCGGCTGATGCCGAGCAGGTCGGCTGCCTGGGTGACTTTGCCGCTGGCATGGCCGAGTGCGCGCACGATGGTCTGGCGCTCTACCTGTTCGCGCACTTCCCGCAGGTTGAAGGTGGCGGCCTCGCCGTCCGGGGCGTCGAGTTCCAGGTCCTTGGCGTCAATGTGGGCACCCTCCGCCATGATGGTGGCGCGCTTCACGCGGTTCTTGAGCTCCCGCACGTTCCCGGGCCAGCTGTGGCCCTCGAGCGCACCCAGCGCTTCGCGGGAGAAGCCGCGGAACGACCGCCCCTGTTCGCGCGCGAAATGGTCCAGGAACGAGCGCGCCAGCAGCAGGGTGTCGCCGGCGCGCTGGCGAAGCGGCGGAATCTGTACGTTGAT
>JAPTTX010000105.1:0-3560 GCA_028068195.1 Gammaproteobacteria bacterium
CCGGATGACCCATTTCCTCAAGGTCGCGCGTGATGCGCGGGCTGCCGTAGGTGTGGCGGGATTGCGCGTGGAGTGCGCGGATCTCGATGAGCAGCGCCTGGTTGCGTCGGGCGCGATCGCTTTGCGGTCTCATTCGCCAGGCGTAGTAACCTGCCGGAGAAACGCTGAGGGCGCGCGTCATGAGCCGGATGGGGAAGCGGTCGGCGTGGTCCCTGATGGCCCGGTATTTCATTTGCGTTCCTTCGCGAAGTACGCCGCCGCAGATCTTAAAAAATCCCTCTCCTTTTTCACCGTTTCAAGCTCGCGCTTAAGACGCGCCAGCTTCTCGGTCTCGGCCGTGAGCGCTCCCGGGGTTGTCCCACGGGCGGCCGCATGGTGCTCTTCCTGGCGCCAGCGCGACAGCAGATTGGGGTTGATGCCGAGATCCCGGGCGACAGCCGCGATGGTCTTGCCTGATTCCTTCAGCAGGCGTACCGCCTCGGTCCTGAACTCCTCGGTATATTGACGACCTTCAGTTTCGGTATTGTCCACCTTCATGGGGTGTCTACGAAACTGGGGGAGGTTCACTTCACTCTTTGTTCACGCAGCAGGCGTAGCGCGCTCAATGCTGCCGAACCTGGGGTTCGCCACACATTGATAAGGGGTGGTCATCGCCCATCCTTAGCTTTCAATAACAGGCTTCAGCACATCCGCTGCCGATAGCCCTCACGGTGCCCATTTGCCCCCGGGAGGTGCGCAACACGACATGCAAAAAGGCTGGTCGCTTCGTGCAATCGAGCCCATTGCCTCCGGGGCGCGATGTGTAGGAATTTGCTGATTTGGATCAGATTAAGGGTTGGCAGATTCCCCGCCGTAGTCTATAAATATTGGTTATGTATGTATTGATACATAACTAGGTCTGGTCTGGTTTTTGAGGGTGTATTCCACCACCGGTCATAAAGGGGTGCCCGGATGGATGGAATCGATCATGTTCTGCCGTAGAGCGCGGCGGTACCGGCCATTATAAAAAGGTCCGGAACAGCACATGCTGCATGCGCCACGGTCCCAGTGGTGGGGCCGCGATCGGGCACGCAATTCGCAGGTAAGAGACCGATGTAGCGCCGGTTTGCAGCACCCGCTGGCTTTATTAGCAGCTTGGGCTGGGGTGATTTTTTCTGAAATCGGATCTGTCTGGAATGTCTCCGATTTTCAGCTGCCAGCGGAATCATAGCCAGTTTTGCCGCTGCGTCGCTGTTATCGCCCTCCCCTCCATGTTATCGGTGACTGGTCCAGCCCGTAAACGGCCCCGAGCGATCTTGGAGATTGTCATGCCGCGAAAAATCGTCGTGATGCTGACTGCTATCCTGTCGTTGTGGTCTGTTCTGCTGCCGGTTCAGGCAGGCGCCGCAGTAGGACCGGATTCAAAATTTCCGCTCAGGTGGGAGTATCCGGATGAACACTTCCTGTCCACCGCGCAGTTCGACAGCCTGTACCCCGACGCCATCGTGATCGATGCCCGCACCAAACTTGAATGGGACGCCCTGCGCGTCAAGGGAGCGCTGCTCGATTCGGTTGATCATGTGAACTCGCACATGCAGTTCACCTTCGACAAGGACCTGCGGAAAATCCTGCTGGCAAATCCCGGGAACAAGCCGATTGTGTTCTACTGCAACGGCATTCTGTGTCCCAAGTCCTATCAGGCGACCTTCAAGGCGATCAAGATGGGGGTGAAAAACGTTTATGAATACGATTCCGGAATTCTAGTTTGGGCCAAGGCGCATCCGGAACTCACCACCCTGTTTGGCCGCTCGCCCATGCCCGAAAACGGACTTATTCCGCACAAGGAATTCCTGGCGCATGCGCTGGCGCCGAAATCATTCGACATGCTTCTCAACGAGAAGCCATGTCACTGTTTCATCCTGGACATCCGCGACTTCGTGACCCGTGACGTGAGCCTTTTCCCCGGACGCGAACATTATGTGAGCCTGGACGACCAGACCCGCTTTGACTATTTTCTCAATCGCGCCGAGCATGAACATAGGACGCTGTTCATCTACGACAAGGTCGGGAAGGAAGTGCCCTTTGTCCAGTATTACCTGAAGCAGCACCATATCGACAATTACTGGTTCCTGCGCGGCGGCGAGGCGGCCTGGATCAACCGCAATAGCTGATGCCGGCACCGCCCGTCGCCTCGTGTTCAGGGTGGCGGGCGCGGTCGGGACGGATCGGGCAAAGTGCCAGGCATGCTGGATGGCTCAGTCCGGATATCCCGGAAATCGCGGCAACCCATCCTCTCCACACGACCACTCTGCCCTGGAATCCCAGAATATCCTGGCCTGCGGATTGAGGGGCGCATCGCTTTCAAGCGATCCGGCGGGGATCACCACGGCCGCGATTTCCGGTACGTGGCGGGCCACCTGGCTTCCGCAATGGGCACAAAACTGCCTGGCGAATCGCTTGGCTTCGGGGATCTTGTACTTTCTGAGCAGCGGTTCTCCACAGGTAAATACCAGCGTGGCGTCCTTCATCAGGATGTTGGAAGCGTGTCCGGTGCCGGTAGATTTTCGGCAGCGCTTGCAATGGCAATGATAGAACGCCGCCGGATTCCCGGTGACTTCGTAATGGATGGAGCCGCACAGGCAGCTTCCCTTTAGTATGACGGTGTCCACTCGTTCCTCGCGATAGGTGAAGTGATTACGTTTTCAGCATGCCTTCAATGCCGGTGACCGCGCTTCCGCCGACCCGGATCCGGTCTTGCCCGGATTGTGCGATCACCCGGCCGTTTCTGCCGACCCATCGTCCCGGGAGTGCTGTGTGGGACGCAGCCCGTGCGAGTTCGTAACGCTGGATCAGCATAGCCACGCGACCTTCACTGCATCCTCCGTCGCGGTTCCTGTCCACAGCATTGTGCCTGAAACGGGTCTGCATGACAGACTATCGACAGCACCTCCCTGCCGGCCTGATCCGTTCTTCCTGGTCCCGGTCCAGGCAAATCGGTTTGCAGAAACGGCGCCTGTCCTGTGGCAGCGGGCCTGATGATCATCGGGGCGGAGCAGGGTCAGGAGAAAGCGTCATGTTCTGGGCATACAGGTCCGGCTCGCCGGTGCGGCGCAGTATCTCGTCCCTGGCCGCGTCGCGCAGTTTCACTACTGCCGTCCAGTCATCGCCAGCGGCGCTGATCGCCGGCGCCACGTCGACCTCGATTGCGGCATGGCGTGGAAACCACTGGTCTCCCCGCAGGACGGAACGGGTGCCGCGGATTGAAATCGGCACGACCGGACTGCCGGATAGCGCGGCAACGTAGAAGGCACCGGTATGGAACGGCAATACGCCTGGCATGCGTGTCAGCGTGCCTTCGGGAAAGAACACCAGCGTCTGTCCGGAGCGCGCGGCAGCCAGCGCGGCGGTGCTGCTCTGGACTCCTTCGCTCGACTGCGCACGGTCGGCAAACAGTGCGCCGAGGCGGCGCAGGAATGTCCCGGCTACAAACTGCGTGGTGAGTTCGCGCTTGGCGATGAAAGTCGGGCAGTGTCGCAGAAGTGCCGCCAGCACCACACCATCGAAATAGCTGGAATGATTAG
>JAPTTX010000018.1:0-3422 GCA_028068195.1 Gammaproteobacteria bacterium
CGATAGGCTCAGTTGCGCCACCCACTGCGGAACCCTCCTTTGTCTGGTTATTCCCTTTGGCCAGTGACCATCGGCAGAAAGTCTCGGCATCCACGTTACAGGCGGCCTCAAAGAATAGGGGCCGAACAGCGATGACGCACTGCCTGCCCGACCCGGTGACAACACCCCCCCGGATCATGGTCGACTGGGGGCAGCAATCATGCCGGGCCGGGCTGGCCGAAGCCTCTATTGTAGGGGCGGGAAGATAGTAACGGGACTAGCATGATTTTTGCATGTGCTTTGGGTAACCCTGGGGCCGCACCCGAGGCAACCAGATCCAGTCTATGGCCCGGCCCCATGCCCGGGCGATCGCAAGTCATGGTTCCAGCGCAACGCCGCAGGCGGAGCGAAATCATGCGCCACGAGCCGAGTCGCAGGACCTACTAAAAAGGAAAAAGGCAGTGATGAAAAACAAGCAGCGAGTAATGAGACACCATGAATGCACACGTCGCAGACGCGGCGCTCACAGGTGTTCGCCCTGCCCGCGGGGTACGCGCACATGAAGTTCGCCGTGATTGTTTGCTCCAACGATCCCGAAACCGTTTGGAACGCCCCGCGCTTTGCGACCGTCTCGTCAGTCTATGAGAATCGGGTCACGGTCTTTTTGTTGGGCAAGGGGTGGAGGCGATGAGCGTCGGTACCTTCAAATACGACGTCCAGGAACAGGCTGAACTGTTCCGCCAGCACGGTGGGGTCATCCTCGGTTGCGGCGTGTGCTGTGAGAACCGCAAGGAGGAAATGCCGTTCCTGCTACGGGAACTCCGCTGCGAGATGGGCTCCATGCAGGATCTCTACGGTCTGGTCGCGGAAGCCGACAAGGTTATAACTTTCTAGCCCCGGACGCCTATTCCGCATGACGGACACTCGAACGGACCCCACGTCAGTTGACCCCGACCACGAAGCGCAGGCGGGCGGGCGCGAGATTCTGAACCGCGTCGAGGCGGCGATCGCCTTCGTCAACGCCCGCGGGGAACCCGTGTTTAAAAACGACGCCTTTGCCCGGTTCAACGCTGCGGTCCGCGACGACGCCGATTGCTTTGAAAACTACCCGACGCTCCTTGATTGCCCTGCAGTTCAGCAATCTATCCGCGCGGCCCTGGGCGGCGGGAACGAGAGCCTGGTGCGACAGACATTTTTCTATGGCACCAAAATGAAGGTCGATCTGAGTCTTCGGGTGCAGCCGCTGACCCAAGACGGTGCCGGCGTGATGGGGGCGATGATCACCATCGGCGAGGAGTCGATCGCGTCCGACAATCGCTACCTGGCGCGCATGCAGGAGTCCTTGCAAACCCTGATCGAACGTGTGCGGGTATTGAGCAAGGAGAAGGCCGGCAACGACCGCCTGATTCGCGTGCTGTTCAAGGAGGCCCTGTTCGCGATGCTACTGATGAACACGGACCGGCAGGTGCTGCGCATCAACCGGACAGGCGAGCATCTGTTCGGCGTGGACGAACGCGAGCTCGTCGGGCGAACCTGCGATGCGCTGTTGCCGTGTTTCCAGACCTGCGGCCACTGTCCGGTGCAGCAGGGGCGGTCCAAGATCGAGCTCGATGGGATTGCCGGCCTCTCGAATCAGAACCGGCTGATTCCGTTGCTGCGCAGCGCCATGATGTTCGGCGATGATGGGTAGAAGGTGATCTCGGAGGCGTTCATCAATCTGACCGAGCGCAAACAGGCGGAGAACCTGCTCGCGCGCCTGGGGCGGATCCTAGACGACTCCGCCAATGAAATCTATGTGTTCGACGCGGACAGCCTGCGCTTCATTCAGGTAAACCGCGGCGCGCAGCAGAATCTCGGTTACACCCTAGAGGAACTGAAAGCGCTCACGCCGCTCGACTTGAAGCCAGAGTTCACCCCACAGAGTTTCGAGTCCCTCCTGGTTCCGCTACGGCAGGGTGAGATGCAATCGCTGGTCTTTGAGACCGTACACAAACGCAAGGACGGCAGCCAGTATCCGGTCGAAGTGCGGTTGCAGCTTTCCTGCGGTGAGACCCCGCCGGTGTTCGTCGCCATAATCCAGGACATCACCGAGCGCCGGCAGGCGGAGGCGCAGATGCGCGAACTCTCCCGCGTGGTCGAACAAATGGACGATACGGTCGTGATCACCGACCTGCAGGGCAATATCCAGTACGCCAACCCGGCCTATGAGCGGACCACAGGCTACTCCCGGCTCGAGGTCCTGGGGAAAAATGCCGGCGTGGTCAAGTCTGGTGAGCACGGCCAGCGTTTCTACGAGGAGCTGTGGCAGACCATCCTAGCCGGCCGGGTCTTCCGAGGCGTCCTGGTCAACCGCAAGAAGGACGGTTCCCTCTATTACGAGGAAAAGACCATCACGCCCCTGAAGGACGCGGACAGCAACCTCGTGCGCTTCGTCTCCACCGGCAAGGACATCACCGAGCGCCGGCGAACGGATGAACGATTGCGTCAACTGGCGCACTTCGATCCCCTGACCGGACTGCCGAACCGCATGTTGCTCCAGGACCACCTGAAACGGGCCATGGCCGAAGCGAACCTGCTGGGGCGCCTGGTGGCAGTGATGTTCCTCGATCTTGACCGCTTCAAGACCGTCAACGATACCCTGGGACATGAAATCGGGGACGCACTGCTAGGGAGCGTGGCCGAGCGCCTCGCTGCCTGTCTACGCCCCGGTGACACCGTCTCGCGCTTAGGGGGTGATGAGTTCACCGTCGTCCTGACCAACGTCGCGCACGTGGATGACGTCACGCACGTGGTGCAGAAAATCCTGGATCAGTTCCTCTCGCCGTTTCGGATCGCTGGCCGTAATCTGTTTGTCAACCCCAGCATCGGCATCACCCTCTACCCCCTGGATGAAAAGGACACCACCAATCTGCTTAGGGACGCGGATATCGCCATGTATCGCGCCAAGGAACTGGGCGGCAACACCTTCCAGTTCTACACGCCGGAACTCAACGCCCGGGCGGCGCGGCGGCTGGAACTCGAAACGGGACTGCGGCAGGCGCTCGAACGGCAGGAGCTCAGGCTGCATTACCAGCCGCTCGTGGATATAAAGACCGGGCGCATCCGCGGCATGGAGGCGTTGCTGCGCTGGCAGCATCCTGAGTACGGATTAATCCCCCCGCTCGACTTCATCCCGCTGGCCGAGGATACCGGCCTGATTATACCCATCGGTGAGTGGGTGCTGAAAACCGCCTGCGCCCAGATCAAGGCCTGGCACGACACCGGTTTCCCGACGCTGCAGGTGGCGGTCAATCTGTCGAGCAAGCAGCTGCGCGACAGGAGCCTGATTGCCGCCGTGGAGGGGGCGCTGACGGAAAGCGGGCTTGATGCGCGCTACCTCGATCTCGAGCTGACCGAGTCCGTGCTCATGCAGGACATGGAACTCGCTGGCACGATCCTGACGG
>JAPTTX010000085.1:0-3402 GCA_028068195.1 Gammaproteobacteria bacterium
TCCATCTTGGCGACCTGCGCCTGCTCGAGTGTCATGGAGGCATCGCCAAAATAGGCGCAGGTATACACCATTTGCTCATCAAGCCACAGGCGGTAGAACTCGTTGCCGATGTCATAGTGGCTGTGGATGTTATCGCGCGACCCCACAAGCGAGTTGGAACGTGCATGTCCGCTGCGCGACATCAGGCGCTGCTTCAGGCTGCCTGCCGGCAGGCACGCCGATGCCCTGTAGATGGTCTCAAGGAACTGCACGAGGTGGCCATCGATCTCGATGCGCCCCGAGCTGTAGCAGTCGCCGAAATTCAGATCGGGATTGATGGCCAGACGCAGCAGTGCCGCGCGGTCGGCCAGGAATATCCGCGCTACCGGCGTCACGGCATCGTCCCCCACTTCCTCGCCGTTCCAGAGGAGAAACCGGACTGGTGGATTTCCCGCAGCCTTCAACAACCACCGCAGGATCTGCCGGTCTGCCCGCGAAGCGGGACGTCCTGAAAATGCGCGTTCACGGAAGTAGTCTGGACGGGCGCCACAGCCCGGAGACTCAAGACCGTCATAAGCTGATGATATCTGGTACAAATCTGCGTTGTTCTTGTTCATATTGCCACCTTTTTCCCCATGCGCTTTGGGGCGGCACTTCCATCGGCAAACCTTCTTTCAGGAAAGCCGTTATCCTATATCGCTCTAGCGACCGTTGACAATTCCCGGGGGCACCGCTGTGTCCGCACTAGGCCTGGATGTGCACGATGACCTGCCGCGAGTCCCGGTGATTGCGGTGTTCCCACAGGAAAATTCCCTGCCACGTTCCAAGACCAAGACTGCCATCGATGATCGGCACGCAGACGCTGTTCGCGGTCAGGGTGGATTTGATGTGTGCCGGCATGTCCTCCGGACCCTCCGAGCCGTGGGTGTAGAGCCCGGCATCCTCGGGCACAAGGCGGTTCAGCCACTGCTCGAGATCATGGCAGACGGCCGGGTCGGCGTTTTCCTGCACCAGCAGGCTCGCTGACGTATGCTGGACGAAGATCGTGCACAGCCCTTCCCTCACACCCTCCTGGCGCACCACGCTTTCGACCACCGGAGTGATTTCGTGCAGTCCCTGCCTGCCGGTTGCGATGCTCAGCCTTCTGATCACTGTTTTCTCCCGCGAAACGAACCCGACAACATTCATCCCGGTCCATGATTGGCATGGATCCCTGTTCCCGCGTGACCCTCGGCTTGCCGTCGCGACCCCGCGCCAAGGACTGTCACGACAGGGCCACTCCCAGTGCTTTTCCGATCACGAAAGTGCCGGCAGCAGCGGCCGCGCCCAGGATCACCATGCGCAGCCCGCTTCGCCAGGCATGGCGCCCGGTAAACAGGCTGAGCAGCATGCCGACGGCGAACAGAGACACTGCCGCCAGCGCGGCGCTGGTCCACAGGGCATGGCTGCCGATCCCAAGCACGAACGGCACCAGAGGTACCACGCTGCCGACGGCAAACGCCGCAAATGACGATACAGCTGCTCCCAGCGGAGAACCGAGGTCATCGGGATTCAGTCCGAGCTCCTCGCGCGCCAGCGCATCGATGGCATGCTCGCTGTTGCTGACCATTTCGCGCGCTACGCGGCGCGCTTCATCAAGCGACAGGCCGCGGGCGCTGTAGATCAGCGCCAGCTCTTCGGCCTCTTCTTCCGGATACTCCTCCAGCTCCTTGCGTTCGAGACCGATCTGGTATTCGTACATCTCGCGCTGGGAGCGCATCGAGACATATTCCCCCGCGGCCATAGAGAACGCGCCGGCGAGCAGCCCGGCAATGCCGGACAAAAGAATGAATCTGCTACTGGCGGCAGCGCCGGCCACGCCCATAATCAGGCTGGTGTTCGAAACCAGTCCGTCATTGATCCCGAATACCGCTGCCCGGAGCTTGCCGCCGCTGACGCCTTCATGCCGGCGCCCGATATCCTCGACGGAAACCGGCATGGCATGACCGGAAACTGGCGCTGAGGAAGTGTAGATCGACATCCCGCGCACCTTGAGCGCCGCCAGCACCGGACGCAGCCGGCGTGGTCCTATGCGACGGACCAGATACGCTGCCAGACGGGCCCTGAACGAAGGCCGGAAGGCCGGGGGTGGAGAACCACCGCTACCCCGTATCCGCTCCAGCCAGATCTGCGCCTGGGTATCCGCCGCGCGCGCGAGGTTTTCAAAAAGTGCCGACCTGGCCGGATTGGCTTCGACCTGGGCCATCACCCGGTACAGATACGATGACTGCTGTTCTTCGTTCCAGCTGTCCAGAAATGACATGGTGCGGTGCCGGTATCTCCGGTGGCCCCGCGGGGCCCGAGCGGTGATTATAGGCAGATTCCGCGGAACCGCCGAATACCGCAAATGCCTGACCGTCTGCCGCACTCCAGCCGGACGGGCCTGTGCCGCAGAAACCCTGCCACGCCCCGGAGATGAAGGCGGGACTGAGCGCAAGGACCGGCCAATGCTTTGTGCGGGGGCATTACCGGCCTGCCCCGGGCGTCAGCGCCTAGGAGACAGGTTTTGGCCGGCGCCACCACTTGTAAAGCTCGAACCAGAGCACGCTGGCTGCGCCGGCGGCGGCAGCCGCCAGCAGATAAGGGCCTCCGAGCGGCCCGAGCCGGAACAGGCTGTTCAGCTCCGGAACGTAGACTACGGCGGCGAGGATGGCCAGGGTCCCGGCGGTGACGCCCCAAAGCGCCGCGCCGGATGACCGCAGAGCGGCAAGTGCCGGCCGCGACCAGGAGAGATTGGCAAGAATCAGCGCCAGATTCGATATGACCAGCGTGACAAAACCCAGTGTACGTATCTGCTCTTCACCCAACCCCTGATGCCTCGCGAACCCGGTCATGCCGACCACCACCGCCAGCACCACTGATCCCTGGAGTACACTGAGCGCGATTACCCGGCGGCCGAACAGCCCTGCACCGGGATCGCGCGGCGGTCGCCGCATCACGTCGGCTTCGGCATCCTGGGCTTCAAATACCACAGAACAGGTAGGATCGATCACAAGCTGCAGAAACACGATGTGCACCGGCATCAGTAGCGGTGACCATCCAAGCAGAACCGGGATCAGGGACAGACCAGCGATCGGCACGTGCACTGCGATGATGTACGCCATCGCCTTGCGGAGGTTGTCCGAAATACGGCGACCGGTATCGACCGCGTGGACGAGAGAGGAAAAGTCATCATCCACCAGCACCAGACCCGCCGCCTCGCGCGCCACATCGGTGCCGTGCCCGCCCATCGCCACGCCGATGTGCGCGGCCTTGAGCGCCGGACCGTCATTGACTCCGTCTCCGGTCATCGCAACGATTTCGCCGTTCGCCCTGAGCGCCTGCACCAGGCGCAGCTTCTGTTCCGGAGACACACGCGCGAACACGCCGACGTTGCGGACCTGC
>JAPTTX010000037.1:0-3378 GCA_028068195.1 Gammaproteobacteria bacterium
CGGGAGAATAGCCGCGGGTGCGCGCTTCCGGTGTTCCGGCAAAAAGCTCCCGTAGCGGAGAAAAAAGCCCCGTATAGGTCGCAGGATTGGAACGCGGCGTGCGCCCTATCGGACTCTGGTCGATGTCTATGACCTTGTCGAAGTGCTGCAACCCCTCGATCGACCCGTGCGGCGCCGGTTCGACGCTGCTGCCGTGCAGCTGGTGGGCAGCCGCAGCAAACAGAGTGTCGTTGACGAGTGTCGACTTGCCAGAACCGGACACGCCGGTGACGCAGGTGAAAAGCCCGACTGGAATGGATACGTCGACGTTTTTCAGATTGTTGCCGCCCGCGCCCCGGATCACAATCTGGAGGCTGGCGTCGGCGGGTGTACGCTTTTCAGGAACAGCGATGAATTCGGCACCGGAAAGGTACTGGCCGGTGACTGACCCGGGCTGGAGGGCAATTTCCTCCGGCCGGCCCTGGGCGACAATCTGTCCGCCGTGCACGCCTGCACCCGGACCAATATCGAGTACGTAGTCTGCGGCCCGGATGGCGTCCTCATCGTGTTCGACCACGATCACGGTATTGCCCGTGTCGCGCAGGTGGCGAAGGGTATCAAGAAGGCGTGCGTTGTCACGCTGGTGCAGACCGATCGATGGTTCGTCGAGCACATACATGACGCCGACGAGACCCGCGCCGATCTGGGAGGCCAGCCGGATGCGCTGGCCTTCACCGCCGGACAGGGTATGTGCCGATCTCGCGAGCGTAAGGTAATCAAGCCCGACGTTTACCAGAAAACCGAGGCGGCTGCTGATCTCCGTCGCGATCTTGCCGGCGATCTCACGGCGCCATCCGGACAGCTGGAGATCACGGAAGAATGCCAGCGCAGCAGCTACCGGAAGCTGCGCGACTTCATGGATAGGCCTGTCGCCCACAAACACGTTGCGCGCCTCGAGCCGCAGTCTGGCGCCATTGCAGTCAAGACACGGCTGGGACCCGAGGAACCTGGACAGCTCCTCGCGCACAGCACCGGCTTCGGCTTCGCGGAACCGGCGCTCCATGTTCGGGATGACGCCTTCAAACGTATGCCGGCGGCGCTGCGAATTGCCACGGTCGCCGAGATAGGTGAAAACGATCATCTCCTCGCCGCTGCCGTAGAGGATTACCGTGCGCAGCGCCTCAGGCAGTTCGCCAAATGGCGTGTCCAGGTCGAAACCGTAGTGTTCAGCCAGGCACTCGAGCATGTGGTAGTAAAAGATATTGCGCCGGTCCCAGCCGCGGATGGCCCCGGCAGGCAGGCTGAGGGTGGGGTCAGTGACAATGCGCTGGGGGTCGAAAAACTGGCGGACTCCCAGGCCGTCGCAGGACGGGCAGGCGCCTGCCGGATTGTTGAAGGAAAAAAGTCTTGGTTCAAGTTCGGGCAGGCTGTAGCCGCATTGGGGGCAGGCATAGCGTGCGGAAAGAACATGCTCTTCGGCAGGGCGGGCATCCTCGGGCATCGTTACGGCACGGATGACCCCATCGGCGAGAGCAAGTGCGGTCTCGATCGATTCCGCGAGGCGCTGTTCCTGGCCGGCGCGCACCACCACGCGGTCGACGACGGCCTCGATGCTGTGCTTCTGGTTTTTTTCGAGCACCGGCGGATCGTCGAGTTCAATGACCCGCCCATCGACACGAGCGCGCACGTAGCCCTGGGAGCGCAGGCTGTCCAGGAGCTGGGTATGCTCGCCTTTGCGTTCCTGCACCATGGGTGCGAGCAGCATCAGCCGTGTCCCTTCCGGCAGCGCAACCAGGTGATCCACCATTTGGCTAACGGTCTGGGCGTCCAGCGTGAGCCCATGTTCCGGGCAGCGCGGTTCACCGACCCGCGCATAAAGCAGACGCAGGTAATCGTAGATCTCCGTCACGGTGCCGACGGTAGACCGGGGATTATGCGATACGGATTTCTGCTCGATGGAAATCGCGGGACTCAACCCCTCGATCAGGTCGACATCCGGTTTTTCCATGATCGACAGAAACTGGCGGGCGTAGGCCGAAAGCGACTCGACATAGCGCCGTTGCCCCTCTGCATACAGGGTATCGAACGCGAGCGACGATTTGCCGGAACCGGACAGCCCGGTGATCACGATCAGCCGGTCTCGAGGCAGATCTGCGCTGATGTTCTTGAGGTTATGCGTGCGCGCTCCGCGTATGCGGAGAAAGCCACTGCTGTGCGGAAGGTTGTCCATGATGGGTCCGGGCTGCAGGCGAACATGTGAATATATTCCAAAACACCGTTTCACCAAAGCTGCTTGTCCGGGTGATCCCAGACAGACCCTGATGCTGCTGTACGGTAGATTTCGCCAGATAAAGGGTTCCGGCGAACATTAACGCTGCCAGGTGCCGGACCCTCTGGGTGGAACCGCTCCAGATAATCCAGAACAGACGATGCACCCCGGGTGCAGGGACCCACATGGACGTATTGCGAAAATCCGCCATGGCGTATACTGGCATGCCCTTCCCGCCACCGGAGGAAGCCAGCGGTCGCAAGGTCTTTGGCAGATGTCTTGCGGCGGTCCGAAGGGAATTCAGTCAAATCGCATACCAACGGGAGAAAACATGAAAAAATCTGTTAATACGATACTGGCCGGCGCCGTCGCCGTGATCATTGGAGCCGCTGCGGCCCCGTCCGCTTTTGCGGCAATGCCCGCCAATCCGTGCTCGGCCCATCATGGCTCGAAGATGACGATGAAGACGCACATGCGCGCCGCAGCGAGCGCCAAGGTGAAGGCAGTCCAGGAAGCGCTGAACAAGGCCGGTGCCAAGCTCAAGGCGGACGGCTTCATGGGCGCGCGCACGCGTGCAGCCATCAAGGAATTCCAGTCCAAGCATGGTCTGAAGGCAACGGGTTACGCGGGCCCGGCCACGCTCAAGGCTCTGGACGTCAAGTAAGGCAGTATCTGGCGCCGCGCCTTCCGGGCGCGGCGCTGCTGTTTTCTGGCCCCTTCATCCGGGCCTGTGTGGCCAGGCCAATCTATCTGTAACCGGCGGCGTATCCGGGCTGTACCAGCCGGACGCGAGAGCACGAAGCCCGTCAGAAGAGCAGTTGCAGGCCGAGCGTCGCCTGATTGTAGTTCTGCAGCGACGGATTGAGCGGGTCCTGTTTGTTGAAAGTGATGCGTGCAAACTCGCCGCTCACCTTCAGCTGCTGGCCGCTTATGTAATAGTTGAATCCGGCGCTGTTCCATTGCTGGTCATCAAATCCAGACAGCAGATGATATCTCGATGTCTCGTGACGCAGAAAAAACTGGAGGCGGCCGATGCCGACCTTCGTCGGCAGCATGTAACCCGCCTTGACGTAATAGCCTGAAAGCTGCGAAGTGACCGGCAGGTTCGGGTCAGGGTACGCGCTGTTGAT
>JAPTTX010000109.1:0-15930 GCA_028068195.1 Gammaproteobacteria bacterium
CTGCGTCCGGCTTGACACACGCCGGATACCCGGTTATTTGTTACAGTAAGACGCGGAGCAGAGCTGCTCAATATCGCGTTGTCGGCCAACGCTGTTCCAACAGGCAACGATGCCATTGCCGTGCGGTTGCTTTCTCCGTCCGGCGTGATGGGGTGAGCGTGGCCGGAACCAGCTTCCGCATCGGTTTGATGTTTTCCTCGACCGGCCCTTATAGGGTCGTCGCACGCGCCATGTTGAATGGGGCGCTGCTGGCAGCCGAAGAGGTGAATGCCGAGGAGCGCATTCGGCTGGAGGCCCTGATCCGTGATCCGGGCAGCGATCTCGCCGCCTACCGGGCGGCGGCAGCGGATCTGCTTGGGCAGGGTGTGTTGCAAGTTGTCGGTTGCTACACCTCGTCCAGTCGCAAAGAAGTCATCCCTCTATTTGAAAAATATGATGGAGTGCTGTGGTACCCATCTCACTATGAAGGTTTTGAGAGTTCCGAGAATGTCATATATACCGGAGCCATACCCAATCAACACCTACTGCCTCTGACGGAATACTTGATCAGGAACTACGGACCGCGCGTCTTCTGCGTCGGCTCCAACTACATATGGGCCTGGGAAAACAACCGGGTCTTACGGGAGAATATTGTCAGGCGCGGCGGAACCGTTCTTGCAGAAAGGTACTTCGCCATGAACGAGACGAATTTTGCCCCCGTCATCGGGGCGATCTTCGAGGCCCGGCCGGATTTCGTGTTTAGCGCGCTGGTCGGCACGTCCGCGTATGCCTTCTTCCGTGCATTCCGGGCCGAGGCGGTTGCGCGCGGCATCGACCAGGCGGCGGAGATGCCGGTTGCGAGCTGCAGCCTTTCGGAGCCAGAACTGGAGGCGATTGGCAGTGAGGCGGTGGACGGGCATCTGAGTGCCAGTGTCTATTTTTCGTCGGTCCGCAGTGCGGAAAGTGATCGCTTCGTCGGCGCGTACACCGCGCGCTTTCCCGATGGCCCCGCCGTCTGCGCCGACGCCGAGGCGTCGTATGTTGCAGTCAAGCTGCTGGCTCTCAGCCTGGAGGCGGCGGGCGCGACCGACGCTTCAGCGGTGAAGGCGGCAGTGCGCGGCCGGCACGTCGCCGCGCCGCAGGGCGACGTTTGGATCGACCCGGACTCGCTGCACGCTTGGCTGACGCCGCGCATCGGCCGCTCCACCCGTGACACGCGCTTCGAGATCGTCGTCGAGGAACCGGCGCCGGTACGACCGGACCCTTATCTGGTCTGGCATTCCGCACGTTTCGATACGACGGAGGCGCGGCCCCGGCTGCGGATCGTGCAATGATGCGCCCGCGGTTGCTGCAGAACTTTCGCGGCGTGCGAGCGTCGCTGTTGTCTGCACCCGGCGGTGCCAACGAGGCGCTGGAGCCCGTGCTGCTGCGGCTTGGCCTCAGCGTCGCGCGGATCGAGCCTCCGGCGATGCCGGACCTCGCGAACCTGCTGCCGGAGCGCGACGTGATCTTCGCCGACGCCGATCTCGGCCCGGAGCTGGGCGCCATGCTTTGCCCGGGGGGCGAGATACCGCCGGTCGCGGTGATCGGGCTGACCGACAGCGACGCGCCGAGCCGACTGAAGCTGCTGATGGATGTCGGTGCCACCGCGACGCTGCGCAAGCCCGTGCATCCGTCCGCAGTGTATTCGGCGCTGTTCCTTAGCATCAACCAGTTCCGTGGGCGCCGCGACCTGCAGGCGCGGCTCGCCGAGCATGAGCGCCGCCGACAGGGTCGGCGATTCCTCATCAAGGCGGTCGCGCGGCTGATGCATGAGTGCGGACTGAGCGACGACGCGGCCTACGATCTGCTACGCCGGCAGAGCATGTGGGCGCGGCAAACGCTGGAGCAGTACTGCGAAGCGTGGCTGACCGCTGCTGAACGGCCTGATCAGGGTCGCGGGACAACAGGGAAAGGTGAAACAAATGCGTCGAATATTACTGCATAGTGTGTTCGGAACGGTGCTGGCCGCGGGCCTGCTGGCTGGGCTTTCGCCCGCGCACGCAGCGGACCCGATCAAGCTCGGCGTACTGGAGGACCAGTCGGGCGACTTCGCACTCGCAACCATCGGCAAGGTCCATGGCATCCAGCTCGCGACCGACGAGATCAACGCCGCTGGCGGCATCGCCGGGCGCAAGATCGAGCTGGTGATCTACGACACCCAGTCGGACAACACGCGCTACCAGGAATTCATGCGTCGCGTGCTGCAACGCGACAAGGTGGACGTGGTGTTCGCCGGATTCTCCAGCGCCTCGCGCGAGGCGTACCGACCGATCGTCGATCAGCTCAACGGGCTCGCATTCTACAACAACCAGTACGAGGGCGGCGTGTGCGACGCGCACATGATCGTCACCGGCGCGGTGCCGGAGCAGCAGTTCTCGACCCTCATCCCCTGGATGATGGAGAAATACGGCAAGCGCGTCTACACGATCGCTGCCGACTACAATTTCGGCCAGATCTCCGCCGAATGGGTGCGCAACATCGTCAAGCAGAACGGTGGGACGATGGTGGGCGAGGAGTTCATCCCGCTAGGCGTCTCGCAGTTCTCGCAGACCATCCAGAACATCCAGGCGGCGAAGCCGGACATCCTGATGACGCTTCTGGTCGGCACCGCGCAGGCATCGTACTACGAGCAGGCGGCCTCGGCCAACCTGCACGTGCCGATGGGCAGCTCGGTGAACGTCGGGCAGGGCTACGAGCACAAGCGGTTCAAGCCGCCGAGCCTGGCGAACATGTACGTCACCACGAACTGGATCGAGGAGGTCAGCGATCCAAAGAGCCAGGAGTTCGTCAAGCGCTGGCACGCGAAGTTTCCGAAGGAGCCGTACATCAACCAGGAAGCCGAGAACTCCTACACCGCCGTCTATCTCTACAAGGAGATGGTGGAGCGCGCGAAAGGCTCGACCAAGCGTGACGATCTGCGCAAGGTGATCGCGCAGGGCGACGTGTGCTACGAAGCGCCGGAGGGGAAGGTGTGCATCGACCCCAAGAGCCAGCACATGTCCCACACGATTTACCTCGCGCGCGTGGGGGAGGATCACTCGATCACGTTCCCGAAGGTGTGGCACGACATCAAGCCGTACTGGCTCGGCGAGGCTGGATGCGACCTAACCAAGAACAATCCGAACGCGCAGTACACGCCGAGCAACCCGCCGCCGAAGTAATTCGGCAAACTGGGGGGCGCGCACGCCCCTCGGACTCCTTCCCACCTGAACACAGCGGTATCCGGCCCCAAGCATGACCGTACTCGCCGTCCTTTTCAGCGTCCTCTACCAGACGGGAGATGCGTTCGCGTTCCTCGTCCTCAGCGCCTGCGGACTCGCGATCGTGTTCGGCATGATGGGCGTGATCAATCTCGCGCATGGCGAGCTGATCATGTGCGGCGCCTATTTCAGCGTCAGCGCGGCACGGGCCGGCCTGCCGCTGCCGGCGGCCATCCTCGCCGGCGGTGTGGCTGCGGGACTGGTCGGCATCGTGATGGAGCGGCTCGTGCTGCGGCATCTCTATGCGCGCCCGCTCGACACGATCGTCGCCACCTGGGGCATCAGCCTGATGGCCTCGCAGGGCACGCTGATCATGCTAGGCCCCAACCTCCCAGGCGTCGGCACGCCGCTCGGCAGCATCAGCGTCGGGCCGTATTCCTACTCCGTGTACCGACTGGTGTTGATGGCTGCGGCGGTATCGATCCTGGTGGCGTTGTACCTGCTGTTCAACTGGACCCGGTTCGGGGTGCTGGCCCGCGCCACCATCCAGGTGCCGCACATGGCGGAGGCTCTCGGCGTCAACACGCGCCTGATCTACAGCATCACCTTCGGGCTTGGTGCGGCGCTCGCGGGCATCACTGGCGGGTTGTACGCGCCGACGATGACGATGGTGCCGACGATGGGAGGCACGTTCATCATGGAAGCGTTCGTGACCGTGGTGGTCGGCGGCGCCGACGTGTTCCTCGGCACCGCCCCGGCCGCCGCCGTGCTAGGTGTCGTGAAAGCGGGGATGACATCGTGGGCCGGCCAACTGTTTGGGCAGATCGGCCTGCTGCTGGCCGTGATCGTGGTGATCCGCGTGCTGCCGCAGGGCATATCCGGCTGGCTGCTCCGGGAGCGGGCCTGAGATGCTGCACAGGATCTTTCAGACGCTGGAAGGCCCGCAGACCGCCGGGCGCGGGAAGCTGTTCTGGTCGGGTGTGGTGCTGGTGGTCGCGCTGGCCGCGCTCTATCCGCTCACCACCGACGGCTACACCGTCGGCAACACTATCTACTTCTTCAACTGGACCTTCATGGCACTCGGGCTGTGCGTGATCTGGGGCTACACGGGTGCGCTCAGCTTCGGCCAGACAGCGTTCTTCGGACTTGCCGGCTACGCCTACGGCGTGCTGACGCTCGACTTCGGTGCCGCGCACGGGATCACGCTGCTGGCGCTGCTCGCCGCCGTCGCACTGGCGGCCGGGTTTGCTGCATTGCTCGGCTACTTCCTGTTCTTCGGGCGGATCAGCGGCGTGTTCCTGGGCATCGTCACGCTCTCGATCACGCTGGTGTTCGAGCGGTTCATGGCGCAGACCGCCGGGCCGGAATGGCATATCGGGCCGGCGCGCCTGAACGGCTTCAACGGCATGAGCGGCATGCCGCCGCTGACCATTCCGTGGCCCGGCGGCAATATCGCGTTGCTGCCGGATGTGCCCTTGTACTACGTGACACTGGCGCTGCTGGTGGTTGTGTATTTGGCGCTGCGCGTGCTGGTGAACTCGCGTTTCGGCAACGTCCTGGTGGCGATCCGCGAGAACCCGGAACGCGCCACCATGCTCGGCTACGACGTGCGCCGCTACCAGCTTGCCGCCTTCGTCATCGGCAGCAGCCTCGCAGGGCTCAGCGGCGTGCTGTACACGGCGTGGGGCCAGTATATCACACCGTCGAGCATGGGCCTGACGGCGGCGGCACTGCCGATCGTCTGGGTGGCCGTCGGCGGGCGCAGCGACCTCAGCGCCGTGCTCGTGGGCACGATAGTCGTGCTGTCAGTGTTCCAGTTGCTGACCATCTATGGCAGCCAGTATGCCCTGGTGGTCATGGGCCTGCTGCTGCTGCTGACGGTACTTCTGGCACCGCGCGGCCTGATCGGCTCCCTAATCACGCTCGCCGCCCGGCGCCGGATGCCCGGCGCATGAGTCCGTTGCTGGAGACGCGGACGCTGAACAAGCGGTTCGGCGGGCTTCATGTCACCGCCGATGTCAATCTGGCGCTGCGCGAGGGCGAGATTCACTGCCTGATCGGCCCTAACGGCGCCGGCAAGAGCACGCTGTTCCGCCTGATCCTCGGCGAATATGCGCCCACCAGCGGGCACGTGTTCTATGCCGGGGAGGACATCACCGCGCTGCTGCCGCACCAGCGCATCCGCAAGGGCATCAGCGTGAAGTTCCAGGTGCCGGGTATCTTTGGCGCGCTGAGCGTGCGGCAGAATCTGACGATCGCGTTGCAACATCACCTTCAGGGCCACTCGCAGGCCGAGGAGATTGCGCGGCTTCTGGCCTTCCTCAATCTTGCCGATGCGGCGGAGCTTCCAGCCGGCAACCTCAGCCACGGGCAGAAACAGTGGCTGGAAATCGGCATGGCGATCAGCCTGCGGCCGCGCCTGCTGCTGCTCGACGAGCCGACCGCCGGTATGTCGCCCGACGAGACGCACGCGACCGGCGAGATGGTGCAGCGGCTGAACGCCGACGGCATGACCATCCTTGCCGTGGAGCACGACATGGATTTCGTGCGCCAAGTGGCGCATCAGGTCACGGTGCTGCACATGGGCCGCATTTTTGCACAGGGCACGATCGCCGAGATCATGGCGGACGAGCGGGTCGCGATGATCTATCTCGGCCAAGGATACCACCATGTCTGAGGGTCCGCTGCTCGTGGCGCATGGGCTGCGGTCGGGCTACGGCGGAAAGCCGGTGCTGCAGGGCGTGGACCTGGAGGTGCAGCAGGGCGAGATCGTCTCGGTGATCGGCCGCAACGGCGTCGGCAAGTCCACGCTGATGAAGACGCTGATCGGCCTGCTCGCGACCACGGCCGGAAGCATCAGGCTGCGCGGCGAGAAGCTGGAGGCGCTGACGGCGCATCAGCGCGTGCGGCGTGGCATCGGCTATGTGCCGCAGGGGCGGGACGTGTTCCCGCGCATGACGGTGGAGGAGAACCTGCGCGTGGGCGAGAGCCTGGGGCGCGGCACTGCCGCCGACTACACCGCCGTCTACGACGTGTTTCCGATTCTGCGCGAGCGCCGGCGGCAGCGGGCGGGCACTCTCTCGGGCGGGCAGCAGCAACAGCTTGCGATCGGGCGGGTGCTCGTCGGTCGCCCGGACTTGCTGCTGCTAGACGAGCCGTCGGAAGGCATCCAGCCGTCGATCGTGCAGGACATTGCCCGGATCGCCGTGGACCTGAACCGGCGCACCGGCATCACCATCGTGCTGGTCGAGCAGAACATTGATATGATCCGCAGCATGGCGCAACGCTGCTACGTGATGGACAAAGGGCGCATCGTCGCCGAACTTGCGCCTGCCACGTTGGAGGATCGCGAGACGGTGCGCCGCTACCTCGCGGTCTGAGCGCAACACCGAACAGGGAGACTGACCGATGTCCTGGCTGAAAGCGTCCATCATGGCCTGCAAGGGCGTCGCGCGCGGCAAGCCCGGCCGCGAGCACAGCATCACGGAGGCCGAGCAGGGCGCCTATCACTACGTCTATGGCCCGTACGCCAAGCCGGTGCTGACCGTCGATCCCGGCGCCGTGGTCTTGTGCGAAACGCATGACGCGTTCGAGGGCAAGATCACGTCGGAGACGGACAAGCCAAGCGAGAGGCTGAACTTTCCCTACCTGAACCCGCAGAATGGCCCGATCTATGTCAACGGGGCAGAGAAGGGCGATTGTCTCGCGGTGCATATCCGGTCGATCCGCCCTCGCGGGCCGCAGCCGGTCGGCACCACCTGTTTGATCCCCGAGTTCGGCGGGCTGGTGGGCACCGGCACCACCGCACTGCTGAACGCGCCGTTGCCCGAAAAGGTGCGCAAGGTCACGGTGACACCGGAGGGCGGCGTGCGCTGGAGCGACAAGATCACGCTGCCGTACCAGCCGTTCATCGGCACCATCGGTACCTCGCCGGAGATCGAGGCGATCAGCTCGCTGCAGCCGGACTACTACGGCGGCAACATGGATCTGCCTGATGTCGGCGTCGATGCGGTGATCTATCTGCCGGTGAACGTGAAGGGCGCGCTGCTCTATCTCGGCGACTGCCACGCGGCCCAGGGCGACGGCGAACTCTGCGGCGTGGCCATCGAGCATCCGACGGTGACGACGGTGCAGGTCGACCTGATCAAGGGCTGGACGATCGCATGGCCGCGGCTGGAGACGAGCACGTTCATCATGACCATCGGCTCCGGCCGCCCGATGGAAGACGCGGCGCGCATCGCCTATCGCGAGCTGGTCCGCTGGATGGTGCATGACTACGGCTTCGACACATTGGACGCCTACATGCTGCTGACTCAATGCGGCCGGGTACGGCTGGGCAACATGGTGGATCCGAAATACACCCTTGGCGCATCGGTGCTGAAGTCGATCCTCGGCTGAGTCTGCACGGATCCCCCGTCGGGTCGAGTTGCAGGAACCGGGCAGGAGGGCCGTGAAGCGACCGACGATTTGCTGGCGCTCAGCGAGGAAAGGCGGCGCTTGGCCCGTGCCATACATAGCCACGGTCAGAACCGGACTCGGGCCGGCGCAAAGGCGAAGGCGAACATCCTGAGCGCATTCATGGCTGCCGGGGGCGATGGGACGCCGGCGCTGCGCGACGAGCGGGATATTCTCATCTGGTCGATCGGGCGCGATCTCGGCGTCGATGCCCCCAGGCGGCCGGCAGAGAAGGCATAATCGCTTCCCCGGAGGGAAATGCTTCCGGTCCGCTCTCGCCGGCTGATGGGCCGGCTGCGCGGCAAAACGGCAGGGCCGCCCGCGGCGCTATGCTGCATTGCACAAATTTAAGTTGAAGCCATCCCCGGCCGCGGTATATCCTGTCCCGCGCGAGGCCATGCCTCGCGTATTGGACGTTTCCTCCCTAAACTTGGCGGCCTCCGGGCCGCCAATTTTTTGCGCAATCGGCGGCGCCTTACAAGGCGGAATCGATCAGCCAATGTGAATCCCGGCGTGATCCCAATCGGCGCCCGTTCCAGGGGACGGGCACCTCGACAAAACCGGGTTGGCAGGAGATTCGGGGGGCGATCCTGCATTTGCCGAAAGCGGCTTTCAGCGGAGTGGTAAGACGGTTGCAGCAGGCAAGCGGTCGGAGCCGATCGCGCTTCCCCCCCTACCGGGCGCGCCCACCGCCGCTGAAGCGTTGCCATTCTGCTTGTAAATGACGCAGCATACTCGGAGGAATGAGGCAAAATTGGTGATCTCGCCGCGCAGATCCACGACCTCGTCATAAAGCTTCTCGATAAACTGGCTCGTCGTCATGTGCTCATTATTGGCGATCTCCTGGATCACCTGCCAGAACATGTTCTCAAGCCGTATCGTGGTCACCACGCCGTGGATACGTACTGCGCGGGTGCGGGATTCATAAAGGATAGGATCAGAGGATGCGTAGATCTTGCACATGGTTTCCTCCCACGCCTCACCGGTTTTCCTCTTATCGGCCTCAACGGCACGCGTGCTCAATGTCAGCGCCGACGCAAGAAAGCGTGTATCAGATTGCTCCCTGTTTCATCTGTTCGGCAATGTAGCGGCTTTGACGGATGGCAAGCGTGACGATTGTCAATGTCGGATTTTCTGCCGCGCCCGTGGTGAATTGCGAGCCATCAGAGATGAAGAGATTGCCGATATCGTGCGTCTGGCCAAATTTGTTGCAAACTCCGTCGCGCGGCCTTTCGCTCATCCGGCAGGTACCGAGATTGTGGGTCGAGGGATAGGGCGGAACACGGTAGATGTCTTTCGCCCCCGCCGCCTCATAAACGGCGGTGCCACGCTGAAAGCCATGCTCGCGCATGGCGGCGTCATTTGGATGATCGTCGTAATGGACGTTGGGCACGGGCAGCCCGAACTGGTCTTTGACGGTATCATTCAGCGTCACACGATTGGTCTCGCGTGGCATATCCTCGCCAACGATCCACATCCCGGCTGTATAGGAATATTGATCGAGCGCCGCTGTGAAGGCACGTCCCCAGGCGCCGGGATTGAGGAAGGCAGCATAGAAGGGAAGACCAAGCGAAATCGTCTCCATGTGATAGCCGCCGACAAAGCCGCGCTTGGGATCAAGCCGTGCCTCGTCGCCGATGATGCCGGCCATCGTCGTTCCCTTGAACATCTCGACCTGATGGGGGAACGTCGCATAGACCGAGGCGGTCAGATGGCGCATATAGTTACGCCCTACCTGCCCTGAAGCATTGGCGAGGCCATCCGGGAACATAGACGATGCAGAAAGAAGCAAGAGCCGCGCCGACTCGATGGAATTGGCTGCAACGCAGACGGCGCGAGCGCGCTGACGCAGAAGCTGTCCCGAGGCATCATAATAAAGAACGTCGGTCGCCTTGCCATGTGCATCATGATCGATGCGCACGACCTGTGCCTGGGCGCGGAGTTCGCATTTACCTGTCGCCATCGCCTTCGGAATCTCGGTGTATAGGGTGGACCATTTCGCGCCCGTTCGGCAACCCTGGAAACAGAAACCGCGCTGATAGCAATGGGTCCGGCCATCCCGAGGCTCGCTGTTGATCGCCATTCGGCCAGTGTTTACCTCGCGATAGCCAGCCTTGACGGCGCCATTGTACATGACCTTAAAATTATTGTTGCCCGGGAGCCCGGGAATGCCGTTGGTGCGTGTTACGCCCATCTTCTTTTCAGCAAGATCGTAGAAGGGCTCGAGATCGGCAAGAGTGATCGGCCAATCGAGAAGATTGGCACCAGGAATATCGCCATAGACGCTGCGAGTGCGGAATTCATGCTCCTGCAACCGAAGGCTTGCTCCTGCCCAGTGCACAGTGGTGCCGCCCACAGTTTTGCATGTCCAGGCCGGCAAAGTGGGGAAGTCGTGTGCCACACGCCAGCTTCCAGACGCGGTGCGGGGATCGAGCCAGGCGAGCTGGGTGAAAGAGGGCCATTCATCGGCAATGAAATCGGTCTGGGTGTGCCAGCCGCCAGCTTCCAAGACCACCACTTTAATGCCTTGCTGGGCAAGTTCATTGGCGAGCGTCCCCCCGCCTGCACCCGAGCCAATAATGACAACGACACTGTCGTCATTTTTGTCAAACTGCACCGTATTTTCGGTATTTTGTACCATTGCCGCCTCCCATGTCAGTTAGTTTGTCTAATCAGCCATCCTTGGGGATGGGACCGCTCGCTTCGAGCGGTGGCTCGGGGAGCCACGTGAGTTCGTTAAAACCCTTGTACAGATAACCGGTATCGCCCTCTTCTCCACCGTAGCCGAAGTGTTTGAAGGCAAGGGGGTTGTTGTAGAGTGTATTTATGGTAGCCACCTGCAAGGTCGAGAAGAAAGGCGTGCCTTCCATGCCGGCGACGTCGATCTCCTGCAGTGCAGGGTCGCGCGCGAGCCAATTGCCGCCGCCGATCGCGTTCAGGCGGTCGATCCCTTCGACCAGCGTTAGCCGTGTGGCCTTATCCGCCGAAGCTTTCTGGTCGATGGCCTTGACAACGAGCGCATAGACCGCGTCCTCCAAGGAAGGGTGCGGATAAAGAGTTTTGACGAAGATCATCACCGTGCGGGCCTGGGCTTCATCGAGCCCGCCCAGTTCAAGCGCCCAGGTGCGGCTCGGTGCCAAGGGAGCGAGCACTGAGGTTACACTCAAAACCCCGATCAGCACGCCGCCCCCCTTGAGCGCACCTCGTCGAGTGAGACCAGTGGCATTGGATTGTTCTATTGCGGACATGTACGCCTCCCTAGCTGTCGAAAGACAGAGCTTACTGGTAATGGCCACCGCGTTGCAGAACCTCGATTCTGTAGCCGTCAGGATCCTGCATGAAGAAGAAACGGGCGATCGCGTGACCATCCTTCCCTGTGAATTCCTTGATATCCTGGACGTTTGGGAAAGATGCGCGGACTTTCATGTACATGGCTTCGAGGTCGTCGACAACAAAGGCGACATGTCCATAACCGTCGCCAAGAACATAGGCATCCTTGCGCGGCTTGTTCCAGGTGAGTTCGAGTTCGAAGGTGGCCTCGGCGTTGCGGAGATAGACGAGGGTGAAATCGTCGAAGTCGAGACGATGGACTTCGCCCAGGCCGAAGGCGCGGTGATAAAAATCGCTTGATCTTTCAAGATCAAGCACGCGAATCATCATGTGGGCGAGCTTGGCCACGTTCCCTCCTCACCGTTTTCGTCGATGATTGACCCTGTATTACTCTAAGCCGTAGGGGAAGAGGTAATAGGATGATAAATTGGTGTCTGTGCACATTGGCATGCGCACAGTCCATAGGCGGCCGCTGGGAGGAGTTGGTGCGGACACGGGATGTGCCGATTTTCGGCCGGCGTTGGAAGGTGGCGCGAACGCGCGGATTCAGACAGGCTCAGTCTGACATGACGCAGCGTTGAGCCGGCTGATCGGCGTAGGGCGGAGGGCGTGAGGGTTGCCGGTCTCACGGCGGCGAGCATGCGGAGGAGCTCCGCGCGCCGCGCCATAAGAGGCATCATCGGCGGCCCGCGATCGCGCGCAGGCCGCCTTGAGGCCGCATAGCATCATCCGCCGTCGCGAGACTTACTATTGATAACCGAGAACACTGTCTTCTGAAGTGGGCCTAGTGGTTGAACGCGCCCGGCGATACCATCCGCGCGCAGCTGGTTAACGATATCGCTTGCAAGATCCGCGAATGGTGCGAGATGCGTGGCAAGATCGTCAACGGTGACAACCGCGCATGGTTCGGTTCCCACCCATAGTAGCATGCTTTCGTCCTCGTCCTCATCGTCGTTTTCGTCGTCATAAATCGGCGCGGGTCGGATGACCTGAGCAAAAAAAGTCTTAAGGGGATTGTCCCATCCGACAACGACACGCAGGTTGGGATCGCGGGCGGGAATTTCGTAACGGCTCATGGCGGGTTCGTCTCCATATTGAGGGTTGTTTCAAGTGGGCTGAGCGATCGATCATCACGATGATCGACATGAGTGCTTCGGTAAGCGGTTCTGGTAGAGTCGCGATTGAGAGACGGGAAGCCCGAAATTTTGTCGGGCTCCCACATAGAAGGCGATTTTATGCCTTTGCTTTTTTGGTTTTGACGGCAGACCAGGCGGCTGGGAGTGTGCCAGGGCGCTGTTTCGGCCAAAACTGAAGAGGCCAACGGAAACGATACGCATCGGCTCCGATCCCGAGCACCAAGCCATCGACGCCCCGCTTCTGGAGGCCAAGTTCTTCCAGATATTTCGCCGTGATCAGGGCAGCTTCGTGCTCAGGAAGGGATTTCGGTGCGCCTTTCTCCGTCACCCAGCTTTCCCGAGGGTCACGATATCGGAGCTTTCCGAGCCATTTGTTTATCATCGCCACCAGGTCGCTTCCCTGGCCTGGGCGTAGAATGACCTTGGTTTGAAGGCCGCTGAGAAGCCCATCGGCAGCGTCTTTGCCATAGGTCGAGTAAATCTGACTGATGGATTGCATGGTTACCAGCAAGGTCACGTTGTTTTTACGGTGTGTTTCGGGCACAGTCAGGAGATCCGGCAGTTTTCCAAGTTGCGGGAACTCATCAAGCAAAAACCAGAGACGCTTATCTTTATTCTGGCCATAGCCGGAGCTGCCGCTGATGCGGACGAGCTTCTGGATGACCTGGCGCATCCATGCCGCACTGATGTCGGGGAAGTCGGTGCTATTTTGCAAGATAAGAGTTTTTTGTGAGGGGGTGTCGTCGAGAAGCCATTGTGTAAGCGAAACACGCTTCGCCTTGGGGAGCGCTCCCCAAGACAGCGCCAGTGGGCGCAGCAGAGGCAACGCAGCGGCCTGAAGGTTCGTAACGAAGCCGATTGCAGTGCGGGTATATTCGCCGTCTGAGTCGATCGAGAGATAGGTGAGAACACCGTCGTCAAGGCGCTCAACGAAGGCACGCAATTCAAGCGGGGGCAGTTGAAGCGCATCCACAAGTTCGACAAAACCCCAGTTGGTGCCATGGCAAAGTTGAAGCGCAGTGATAACAGCTTGGGCTATTAAGCGCGCACCATCTGACCATACGGAGTCGCCTCCAGTCTTTTCCACAAGCGAGGCGGCGAACTCTTGTGCTTGCTGACGCGTGGCAATATCGGCGCCGATGTCCCAGGCATGCGAGCGGCGGTCGTGAGGAGCAAAGAAAATCACGTCGTCATCAGGCCACGATCCGGCGACGTCACCTTGCTGGTCGAGTACTATGAGCTTCGTGTCATGACGCTCGATCAGTTGCTGCATGAGGAACCGGAGAGCGGTGGACTTGCCGCTACCCTGGCGACCTATGTATGCAAAGCTTAGGTTCTGTCTTTGAGGGGACAACGGAAAATCGGGAGCGAGGAAAAGCGGGGTCTTTTCCATTTCTCCTTCCTGTTTCATGGTGGCTACGGCGCGTCGCACCGCCGCACGCCCTTCCCAGAGACGCGGCCCGGAGACGTGTTCGAATCCTTGGAGTCGTTCCGTCTTGCGATAGGAACGGAATGCCAGCAGGCCGACGGCCCAGATGACGGCCGCGAGTGTTGTGTAGAGCCGTAGCCAAAATTCGGCCGATTGTTGAGGATTCTGTTGAAGGGAGGAAAGCCAGTCCGATCCTCGCAGGAAATTCGGGAGAATCGGAAAAAATGGCTGTGCGATATCGAATGCCTTGTTCCGGAGGATGCGGGCAGCGGTTGTGAGTGCATCAACCGTCTCGATCTCTACCCCACGTGTTTGGCCTAACCAGGATTGCGGAAGCAGACCGAACACGATGATAAAGGTGAGAGGCAGGATGATGGCGGCACTGAAGATGGTGGTAGCGACGGCTGGCGCCCGCGGCTTCCGCCAGGTGAAAAGAGCGAGGGGACGAGAAGTGCTGGTCATGACGGCTTCCTTTCTATGAAAATTAATAGAGCCCGAAGGCATGTCCGGAAAATGCGGAGAGGATCAGCAGCCAGCCACCCAACGCCGCGGCGAGGAGAAAATCGACGCGACCGGAAAGAGTGGCGAGCGGCGGGAGGGGCTTTTGCGCAGGTCCGAAATCCTGAACCTTTATCGCGGGAAGTTTGAGTTTTTCAGGCCCGTTAGCGGAGCTAAAAAGGCGCAGAGCTTTCTCCCGGTCCTGCGCAGTCCAATGGCGGAGGGCGCCGGTTTTGACAGCGAGAAGGCGGTCCTCCGGAGGCAACAGGCGAAAATTCTCGAGCTGTTGACCGGACCATTCTTCGTGAATTTGCTGCTGTGATAACGTTTGTTTGTCCATGGGGGGGGGATCCTTATGGGTCGATGAGGGTAGAGAGGGGGGCGACGAGATCGTGCTCGAGCCATTTCTCGAGCATGGCCATTGATCGGAACGCCGGTCCCTCTGGGAGGCCGAGGTCTATGAGACGTTGCGCTGGCAGCGTCACGACTTGCTGAAGGGGGCCAAGGGTTTGGAGGTATCCCCAGGCGGGAGCTGACATGCGGGTGAGCTTCAGCGTTCCGATGGGTCCGGCTTCACCCTGGGCTTCGGTTAATCTCGCCGCGAGGTTGCGATCGCCATCGACAAATGGCGCTACGTGCTCATTGAGGATTGCGGTGCGCCTGCCCGCGGGATATTGCACGCCGAAATCGTAGATATTGCTGAGGCCTGCGGCCAGAGCGGCGCGGTTCATCGTGAGCAGACAGATGAAATGCAGGCTGGCGCCATCGCCGAAATAGCGCGCGCCGTTCGTCTCGCTCCAGCGCAGGAAAGCGGTTGTCAGATTGGCGCCCAGGCAAGCGACGGAAAGCGGTTTCAGGCGGGTGAGTTCCGCGAGCTTGTCCATTGGCTCGAAGATCGCGTCGGGATTCCTGTAGATTTCTTCTGCGCCGACGGCCGCGGCCTCGATGAAATGCGTCTGGGGATAGAGCAGGCCGAGGCGCTTCTGGCTCTCGATTTCGATGAGCTGATGATCGATCTTGAGGCGCTGAAGGGCGATCTCGAGCCCTTCCGCCACAAGATCCTTGGCCACGCCGCCTTTATCACAGCCAATGACAACAAGCCGGCCGCAGACAGCATCGGGGGCTTTCGATCCGGGCTGGGGGTGATGTCGAGTCATTGGTCACACTCCTGAAAAAAAACCGAAAGAAACAATAGATGCACGCATCTTATAGAAGTGCCGTCTTTGGCAGCGGCAATTCGGGATATGCAGCATGGGCTATCTCTCGAGAGGCTGAAACGCCGAGAACGCTGAGGCGTATGAATCGCAAAAGAATGTGTGACATAGGAAAACCTCCAAAAAGGCAGACGCGCAGAAAAAAACAAGTGCATGAATTTGATGAGGGGTATATAACAAAGAGCGGATCGCCAGTCAAGAGAAAAATATCGATTTTGAGACATTGTGCCTCGGACAAAAAAGGATGGAGAAATGCATAAAACGCATAGCTAGCGCCTCCTGCAAGCCGTCCGAAACACGAAATCGCGTTTTGGTGGAAAACCAGCGATTGAATCGCGCGAACCTGCACGGAGGAACGAGAGAGCGCGACAAAACGGGTAAGGACGTGAGGAGTACAAAATGCACGCGACGGAATTTATTAAGAATATTGTCCTAGAATTCTCGTGATATGAGGGGGGCATCCCATTGGTAAGACGGAGACGGAGCGATGTTTTTTTTCTTTGCAACGCCGGAGCAAACCGAGATGGCCCGCCTCCTGGGGCAAATCTCTGGCGAAAGCAATTGGGCGGAGATCGGCAGCGTTTTGGTGGAGCTTGAAAAGCAAGGATCTGTTGATAGCCAGGGAGTGCCGTGGGCGCAGCATGTTC
>JAPTTX010000062.1:0-61672 GCA_028068195.1 Gammaproteobacteria bacterium
CAGCACCGCTCCGGTCAGCTATCCGGTTCAGATCGTGCTCCCCCCGAGCAGCCTGCAGCCGGCTTCCAAAGCCAGTCTCGTGATCGTCCCGGTGACGAATTACAGTGCCACGGCCATTTCCTATCCATCCGGCGTGACCGGGGTGGACCAGCTGCTGTACGATGCCCAGCGGCAGGCACTGCTGCTGGTGGCCAACATGTCCTCGGGCCCGAGCCCCGAGCTGTGGCGCTACCCCTTGAGCTCTGGCCCTTGGAGTTTGAGCCCGGTGCAGACCGCGCTGGCGCCCCTGGTTGACATCGCATTGTCCACGGACGGCAATGAGCTGCTGGCGCTGTCTCAGCAGGAACTGACGCAGCTCGATCCGTCAACGCTCAAGCTTTCGACTGCCTCGCCCAATCCCACCCCGGCGCCGGGGCTGGCCACGGGCGTCAATTTCAAGAATCTGGCGGTGGCCAACGACGGAAATGCCGTCGTCACCACTGGCAACGGGTCTACGGGCAGCACCGGGGTCTGGCTGTACGCGGCGCGCAGCCCGGCGTTCACCCAGCCCTCGACGGCGCCCAGCCTCGACAATGCGACGCCCGGCGCCTCCGCCGATGGGTCCATCGTCGCCCTGGAGCAGGGGGACCCGTCGCTCGCTTCCGCACCGCCCGATGCCTATGAGTACATCGCGTCGTCCGGGTCCTTCGCCGCCACCAGCGCAGCGATCAACCAGAACGGGATTGCCCCGGCTCTGGCTCTGAACCAATCCGCGGGCCATATCATACTCAATGGAACGAACGTCTACGACGGCAGCTTCAATTACCTGGGTTCCCTGCTGAGCACCACGCAGGCCGTGGTGCTCAGCCCGGATTCGAACTGCGCCTATACCTTCGATTCCTCTGGCTACGTCCTGACATACGACCTGGCCAACGGCCCTAGCGGCGGCGCATTCGCCCCGCTCGGGTCGGGCCTCTCCGTCAGCCCGGGCGCCGGACCCGTCAAGATGGCCATCACCCCCGACGGCAACACGCTGTTCATCGCGGGCAGCGGCCAGATTCTGGTTGAGCCGACGCCGACGCAATGCCGATGATGGGAAACGCCATGAAACGTCTCTGTCTCGCCGCTTTGCTGCTGGTCTATGGCGGCAGCGCACTTGCCGGCGGTCAGGCCGTGAAGGCGGTCCACTACCAGCTCGGCTACAAGTCGGGTGATATCTACACCGTTGGCGGCAGCGATAGCAGCGTCAACGCGTTCGACGGCAGCGTCACCTTTCCGCTGGTCGGCTATCTCGGCGGTTCGGTATCGGGCTACTATGATCACTACAGCCTGGCGACGAACTTCGAGTCCCAGGGCAGCGGCCTCACCCTGGCGAACACCCTGCCGCATTGCATCGTGAACGAGAAGGGTCTCGCCGCCAACCTGTTCCTGCGCGATCCGTCCCTCGGACGGGTCTCGGCCGGTTACGGCGAGGGGCAGGCCATGGCGCATTGCCAGTCGACTTTTCTCGCCAGCGGCGGCCCCAAGCTCGATACGAAGAGCTACGATGCCGCAGCCCAGTACTATCTGCGACGGTTTACGATCGGCGTATCGTGGGACCAGACGCGGTTCAATTCCCTGGACCGGTTCACCAGCGACAGCCTCACCGGCAGCTGGTATCCGACGAACATCCTGCGCGTGGATCTTTCCACCTACGGCCAGGACCTCAAAAACACCTACAGCATCGGGGTCGAATACCAGCCCGAATTCTTCGACAATTCCTCCGGCCTGTGGGCCAGTTACACAAGGCGGCACCAGACCGTCACGAACAATATCATCATGGTTGGCATCCGGTATTACTTCAACCGGCGCATCAATCTGCTGGAGCGCGACCGCGAGTACCGCTAGCGCCGGGGCGGCCGGTCGCGGTATGTTCTGCTGATGACGCTGCAAGGGGAGAGCGTTCGTGACGGATGATGCGCCCAGAGAATCCGGCGATGCCGGCGAGAAGCGCCTGCTGAGGCTGGCCACGGTTGTCTATGCTTTGCAGGCGGTGGGCCTGGTGTTTCCGGTCGGCCTGGTGGTCGCGGTAATCATCGATTACGTCAAACTGCCCGACACCGTCGGTACCTGGTTCGAGTCCCATTTCCGCTGGCAGATACGCACGTTCTGGACCGCGGCGGTGCTGGTGGTGCTGGGTGTGGCGACCTATATCTTTGTCATCGGCTATCTCGTGCTGCTCGGCACCTGGATCTGGGTGATCTACCGCGTGGTCAAGGGATGGCTCTATCTGGACGACCGCAGGCCGCTCGTTCGCGGCCGCTGACCGCAGCGCCGGCGGCGGTGTGCGTGCTATCATGGCCGGCACCACCTCGGTCCGACGTCCTTGAAGATACTGGCACTGGATACCTCCACGGCAGCATGCTCGGTCGCCCTCTGGGACGACGGGCGCGTGGACGAACGCTTCGAGCTTGGCCAGCAGCACTCGCAGCGCATCCTGCCGATGATCGACGCCTTGCTGGGCGATGCCGGCCTGCCGCTCGGCGCGCTCGATGCGGTGGCGTTCGGGCGCGGTCCCGGCTCTTTCACCGGGCTGCGCATCGGCGCCGCGGTCGCGCAGGGGCTGGGCTTCGCCGCGGACCTGCCGGTGGTGCCGGTATCGTCACTGGCGGCGCTCGCCGAGGCCGAGGCCCGTCCGCGCGTGCTGACCGCCGTGGATGCACGCATGAACCAGGTGTACTGGGCCGCCTACGTGCGCGACGGACGCGCCCGCCCGCGTCTGGTTGGCCACGAGATCGTTGCCGCGCCCGCGGACCTGCCCCTGCCTCTGGACTCCGGGTGGTGGGGCGCGGGCAGCGGCTGGGACCTGTACGCCGCGCGGTTTCTGGAGCGCTGGCCGGAACGGGTGGGCGGCTGGACACCGCGATGTTATCCGCATGCGGGCGCGGTGGCCGTTCTCGGTGCCGACGGGTTCTCTGCCGGCGAAGCACTGGCCGCCGAGCGCGCGCTGCCGGTGTACGTACGCGACGATGTGGCGAAGAAGAGCGCTGCCGACCGCTGACCGGGCCGGCGCCGCGGACGGTGCCCCCGCAGGCGCCTCGGGGACCGAACCATGCAGAGCGACCTGAAGGCCCTTGAGTTCGACGCCATACGGCGACTGCTCGAGAAGCTCACGTCCACGCCCTATGGTGCGGAGGCCGCAAGGCATATCGAACCGGCTCCTGAGCCGGGCGCGGCGCGCGCCATGCTGGCCGCCGTCACGGCCGCGCGTGCGGCGCTGGACGCGGGCGAAGCGCCGTTGCTCAGGGAGGTTCCGGACATACGCGCCGCATTGCGGCAGACATCCAGTCCGGGTGCGGCACTGCCGGGTACGGCGCTGCGCAACCTGCGGCAGGTGATCACGGCCGTGGCCGCCCTGCGGCCAGCGGTTGCCGCGCGACCTGCGCTTTATCCGGGCCCGATGGACCATCTCGACCCTCCGCCGGAGGTGGTGCAGTGTCTGGACCGGACCGTACTCGCTTCAGGACGCGTGCGCGAGGACGCGAGTCCGCGGCTGGATGCGCTCGCCGGGCAGATCCGGACGGCGCGCCAGGAGGTCACCGACGGGCTCGCGGCATGCATCGGGCGATCCGGGCTCGGAGGCGCGGCGCCGGCGGACCGCATCGTCTGGCAGGGTGCGCGCGCGATGCTGGCGGTGACTGCCGGCCAGGCCGGGCGGGTTCGCGGTGTGCGCCGCGGCGCGGCCGGCGCCAAGGGCGATCTGCTGGTGGAGCCGATGGAAGTGATTGCCGCCAACAATCGCGTCGAAGCCCTGGTCGGGCAGCAGGAAGTGGAGACCCAGGCGCTGTTGCGCGAGGTGACCGGCTTCCTGCGCGAGCACCTGCCCGCCCTGGGCCGGATGCTCGATGCGCTGACCTGGATCGATCTTGCCCTGGCGGCCGGGAAGCTGAGCGCGCAGTTCAATGCGCACGCCCCGCAGCTGGCGGATGCGCCCTTGCTGCGGCTCGACCGCGCCTATCATCCGGCCCTGCTGCTGCAGTTTGCCGGAGGCGGTGAATCGTATCCGGTGCCGCTCACCCTGACGCTCGATGCACGGCAGCCCATGCTCATCGTCACCGGCCCCAATACCGGCGGCAAGACCGTGGTGCTCAAGACCGTCGGCCTGCTGGTGACGATGGCGCATTGCGGACTGCATATTCCGGCCGAAGGGGACTGCATCATCGGCAATTTCAGCCGGGTGCTCGTCGACATCGGCGACCCGCAGAGCCTCCAGCATCACCTGTCCACCTTCGCCGGCCATGTAGCGATGCTCACACGCATCCTGCGCGATGCCGGCAGCGGTACGCTGGTGCTGCTCGATGAGCTCGGAACCGGCACCGATCCGGAGGAAGGCGCGGCGCTGGCGATGGCGGTGCTCGACGAGCTGGCCGCGCGGCATGTCCAGGGCATCGTGACCACCCACCTCGCGCCGCTCAAGGCGTTTGCTGCGCACCACAGCGGGTTGACGAATGCCAGCATGGCGTTCGACGAGGAGCGGTTGCAGCCCACCTACCAGCTTCAGGTCGGCAAGAGCGGGCGCTCCCTCGGGCTGGTCATCGCCCGGAAGAATGGGCTGCCGGATGCGGTGGTCGAGCGCGCGCGGGCGTACCTGCGGGCGATGGCGCCTGCGCCGGACGAGACTCCGTGAGCGCCGCAGTGGATTCCGGTATCAGGGCGAGGCCGCGGCCGCCCGCGACCTGGGGTCCCCGATCGCTTCCAGGATACCCTGCATCAGGGCGAGCGGAGTGGGTGGGCAGCCGGCAATGACCGCGTCCACCGGAATGACATTCGAAACCGCGCCGGCGCAGGCGTAGTTCACCCCGAATTCACCGCCGCTGGCGCCACAGTCGCCCACGGCGATGACCAGCTTCGGGTCGGGGGCGGCGGCGTACACGCGGCGCACCGCTTCTTCCATATGGCGCGATACCGGACCGGTCACCAGCAGCAGATCGGCGTGGCGCGGGCTCGCAACGAAGTGCACGCCGAAGCGTTCAATGCCGTAGTAGGGGTTGTCGAGCGCGTGGATCTCGAGCTCGCAGCCGTTGCACGAACCTGCATCAAGCTGGCGGATCGCGAGGCTGCCGCGGAAGCGCTCGCCCACGGCCGCCTTCAGCTGCGCGCCGACTTCGCCCAGGGCGGGTTCATCCCACGGTGACAGGCTTTCGGTGATGATTCCGACGCGCTGAATTTTTCCGAGAATCCTCAGCATAGATCGCAAGCCTCGCCGGCCGCGGCGATGGATCGTGCGGCCGTCTTCGTGGCCGGGCAGGCGGACCGGCCGCAGTTTCTGTTACAGGTCACTGCCGGAATACGATCCGTTCACGGATTTGTTGCATACCGGAAAGTCCGGCACGATATTGTCGTGGATGAGCAGTTCCAGCAGCGGCCAGTTGATCGTGCTCGGGTCCCGGGGGTAGTAGCGCGCGATACGACCGTCCTCGCCGAAGCGCACGAACGCGAGCGTTTCCCCGCGCCAGCCCTCGACCAGGCCGAACCCCTGCGCGTCGGGCGCGGGAGCTGTCCACGGCGCGCATGTCGGCCCCGCGACGAGATTGTCGAGCAGCCGTTCGATGAGCGCAAACGAGTTGCCGATCTCTTCGGCACGGATCCGCATGCGCGCCGCCACGTCTCCGGCTTCGTGGACCGGCACCGGGACCGTCAGCGTGTCGTAGGGTGCATAGGGCGAATCGCGGCGCACGTCCCGATCGATTCCGCTTGCGCGCCCGACATAGCCGAGCGCGCCGAATTCGGCAGCCAGCGCCTGGCTGAGCCGGCCGGTACCGATCAGCCGGTTTTCCACCGTGGGGCTGGTATTGAGGATATCCATCAGCCGGGCGAGCTGCGGCCGGATGGCGCGAATCTGCGTGCGCTGGGCGTCGACCATCGCAGGTGCCAGATCCGCTGCGACTCCGCCCGGCACGATGCGCCCCATCAGCAGCCGGTGGCCGAAAGCGGCCAGGTTGACGCGCTGCCACTGTTCGCGCAGGCGGCTGAACTGGTAGAAGCCGAAACCGAAACTCACGTCGTTGCAGATGCCGCCGATGTCGCCCAGATGGTTGGCGACGCGCTCGCGCTCCGCCATGATGGCACGCAGCGCGAGCGCGCGCGCCGGAAGCGCCATCCCGGCGGCCTGTTCCATGGCCATGCAGGCAGCCCAGGCGTGGGTCACCGTGGAGTCCCCGGACACGCGCGCGGCGAGGCGCGCCAGTCCCGCGGGGTCACGCCCCTCAGCCAGCTTCTCGGTGCCCTTGTGGGTGTAGCCGAGCCGCTCTTCGAGATGGAGCACGGTTTCGCCCACTGCCTGGAATCGAAAATGACCGGGTTCGATGATTCCGGCGTGCACCGGACCGACCGGGATTTCGCAGACCCCGCCGCCCTGGGCGAGCAGAAACCGGTATCCATTGTCCGCAGGCGTCTGCGACAGCGGATGGCCGGCGAGCGGAAAATCCCGGCGCAACGGGAATTCGCTGCTCTTCCAGGCCTGATGGCGGATCCAGCGGCGCGGATCCGGGTGGTCGCTGTAGGCAACGCCGAACAGATCCTGGAGATGGCGTTCGGCGCGGTCGGCGGCGGCAAAATACGGTGCGTGCGAGGACAGGATGGGGGTTGGGCGGCGCAGCTGGGTTCTTGCCAACAGGTAGTCGCCGTCCTTCTCGAAGCAAGTGTGGACGAGCAGATGGTCGCCGAGGTCCTCGCCCCAGCAGCCGGCCCAGCGGCAACCCCAGTTCCGGGCTTCTTGTCCCAGGTTGCCCCAGCTCTCGGCGTTGACGCCGATGGCGCGGGCCGGGGCGAGTCCGGCTGCGGAAGGGATCTCCTTGACGGCCACGTCCTCGGCCAGGAGCCGGCCGAGGAACGCATTGAGCCAGTGGAAGCGCGCGCTGTCCCTCACCGCCGTATCTCCCAGGTCAGGGCGGGCATGCCGGACCGCAGTCCCGGCAGCCCGGAAACGGACAGGTGCTCTCGGTACACAGAGGACGGCACCGGTCCGGATCGCGCGCCCTGGCTCCGGGGAGGACGTCGTTCCACCCAAACCGGCAGCGCTGCGGACCCGGACCCGGACCCGGCCGCGCAGAGCCTGCGCAGGCGGGCGATCACAGTGGCAAGCTCCCGGAGATGAGGCGGGTGGCCTGCTCGAACCAGTGGGACAGGAACAGCGGTATCGACAGGCCGAGCCACAGCACCAGCGCCAGATGGACGGCCACGGGCAGCATGTTGGCCCGCACGCGGACTTGTCCCGGTGGCGGAGACCCGTACACCATGGGCTGGACATAGCGGAACAGGCCGGCAAATGCGATCGCCAGCCCCAGCAGCAGCGGCAGGGTCAGCCACGGCCAGGACTTCATGGTTGCATTCAGCACCAGGAACTCGCTCATGAAGACGCCGAATGGCGGAAAGCCGGCGATGGCAAGCGTGCCGGCCAGCAACCCCCAGCCGACTGCCGGCTGGGTGTGGATCAGCCCGCGGATGTGCTCGATGCGCTGGGTGCCGGCGAGCTGGGCGGCGTGGCCGACCGTGACGAATATCGAGGACTTGGTGAGCGAGTGCACCGTCATATGCAGCAGGGCGGCAAAGGTCGCCAGCGCCCCGCCGATGCCGAAGGCAAAGGTCATGAGGCCCATGTGTTCGATCGAGGAATAGCTGAACATCCGCTTGACGTCGTGCTGACGGTGCAGGAACAGAACCGCAACGAGGAAGGACAGCAGGCCGAACCCCATCATGAGATGCCCGGCCAGCGCGGTATGCAGCGATCCGTCCACCAGCATTTTTACGCGCACGAGCGCATAGAGCGCCACATTCAGCAGCAGTCCGGACAGTACCGCCGACATGGGGGTCGGACCCTCGGAATGGGCATCCGGCAGCCAGTTGTGCAGCGGCACGAGCCCCACCTTCGTGCCGTAGCCGACCAGCAGGAAGACGAAGGCGATGGAGAGCACGGCCGGATCGAGCTGGGCGGCGTGATTGTGCAGAACGCTCCACAGCAGCGTGTCGCCACGGTCGGAGCCGAGGCGCCGCTCGGCGGCAAAATAAAGCAGCACGGTTCCGAACAGGGCCTGGGCGATGCCGACGCCGCAGAGGATGAAATATTTCCAGGCGGCCTCCACCGATTCCGGGGTGCGGTACAGGCTCACCAGGAGCACCGTGGTGAGGGTTGCGGCCTCCATCGCCACCCACAGCACACCCATGTTGTTGGTGGTGAGCGCCAGCAGCATCGCGAACAGGAAGCCCTGGTACATGGCGTGATACAGCCGCATGCGCTGCGGCCCGACGCGGCCGCGCTCGACCTCGTGCTGCATATACGGGCGCGAGAAAATCGCCGTGGTCAGTCCGACGAACGCGGTCAATGCCACCAGATACACGTTGAAAGCGTCAATGTAGAACAGCCTGTCGGGCGACAGTTCAGGGCCGGTGCGCAGCACGTCCCAGGCGAGCCATACCGAGAACGCGAAGGTCGCTGCCGCTATCGCGACGTTGATGTGACCCGCCAGGCGGTGATTCGGGATGAGGGCGAGCAGCAGGACTCCAGCGAGCGGCAGCCACAGCACGAGGTACAGCGGGATCATTCCCCTTTCTCCGAGAGGCGGTTGAGCCGGTCGACATCCAGCGAATCGATGCTCGAGCGGATCTGGAAGAAAAATACCCCGAACAGCACGGCCGCCACCAGCACGTCAAACGCGACGCCGAGCTCGACGATCATGGGCATGCCGTAGGTCGAGGCCACAGCCGCGAAGAACAGGCCATTCTCGATGGACATGAAACCGATCACCTGCGCAACGGCCGTGCGGCGCGTGATCATGAGCAGCATCCCGAGCAGCACGGTTGCCATGCTCACGGCAATGGTGTTGCGGGTGACGAGCGCCGAGAGCAGCGCGACCGGCAGGGCGACGTAGTAGCAGAACACGACCAGCACCGCCCCGGCCAGCAGCGTGAGCGAGGGATGGGAAACGGTTTCGACGTCGTACTGGATGTTGAGCCGCCGCGCCAGCCGGTAGAGCATCCACGGAATGAGCAGCGCCTTCAGTCCGAAAGTGAGCAGCGCCGAAATATAGAGATGTGAATGGCCGGATACGAGCGCCACCAGCGCTGTGG
Source organism: Gammaproteobacteria bacterium (assembly GCA_028068195.1). GTDB lineage: Bacteria > Pseudomonadota > Gammaproteobacteria > Acidiferrobacterales > UBA6901 > JAJYCY01. The sequence goes on from JAPTTX010000062.1 coordinate 9,085, forward strand.
TGACCGACAGCAGCGCGCCCTGCCAGGCGAACGCGTAGATGAGCGGCTGGATCCGGGCCTGGGCAAGCATCACGAAGGAGGTGAACAGCACAAGCGCGGCCGAAACCAGGATTCCCTGGCTGTAGAGACTGAGGTCAGTCAGATGCATGGCATCGCGGCTCCGGAATCATGTGCGGGCGGCCCGCGGGGCGCCGTTCACACCGCGGTCTCCAGGATCACATGCGTCAGAATCCCCAGCAGGCTGAGCAGGAACGCGAAACCCAGAAACTGCGGAACGCGGAACAGGCGCATCTTGGCGAGCACGGTTTCCCACAGCGCCAGCAGCACCGCCAGCAGTGCCAGCTTGGCGATGATCGCCACGATGCCGAGGGCAATGGCCGGGAACGTCAGGTGCCGGGCGATCCCCCAGGGCAGAAAGATGTTGCTGATGAGGACCGCATAGATCATGAGCTTGATCATGCCCGCCCAGTCGATGAGCGCCAGGTGGCGGGCGCCGTATTCCAGGACCGTCGCCTCGTGGAGCATGGTGAGCTCAAGATGGGTCGCCGGGTTGTCGATGGGAATGCGGCCGGTCTCGGCAACCGCGACCATGGCCAGGCTGAGCAGCGCGAACAGGAAGGATGGGCGCAGTACCAGGCCGGCATCCAGAATGTGCCGGATCGCCACCGAGATATTGGTTGTCGATGCGGTCATGGTGAGCGTGAACACCGCCATCAGCATTGCCGGTTCCGCAAGCGATGCCACGGTCATCTCGCGGGAGGCGCCCATGCCGCCGAAGGCGGTGCCGATGTCCATTCCCGCCAGGGCCTGGAAGAACCGCGCCAGCGCGAAGAATCCGACCAGCACGATTACATCGGCAATGGCGGCTGTGGGAAGCGGGATCGCCACCAGCGGTACCACCGATGCCGCCAGCATGATCGCCCCGAACACCACGTACGGGGCTGCGCGGAAAATCCAGGATGCATCCTGCGCGAGCACGACGTCCTTGCCGAACAGCTTGGCGAGATCGCGGTAGGGCTGGAGCAGCGACGGCGCAGCCCGGTTCTGCAGATGGCATTTCAGGCGTTTGATCCAGCCGGATAGGAGCGGGGCGCCACCGATGAACAGCAGCGTCTGCAGCGCGGCGAACAGCCACTCGGTCAGGTTATCAGCCATAGCAGCAGCAGCAATGTAAAGAAGGAGTAGGCGAGGTAGACGCGTATGCTGCCGGTCTGGATGCGCCCGACGCGCCGCGCCGCCGCGAGCACCAGGTGACCGATCGGCTGGTAGGCGGCCGACCACGACCAGTCGCCGACGTGCAGGTGGTGGCGCATGCTGACGAAGCGCGTCGGGGAGGTCTGAACCTTCTCGACACGCTCATCGATCTGCCATACCGGCGCAAACACCTTGCGGATCGGCTGCGCGAAAGCGGTTGAGGTGTACTGCATGCGCGCGCTCAGTCCGCCGAAGCCGCAATCCCAGGGCTGGCTGCGGCGCGCGCTGCGGCCGCGCCGGTGCAGCAGCAGGTAGCCGGCGAGGAACGTGAATGCCATGGCGGCGACCACCAGCGGCGCAGAGTACGAGGCCACGTGCGGCGAGACCGGCGTCAGCCACAGCCAGCCGCGAACGGTGGCGGCGGCCGGCCGCAGCCGCAGCAGATCCTGGGTGATCGGTTCGATCAGGCGGATCACCAGGGTGGGCACCACGCCCAGCACCACGCACAGCAATGCCAGCAGTGCCATGGCGGCGCGCATCCCCAGGCCGACCTCGCGGGCGTGCGCCACGTGACGGGTGCGCGCCTGGCCGAGAAACGCCACGCCATAGACCTTGACGAAGGTTGCGGCCGCGAGCGCGGTTGTCAGGGCGAGCAGCGCGGCCGCGATCGGAATGATGGAGCGCAGCACGCCGCTCGCCAGAACCGGCACCTGCAATGCCGCCTGCAGCGTGAGCCATTCCGAGACGAAGCCGTTGAACGGCGGAAGCGCCGCGATGCTGAGGCAGCCGATGAGCATGAACAGGGCGGTTGCCGGCATGCGCCGAATGAGCCCGCCCATGCGGTCCAGGTCGCGTTCGTGGGTGCGGTAGAGCACCGCGCCGGCACCGAGGAAGAGCAGCGTCTTGAACACCGCATGATTCAGGCTGTGGTACAGGGCGGCGAGCAGCGCCACGACAGCGAGGGCGGGATGGCCGGTGGCGACGAAGATCATGCTCAGGCCGAGGCCCATGAGGATTATCCCCACGTTCTCGACGGAAGAATAGGCGAGAAGCCGCTTGAAATCATTCTGGGTCAGCGCATAGAGGACGCCCAGCAGGGCGGTGGCGGTGCCGATCGCGAGGGTTGCCAGACCCCAGGACCACTGAATCTGTCCCAGCAAATCGAATGTGAAGCGGATGAGGCCGTAGATCGCCACCTTGATCATCACGCCGCTCATCAGGGCCGAAATGTGGGACGGTGCGACCGGATGCGCCTCCGGCAGCCATACGTGCAGCGGCACCATGCCGGCTTTCATGCCGAAGCCGAACAGTGCCAGGGCAAAGGCGATCGAGGCCCAGACGGGCGTGAGGTGCGCGGCACGCATGGCATCGAAGGTGAAGCCGCCGCCGAATCCGGCCAGCACGCCGAAAGCGAGCAAAATGACGAGCGCGCCGACGTGGGCGAGCAGCAGGTAGAGAAACGCGGCATGGCGGTTCGCCGGGTTGTGGTGCTGGTAGGCGACGAGCAGGTAACTCGATACCGACATGACCTCCCAGGCGATCATGAACACGAAAGCGTCGTCGGCCAGCAGCACCGCCAGCATGCCAGCCACGAATATGCCGGTGAACAGTCCCAGCGCGGCCAGCGACTGGCGTGGGTGTGTGTGCGGTTCGACGTCGGCCGGGGCAGTCCCGTGTGCGTGGACCGTGCGCTCGAACTCGCGCACGTACCCCGGGCCGTAGAAGCTGATCGCGACCACGGCGATGCCGATGATTGCCATGAAGAACCCGGAGAGGGGATCGAGGCGCAGGTGCCAGTTGAGCCAGGGCAGGCCGAAGGGAAGCTGTGCGGTGCTGCGCTGGCCCGTCAGCAGCGCTTCGCCGCCGCCGGCGACGGCGGCGAGCCCGCAGATGCCGAGCAGCGTGAACGAGCCCCGCCGCAGCGCGGCCGGAAAGCGGTCTGCCGCCAGAGCCACCACGCCCGACAGCAGCGCGGCGGCCACGGCTGCATACGCAAGCAGCAGGGGCGACAACTCAGGTTGTCCTCAGCGGAGCGGGAGCTGCGTGCGAATCGTGACCGGAATTAGCCGTAGCCGCCTCGTTGTTATCTTCGTGGTGTGCGCCCTGTCCCTGGCCGCAAGTCTGCGTGTGTGTCCCGGCGAGAGATACGGCCAGCGGATCGGATGCTACGGCGCCGGGGGCAAAATTTCAAGAGCCAAGGCTGTGCGGCGCGGTGCAGAACGATTCCGGCGACAGAGCGGCCGCGAGCGTGGCGGCGAATGCCGCATCGCGCGGACGCGCATCGCCGAATCAGAGGGTGGCGGGAGCGGAACCGGAACTGGCGGCGTCCTTGGGAGCCTTCGGGCGCATGCGTGCCAACTGCACGCCGGTGCCGCGGGTGCGTATGATCTCGACCTGGTAACCCGCGAGTGCCAGGCTGGTGCCGCTCTCGGGAATGTCTTCGAGGTACTCGGTGATCAGGCCGTTGAGCGTCTTGGGACCGGTGGTCGGCAGATCCCAGTCCAGTCGACGGTTGAGGTCGCGCAGCGTGATGCTGCCGCTGACTAGGTAGCTGCCATCGTCCTGGGGCTGCACCTCATCGGTGACACCCGGCACGGGGGCGGTGAACTCACCGACGATTTCTTCCAGGATCTCGCGCAGCGAGACCAGTCCGGCCACGTCTCCGTATTCGTCCACCACCAGGGCGACGCGGCGCTTGGCCTCCCGGAAGTGCAGCAGCTGCCGTCCGAGGGTGGTGCCTTCGGGCACGAAGTACGGCGGCTCCAAGATCCGCTCCAGGTCGGCGCGCTGGAATTGCCCGGAGCGCATCAGCAGCAGCACCCGGTGCACATGCACGATGCCGGCGACGCTGTCGAGGCTGCCGTGACAGACCGGCAGGCGCGAATAGTGGCTGGTGGTGATGCGGGTCAGAATCTGATCCCAATCCGAGTCGAGGTCGACCGTCTCGATTTCGCCGCGCGGCACCATCACGTCTTCGACAGTCATGTTCTCCAGGTCCAGGATCGCCAGCAGCATCTGCTGGTGGCTTTGCGGCATGAAGGCTCCCGCTTCTCTCACCACCGAGCGCAGTTCATCGGTGCTCAACTGGTCGCCGGTGCGGCGATGGACCGAAAAGCCGAGAAGCCGCAGCAGACCATTGGCCAGGGTATTCACGAGCCATACCAGCGGCGACAGGAGTTTCAGCAGCAGGCCGAGCGCGAACGCGATCGGAAACGCGACGCGTTCCGGGTAGAGCGCGGCAACGGTCTTGGGCGCAACCTCCGCAAAGACCAGAACCACCAGGGTCAGCAGTCCCGTGGCGATGCCGATGCCCGGGGTTCCGTACAGATGCAGGGCCAGCAGCGTCGCCACCGACGAGGCCGCGATATTGGCGAAGTTGTTTCCGAGCAGTATCACGCCCAGCAGGCGGTCGGGCCGTTCCAGCAGCCGCGCAGCGACCCGTGCGGGACGGTGGCCGGAATCGGCCAGGTGGCGCAGCCGGTAGCGGTTCAGGGTCATCATCCCGATCTCCGCGGCGGAGAAGAACGCCGACAGGACGATCAGGAAGACCAGGGCCCCAAGCAGTATGCCGGTATGGAAATTGTCCAAGTGGTTGCCTCGGATTTATGTGGCCGGGCGGCCGTCGGGTATCCGCCCGCGGGCCGGCACGCCGGGATGACCCTGCGGCGACGGCCGCAGCGCTCAGCGGCGCAGGAGGATTTCCAGCGCCAACTTGCTGCCGAAATACCCGAAGGCGAGGAGCGTGAACCCGCCCAGCGTCCAGCGGATCGCGGTACGGCCACGCCAGCCGAAACGCCAGCGTCCGGCCAGCAGCACGCCGAACGCCACCCAGGCGATTATCGACAACACGATGTGATCGGTGAAAGCCAGCGGCTCGTCGAACAGCTGTTCCGAAAAGAACACGCCGCTGATAACGGTCAGCGTGAGCAGCACGAAGCCGAGCGTGATCATCTGGAACATGAGGTTCTCCATGGTCTCGAGCGGCGGCAGGGCACGCAGGAACCGGCTGGGCTGGCGGCGGCGGAGCCGGCGTTCGACCCAGGCAAGCATCAGGCTCTGCACCACCGCGATGCTGAGAAGGCTGTAGGCGAGCAGCGAAACCACGATGTGCGCCGACTGCATGGGTGTCGCCGTGACGACCAGCAGGCCGCGCCGCGGCGACAGCCAGTCGATCAGCACCGTTGCCGCCGCTACCGGCATGATGAAGATCCCGAGGCTCTCGATGGGCCGGGTGATGGCGGCGATCAAGAACAGCACTGCGACCGCCCAGGCAATCAGCGAAATGGCATTGGTCAGCCCGAGATTGAGGCCGCCTTCATGCAGCAGCCCGGAATACAGGACCGCGGCGTGTGCCGAGACCGCGCCCACCGCCAGCGCGTAGATCCCGAGGCGTGCCGGGCCGCGGACCCGCTCCGGCCGGCTCAGGCCGAGCCACAGCAGCGCGCCGACGCACAGATACAGGATTGCGGCTAGCAAATTCATCGCTCAATTCGTCATAATGTCGTTATTTATCCCGCATGATGGCACAGCTGCCGCCGTCATTGAAGGGGACGGGCGCAAACGGGGCGGGCTGTGCGCCCGCCCTGCAGGCGCATGGCGGGGAATCCGGGCGGTCGATGTCGCGCCCGGGACGGCACCGCAGTGCAATGGCAGCGCTGCCACAGCCGCAAACGCGCGGGTGGCGGCGGAAACCGCGGATAAACGGGAAGTGGAGCATGTTCGATAATCTGAGCCAGCGGCTGCAGCTGGTAATGAAGAAGCTGCGGGGCGAGGGGCGCCTGACCGAAGACAACATCGGCGAGGCCTTGCGCGAGGTGCGCATGGCGCTGCTCGAGGCCGATGTGGCGCTGCCAGTAGTGAAGTCCTTCATCGAAGACGTGCGCGCGCGGGCCGTCGGCAAGGAGGTTCTCGCAAGCCTTAGTCCCGGCCAGGCGGTGATCAAGGTCGTGTACGACGCGCTGGTGGCGCTCATGGGCGAGGCGAACGACCGGCTGCGCCTTTCAACCCGTCCTCCTGCGGTGATCCTGGTTGCCGGCCTCCAAGGATCCGGCAAGACGACGACCGTGGCGAAACTCGCGCGCTTCCTGCGCGAGCGCGAGCGCAAGTCGGTGCTGGTGGCAAGCGCCGACGTTTATCGACCCGCGGCGATCGAGCAGCTGCGGGTGCTTGCCGGTACCGTAGGGGCCGCCTTCTTTCCCAGCACCCCGGCGCAGAAGCCGGTCGATATCGCGCGCGCTGCGGTCGAGCATGGCCGCAGGTCGGGGGTTGATGCCGTCATCATCGACAGCGCCGGACGCCTGCACGTCGATCGCGAGATGATGGAGGAGATCCAGGCGATCCATGCCGCGATCGAGCCGGCGGAAACCCTGTTCGTCGTCGACAGCATGACCGGGCAGGATGCCGTCAACACCGCCCAGAGCTTCAATGAGGCGCTGCCCCTGACCGGCGTGATCCTGACCAAGGCCGACGGCGATGCGCGCGGTGGTGCGGCACTGTCGGTGCGTCGCGTCACCGGCAAGCCGATCAAGTTTCTCGGCGTCGGCGAAAAGACTGAGGCGCTGGAGCCGTTCTATCCGGATCGCATGGCCTCGCGCATCCTCGGGATGGGCGACGTGCTGAGCCTGGTGGAACAGGCACAGCAGACAGTTGACCAGGAACAGGCGCGCAAGCTGGCGCAGAAGATAAGCAAGGGCAAGGGCTTCGATCTGGAGGATTTCCGCGACCAGCTCCAGCAGATGGAAAAGATGGGCGGGATCGCCAGCCTGATGGACAAGCTTCCGGGCGTGGCCGAGATCCCCGAGGCCGCCAAGGCCCAGATGGACGACAGGCAGACACGGCGTCTTGTCGCAATCATCAATTCCATGACCCCCCAGGAACGGCGCTTTCCCGACATCATCCGTGGTTCACGCAAGCGGCGCATCGCCGCGGGATCGGGCGTGCATGTGCAGGAAATCAACCGATTGCTGAAGCAGTTCGGCGAAATGCAGAAAATGATGAAACGCCTGGGCAAAGGAGGGCTCGGCAAGATGATGCGGAGCATGCGCGGCAAGCTGCCCGGACTGCCGTTCTGAAGGCGCCGGGTGCGGTGCGCGGGCGGCGGTTGAATTGATCGAAAGGAACTGATATATAAGTTCAAAGGGGAACAGGACCGTCAGAAGAAACACGCACGGCCGCTTTTTCGACTGGAATCGCGGATAACCGAAGGAGGGGAGGCGAGCGCATGATAACGGTGAAGGAGACGACCCCCAAGAGCAAGGTGCCGGAACGCCGCGGGCGCAGCCAGGAGCTGACGCAGAAGCTCGTGGTGGAGAGAACGGAGATGCTGGTCCTGTTCTGCCGTCTGGCGGGCATCGAATCCTATGCCAGCGAGAACCGGCCGGTGCAGGAATTGCTTGAGGATTTCTGCCAGATCCTGGTCGATTACATTGCTGCCGGACATTTCGCGCTCTACGAACGCATCATCGACGGCACCGAACGGCGGCGCGAGGTCGCCACGCTTGCCGAGCAGCTCTACCCGGCCATCGCCCGGACCACCGACGCCGCTCTCGAGTTCAACGACAGATATGACTGCGAGAATCACGTCGCGGTGCTCGACGGTTTGTCGGAAGAGCTGTCGCGTCTCGGCGAGCAGATTGCCGTGCGCATCGAGCTGGAAGACCGGCTGATTGCGGCGATTACCTGCGGCTAGCCGCCCTCCCGGCGGTCCCTAGCCGCCGGTCGCCGACATGAATCGGATGATTTTCTGCGGTTGCGTGGTGAACTCATGCCGCTCGGGCTTGAGCGAGATCGCCCGGCAGACCGCTTCCCTCAACTCCGCGTCGGTGGCGCCTGAACGCAGCAGCGGGCGCAGCTCGAGGTTGTTCTCCTGCCCGAGGCAAGTGTAGATCGTCCCATCCACCGCCAGGCGCACGCGATTGCAGGTGGCACAGAAGTGCTGGGAGATGGGCGTGATGAAGCCGATCCTGAGGTTGGTCCCGCCCACCCGCACATATCGTGCCGGTCCGCCGCCTGTCACCACGGTGGGGATCAGCTCGTAACGGGACTGCAGGGTGCGCTTCACCTCCTGCAGGTCCAGGTAGTGCTCCGTAGCCTTGCGACCGGTGGCGCCCATGGGCATCGTCTCGATGAGCCGCAGGGTGAAATCGTGGCGGATGCAGAAATCGACCATGTCGCCGATCTCGCTTTCGTTCACGCCCTTCATCGCCACCATGTTGATCTTCACCAGCGTAAATCCCTCGGCCTTGGCAGCCATCAGGCCATCGAGCACCTGATCGAGCCGGCCGCCGCCGGTGATCTCGGCGAAACGGTCTGGATTGAGCGAATCGAGACTGACATTGAGCCGTGTGATGCCCGCGCGCCGCAGCGGCCGGGCGAGCTTGCGCAATCGCATGCCGTTGGTGCTGAGCGACAGATCCTCGAGCCCCGGGAGGCGCGCCAGACGTGCGGCCAGGTCCGGCAGCCTGCCCCGCGACAGCGGCTCGCCGCCGGTGAGACGCACGCGCCGGACCCCGAGCTCGGTGAAGCTGCGCACGGCCCGCTCCATTTCATCAAAGGTGAGCCAGTGTCCGGGTTCCTCGAAGCCGGTGAAGCCTTTCGGGATGCAGTACGAGCAGCGCAGATCGCAGCGGTCGGTCACCGATACCCGCAGGTACTCGATGCGGCGGTTGAACGGATCGATCAGGGCGTTCTGCATGACGGGAAAATCCTTACACATCTGCCGGGCCGGGTCTATATGGCCATGGTGGGGGGTGGGTAGGGCCGGGGCATTCCTTGGTGACGGTCGCGACGCGCCGAGGAACTGGTGGCCCGAACATTGCATGCAACGGCGCGAGCGGCTACCTTCCGCTGTTTCATACCAACACAGTAAAACGGGGGGGTAATGAAGAGTGCAAGCAGGCGGGCCTGGGGTTTCGCAGTGCTCATCGCCAGCGCCGGACATGTTGCGCAGGCGCGCGAAACCTGGAATCTGGGACCGCACGAGGTGTACGTACAGGCCGGGCTCGAACAGTACAACTGGAAGGAGTTCAACAGCTCCGGCAGCACTCTTGACCGCGAGTCCGGCCCCCTGTTCGTGGTCGGCGCCGGGGTGGACAACTTCCGGCGCGGCACGAGCGGTCCGATCTATCAGGCAGACGGCCGGCTGTATTGGGGGACCCTGGTCTATGATGGGCAGACCCAGGGCGGTGTTCCGCTGACGACCCATTCCGGCTACACCGGACTGCGGGGCGAGGGACTCGGCGGGTATCGCTTCGCCCGGTGGCGCCACGGGGTCGACCTGTTCGGCGGGGCTGGCTGGGAATATTGGAGCCGTTCGTTGCAGAACGCATTGGCCGTGAACGGATCGCCGGCCTTCGGGTACCAGGAACAGTACTCTATTCTGTATTCCAAGCTGGGCGTGGGTTTTTACCGGGAGTTCGGTTCCTGGTCGTATCGCATCAAGGTGGGCGGGAAGTATCCTTTGTATACCTATGAATACGCGAATCTCGGTGACGGCCTCAGGCTTTCGCCGGGGCGTGAATGGTCCGGCTTCGCCAGAGTCACCGTGGAATTCGGACCCGACACCCGGAGCCATTTCGGACTGGTGGTGAGCTACGACAGCCTGCGCTTCAGCCGCTCCAGTCCGGCGCTGCTGACCGTAGTGGGAGCGCCGTCCGGCTATTACGTGCAGCCGGAGAGCCACCGCGACGTGTACTCGATCCGCGGCGTCTATTATTTCCGCTGACCGGCGCGGCGGTCAGCGCACGCTGAAAGCCCGACCGGTGGTGCCGCAGCTGTCCGGCCCCATGAGGTAGAGGTACGGATCCATGACCTCTTCCGGGCGTGGGTGCCGGTCCGGCGCCTCGCCGGGGTAGGCGCGGGCGCGCAGTCCGGTCGCCACCGGGCCCGGGTCAAGGCTGTTGAAGCGGATGCGGGTATTGCGTTCGAGTTCATCCGCCCAGGTTTCCATGAGACGCTCGAGCGCACCGCCGGCAGCGGCGTATGCGCCCCAGTAGGCGCGTGCCTTGCGCGCCACGTCCGACGAGCTGAATATCACGGAAGCGTCGTCCGAACGCTTGAGCAGGTCGAGGCACATGCGCGTGATGATGTATGCCGCATTGAAGTTGATCTGCATCACCCGGGTCCATAGCTCCGGATCGTAGAGTTCGAGCGGTGTCAGCGTCCCCAATTCGGCGGCGCTGTGCAGGATCCCGTCGAGCCTGCCGAACTCCTTGTCGATTGCCGCCACGAGGCTTTCGTATTCCTTCGACGTTGCCCGTGCCAGATCCATCGGCGTGATCGCCGCCTGCAGTCCGCCATCGGCAAGAATCTCGTCGTAGACGCCCTCCAGCTTGGACACCGTGCGCCCCAGAAGGATCACGGTGGCGCCGTGTTTGGCGTAGACCCGGGCGGCCGCGCGACCGAGGCCGTCTCCGGCGCCGGTGACGAGCACGACGCGGCCGGCGAGCAGATCGGCGGCTGGGTGGTAGGGATTCGGTGCGGTCAGTGATTGCGACATGGGTAATGGACGGGCCCGGTGTTAAAACGCGCATTGTACCGTACTCCACGGTCCCTCGCGCTGTTCCGGTGCCGGCATCCGCATCGCCGGCGATTGACCGGTACCCGTCCGGGTGTTCCACAGAAAGCGCGGCGGTCGGGCGAAGAACGGGCATGGCGCGGTCGCGGAGGGCGCTGCTGCCGGCTCCGGCGCGGGAGGGTTTCCGGGGAACCGCCCCGCAGACAGGTGGCCGCCGATGGCGGGCCGCAGCGAAGGCGGGTTATGATTGCCGCGGAGGCGTGGAAACGGCAATGGGCAGATTTCTGTTCGGAGTGATCATCGGGGGCATGGCGGCATTTCTGCTCGGATACAATTTCGGGCGTGGCGTGCCGCTGCTGACCGATCCGCTTGCGGCGCGGTCCGGGCTTCCGGCTGAGATGAAGACGCAGGCAAGCGAGATCCTTGAGTCCGCCCGGGCCGCGATCCACAAGGCGACGGCACCGTCACGGCGGCCCGGCATCCCGCCCCCTGGCCGGTGACCGGCAGTCGCCGGAGCACGCCGGTCAGGCGAAGCTCGCCTTGCCTTCGTCGTTGACGCAGATGCGGTTGCGGCCCTGGTTCTTGGCGAGATAAAGTCGGCGGTCGGCAACGGCCAGCAGTTCATCGAAGGTGTCGACGCTCTCGGCGCTGAACGTCGCCATTCCAATGCTGATGGTAACGCGGATGTACGCGTCGGGAGTGACAATTTCCGCCTTTTCGACGCGCGCGCGTATCCGTTCAGCAAGCACCGCGGCACCGAGACGGTTGGTTTCGGGCAGCAGCACGGCAAACTCCTCGCCGCCGATGCGCGCAACCGCATCGCCATTGCGCACAATGCCGCCGAGCAGGCTTGCGACCTTGACCAGCACCTCATCGCCTGCCTGATGGCCGAATCGGTCATTGACCTGCTTGAAGTGGTCGATGTCGATCAGCAGAACCGACAGCTCCCCCAGGTAGCGCTTGACGGCGGCGACCTGCTGCGTGCCCTGGTCGTAGAAGCTGCGGCGGTTGCGCAGCCTAGTCAGCGGATCGGTGCTTGCCTGTTCGGCCAGGGCGCGGCGGCTCTCCTCGAGCTCCCGGATCGTGCGGGTAAGCTTGTAATGGACGTTGACGCGCGCCTGGAGCTCCATGACATCGACCGGCTTGGTGAGGAAGTCGTTGGCGCCATTGAGAAACGCCAGGTTCTTGTCGACGCTGTCGTCGGCCGCGGTCATGACGATGACCGGCATGTTCGCGATGCGGGCGATCTGGCTCTTACGGATCTTGACCAGCAGCTGCTGTCCGGTCATGCGGGGCATGTTGACGTCGGTGATGACCACGTCGATGTGCTCGTCGGCCACCAGGATCTGCCACGCCTCCTCGCCGTCCCTCGCCTCGATGAGCTGGTAGCTTTCCGAGAGATTCTTGGTAAGCAGCGCCTTCGAGGTCTGGGAGTCCTCGGCGAGCAGGATGCGGGGCCGGGAGTCGGCACCCGATATGTCGTCTTGCGCCATGGGCGGTCGCTAGCGTGTAGCGTCTGGTCCGGGTAGCAGTGAGCTGGGAGCGATACCGTTACCGCAACTATAGCACCCCGCAGACAGTCCGCGGGTACGGCGCGCACGCCAGCGCGCGGGCCGTCAGGTCCGGTCGTCGCCGTCGGGGCGCGAAATCTGACGCACGCCCTTTTCGATCTGAGCCAGAGGTTCGATGTCCTTTCTGGCGCTGACGCCCATCTCGGTGAACTTGCGGGCACCCGGCATCAGCTTGCTGTCGAACGAGCCGATGGCGCGGTTGTAATGCGCAACGCTGCTATCCAGGCTCGTGCCGAGGCGCGCAAGATGCTCCGAGAACGTGGCCAGGCGGGCATACAGCTCTTCGCCGGCATCGCGGATCTGGGCGGCGTTGGCGGCCATCGCCTCCTGGCGCCAGCCATAGGCAACGGCGCGCAGCAATGCGACGAAGCTCGTGGGCGTGGCCAGGATCACCTTCTGCCGCAGCGCGTCCTCCAGAAGGTTGTGGTCAACGTCGAGGGCGGCGCTCAGAAACTGTTCGCCGGGAATGAACAAAACGACGAAGTCCGGGGTGTTCCGGAATTGGGCCCAGTAGGCCTTGCGCGAGAGCTCCGTCACGCGCTCGCGGACCTTGCGCGCATGGTGTTCGAGCTGACGCGCGCGTTCGGTGTCATCGGTCGCCTCCATGGCGTTCAGGTAGGCGTCGAGCGGAGTCTTGACGTCTACAACGATCTCGCGGCCGTCGGGCATGCGCACGACCATGTCCGGGCGCAGCACGCCTTCATCGCCGCTTACCGATTCCTGCTGGGTGAAGTCGCAGTGTTCAACCATGCCGGCGAGCTCGGTCAGGCGTTTTAGCGTGAGTTCGCCCCACCTGCCGCGCACTTCCGGACGGCGCAGGGATTTCACCAGGTTCTGGGTCTCGGCCCGCAGCTGGTCCTGGGTCAGCGCCATGGTCTCCAGGTGCCGGGTGAGCGCGCCGTAGGCTTCCTTGCGCGCACTTTCCATCAGCTGTATCTGCTGCTCCGTCTTCTGCAGGGCTTCCCGGATCGGGGTCACCAGGTGTTCCACCGCCTTTTCCTTCTGTTCGAGCTGCGCCGTCGCCTGGACCTGGTAGCGCTTGAGGGTCTCCTCGGCAAGCTGCAGGAAGGCCTGGTTGTTGCGCTGCAGGGCTTCGTGCGAGAGGGAATTGAAAGTCCGCTCCAGCCCCTGCAGCCGCTCGGCCGCCTGGCGCCGTTCCAGATCAAGGGTCGTGGAGAGCTCGGCGATGCGTTTCTCGCTGCGGCCGCGCGCGAGCAGCCAGCCGAGCGCGCCGGACACGGCAGCTACCAGCACCAGTAACGCGATCAGCAGCGGATCACCCGTGTTCATCGATCCACTCCAGGATTTCGCCAGGCGTATGCACCAGCGCGTCTGCCCCCCAGCTTGGGGGGTCGTCGGTGGCGCGGAGGTAGCCGAACATGGCCACGAGCGTACGCATGCCGGCGAGTCGCCCCGCTTCTATATCGCGCGCGGCATCGCCCACGTACACGCAGGCGGCGGGTGCAGACCGGCATTGCATGCAGGCATAGAGCAGGGGTTCGGGGTGCGGCTTGGCGTTTCGGGTGGTGTCACCGCTTACCACGCAGGCCGCGGTGGTGGCGAGCCCGAGTGCGTGCACCAGAGGTCCGGTCAGAGAGGCTGGCTTGTTGGTGACGATACCCCAGCCGAGCCCCCGCTGGGGGAGCGCCTCCAGCAGCTCGCTCACGCCCGGGAAAAGCCGCGTGTTCCGGCACAGGTTTGCGCCGTACAGGTCGAGAAAGCGGCAGCGCAGGGCATCGTAGCCCTGGTCGTCCGGCGTAATCCCGAAGCCGAGCCGCAGCAGCGCGCGCGCCCCGTGCGAGGCTTCCGGCCGGATCCGTTCGTAGGGAAGTTTCGGCCGCCCGTGCTCACCGAGCAGCGCGTTGAGGGCGAATGCCAGATCAGGGGCGGTGTCCGCCAGAGTCCCGTCGAGGTCGAACAGGACCGTGCGAAGCTCAGTCATCCGGGTGCCGGCACCAGGCGAGGTAGTTGACGTCGACCCCCGGCCCGAGCGTGTAGCGGGTGGTCACGGGATGATAGTGCATACCGGTGAACTCGCGCAGATCGAGGCCGGCATGACGACACATGTCCTGAAGTTCGGAGGGCTTGATGAATTTCAGGTAATCGTGGGTCCCGCGCGGCAGCAGGCGCAGCACGTACTCCGCGCCCACGATTGCGAACAGCCAGGACTTGGGATTGCGGTTGATCGTCGAGAAGAACGCGTGCCCTCCCGGCCTGAGCAGGCGCGCGCAGGCCGTTACCGCCGAAGCCGGGTCGGGCACATGCTCCAGCATCTCCATGCAGGTCACCACGTCGAACGACCGTGGCTGCTGTTGGGCCAGTTCCTCAACCGCGATCCGGCGGTAGTCGACCGCACGACCGGTCTCCTTCAGGTGCAGCCGTGCCACAGCCAGCGGCGCATCGCCCAGGTCAATTCCGGTCACGCGCGCTCCCAGTTCCGCCATGCCTTCGGCGAGAATGCCGCCGCCGCAACCGACGTCGAGCACGTCCTTGCCGCGCAGCGCGGCGCGTTCGTCGATAAACCGCAGCCGCAGCGGATTGATGTCGTGCAGCGGCTTGAATTCACTCTCCGGATCCCACCAGCGCTCGGCCAGTTTCTCGAACTTGGCGATCTCGGATTCGTCGACGTTGTGGGTGGTGGCTGTCATGGATATTTTGGCCTGGCGCCGGAAATGACTTTGCGGACCGCAGCCACGCCGGCGTAATACCGGTCTGCGCCGCATGCCCCCGCGCCGCAGAGTGCCGTCAAGGGCCCGGCCGCTCCCGTATTCTATCACTCCAGGTGCGGGCGCGTTGCAGAATTTCGGATTCGTCCAGGCTTGTCAGGTGCCCGCGCCGGAGCAGCTGCCGGCCGGCCACCCAGACATCGGTGACCTGGTCGCGGCTGGCTGTGTAGACGATCTGCGACAGCGGGTCGTAGATCGGCTGGCTCGGGAGACGCGCAAGGTCGATGGCCGCAAGGTCGGCGTATTTGCCGGAACTGATGGAACCCGTGACCGATTCCAGTCCGAGCGCGCGCGCGCCGTTGAGCGTTGCCATGCGCAGCGCCTGGCGGGCAGGCAGCGCGGTCGCATCCCCGCTCACCGCCTTGGCCAGCAGCGCCGCCACGCGCATCTCATCCAGCATATCGA
Source organism: Gammaproteobacteria bacterium (assembly GCA_028068195.1). GTDB lineage: Bacteria > Pseudomonadota > Gammaproteobacteria > Acidiferrobacterales > UBA6901 > JAJYCY01. The sequence goes on from JAPTTX010000062.1 coordinate 24,495, forward strand.
GGTCATTGTTGCTCGCTGCGCCATCGGTGCCGAGCGCCACGTTGACGCCGGCGCGCAGCAGTTCGTGCACCGGGCAGAATCCGCTCGCGAGCTTGAGGTTCGACTCGGGGCAGTGGACGACGCTGACTCCGGTCTGCGCCAGCAGCGCAATGTCTTCGGACAGCAGCTGTGTCATGTGCACCGCAATGAGGTGCGGGCCGAGCAGGTCGAGGTCGCGCAGCCGGTCGAGCGGGCGTCGCCCGGTCTGGGCGAGCGCATCCTGCACTTCATGCGCGGTTTCGTGGATGTGCATGTGCACCGGAAGACCGAGCTCGTCGTTGAGGGTGCGGATGCGCGCAAGCGGCTCATCGGATACCGAATAGGGCGCGTGCGGCGCGAACGCGACCGTGGTGAGCTCGCTGCCGCGCAGGTCATCGTGCAGCCTGAGGCCCTTGTCGAGATACTCCGCCGGGGAACCAGCGTACACCGTCGGGAAATCGATGACGATCATGCCCAGGCAGGCGCGGATGCCCGCCTTGCGCGCTACGCGCGCGCATTCCTCCGGGAAGAAGTACATGTCGCTGAAGCAGGTGGTGCCGCTCTTCAGCATTTCGGCGACCGCCAGCTGCGCCCCGTCGCTCACGAACTGTGACGAGACCCAGTGACCCTCCGCCGGCCAGATGTGGTTCTGCAGCCAGTCCATGAGCGGCAGGTCGTCTGCCAGGCCGCGGAAAAGCACCATGGCCGCATGCGTATGGGCATTGATCAGCCCCGGGATCAGGGCGTGGGTTGTCAGATCGACGGTCTCGTTTGCCGTGTAACGTCCGGCCGCCGCGGCGGTAGGCAGGACTTCCAGGATGCGCCCCTGGTCGATGGCTATGCTGTGGTGTCCGAGGCACCCATCCGGATCCACCGGTATGACCCAGCGCGCGTTGATCAGCAGTTCGATTTCGGTCACGGAGCAACGAAGCCAGTGTTGTGATGCGCGCAGTATAGTGCATCAGGACCGTCCTTTCCCCAAATGTCCGTTGCTGGCATGTCGTGTCCGGACTGCGCAGTCCGGACACAGGCCGCCGCACGGTGGCAGCGGCAGGCCGGCGCCGCGACGCCGGCCTGCCGTGGCGCAGTACGCGCGGCGCGCCAATTCGCATCACCCATGGTTACTTCCGCATCAACTCGATGGCGTGTGGGATAGGGGCCAGACTGCGTTGACTGGGCCGCGGGCAGCGTTGTCCGATGTGGCTACCGATACCGGTCACAACACAGGAAACAGCTGCGATGAGACACCGGGTCGGCCTGCAGAGTTTGAAGCGGATGTTTGCCAGCATCACCGATGACGCCGGCCTGGGTGAAAAAGCCATCTGCTCCCGCCGCAGAAATCGGATACCTCGGATTATTATTATAGAAGGGCAGGGTGATCTTCGCAGCGGGATCGTACGAAATGTTTAACAAGAAAAACAAGACATTATGAAATATTCCTAAGGCTGTTTGCCACCCTATTGGCTGCGTCTCGCGCGCCCGCCCCGGATACCGCACTAGTTAATTAACAGTTGAAAAACTATCAAGAACTCGTCGTTAGTCCGCTATAGCCGGGTATCTCCGAAGACCCCTTCGCGGCAGTTTCCTCTTTGACACCCATCCGTCTTCTGCTCTAACCTGTGCTGACCAGTCTGACTAGAATGGGGTCCAGTATGCACAATTGGCAATTACAGGAAGCCAAAGCGCGCTTTAGCGAGCTGGTCAAATCCGCCGCTACCGAGGGCCCACAGAAAATCACCGTACGTGGCGAGCCCGCCGCCGTGTTGCTCTCGGCAGAAGACTATGCACGGCTAACTCGCAAGAAACCGGGCTTTGTCGAGTTTATGCGCGAGTCTCCATTGCGTGGCGTTGATTTGAAGATCGAACGTGACCGCACTTCTGCGCGTGAGGTTAAGTTTTGAGCTATCTGTTGGATACCAACGTCGTCTCCGAGCTGGTGTGCGCGAAGCCTGACGCGGCCGTCTTGAAGTGGTTTGAAGCTGTGCCCGATCAGGCCTTGCACCTCAGCGTCCTGAGCCTGGGCGAGATCCGCAAAGGAATCGAACTACTGAAAGATGGCGCCCGCAAGGAGAAGCTGCGCCTCTGGCTGGAACAGGAACTCACAAACTGGTTTGAAGGCCGCCTGCTGCCAGTCTCGGCGCAGGTCGCGGATCGATGGGGCCGGCTGTTGGCTGAAGCTAATGGGCCGATTCCCGCTATCGACAGCCTGCTGGCTGCGACCGCGTTGCATCACGAGCTTAGGCTTGTCACCCGTAACGTGGGGGATTTCCGGTTTTCGGGGCTGGAGGTTGTCAGTCCGTGGACGGTTGGAGAGTGAGCTATCGCCGATAAGTGCGCATCGCCAATGAATAATAATGTGGGCGAGGAGACCCTGTAACAAATGAGCCGTCAGCCAGCAGTCAGGCCTCACCGCCTCATGCCGCTCCATGCGGCGGGAACAACATGCGTTCCAACTTCACGCATCTAACCGGCCTTAGCCGGGAGCTCGCCAAGCTCGGGGCTTTGGCGGAGTGGTCTGTTTCCTTCTGGTATGATGCCCTGCGCCGGTTTCCGGCGTCCCGGGACTTCAGTGCGTGGCGGTGTGCCGGACCAGGGATGCTGTCGGCAGTCTGCCGACACTGTTGAGGAAGGGCAGGTTTTTGGCGGCGGACGACCAATATTAATGAACGAACTGCAAGCTTCTGAAAATATTCCCTACGACCGGGTGCGTGCGGTGCAGTGGGAACATGACCGGCTGCGCCTGATCGACCAGCGCCGGCTGCCCGGCCGGATCGAGAGCGTGGTGCTCGGGCATCTGCCGGAATGCATCCTGGCGATCCGGGACATGGTGGTGCGAGGTGCCCCCGCGATCGGCATCGCCGCCGCCTATGCCGTGGTACTGGCAGCGCGCGACCGGTTCGAGGCGGATCCCGCGGGCTGGCGCGATGCGCTCCTCCCGGACCTCGACGCGCTGGCCGCGGCCCGTCCGACCGCGGTGAATCTGCGCTGGGCGGTGGAACGCATGCGGCGGGTCGTCGACTCGGCGGACGGCGCCGATCCCGTGCGCATGCTGCTGGAGGAAGCGCATCGTATCCACGCCGAGGATATCGCCGCCAACCACCGCATGGGGGCGTTCGGCATGGAACTGATTGAAGCCGGCAGCGGGGTCCTGACCCACTGCAACACCGGTGCGCTCGCGACCGGTGGTTACGGGACCGCCCTCGGAGTCGTGCGCGCCGGGGTTGCCGCCGGACGTATCGGACAGGTTTTTGCGGATGAGACCCGCCCCTGGCTGCAGGGGGCGCGGCTGACCGCCTGGGAGCTCGTTGCAGAGGGCATCCCGGTCACGCTGATCGCCGAGGGGGCGGCCGCGCAGCTGATGAAGGAACAGCGCGTGCGCTGGGTGCTGGTCGGCGCCGACCGGATCGCGGCCAATGGCGACACGGCCAACAAGATCGGTACCTACGGCCTCGCAATCAGCGCACGCTACCACGGAGTGAAATTCATGGTCGTCGCGCCGACCAGCAGCATCGACATGTCGGTTGCGAACGGCAGCGGCATCCCCATAGAGAGCCGCGATCCAGCCGAGGTGCTCAGCTGCGGTGGAACGCGTACCGCTGCCGAGGGTGCGCAGGCCTGGAATCCGGCTTTCGACGTGACGCCGGCCGGACTCATCGACGCCATCGTGACCGAGCAGGGCGTGGTCAAGACGCCGTCGGCAGCGACGATGCGGGCGCTGATGCGGTGCTGATGCCGCGCCGGCCGAATTGATGCAGGTCAACAAAGAGGTCCGGCGGCGTCCGATTGCCGGGCGGATTGCTGGATGGTCGCGAATCATCGACTACTATAATTAGTGGCTCTTCCGACTTTCGTGTGGGTGAGCACCTAAACGGTCCGGGTGCAGGGCCCACGGGATAGAGTTCACGGTCGCCGCAGCGAAAGAGGATGGCAATTCGGCCTCTTGCATCTCGGACGTTTTAGTCCGATCATACCTCCACATGAAGGGGAGCGAATTCATCCGTCGTGTTAAAGCCCTCGGCAGACGTCAGGGTGTTGCCGTGAGGCTGGACGCCTCACGGGGCAAGGGGAGCCACCAGACGCTCTATTTCGGCGGACGGTTCACCGTGGTGCGCAACCCGAAGGATGAACTCAAGACCGGCACATTCCATGGAATGTGCGCCCAGCTCGGCATCAAACCGACCGATCTCTAGAGGTGTGTGATGGAACGATTCGAATATGCCGTGACTCTGACCCGGGCGAAAGAGGGCGGGTATGTCGTGACCTGCCGCGATCTGCCGCCGCTCGTCACCCAGGGCGAAGACGTATCCGACGCCCTGGCGGAGGCGGCGGACGCGATGGATGAGGTCTTCGCGGCCTACATGCAGAATAAACTCGCCTTTCCTGCGCCGAGCCGGGCACGGCGCGGCGAGCGTTGGGTGGCCCCGTCCACGGTGATGGTGGCGAAGTCCGCGCTCTACACCGCGATGCGGGACGCGCGCATCACCAACGTGCAGCTGGCGCGGCGCCTCGGGGTGGATGAAAAGGAAGTGCGGCGGCTGCTTGATCCCCATTACGCCTCGAAGCTCCCACGTATTGCTGCGGCCGTGGCGCTGCTTGGCAAGCGCCTGGTGATCGGGCTTGAGGAGGGCGAGGGAGAGACTTCACGACCGCGTCGTCGCATCCGGCGGGCCGCATAGCGCCGGGGACGGGAATCGTAGCCTGGTGCCACCGCCTCGCGGGCTCGGACCAGCAAGCCGGATATCGGGCCGCCAGCGAACAGTCATGGCAAAATCCCGAGCGGACGGCCCGCAGCCGGTTGTATCATGTTCGCCGCCGTTACTCCCCCGGGGCGGAGTGAGACCGAGGAGCGATTGATGGAGTTCAGTATTGCGCATTGGAGCGCAATACCCACCCGGGGACGGAATTCAGGCCAAGCTCACTCCGGCCCACACGAAACCCGGAAGAGCCTAATTTTAGTTTGTATACAGTGACCTGGCCAACGGAAGTCACATGATTTATCCATGAGAGCGGCGATGGTTCTCGCTGTCCGGAAGCAAGGTCCAGGGATGGGGAATTTGCAGATGCGCGCATTCGAATTTCACCTCCGACGGTCATGTGCGGATCCCCGCCGCCGGTGTCGATGCCCGGTGCCACCACCCGCCGCACCGAGCGCTCGCGGAATATGACGACTGTTCGTGCGGCCGGTCGGGGTCCGGGGCTGCCGCGGTTTCTGGGGCTCACCGAGGATGATTTTGTGCTCCTGGAGCAGTACCGCGAACAGATCGTTCCGGATGACCAGAGCCTGGCGCATGAGCTCCACGACCATCTGCTGCACTATCCGCGGCTCACCACGGTACCGGGAAAACTTCCGTCGCAGAAGCTGGATGATCTCGCGCGCAGGCTGGCCCGGCACGTCCGGGAGCTGCTAGCCGGCCGTTTCGGCGCTGCATGGACCGAGGGCGTGCGGGAACTGGGCCGGATCCAGTTTCGTCTGGGTGTCGAGCCGTTGTGGCTCGCGGGTGCCTATGCGCTGTGCTGGAGCCGCTGGGACGCTTGCGTGGAGAAGGACGTTCCGCGCGACCACCGCATGCGGCTACGCGAGGTGCTCTTCCGGCTGATCATCGCAGACCTCATGGCGCAGCTCGGCGATCATGTCCGCGTCGCCCAGGAAACCCACGACGAGCGGCTGCTGGTGTTCGACGTGCTGCTGCGTGCGCTCTCGCTTCCCGGCGTTGCGGAGGATCCGGACAGCAGCCGTCTGCTGAACGAGATGTGCAACGGGCTGGTGAGCTGCGGCGCAGCGGCCTGGGCGGGTTACGCCGTGGTCGACGACGACCAGGCGCTGACGTTTCACTGCATCGGCGGCGAGACGCCGACGGATCTGCAGATTCCGTTTACGCCGGTCGATCCCTGCTGGACGGCCCTGGAGCGGGGAGAATCGGTGATACTGTCGGTGCGCGATCCGCGTGCACCGCCATGGATGAAGCGGTTGCACGGGGAGCTTGCGGAAATCGCCTGTCTGCCATTCGGGCACGGCGCCTTACGCGCCCTCGGTATGATCGGTTCGCGCGAGCAGGGCTTCTTCCAGCGCGTGGGTCCGGCCTATTTTCTCGCTTTCGTCCGCCTTGGCGATCTGGTGCTGCGGATGCGGGCGCATTCCCAGGAGGATCCCCTGACCGGCCTGCCCAACCGGCGGTTCTTTATTGAGCGCTTGCAGCAGGCCCGCATCCAGAACGAGCGGCGCGCCCGGCTGCTTGGCGTGGGAATGCTCGATCTCGACGGCTTCAAGCAGGTCAACGACCGGATCGGGCATGCGGCTGGAGACGCGCTGCTGTGCCAGGCGGTCGCCCGCATGAAACTTGCCCTGCGCGCCGGCGACACGCTGGCCCGCATGGGCGGCGACGAGTTCGGTCTGCTGCTCCCCGATTTGGAGCGGATTGACGACCTGGAGGCCATCTGCGAGCGGATCACCGAGGGCCTGCGCCGGCCCTTCAATGTGCATGGCGAACTGGTCCGGGTAACCTGCAGTCTCGGCTTTACCCTGCATCCGGTGGACGACGGCGAAGCCGAGAGCCTGTTGCGACACGCCGACCTCGCCCTATATGCGGCCAAGGAGCAGGGCCGTGACCAGTACCAGTTGCACACCTTCAGCCTGGACGCGCGGATCAGCGACGAGGTGTCGGCGCGGGAAAGGGTGGACCTGGCCCTGCGCGAGGGCAGGCTGCTGCTGCATTATCAGCCCATCGTCACCCTCGGCGGCCACGGTGTGGTGTCGGGCGTCGTGGGTTTCGAGGCCCTGCTCAGGCTGAATGACGGTTGCGGTGGCCTGCTGACGCCCGACCAGTTCGGCGGAGCGCTGGATCACGGTCGTCTCGGCCGGGCCATCGGACGGTTTGTGCTCGAGTCGGCGCTTACCCAGGCCGAGATCTGGCACCGGCAAGGGCTGCCGCTGCGCATCTGCGTCAACATCAGCGCCCTGCACCTGCTCGAGCCCCGGTTCCACGCTGACCTCGAGGAGGCGCTGGGCCGTCATCCGGATCTGGCGGCGCGATACGTCGAGATCGAAATCACCGAGAGCGCGCCGCTGCGCGACTTCGAGGCGGCGCAGCGCGTCCTCGAAGGCTGCGTGCGCCTGGGAGTGCGCATTTCGCTGGACGACTTCGGAACGGGCAACGCCTCGCTGGTCTATCTGCAGAAGATACCGGCCCATACGCTTAAGATCGATCGCTGCTTCGTGGGGGATGTCCTCGATGATCCACGCGACCTGGCGATCGTGTCGGGCCTGATCATGACGGCGCGCATGCTCGGGCTGGACGTGGTCGCGGAAGGGGTGGAAACTTCCCGCCAAGCGGCGCTGCTCACCGATATCCAGTGCCGCCTCTTGCAGGGGTATTTCATCGCCCGCCCGATGTCGCCGGAAACCGTGCCGGAGTGGTTTCGGCAGTACCAGGCCGGTTCCGGCAGCGTCATGCCCGAAACCGGGTTTCCGCCGCCGGCCCCCATCGGTTATGCGGCCGACAGCATCTTCCGCGCGCATACCCATCGTGTGCACCAATTCGTTGCCGCCCTCGAAGGGAAGGAGCCGTTTCCGGCGCTCGTGCTGGACAGCTATACCGAGACCCAGTGCCACCTCGGCCGGTGGCTCGAGCACGAAGGATACGCGCGCTTCGGCCATGATCCTGCCTATCCCACGCTGCGGGAACGTCATAGCCGGACCCACAGTCTGGCCCGCGACGCCCGGGCATTCCTCGATGACGGAAACGACCTCGAAGCGCGGCGCTGCGGCAGCCTCCTGCGGATTGAAAATGATGCGCTGATGGCTGAGCTGAGGGCGTTGCTGGAGAGCGGCAGCGTCTGACCCGGAACCCGGCCGGGCGCTGCCGGCGAGCGGCGAAGCCGCGGTCCGGTCCGCGGAGCCGGAACGGCCCCGCCCGTTCACAGTCCCCAGAGATGCCGGGCAGGCGGTCCTCGATGCTGAGCGGTGTATCGGCGGGGGTTTTGCCGCTGCCCGGGCAGCAATCCCGGAATGGGTCCGGGGCGGCGCGCACCGCGGCGGATCCGGTACGGTGCGCACCACGGAGCGGATGCAGCGAAGAGCGCTTCCGTGCTAAAATTCTTTTTTTCCGAAGCGCCGAACCGGGCATCGCCAGACCGAGCCGATGCGTAATAACAGCAACCAGAACAGCGCCCTGTCTGCGGGTCCCGGCTGAGTCAATGTCCCCATAGCGGCATCGAAAATGGAACAATTCGCCAAAGAGACGATTCCTGTCAATCTCGAGCAGGAGATGCGTCAGTCGTATCTCGATTACGCGATGAGCGTGATCGTCGGACGCGCCCTCCCGGATGTCCGCGACGGCCTCAAGCCGGTGCATCGCCGCATTCTGTATGCCCAGCACCAGGCCAACAACGTGTGGAATCGTCCGTACGTCAAGTGCGCGCGCATCGTCGGCGACGTGCTCGGAAAGTTCCATCCGCACGGGGACACCGCCACCTACGATGCGCTGGTGCGCATGGCGCAGGACTTTTCGATGCGCTACCTGCTCACCGACGGCCAGGGCAACTTCGGATCGATCGACGGCGACCCACCGGCCGCCTACCGCTACACCGAATGCCGCATGGCCCGGCTTGCCTCCGAAATGCTGGCGGACATCGAGATGGAGACCGTCGACTTCGTGCCGAACTACGACGGCAAGGAGTTCGAGCCGGTCGTGCTTCCCACGCGGCTGCCCAACCTGCTCGTGAACGGCTCCTCCGGCATCGCCGTCGGCATGGCGACCAACATACCCCCGCACAATCTCGGCGAGATCGTCGATGCCTGCATCGCGCTGATTGATGACGAGACCATCAGTCTGGACGGGCTGATGAAGCACGTGCCGGGGCCGGACTTCCCGACGGCCGCCATCATCAACGGCAGCGCTGGCATACGCGAGGCCTACCGTACCGGACGCGGCAAGATCTACGTGCGCGCGCGGGTATCGATCGAGAGTGACGAAAGGCGCGGCCGCCAGACGATCATCGTGACCGAGCTTCCGTACCAGGTGAACAAGGCGCGGCTCCTGGAGAAGATCGCCGAGCTCGTCAAGGAGGGCAAGATCGAGGGGATCTCGGAGTTGCGCGACGAGTCGGACAAGTCCGGAATGCGGATGGTGATCGAACTCAAGCGCGGGGAAGTGGCCGACGTCGTGCTCAACAATCTCTACCAGCACACGGCCCTGCAAAGCGTGTTCGGCATCAATATGGTTGCGCTCGACGGCGGTCAGCCGCGGCTGCTCAACCTGAAGGAGATCATCGAGGCGTTCGTGCGCCACCGCCGCGAGGTGGTCACGCGCCGCACCCTCTTCGATCTGCGCAAATCACGCGAGCGTGCCCACGTCCTCGAGGGCCTGGCGGTCGCGCTGGAGAACATCGATGCCGTCATCGCCCTCATCCGGGCCGCCGGCGACCCGGCTGCAGCCAAGGCGGGGCTGATGCAGCGGACATGGCCCGCGAATATCGTGGCCGGCATGCTCGCGCGCGCGGATGCAAGCATGTCCCGGCCGGCGGGGCTGGATGCGGCCTTCGGGCTCAGCGGGGAACACTACCGCCTGACCGATGTCCAGGCGCAGGCGATCCTGGATCTGCGCTTGCACCGGCTGACCGGACTCGAGCGGGAGAAAATCCGCGGCGAGTACGAGGAGATTCTGGACAAGATCCGGGATCTGCTGGATATCCTGCAGAGTCATGAACGGCTGATGGGCGTCATCCGCGACGAGCTGACGGCGCTGCGCGCCGAGTACGCAGACAAGCGGCGCACCGAGATCCAGCAGAGCCAGGTGGATCTCAGCCTCGAGGACCTGATCGCCGAGGAGGACGTCGTGGTCACGCTGTCGCATGCGGGCTACGTGAAGGCGCAGCCGCTGGACGATTACCGCGCGCAGCGGCGCGGCGGACGCGGAAAATCGGCAACGACAATGAAGGAGGAGGATTTCGTCGACAAGCTCTTCATCGCCAACACCCACGATACGATCCTGTGCTTTTCCAACCGCGGCAAGGTCTACTGGCTCAAGGTGTACGAGATTCCGCAGGCGGGGCGCGGGGCGCGGGGCAAGCCCATCGTGAACCTGCTGCCGCTGGAGGAGGGTGAACGCATCAACGCGATCCTTCCGGTGCGGGCGTTCGAGGACGGCAAGACCGTCTTCATGGCCACGTCCGACGGGACCGTGAAGAAAACGGCGCTCAGCGAATTCTCCAGGCCGCGCGCGAGCGGGATCATTGCGGTCGAGCTCGTCGACGGCAACTGCCTGATCGGAGTCGGTCTGACCGACGGCAGCTGCGACATTCTGCTGTTCAGCACCGCCGGCAAGGTCATACGCTTCGGCGAAGCGGATGTGCGGACCATGGGCCGCGCGGCGCGTGGCGTTCGTGGCATCGCGCTGCCGGAAGGCCAGAAAGTGGTATCGCTCATTATCGCGGGCGCCGCGGAAGCAGAGGCCGCGGTCCTCACGGCGACCGTTCGCGGCTACGGAAAGCGTACCCCGCTGTCCGAATACCCGAAGCACGGCCGCGGCGGCCAGGGCGTGATTTCCATCCAGGTGAACGAGCGCAACGGTCCGGTGGTGGGTGCGACCCTGGTGCGTGCCGACGAGGAGGTGATGCTCATCACCGATGCCGGCACGCTTATCCGCACGCGTGCCAGCGAGATTTCCGTGGTCGGACGCAATACCCTCGGCGTGCGCCTTATCGAGCTGGGCGAGGGCGAGAAGCTGGCCGGCGTCGAGAAGGTGGCCGAATCCGAGGGCGAGGAAGGCGCGAAAGATCTGCAGCAGAACTCCTAGAGGCGAGATCCAGATGACGAGAGTGTTCAATTTCGGTGCGGGGCCGGCGACATTGCCGCTGGCGGTGCTTGAACGTGCGCGCGACGAGCTCGTGGATTGGCACGGATCGGGCATGTCGGTGATGGAGATGAGCCATCGCGGCAAGGAATTCATCGGGATCGCGGAGAAGGCCGAAAGCGACCTGCGCGACCTGCTGGGCATTCCGGCGGAATACAAGGTGCTGTTCCTGCAGGGCGGCGCCACCGCGCAGTTCGCCATGGTTCCGATCAATCTGCTGCGCGGCCGCGGCACAGCCGACTACATCAACACCGGAGAATGGTCGAAGAAGGCGATCAAGGAGGCAGGCAAGTTCTGCCGGGTGAACGTGGCGGCAAGTTCCGAAGCGTCGAAGTTCACCACGGTCCCGGCGCAGAGCGCGTGGCAGCTCAACCCGGATGCCGCCTATGTCCATTACACGCCCAACGAGACCATCGGCGGCGTCGAATTCCACGACATTCCGGACGTCGGACAGGCGGTCCTGGTGGCCGACATGTCCTCCACCATTCTGTCCCGGCCGATCGATGTGCGCCGGTTCGGGCTCATCTACGCCGGGGCCCAGAAGAACATCGGACCAGCCGGTCTCACGATCGTGATCGTGCGCGAGGATCTGATTGGCCAGGTGCTGCTGGGCGCCCCGACGATGTTCGACTACAAGATCCAGGCCGACAACGGCTCGATGTACAACACGCCCCCGGTCTACGCCTGGTATATCGCCGGACTGGTGTTCGAATGGCTGAAGGAGCTCGGAGGGCTGCATGCCATGGCCGAGATCAACGAGCGCAAGGCCCAGAAGCTCTATACCTATATCGACAGCAGCGACGGCTTCTACCGCAACCCGGTCGACCGCAAGTACCGCTCGTGGATGAATGTGCCCTTCACGCTGCTCGACCCGGCGCTCGACGACGCGTTTCTCAAGGGCGCGAAAGCCGCCGGTCTGCTGCAGCTCAAGGGGCACCGCTCGGTCGGGGGAATGCGTGCAAGCATCTACAATGCCATGGCGGAAGAGGGCATCGACGCGCTCGTTCACTATATGCAGGAGTTCCGTAATAAACAAGGTTAACAGAAATGTTCAAGATTCTGATTTTGAATAATATTTCTGCCCACGGGCTGGAACGGCTTCCGCCCGGACGCTATCAGGTCGGCGACGACATCACGGAACCTGATGCGATCCTGCTGCGTTCCCACAAGCTGCACGGCATGACCGTTCCGCCCAGCCTGAAAGCGGTGGGGCGGGCCGGTACCGGGGTGAACAACATCCCGGTCGACACGCTGACCCGCATGGGGATTCCGGTGTTCAACGCGCCCGGGGCGAACGCCAACGCCGTCAAGGAGCTCGTGGTGGCGGGCCTCATTCTCGCCTATCGCCACGTGTGCGAGGCCTGGGACTTCGCGCGCGCCCTGCAGGGTACGGATGCCGAGATTGGCAAGGCGGTCGAGGCCGGAAAGAAGAAATTCGCCGGGTTCGAGCTGCCCGGACGGACATTCGGAGTCGTCGGCCTGGGCGCGATCGGACGCTCCGTCGCAAACGCTGGCGTGGCGCTCGGCATGAAGGTCGTCGGCTATGATCCGGGCCTCACGGTTGAAGGGGCTTGGCAATTGTCGGCCGAGGTGAAGAAGGCCGCGAGCGTCGAGGAGTTGCTGCGCGTTGCCGACTTTGTCAGTTTTCATGTGCCGCTCATCGACGCCACCCGGCACATGATCAACACGGCACGTCTCAAGATCATGAAGGACGGAGTCGTGATCCTCAATTTCGCGCGCGATGGCATCATTGACGACGCGGCGGTGAGCGCGGCCATCAAGGCCGGCAAGGTCTACGGGTATGTCTGCGACTTTCCATCGAACCTGCTGAAGAACCACGAGCGGGTGATCACGCTGCCGCATCTCGGTGCTTCGACCAACGAAGCCGAGGATAACTGCGCCGTGATGGTTGCCGATGAAGTGCGTGATTTCCTGGAAAACGGCAATATCCTCAACTCCGTGAACTTTCCGAACGTGGTCGTTCCGCGCGAGTCGGAGCACCGGCTGGTCGTGGCCAATGCCAATGTGCCGAACATGCTGGGACAGATCTCGACGGTCATGGCCGAAGCCCACCTTAACATCCACGACATGGTAAATCGCTCGCGTGGCGACCTGGCCTATACCGTGGTGGATACCGACAGTCCGGTGCCGGAATTGGTGCGCGGCCAGGTTGCCGCAATCCAGGGCGTGAGGTAGGTGCGCATCATCTGAACATCGCGGGACTGCCATGAGCGACGATCAACTGCGTTTGCAGGAGCTGCGCAAGCGGATAGACAGCCTGGACGAGCGCATCCAGGAACTGATCACGGAGCGCGCCCGCTGCGCCCAGGAAATCGCCACGATCAAGCAGGAGACCGGATCGCAGAATTTCTACCGGCCGGAGCGGGAAGCCTATGTGCTGCACCAGGCGATCGGGCGCAACCGCGGGCCTCTCGCCAACGAGGAGATGGCGCGCCTGTTCCGGGAGATCATGTCGGCATGTCTCGCGCTCGAATCGCCCTTGAAGATTGTCTTCCTCGGTCCGGAGGGAACCTTTACCCAGGCTGCGGTGCTCAAGCATTTCGGGCATTCGGTGCGCGCCCTGCCGCTCAGCGCCATCGACGAGATCTTTCGCGAGGTCGAATCGGGTTCGGCGGACTTCGGGGTGGTTCCGATCGAGAACTCTACCGAGGGCGTGGTCAACCATACCCTCGACATGTTCATGGGCTCGAGCCTCAAGATCTGCGGGGAAGTGGAGCTGCGCATCCACCACCACCTGCTCGGACTCGGGGAGGGCCTCGGCGGAAGAAAGCGGGTCGTGTCCCATCAGCAGTCGCTGGCGCAATGCCGGGAATGGCTGGACGCGAACCTGCCGGGCGTGGAGCGGGTGAGCGTTGCGAGCAACGCCGAGGCGGCGCGTCTGGCGGCTGCGGACCCGACCCTGGCCGCGATCGCCGGCGGATCGGCCTCGGATATATACGGCCTGCAGAAGCTGGCGTCGAATATCGAGGACGAGCCTGACAACACCACGCGCTTTCTCGTCATCGGCAAGATCGAAACGCAGCCGAGCGGCGACGACAAGACCAGCCTGATGCTGTCGGGGCAGAACCGCTCGGGTGCGCTCGCCAGCCTGCTCGCTCCGCTGGCGCATCACGGCATCAACATGACGCGCATCGAATCGCGTCCCGCGCGCACCGGTCTGTGGGAATATGTGTTCTTTATCGACATCGTGGGTCATGTGCGCGACGAGCAGGTGCGGGCCGCGATCGGCGAGCTCGAGCGCGAAGCGGCATTCGTCAAGTTCCTGGGTTCCTACCCGAGGGCGGTGCTATGAGCGAGGCGCATCGGGCGCTCGACCTGGCGGTACCCGGCGTCCGCGGACTCGAGCCGTACCAGCCGGGCAAGCCGGTCGAGGAACTCGAGCGGGAATACGGCGTGCGGGATGCCGTCAAGCTTGCGTCGAACGAGAATCCCCTGGGGCCCAGCCCGCGCGCGCTGGCGGCGCTCGAACGGGCGGCACCGTCCATCGCGCGCTATCCGGACGGCGGAGGGTTTGCGCTCAAACAGGCGATCGCCCGGCACCACGCAGTGGCTCCGGATTGTGTCACGCTCGGCAACGGTTCCAATGACATCCTGGAGCTGGCGGCGCGCTGTTTTGTTGCCGCCGGAGACGAGGTGGTGTTCTCGCAGCACGCCTTTGCGGTCTATCCCATCGTGACCCAGGCTGTCGGGGGGCGCGCGGCGGTCGTGCCGGCGCGCGACTGGGGGCATGATCTGGATGCTATGCTGCGCGCCGTGAACGAGCGCACCAAGCTCGTTTTCATCGCCAACCCGAACAACCCGACCGGCACCTGGCTCGGACGGACGGCGCTTGCCCGTTTTCTTGCGGCAGTTCCGAAGCGCGTGATCGTGGTGCTGGATGAGGCCTATTTCGAATACGTCGAGGAGCCGGATTATCCGAACGGCATGGAATGGATCGGCAGATTCCCGAATCTCGTGGTCGCGCGCACGTTTTCGAAGGCCTACGGCCTCGCCGGTCTACGCGTCGGTTTCGGGGTGTCGGACGCGGCGCTGGCCGATCTCCTGAACCGCGTACGCCAGCCGTTCAATGTGAGCAGTCTGGCCCAGGCCGCGGCCGCGGCCGCGCTCGAGGACAGCGAGCATCTGGAGCGCTCGCGCCAGGTGAACCGCGAAGGCATGCGCCAGCTCGCCGATGGTTTCCGCGCGCTCGGCCTTGGGCATATTCCATCGGTCGGCAACTTCGTCAGCGTGCAGCTCCCGGTGGCAGGCCGCAAGGTGTACGAAGGCCTGTTGCGCGAGGGCGTGATCGTACGGCCGGTGGCCAACTACGGCATGCCGAACCATCTGCGGATTACGGTCGGGTTGCCGCACGAGAACAGTCGCTTTCTGCAGGCGCTAGGAAAGGTGCTGGCCGCCGCACCGCTGTGAGGAGCCGGCCGGCGCCAGTCGGTTCCGGGCGGATAGCCGGTCTTTGAGTCTTTCCCGTGGCGGCGTGCTCCGCATGCGGCTGCGGACATTGCTGCCGGGCGCCGGGATATCGGCACGTTTTGCCGCCACCTTCGGCCAAGGGTCCGCTGACGGGAATCAGCCACCGCTTCGCCGAGCACGGATGTGCCCTCCTTAGGGCAGTCAAAAGCCTGTCCGCGTCCTGTGCGTCGAGCCCGCTGCCGCGCTACCTGGCTTCATGCGCAGCGTGTATGCGGATGAGGCCCCCTCCGTCCTTTTTCGCAGCGTAACACGCCGAATCGGCAATACTGAGCATGTCCTCAACGGTGCTGCCGCCGCGAATCGGCACGACCCCGATACTTACGCCGAGCGAAAAGCAATGCGATCGCCAGCGAAATTGAAAATTTCCCACGGTGTCGCGAATTTTTTCGGCAACCGAAACGGCTTCCGCGATGGCGCAGCGCTCTATCAATACCACGAACTCGTCGCCACCGAGCCGGGCAAGCGTATCGCCCGGACGCATCTGCCCTTCGAGCAAAACGGCAATTTGACGCAGAAGTTCATCGCCGGCTACATGCCCGCAGGTGTCGTTGATTATCTTGAACTGGTCGAGATCGAGATAGCACAGCACGTTACTGTCGGCCAAATCGCAGGCGCCTGCCAGTATCCCTTGCAGGCGCCGCTCGAATTCGCGCCGGTTGATCAGATTGGTCAGCACGTCATGAGATGCCTGGTGCGTGAGCTGTTCCTGGAGGTTCCGCATTTCCGTGACATCACGGCACATGGCAAACATTTTAGGCTCATCCGAGTCCGGCTCCAGGCTGACGCGTTGATGAACCCAGAATGCCGAACCGTCCTTTCTGATTTTTCGGTATTCGATGCTGTTTTCCGCCGATGGTGAGCTGAACTGCCTCGCGATGTATTCGAACGCCGCGCGCCGGTCATCAGGGTGGATCACCTTTGCTGCGGACTCGCCGATCAGTTCGTGGACTTCGTAACCGAGCATTCTTGCGCCAGTCTGGTTGATTGAAAGAATCTCACCGGTCTGGCTTATCGTGGTGTAAATGTCGGGTGCATTGTCATATAACGCCTGGTAGCGTGCTTTGCTTTTCCGCAGCGCTTCCTCTGTTTTTAGGGTCTCGGTGATGTTTTTAAAAATGCCCCTTGTTGAAATCGACACCCCATCCCTGATGATCGATCCGCAATCCCCGGCGAGGTGCACGGTGGCGCCGGATTTGGTCAGGAATTTGAAGTCGATACGTGTCAGCGTCTCACCGCCAAGCAAGCGCGCGAAACGGTCCATGCAACACAGCATGCTTTCGGGGTGCAAAACATCCGCCAGATTGAGCGACCGAACCTCCTGTTCCGTGTACCCCATGGTTTCCCGCCATGATCTATTCGTGTAGAGGAACGAACCGTCAGGCGCGATACTCTGGATTAGATCGCTCGTATTATCAAAGATGTCGAGGTAACGCTCCTCGCTTTCGACGTATTTTTTCTGGACCAGGCGCCGGGCTTGTTCCTGCTCTGCGTGCCTGAGAAAGGCATCGATCAGCGTGGGCAGGCGTTGCAGGTACAGGTCGCTACAGGTGATTAGCGGATAGATACCCGACTCCAGGCAACGAACGGCGATTTCTTCAGTGCCCGTTCCCCCGATCAGGATGACGGGAATTGCGAGATCCCGGTCGCGAAGCAGCTTAGTAAGGTCCAGCGCGGAAAAGTCGTCGAGTGCCAGGTCGCTGAATACCAGATGCCAGTTCTGGGTTTCCAGTGCCCGGTACAGATCCTGCTTGGTATCGATCCGATGGACCCGAAAATCGGCGCCGTGGTTCTTGAGCGCAGCGTTGATGCTCGCGGCAGTCGGTGCGGAGCCTGCGAGCAAGAGACTAACGATATTGTCCGACATGTAGCCATGTTCCTTAGTTTTGTTATCGCGGATCGTCCGTCCGCCGTGCACCAGTTTGGCCCAATTTCACGGGCTCCATGGTCTCACAATAGAACCGAAAAATTGAGTGGATATTTGTCAAGGGCTGAGCCCGATCGGAGCGCATGGGCGCGGAATTGCGGGAATCCAAACAGGTGGATTTCACCCGTTGATCCGACTGTCCGCCTACGCGGGCGGTTTGTGAAGTATTTGCTGCGTTAGCGCCCGGCGTTTTGATGAGCGGGTTGTGCCCGCTGCGCCGGTGGTAGCGGTGAACAGGTCACTTGGCGGACCCTGGATCAGCGACCCGTTTACATTGCCGGTCACGATGGAACCGGTCTGTCGGCGTAATCCCTGCTGTGCGGACGATCGCAGAGCGCTTTGTTCCGCCGGTACTTTTATTGCCATGATCGCCACGTTTTTTCGCCATCCCATGGCGCCGGTGCCTATTGCGCTGCGTTCCGGCGTTTCGGAGCCTTCGAAAGATAGTGCGAGGAGGGGTCGCGGCCAGGACAGTGCAGTTTTTTCAGGGGCCGTCGAAAGGAAGTGCGGAATGGGTTCCGGGAATTCCGGGGAATGCGCGCCGCTGCGGGCCGCTATGGGGCCATCACCTGCAGAATAGACGTTCCGGCACGGAATTCTCGCGGCACGGCGGGCGCTGGGGCGGGCCGGCGAAACCCATCCTCCCGTTTGCACCATCGGCATATTGGGGGCGCGCCCGCGGTTGCTGCGCCGGCAACGTGACCGGGTACGGGCTGCCGTGACGGCGCGTGATTGCGTTACTTCCTGCCGTCAGTCTAGCCATGTCTGAAGCAAGCCGAATCTGGTGGCGCGGCCCCTGTGCCCGGCTGGACGCCGCCCGGGATCTAGTCTTGCTCCCGCGTGTACCGCCGGGCAATGCCGAGCAACCCCACTAGGCCGGATGCGAACAGCCACGCAGCACGCGGCAATGGTACCGGGCTGGTAAGAAATTTACCGGATGCTGAGGTGTATGAGCCGGGTCCGTTCAGGGTTAGCGTGACATGCGGAGGGTCATACAGGTCCGCGGTCGCGATGTTGAAGCTGTTGTTTGCCGCGGCGCCGAGAGCGAAGGCGATCTCGGTGGGGGTATTGTTGGCGAGCGGGATCGACAGCGACAGGGTTTCGGAGGGATTGCTTGCATTGAGCACCGTCACGCCTGATCCGAAGGGGTCGGAACCCGAACCGGAGCCGCAGGTCGACCCCGCCGTCAAGCCGACGAGGTACCCTGCACAGGCCCCGCCGAAACCAACGTCGGTAAAACTTCCGGACACGCTAAAATTGAGCGTTGCTGTCTCGCCGGCCGTCACGCCGGAGAAAGTCAGCGTGTCCCAGAAACCGGCGCCGGCCGCGGCGCTGGACCCGGTTGTCCCGTCCTCTTGCGCGTAGGCTTGCAGCACGCCGGTAGATAGATCCGCGGCCGACTTTGCCGAGCCGATTCCGGCCACGATCGATGACGAGTTCGAGACGGTCGTGAACGGATTTCCGAGCGTGTTCTGGCAGGTCGATCCGAAGCACGGTGACACGCTGCTCGCGCTCAGAGTGCCGTAGGGGTACAGGGCCACCGGCGCGCCGGAGAGTGCGTTTTCCACGTAGGCGATATCGGGGTTGCCCACCGTGCTCGCGCGGGCCGATGCTGACCAGCCAGCTGCCAGCAGCACCGGGATCGTCGCAACGCAGACGAACTGCAGTTCCCTGCCAATCTGGCGGGGACGATGTATGGGATGGTTCTTCATGATTCTGTCTCCTCCATTGAAATGATGGATACCTGTGAGCGGAAAACCTTTTTCCGGAATGCACCGGCCCGACGCAGCCTCGCGGGCATCGATGCTCAGGCACTGCCCCGTTCGCCCGTTCATCCAGTACCGTGTGGATGCTAGCAGTTCGGGGATTACAGATTGGGTACAGATTGCGGATAGATTAAGGAAAAACCCGGCTTTCAATGTGGTTTCCCTGTCCTTGGTCTGGAGCGACCTGGCACGGCCTCAGGAGGTTGCGCTGCACCCCGTGACGCAGGGGCGTGAGCACAGTTCTGGGCTCGAGCGCTGCCGTGAAGGGCCGGTTTGGGCTTCTCGGCGCGTCACGACCATCGGCATGCGGTGCATCGGTATCCGTGCGCGTGATATGCTGTTTGACGCCGAGCCGGGGTAAGGACAAGAGCAGTCTCAAAGAAAGGCGCCGGAACCGATTGGCTCGATTTTCCGTGGCGTGCCGGGCGCATCGCGTGGCGGCCATGGCGGGGACTCTGGCGTTGCAGGGGGGAAACCTGGTGAGCCGCGCTCCTTCCCGAACCGAGGCGCAGCAGCGCGCCGACGAGATCAGGAATTTCCAGCGCGAGCTGGAGCGCCTGGAGGGCGAGGGCATCGTGGAACTCACGGCGGCGCAGCGCCAGGCGATCGCCGCATATCACAGCCGCCTGTTCGCGGAGTACACCCGGGCTTACGACATCGATCACGACGTGCACGCCAGGCAGCTCTCGCTGGGCCTGCGTGTTGCCTCGTTCCTGGGTGCGCTCGCGCTGGCTGCCAGCGTCGTCTTTCTCTTCAATCAGTTCTGGGGGCGGTTGCCGATGGCCGCGCAGGTGGCCGCGCTGCTTCTGGCAGCGCTGGGTTCGTTTGCGGCGACGGTCTGGATCCAGGGGCGAGACGGCACCGGCTACTTCACCAAGCTGGCGGCAATGGTGGCGTTTGCCTGCTTTGTGCTCGACATCGCGATGCTCGGCCGCATTTTCAACGTGACTCCTTCCGACAGGGCGCTGATTCCGTGGGCCGGGCTGGCACTGCTTCTGGCCTACAGCTGCGACCTTCCGCTGCTGCTGGCGACCGGCATCCTGTGCGTGATTGCCTATTTCTCGGCCCTCGCCGGAACATGGGGTGGCGTGTACTGGCTGTATTTCGGCGAACGTCCGGAAAATTTTTTTCCTGTGGCGATCGCGCTGTTTCTCGTGCCGCAATTCATCGACCATACGCGCTTTCCGCGGTTTGCCGCCCTATACCATGTCTTCGGGCTGCTCGCGTTCCTGCTGCCGGTATTGGTTCTCGCCAACTGGGGGCAGGCGAGCTACTTCGATTTCGATCCGAGTGTGGTAAAGGGGATGTATCAGCTGGTCGGGTTCGCAGTCAGCGCCGCGGCAATCTGGCTCGGTGCGCGTCGACAGTGGCCGGAGGTACTGAATACCGGTGTGGTCTTCTTCGTCATTTTTCTCTACACCAAGTTCTTCGACTGGTGGTGGGCGGTGATGCCGAAGTACCTGTTCTTTCTGGTGCTGGGGCTGATCGCCATCCTCGTCATTTTGGTGCTACGGCGGCTACGGACGATGAAGTACCGTCTGGAGCGAGGGAGCAGGCCATGATCCGCTGGTCGCGCATGCACGCCGCGCTTGCGGGCGTAGCGCTCATTCTGGTCACCAATGCTGTACTGCTGCTGAGTGTGGTCTACAACCGCTCCGGGACTCCGGGAGGAACATTGGTCCTGTCTCAGCGCGAACTCCGGCTGCCCGCTTACGCCGTGGCCGGAAGGGAGAACAGCGGACTGGCACTGCGCCTCGAATGGCGGGTGCTCGAAGACGCGGTCGGCGGTGCTTCCCGGGCGGCGGCGAGCTATTCCGGCGGTACGCCGGCCTGGCTCAATAAGGCCAAGCTGGCGGCGCTGGGCTTTGACGTATCGAAACCGGCGGACACCGCCGAAGGCCGCTTGTATTATCGGAAGGTGCTTTCCAAGGAGGTGTTGCTGGTGCTGGAGCTGGCCGGTCCGGCGTACCAGACGGTGCTCGATGACGCACGCAAGCAGCTGCAGGATGCGCAGGCGCTGCGCGCAGCCGATCCTTCGAAGAAGGTGCTGGAGCAGCGGGTGCGCAATGCCACTGCACTGCTCAGCCGGGAAGAGACCCAGAGCAGCCGGCTGTTTGTCGTGGACGCCGGGCGGGATGCCCAGGCGCTGCGGGCCCGATATCCCGACCGCACGAAGTACGCCCTCATGCGCGGCCAGGTGTCGCTGCGGATCGTCCAGATCGATGGCCGGCCGCGGCTGTCCGGATACATCAGCGGTCTTGCTATCGACGAAGTCAACGTGCCGCGCGCCTACCGGCGTGCCTTTCTGCCATGGCTCGACCCATCTGGGCATAGCGGAACCCCGAGCCCACCACGGTACGAGGTGTCGGTCGCGTTTGGCAAGCGGCTGGAGCCGTGGATCACCGCCGTATCCGTTCCGCCGGGATCATAGTTCTGTTCGTAGCGCGCCCCGCGCGATGGCGCTCGCGAAATTCCGCGGCCTCGGTCTCGATGGGTGCGTCGGGGACGCACCGTGCCGCGTCCCGGTGGCGGTCGTCCGGAAACAGGTCCGGCGGGAATCCGGGCGGTTGTCGTCCGACACCTGTTTTCGCGCCAGACGGGTTGCCGGATCCGTCGCGGGGACCGGGCCGGGCTGGCCGAGACCCCTATTGTAGGGGCGGGAACATAGTAACGGGGCCGCGGCCTACGCTAAGCCTAACAGCTGCCTCGCATCGCAGGTATTCGCGGCGGCCTTGCTGTTTTGCTGTGCTGCCATGGGATCGGCCTCGATTGTTGACACTGTCAAGTGCAGCGGAAATGTTGACGGTGTCAGTACTTAATGGGGTGCCCGCTCACCCAACACCCAAAATAACCTACTTGCCAAAAATAACCCAATAGGTTATTATCCGGCCATGGAAAAGAATAAACCGCACTATAGCTTTGCCGATCGTGCATTCCCTGATCGCGGCAGGAAAGGTGCGGTTCACGGTGTCGGCGTTGGCCGGAGGTGCGGCCCTGGGATTTGACTTGGATGGGATCGTCGAGGTTATCCAGGCGCTCGGGCCGGGTGACTTCTACAAGAGCATGACGACGTATGCCGACCACATGGTGTGGCAGGACGTGTACCGGCCGGCGACGAGCGCCGGTGAGGTCTACGTGAAACTGACGGTGGTTGAGGATCTGTTGATCGTATCGTTTAAGGCGCTCTGATGACATCGATCAGGAGATCCAGAAAACGGATAGGAGAACGAGAAATGAAATGCCCGATCTGCGGTAAGGCCGCGCTGGTGCACGACACCCGCGACCAGCCCTATACCTACAAGGGCGAAACGACGACCATCCCGGCTGTGACCGGCGACTACTGCACGGCGTGCGGCGAGGCCATTCTGGAAGCAGCAGAAGCGGCGCGCGTGAGCGCGGCCATGCTGGAGTTCAACAAGCAGGTCAACGCCTCGATCGTCGATCCGGAATTCATTGTCCGTGTTCGCAAGCAGCTCGGCCTCGACCAGCGCGAGGCCGCGGAGATCTTCGGTGGCGGGGTCAATGCCTTCTCGCGCTACGAGAACGGCAAGACCAAGCCGCCGGTGGCGCTCGTGAAGCTCTTGAGGCTGCTCGAGCATCATCCGGAGCTGCTGGAGGAGATTCGGTCGGGGGGCAGCCGGGCAGCCTGATAACACCGGTCAGCACGGTTGCTTGCATTGTATGCGTCCACGCGACACCCCATCCAGCTACCGCGCTAGGTGATGCGCCCGCAGGTGGGTATGCCGACTCAGCATCGAAAGTGTTCGATGTCCCGAGATCCGGGCGATCTCCATGGCATCGAGATCCGTGCGCTCGAAGAGCCGCGAGATCGCCTCATGCCGTAGATCGTGGAATGTCAGCCCTTCTATTTCCGTGGCGCGGATGACAAGCTACCAGGCCAGGCTGATTGCGTTCTCGCTCAACCCAAAGACGCTTGGATCTTCCTTGCCCTCGCCGTCCTTGCGGCGCGGGACTCCAATATGACTCCATTGGAAGCCGAGATAGGCCCTGAACTGAACTAAAATGGTCATTCCCTACCGTAGTCCAATTCCCTTCAAAGCGGACATCCCCAATGCGTGATACGGGGTAAAAACGCAGGCTGTCTCCTGCTGGTTGCTACCCATCGCCAGGTTATGCAGGAACGTGTCACGGGGTTTGCAGGATTCTGTTGTGATGTGTATAGTTCTGTTAAACAATACACATTGAGGTACCCATGCGCACCAACATCGTCATCCGGGACAAGCTTATGTCGCAGGCGCTTAAGATCACCGGCTATAAGACCAAACGCGAGGTTGTGGAGGCGGGGCTAGAAATGCTCGTGAAAATGGCACGCCAGCAGAAGATCCGCGCCGCACGTGGCAAGCTTCACTGGGACGGCGATCTCGACACCATGCGGCGCGATGCATGATCGTTGTCGATACCAGCGTCTGGATCGATTATTTCAACGGCGTCGCCAGTCCTCATGCGGATCTGCTCGACCAACTCTTGTCACACGAGCGTTTGGTCATTGGTGATATTATCCTCACGGAGGTTTTGCAAGGCTTTCGCCGCGATACTGACTTTCGCCAAGCGCGGACGCTTCTCGATACCCTGGAGTTCCGTCCGATGCTGGGCCGGGAGGTTGCGCTGCTTAGCGCCAAGAATTATCGGAAACTGCGCCGGGCCGGCGTGACGGTGCGCAAGACCATCGACGTAATGATCGGTTCCTTTTGCATCCAGAACCGCCATCGCTTGCTGCATACTGATCGGGACTTCGACCCGATTGAAAAGCATCTGGGCCTGAGCGTTCTGCGGCCATGATGCTTTGTCAGAGGTATCACCTGTCACACACGCTCTGGGGTTCAAGGTAATCCGCTGCGACCTTGGCCGATCAAGAGTCAGCGGGTCGAGAAATCTGAATGGCAGCACCCGCTGCATTGCTGCCACTGGCCCTTCGGTATCCAACCCTATGTTGCACAAAACGGCCCGATCCCAAGGCCCCGTTGAACACCGGGTTTCCCACCTCAGATTGCAAATAGCCGCAGTATTTTCCAATCGCTAAGATGAGGGTGAAACTGCCTGGCCGGGGCGGGTCTTTGAGTCTCTCTGTTAATCGGGTTTGAAGGAAGCTATCCGCGGCAGGAACGGCGGTGGGTCACTTCCTTCCCCTTCATTATCGTCCATCGTTTGCGCTGTGTCATGGAGCGGGCGCGTAGGCGATGTCAGGCACGTTTTCTTGGGGCGGTTTGCATGAGCGCTCTTCGGCCGTCCCGCACGCGTCGGGCCGTCTCGGAATCGGTCATGGAGCGGGCAAAGGCCTCCAGGGCCGTGAGCGTGTGCGGTGGCTTGAGCAGCGCCTCGAATTCGCTGACGGTCTTAAGCTTCTACCACGAGGTCATGATGAGCCCGGCCGGATAGGTCTTGCGGATCTTGCCCTTGGCGTCGGTGGTCTCCTGGGCAAAGTAGCAGGGCCGATGGAAGTTGAGGTAGGGGTTGAGCGCTTCGGCGTAAAAGCGATTGATGTCCGTGGCATGCTTCTGGGGGATATGGCCGTAGCCCATGAGCTTGCGCACCACGGCACCGTTCTTGGACTCGGCCAGGGTATTGTCGTTGGTCTGACGGGGCGTGAGCGGGTAAATTCGACGTTGAGCTTGTTCAGAAGCTTGGCCGCGTCGTGGTTGAGGTGCTCGGAGCCGGCGTCGGAATGAAATCCGCGCACGGTAAAGGAAAACCCTCGAGCAGAAGCGCGATGACGGGCAACAGGTACGCCTCGCTGATGCGCTCCACGCAGGCGATGAGTTCCCATTGGGTGACGATGTCGACGGCGTTGATGTGATAGACGCCCTTCCTTCCGTCCTGGTCGCCCTGATGCACGGTGTCGATGCGGATGTAGCCGGGTAGCCCCTGCGGGGCGGGCGCTTTGCGCACGCCGATCGCCACCGGCGAGGGCCGGGTCTTCTGCCAGACCCTGCGCTGCTTGCGGTAGGGGCCGCTCGCGCGCAGGTTATAGAGGTGCGAGACCGAAATGCCGGCCAGGCGCTCATAGCGGGCATCGCCGTCAAGATCCAAGGCCCGCTGCGCCAGCACCCGAGTAATCCGTACCGGCGAGCGTGTCGTGCAGGCTGTCCAGTTCGGCCGGCAGCGCCACATCCTCATCCGTAGCGACGCGTATCGCTGCTGCGGCTCGCCCGGCTGCGGGGGGGTGGCGACCGGGTCTCGCGGACCCGGGCAATGAGCCGGTTGAGATGCTGGCGCGAATAGCCCGACACCCGCAGCAGGTAGCGTACCAGCACGTTGCGCTGCCCCTTAGGCAGCCGCTCATAGCCAAATCGGGTCCGTACCGCGCCGATTAAGCCGCGCCGCGCCTCTTCGTCTTTGGGGCCCGAAAAATCAACATCAGCAGTGCCCGCCAAAAACTCCTTGATCTGCTCCAACGTACGCAAGGAATGGATATTCATGTCGATCATCATCTCCGTATGATCGACTCAAAACCCCAATTTCACCCTCTTATCCCGTTGGAAACACGGACCCCCGTTCACCCTCCTATCCCATTGGAAGAGGCTATTGATCGACGCAGCGCCCGGGCTTCTGGCACAATGCTAATCCCCTGAAAATCCAGCACCCCGGTCGGTATCAAGGAACATGCGGAACATAGGCAGAAACAAGCGGCAGGATGAAACGCCAATCGCCGCGCGTCGCGATCGGCTACGGAATCCGGACGCGGCGCGGCGCTGCCCGCCCATCTGGGTCGGGGAGGGCGAATGATCATCGTCATGCGCTCCGATGCCACCGAGGATCAGATCCAGGCGGTGGATTCCCGGCTGCGGGCGCTCGAGCTGGCGTCCAACATATCGCGCGGGCGCGAGCTGACGGTAATCGGGGCGATCGGCGACGACCGCAAGGTCCAGACGGAGACCCTGGAAGCGTTACCGGGCGTGGAGCGGGTGATCCGGGTTCTCAAGCCCTACAAGATCGTCGCGCGCGAGTGGCACCGGGAGGACAGTGTCATCCGCATCGGAGGCATCCCGCTGGGAGGCCGCACCGTGCAGGTGATCGCCGGTCCGTGCTCTGTCGAGACTCCGGGGCAAATGGATGCCTCGGCCGCTGCGGTGCGTGCCGCGGGCTGCCGGCTCATGCGCGGGGGCGCATTCAAACCCCGCACCAGCCCGTATACCTTCCAGGGATTGGGCGAGAAGGGGCTGGAGTATCTGGTGGATGCCGCGCGTCGGCACGGGCTGCCGGTCGTTACGGAACTCATGGATGTACGCCAGCTCGACACGTTCCTGCGATACGGCGTGGATGTCATTCAGATCGGTACGCGCAACATGCAGAATTTCGACCTGCTGAAGGAGGTCGGCCGCGTAGACCGGCCGGTGATCCTCAAGCGCGGCATGGCAGCGACGATCAGCGAGTGGCTGATGTCAGCCGAATACATCGCGGCCGGCGGCAATCACAATATCATTTTCTGCGAGCGCGGAGTACGGAGTTTCGAGACCGCCTACCGCAACATGCTGGACGTCACCGCGATCCCGGTGCTGAAGCGCGAGACCCATTTGCCGGTCATCATCGACCCCTCTCACGCGGGCGGCAAGGCGTGGATGGTCCCGTCCCTGGCCCGGGCCGCGGTAGCGGCCGGCGCCGATGGCCTGCTGGTCGAGATGCATCCCTGTCCGAACGAGGCCTGGTGCGATGCCGACCAGGCGCTCACGCCGCACGAGCTCGACGCGCTGATGGGTCAGCTGCGGGGAATTGCCGCGGTGCTGGGGAGGGACCTGTGACGCGGGCAATGCGCGACCCGGACGCCGCCGCACCGGCGTCGGCGGAGTACGGCAGCCGGTGATCGGACAACTCGCCATAGTCGGCGTCGGTCTCATCGGCGGGTCGCTGGCGCGTGCCCTGCGCGCGGCGGGCGCGGTCGGCGAAATCGTCGGCTATGGCCGCGGAATCGCCAACCTCCAGCAGGCGGTGGATCTCGGGGTCATCGATCGCGTAGAGAGCTCGGCCGAGCGCGCGGTGCGTGGGGCGGACATGGTTGTGCTGGCGCTGCCGGTCGGTTCGATGGCCGCCACGATGAGCCAGATCGGCCCGCAGCTCCGCCCGCAGGCCGTCGTCACGGATGTCGGCAGCGTCAAGGGCAGCATCGTGACCGCAGCGCGTGCGGCGCTGGGCGGACGGTTTTCGAGATACGTGCCCGGGCATCCGATTGCCGGTACCGAGAAGTCGGGCGTTGCAGCGTCGTTCGCCGAGCTGTTCCACGACCGGCGCGTGGTGCTCACGCCGGTGGCGGAAACCGACCCCGATGCGATCGAACGGGTGCGCGCGATGTGGCAGGCGACCGGAGCGCAGACCGTCATGATGGAGGTCGGTCATCATGACGAGATCCTTGCCGCAACCAGCCATTTGCCGCATCTTCTGGCCTACTGCCTGGTGGACACGCTGGCGCGCATGGATGACAGCCGCGTGATTTTCGACTTTGCCGCCGGCGGATTTCGCGATTTCACGCGCATCGCAGCGAGCGATCCGGTGATGTGGCGCGACATCTGCCTGGGCAACCGCGCGGCGATCCTGTCCGCCCTCGGGCGCTATCGCCGCGACCTGGATGCGCTGATGGCCGCGATTGGGCAGGAAGACGGCGCATGGCTGCAGGAGCTGTTCACGCGTGCCAAGCGCGAGCGCGATGCGCTCAGCGGCGGTCGCGTGTAGGTTGTCCGCTGTCATGTCGTCCGGTCACCACGCACCATTGTCGAGCGCGCTCACTTAAAAAATGCATTGTGAGAAATCTTGAATGACAGCCAGCCCGGACCAGCCCGGTTCCCTGTTTGATTACCTCGTTGCGCCCGGCGGAAGGCTGAATGGCCGCCTGCGTGTGCCCGGGGACAAGTCCATCTCGCACCGCTCGGTCATGCTCGGCGCCCTGGCCACCGGACAGACCCGGGTGAGCGGCCTGCTGGAGGGTGAGGACGTGCTGGCCACGCTTGCGGCGTTCCGCGCCATGGGTGTGGAAGCAGAGGGTCCGCGCGACGGAACCCTGCTGATCCGGGGTGCCGGCCTGCAGGGCTTGCGCGCGCCGGCCGGGGCGCTCGACATGGGCAATTCGGGCACGGCCATGCGCCTCATGGCGGGGATCCTGTCCGGACAGGCGTTCGATTCCGTGCTCATCGGCGATGAATCCCTCAGCAATCGCCCCATGGGCCGGGTCGCGGAGCCGCTGTCGGCAATGGGTGCCCGGATCGAGACCGCCTCCGGTGGCAGGCCGCCGTTGCGGATCCGTGGGGGGCAGCGGTTGCGGGGGATCGACTATCGTCTGCCGGTGCCGAGCGCCCAGGTCAAGTCGGCGCTGCTGCTGGCCGGATTGTACGCCGAGGGCGAGACGCGGGTGAGCGAGCCCGCGCCGACCCGCGACCACACCGAGCGCATGCTGCGGGGGTTCGGCTATCCGGTCGAGACCCGGGACGGTACCATCAGCCTGCGCGGGGGCGGAACCCTGTCGGGCTGCGCCATCGACGTGCCGGCAGACATCTCTTCGGCCGCGTTCTTTCTGGTGGGCGCAGCCATGACCCCCGGGTCCAATCTGGTTCTGGAGCATGTGGGCGTCAACCCGACCCGCATCGGCGTGCTGAACATCCTGCGTGCGATGGGGGCAGCGATCGAAGTGGTCAATGAGCGCACAATCGGCGGCGAGCCGGTGGCCGACCTGCGCGTGACCGGGGGCCGCCTTCATGGCATCGCGATTCCCCGGGACCAGGTGCCGCTGGCGATCGACGAATTTCCGGCGCTGTTCGTCGCGGCCGCCTGCGCCGAAGGGACGACGTCGCTTACCGGGGCGGCGGAGCTGCGGGTGAAGGAGAGCGACCGCATCGCGGTCATGGCCGAGGGGCTCCGGCGCCTGGGCGTGGATGCGCGCGAAACACCGGACGGCCTGGTCATAGCGGGCGGCCGCGAACTGCGGGGGGGCGAGATCGATAGCCACGGAGATCACCGCGTGGCCATGGCCTTTTCCATGGCTGCCCTGCAAGCGCAGGGGCCGATCCGGGTGCGGGACGGCCGCAATGTCGCGACCTCCTTTCCGGGGTTCGCCGCGTTGGCTGGCCGTGCCGGGCTCCGGATCCGCGCGGTCGCGCCAGACTGACGGGCCGCCGCCGTGACCATTCCGGTTGTAACCATCGATGGCCCCGGCGGCTCCGGAAAGGGTACGGTGAGCCAGCTGCTGGCAGCGCGGCTGGCCTGGCACTATCTGGACAGCGGCGCGCTGTACCGCGCCGTCGGGCTGGCAGCGCAGGAGCAGGGGGTGCACCTGGACGACCCGGCCGCCCTGGCACGTCTGGCGCGGGGGGTGGACATCCGCTTCGAACCGCAGGCTGACGGCCGGCCGGCCGGGGTCTGGGTTGATGGCCGGGACGTGGGCGACGTGCTGCGTACGGAGGACACCGGTCACCTGGCCTCCCAGGTGGCCCAGTTTGCAGGGGTGCGCGCGGCCTTGCTCGACAAGCAGCGCGATTTTCGTCGCCCCCCCGGCCTGGTTGCGGACGGACGGGACATGGGCACGACTGTGTTTCCCGAGGCGCTTCTTAAGGTGTTCCTGACCGCCAGTCCCGAGGTGCGTGCCGAGAGACGGTATAAACAGTTGAAGGAAAAGGGGTTAGATGTTACTCTTCTAAAGTTATTGGGGGAGATTCGTGAGCGCGATGCGCGCGATGCCGCGCGTCAGGCCTCACCGTTAAGACCCGCTGCGGATGCCGAGATTCTCGACACCTCCGGTCTCAGCATTGCCGAGGCGGTGGAGACCATCTTTCAACATCTTCGGCAGCGGTTGTGACGGCAGGCCGGGCAGGCGGCGACCACGAAACTCCGCAACTTAAACGACTATCCCATGGCGTCACGGGGCCTTTCGCAGTTGGAGGGCATGCCGCGATTCCCTGGGCAGCACAGGGAAGAGGACGGCCGTTGCCGTTCTTCCCCTAAATTCCATAGGTTAACCAGAGCATGAGTGAAAGTTTTGCCGAACTGTTCGAACAGAGTCTGACCAAGGCCCCCGTGCGTGCCGGCGGGTTGATTACTGGCGAGGTCATGCGCATCGACAATGAAGTGGTGGTCGTAGACGCCGGCCTCAAATCCGAAGGCATGATCCCGGCCGAGCAGTTCCGCGACAGCCACGGCGAGCTGAACGTGAAAGTCGGCGACATGGTCGAAGTGGTCGTCGAGAATATCGAGGACGGATTCGGCGAAACCCGTCTCTCGCGCGAGAAGGCCTGCCGCGTCAAGGCCTGGGACGTTCTGGAGAAGGCGTTCGAGGCGCAGTCCGTGGTCACCGGCGTCATCACCGACAAGGTGAAGGGCGGATTTACGGTGGCGATCGACACGATCCGGGCGTTCCTGCCGGGGTCGCTGGTGGACGTGCGCCCGGTGCGCGATCCGAGCTACCTCGAAGGCAAGGATCTGGAGTTCAAGGTCATCAAGCTGGACCGCAAGCGCAACAACGTGGTCGTGTCACGCCGGGCGGTGGTGGAATCGGAAATGTCGGTGGAGCGCGATGCGCTGCTGTCGAATCTCGAGGAAGGCCAGATCGTGAAGGGTGTGGTCAAGAACCTCACCGATTACGGCGCGTTCGTCGACCTCGGCGGCATCGATGGCCTGCTGCATATCACCGATCTCGCCTGGAAGCGCGTAAAGCATCCTTCCGAAGTGCTCAAGATCGGCGACGAGATCGAAGCCAAGGTGCTGCGCTTCGACCGCGAGCGCAACCGGGTGTCGCTCGGGCTGAAGCAGCTGGGTGACGATCCGTGGGTGGATCTCGCGCGGCGCTATCCCGAAGGCACCCGCCTGTTCGGAAAGGTCACCAATATCACCGATTACGGCGCGTTCGTCGAGATCGAGGAGGGTGTCGAGGGCCTGGTGCACGTCTCGGAGATGGACTGGACCAACAAGAACATCCATCCCACCAAGGTCGTGCAGCTCGGCGACGAGGTGGAGGTCATGGTGCTCGACATCGATTCCGAACGCCGGCGCATCTCCCTGGGCATCAAGCAGTGCCAGCCGAATCCGTGGGAGGAGTTTGCCACCAGCCACAACAAGGGCGACAAGGTGCGCGGCCAGATCAAGTCGATCACCGATTTCGGCGTGTTTGTCGGTCTCGAGGGCGGTATCGACGGCCTGATCCATCTCAGCGACCTGTCATGGGGCCGTGCCGGGGAAGAGGCGGTTCGCGACTACAAGAAGGGCGACGAACTGGAAGCCGTGGTGCTTGCTATCGATCCGGAGCGGGAGCGCATCTCTCTGGGCATAAAGCAGATGGAAGGTGATCCGTTCACCAGCTTTGTTTCCGAACATGGCAAGGGCAGTATCGTCAAAGGCACCGTCAGGGAAGTTGACGCCAAGGGAGCAGTGGTTAAACTTTCAGATGAGGTCGAGGGATATCTGCGGGCGTCCGAGCTTTCGCGCGACCGCATAGAAGATGCCCGTACGGTACTCAACGAGGGTGAGGTCGTGGAAGCGAAGATCACCACGATAGACCGCAAAAATCGCAAGATCTCGCTGTCCGTGAAGGCGAAGGACCTCGAAGAGGAAAACGAAGCAGTTCAGGAGTACACGCGCAAGTCCGGAGCCGGGGCATCGACCCTTGCGGACAAACTGAAGGAGAAGCTGGTCAACAAGGACAGCTAGGCGTCACGCCCACGCGTGGCTGTCCCGGACCGGCTTTGTGCGCAGTCCAGAGGGGTGCCATAGATGACCAAATCGGAGTTGATCGCCGTGCTCGCGGCGAAGCAGCCACAGCTCGAATACCGGGACGTGGAGCTCGCGGTCAAGGAGCTGCTTGAGCAGATGTCCGCGGCGCTGGCCGTGGGAGAGCGCATCGAGGTGCGGGGTTTCGGGAGCTTTTCGCTGCATTACCGTCCGCCGCGGATGGGGCGCAACCCGAAGACCGGAGATTCGGTACGCGTTCCCGACAAGCACGTACCGCATTTCAAGCCCGGCAAGGAGTTGCGGGAGCGCGTCGATCTCTGAGGCGGTCTTCGGTCTGGTCCAGTCATCAGGACGGAAAACGGCATTGGGTTTCTTCCAATGCCGTTTTTTGTTTTCCGGGGACCAGACGCAGTTTAAGCCGTTCCGCCTTTTCCTGTATTGTGACCTAGTTGCGAAGTGAGCTTGTGGAGGCAGTTATGAAGCGGCTGCTGTATTTCATGTTAGGAGTCGTGACAGTTGTCTTCGGGCTGAGTTTCGCCTACAAGAACGCCGAAGTCGTCGCATTGAATTACTATTTCGGGCTGCACTGGGAGAGTCCGCTGTCCCTGATGCTGCTGGCGACCTTGGCGATCGGCATCGTTCTCGGTTTTGTGGCGAGCCTCGGGATGGTTGTGCGCATGCAGCGCCAGCTGGTGCGCGCACGCCGGGAGATCCACGAGATCGAACAGGAGGTCATGAACCTGCGCGCGTTGCCGATCAAGGACGTGCTGTAGGACATGCAGTTCGCCGCGATCGACTTGCTGTGGCTGCTGCTGCCCCTGGCAGCTGCCTCCGGCTGGCTCGCGGCGCGCCTCGACCAGAAGCGCCACCCTGGACGGACGGCCAAGGAGCTTCCCTCAGCCTACTTCAAGGGCCTCAACTTTCTGTTGAACGAGCAGCCTGACAAGGCGATCGAGGTATTCATCCAGATGCTCGAAGTAGACTCCGATACGGTCGAAACGCATCTCGCCCTCGGCAATCTGTTCCGGCGGCGGGGTGAGGTGGAACGCGCGATCCGCATCCACCAGAACCTCATCGCCCGGCCGACGCTGGACAAGCACCAGCGGTCCCTGGCGCTGCTCGAACTCGGCCAGGATTATCTCAAGGCGGGCCTGTTCGACCGCGCCGAGAACCTCTTCCTGGAGCTCGCTGAAATCAGGCTGCACACCGAGCAGGCGCTGCGCTTTCTGGTGCACATCTACCAGCAGGAAAAGGAGTGGGACCAGGCGATCGCGGTGTCCCGCCGGCTGGCCCGCGCCTCGGGCCGCAGCCAGGATGAGGTGATCGCGCAGTTCTACTGCGAACTCGCCGAACAGGCTTTTGCCGAGGGCAATCCCACTCTGGCGCGACGGCTGGTAGGGGAGGCGTTCGGAGCCGATCGCAACTGCGTGCGCGCCAGCATTCTGCTCGGTCGTCTCGAGGTGGATGCGGGGCGACACCGCGAGGCGCTCAAGGCCTGGAAGCGCATCGAGGAGCAGGATCCGGTCTATCTGGGCGAAGTCGCGAGCCTGATCGCAGCGAGCTATCAGGCAGTCAATGACGAAGCCGGACTGTACGATTACTTTGGTGGGTTGCTGCGCCGGCACGGTGGCATTGCGCTGATGCTGGCGCTGGCCGATGTCATCCGCAGCCGCGAGGGGGTGCGGGCAGCCGAGGAGTTCGTTACGGGCTGGCTGCGCCGGCAGCCCTCGGTGCAGGGACTTCACCGCCTGCTGGACCTGAACCTGGTCGCGGCCGACGCATCGGCCCAGGCCGATCTCAATCTGCTGCAGGGCGTGATCGGACAGCTGCTCGAGCAGCAGCAGGGCTATCTGTGCCAGGAATGCGGGTTCCGTGGCAAGGCCTTGCACTGGCAGTGTCCCGGATGTCACCGGTGGAATACAGTCAAGCCAATCCCGGGCCAGCCGCAGGAACGGGCGCTGGAGAAGCTGCATGGCTGACTTCCCGCAAAATGCAAAAGGGAAGGACCCGCGTGTCATCGTGGCCCTGGACGTTCCGTCCGCCGCCGAAGCGCTGGCGTTTGCCGGGCGTGTCACGCCGGCACTGTGCCGGCTCAAGGTGGGGCTCGAACTTTTTTCCGCCGCCGGACCGGGCGTGGTCGAGCAGCTGGCGGCACGCGGATTCGATGTCTTTCTCGACCTGAAATTCCACGACATTCCCACGACCGTGGCGCGCGCCTGCGCGGCCGCGGCCCGGCTCGGGGTGTGGATGCTCAATGTGCACGCGCTCGGCGGTACGCAGATGCTGGAGGCGGCCCGCTCGGCGCTCGAGAAGGTGCCGTCGCGCCGGCCGCTTCTGATCGGCGTGACGGTCCTGACGAGCCAGGGTGCCGGGACGCTGTCCGAGATCGGGCTCGACGCCGATCCTGCGGCCCAGGTGCTGAGGCTCGCCGGATTGGTCCAGAAGGCAGGTCTCGACGGGATTGTGTGTTCCGCCCAGGAGTCGGGGATCCTGCGCGTGCGTTTCGGCACTGGCTTTCTTCTGGTCACCCCGGGCATCCGTCCGGCCGGGACTGCATCCCACGACCAGCAGCGCACCATGACGCCGCTCGCTGCGGTGCGGCAGGGGGCGGATTTCCTGGTGATCGGCCGGCCCATCACCCAGGCTGCAGATCCGGTGGCCACGCTGGAGGCGATCGATCATGAACTCCGCACTCCATTCTGACAATCCGGATTCACGCGGATTTGCGGCGCGGACCCGGCGTGCATCATGAGCACTGCCGACGAGTGCTGGTATCTGGTGTACTCGAAGCCGCGGCAGGAAGAGACGGCACGCGAGAACCTGGAGCGGCAGGGGTATGCGGTATATCTGCCGCGCGCGGCCCAGAACCGGAGGCGGGCGGGACGGCGCCTCACGGTCGTGGAGCCGTTGTTTCCGCGCTATCTCTTCATCCGTCTGAGCATGGGAACGGACAACTGGGCGCCGATCCGCTCCACCATCGGGGTGAGCGCGCTGGTGCGGTTCGGAGCCGAACCGGCGCGGGTTCCCGATGCCCTGGTCGCCTTGCTGCGGTCGCACGAGACCGGATCCGGAATCCATGAATGGACCCAGAAGCCCATGCGGAGCGGGCAGGGGGTGCGCGTCGCGGAAGGCGCGTTCGCCGGATACCAGGGAATTTTTCTGGCACGCTCGAGCCGTGAGCGGGTGGTCGTGCTGCTCAATATCCTGGGGCGTCCGGTCCGGGCACAGCTTGTCGCCGATCAGGTGGATCCACTGGACTAGCGGGACGGGGACCGGTCGGCCGCGCAACGCCCTCACCGGCAATTTTCAAGATCGTCCGCATCGCCGGCGATTACCGACGCCGCCGGCAGAGCTGATCCATCGCAAGCGCCTAGGTCCTACCACCGTCGGACAGGGCATTGCCGTGACCATCATGCGTCTCGGTGATTTCGGTAGATGTTCCGGAGGAAATCCTCACCGGTCAGATGACCCGCCGCCTCGGCATAGGGCCGGAGCTTGTTGCGCATCGCAGCGAGTTCGCGCACGAGGATGTGCCGTCGCAGCCGGTCTCGCGCGAGCTCGCTCTTCGTGCGGTGTTGTGCTTTGGCGAGCCGGTTCAGCTCGCGCTCGAGCTTGTCATCGAGGCGGATCGTGGTCGAGGACTGCCATCGCCATCGGGTGGCCGGCAACCGGGCGGCGATTGCCTGCGGCGGATGAGACGGAAGAGGGCGATAAAGACGCACGCCACGTCCCTCACGCTTTCCTTCATTCGGCGTGGCCTCATCCCTAGACTGCAATTCATCGAAGGCGTGAGCAGCGCCATAACCTTTGTGACCTATACGCGCGGCACGTGTCCGAATGTCCCAAAGGCGCCTGCGACCGAGCGCGTGCGGGTGCCCTGCGAGAGAAACTCGGGGTGCCTGTGTTCGATGCGCCGGTGCGTTGCGAATGATGGCGATTGCACCCGGGAAAGCGTCGAATGCCCAAGGTGAGCCGTGCGGAATCGTGATGTCTCCTCGTCGCGATCCACTGTCAGCCGGACCGCAGTTCCCCGTACCGAAGTGCAGGCGCGATCCACCGGGAAGACGTCCGCCGCGCTCGAACGGGTCGTGCACGCCGGCGGGGCCCAAAAAACAGCTTTACGGAATGCCGAAAATCCTTGGCGGGTACCCGTCGGAGCCTACGCCGGCATCAAACAGATTGCGTCAGTGCTGCGTACCGTCGGTGACTCGCAGCGCCGGGATCCTCAAAAAACTGAGGCAGTGCGCGCGGATAGCGGAAGTGGTCGAAGTCAGCCTCGTATGCCCGGTAGACGATGGTGGCCAGCTCCGATGTGTAATAATCCTGCCACGGTTGCCGCCGCGAGGCGTTCACCGGGTGGCGCATGATGTCTCGCAATGCCCCGTCGGCACCGACATGGTCGAAAACCCGCGCAAAGTCCTGCTCGAAGCGCTCGACCCGCCCGATGAAATCCAGCGCAATGCCGGGGCGGGCGATGAGTTCATGCTGGCACTGCCAGTGCGCATTGAGGTTGCGCGCTTCGGGTTTTGAGATAAAGCGAACGAAATCGGAAAACGCCATGCTGCGACCGGGCCCGGCGGGCAGTGATGCATCGATGTCGCCGCGTGCGGCCAGATATTGGTCGACGAACGGATCCCCGTCCGTGAGGGGTTTGTTCCGGAACTTGTTGGCCCAACATGAGACCAGACGGGCATAGGGGTTGCGGACGAAGGAGAAACGCAGTGTCTGCGTATCTGTCGCTAACCGGTAAAATCGGGAAAGCCCTACGTGATGAGGGGCCTTCAGTCCGGACAATTTACGTTTATGGACCGCATCCAGGGTCGATAAATTCCGGCCCAGCAGCGCGCTGAGCGACATCTTGATGCGTGACGATGCCGACTTCGGTACACAGAGATAGATGATGCGGTGCTCGGGGAGAACGTCGATATGGGCGGAAGGATCGTACCCGTCGGCGATCATGCGGTAGTAAAACTCGTACGCCAGGGGGTCGAGCCGCATTAGGCTCGTGCGCCGCGCGTGTTCGCGCACCCGTTGAAAGTGCGGGTGAATGATTCTTGTTATTGGATTCAGGTGCAATCTCCCGTTTTGCCGGGGTTCTGAAATGCGACAACGTCCTCCCGGCCATCGAGAACCCCGCGTTTGCGGATTCCGTTTGTGGTTTGAATCATAATACTGATGTCACGTCTGGCATTGTCAAGATTTGTAAATGTCCTGCTGCTTTTCGTGAAAAATGCCGGAGGGGAGGTGCCCCTATGTCTTTGTCAAGCATTAATCGTGGGAACAGCATGATAGAAGCTGCCATCACGCAGCATCGCAAAGAGCACATCGCAGCGCCGACGGGCGAGCGCGATGAGCGCCTGGTTGTGCCGCTTGCCCTGGCTGATTTTGCGCTCGTAGTAGGCGCGGGAGACCGGATCGCGCAGTGCGGCGAAGGCCGAGAGGAACAGTGGGCGTTTGAGCACCTTGTTGCCG
>JAPTTX010000008.1:0-164020 GCA_028068195.1 Gammaproteobacteria bacterium
TCCATCGCGCTGAGCGCTGTGTTCACGATCTCGCGAATGGGTCGCAGCGGATGATTTGCCGGTACAAAGTCGGACAGCGTCAGGGTGGTGAAGAGACTTTCCTGCATCACATCGGCGCCGCGCATCGTTGCTCCTTGTCATTATTGAAAAACGAATGCTCCTCTTAGGACCCATGAATACGGGACGCGTTCCCTGACAACGTGGCGATTTTCAACAAACTGTTAAGCGGGTTCGGGACAGCAGGGCGAGACTCTCGCCGCAAGCGGCCCGGCCGCACACCTTGCCTCAATCGCTTTCCGGGCGCCGGCGCCGCCAATGGCCGGGGTCCGTGCCCCGCTCATTCCGGCAACGGTACCCTGCAAGACACGAAGCAAGAGTCGTGCCATAAATGGCCGGAGCCGGCATAATCGGGCACATTTTTGGAAACTATCTAAAAATATGCGGGGGGATACAGGGCAGGATAACGGGGCTCTATCGGCCTTGGATCGCCGATAGAAGCGTTCGGGCTCATCCGTCTTCTCCTGGAAACCCGGGGTCCCGTCCCGGACAGGTCAGTCCGAAGACCCTGAGCGCCGTCGGATCCAAATGCCAGGCCCTGAGGGCGGCTGGGAGCCGTATCACGTCACCGCAGAAACGCCGCAGGGCGGCACGGCTCATTCCCTATTTGTCGCGCATCAGCCCGTGACGCTGCAGCTTGTAGTGCAGCGTATTCGGCCGCAGTCCGAGCATTCGGGCAGCTTCGGACTTGTTGCCTCCGCACTGCCGCAGCGCCTGCTCGATAAGCCGCGCCTCGACGTCGGAGAGCACGTCATCCAGCGTCCGCTCGCCCGGGACCGGAACCTCAGACTCCGGACGCTGTTCGGCGGCGGCCAGTTCCTGTGCGTGCGACACGGCCCAGCGTTGACGTACGTCGCGCAGACCCTGATTCTCCCGGCGCAGACTCGTGATCTCGCGTTCGAGCTCAACCAGCCTTTGCCCCAGGGCACGGCTTTCCCGCCGCGTCTCGACGAGTTGCCGGCGCAGGTCCACGAAATGATCCAGCATGCTGTCGGCGAGACGGTCGAACAGCTGCTCGACGATCCGGAAGTCCCTGGCGGTATATACCTGCCTGCTGAACGGATCGCCCAGCAGAAGCCAGCCGGCCGCACTTTCGCTTGCAGCGTGGAATGGCACGATCGCCGCAACATTGTGCTGGCGCATAGCCTCGTACAACGAGGGGTGGCGTTCAGCGACTTCGTCCGCGACAACGATGTGCTTCAGCGGCTGCAGCGCACTCTCGGGGAATCCGGATGCCGCCGATGGCGCCGACATCGCCAGTACGCCCTTGTGCGCGCCGACCAGCACCACCGGACAGCCGAGCGTGTCGGCGAGGCGAGCGATCGCCTCCTTCACGGACTTCAGCCCGGCGAGCTCCCGGATCATAGCTTGGATGCGCGCGTAGAACGCCGTCTTCCGTCCGCGCAGTTTCGACCAGGGAATGAAGAATTCGATGTCGAAAAGCCGGAACTGATGCGTTGCGTAAGCCGTGACAATAAGGAAAAAAGTGATGGCCAGCGGCAGATACACCGTCGAAGAGATCTTTGCCAGCCCGAAATGGTTGGCTATGACAAGGTACAGGTTGATCAGCACGAACGGCGACAGCGCGAGCAGCCACAGGCGGTTGCGCGTACGCCGCATGGCCGACTGACGAGAATTGCGGGCACCATACACCAGGTAAACGACCGTGGCGACCAGATAGAGCGGCACATAGGCTTCGAACAGGAAATACAGAGGCCCGGCGATGCGCAACACGGTGTAACCCTCGAAAAGCCGGAATCCGGCGACCAGCCGGTGCGTGAAAAGCAGCAGGTATTCCAACGGCAGAACTGGCAGATAGAGCCAGGGCAGGAACGACTTCAACGGCCCGTCGCAGTCGATGCTCAGGCGCAGCGACAGGTGGAGAATCAGCGCAAAAAAAGCGATGCCGATTGCGAAATAGGCGTACCCCAGCCGCACGATGGTGTCATCCAGACCATAGCGCGCGAAGTGCGTGAACCCAACGAACTCGACCACGTTTTGGAACGACAGCAGGACCAGAAGGGCCAGGTAAAGGCGCGTGACTGCGTTCCGGGCGGGAAAACGTGACGCAAAAGCCAGAAGAACGGCTTTGAAAACCAGCGCAACCAGTGACGGGATCGCATCATAGGTCATGGCTCCTCCTGATAAAAAACAGGACATGACGGTCCGCACCGTTCCGTCATGTCATTCTTCCGTGACGTATCACACCAAAGTATATCACAGGATTCCGGTACCTTGCCGCGTCCGCCCTTACGCCACGCAGATCTGGGCGGCAGCCGGCTCTGGATCCCGGTGCGCCCCGCCCAGGGCCGGGCGCTCGACGCCCCGGTTACGCTGCGGGGCAGGCATCGCAGGAAACTGGAGCGCCGGATGAGAATCGACGAGCAGGAACCGGTACAGGCTCGTTCCGCTTACCGGATCGACCGGATACCGGGCCGCCAGAAGCTGGTGTGCCTCAAGCAACTGGAGGCTGATCAGATAGCCCACCGCGTGAGAATACTCATAATAGATTGGGGCGCTCAGCTTGCTGAAACATAGTACCGACTCGTAGAAGTTGGCGTGCTGGGGCTTGCAAGAAGCCACCAGGCGGTCGAGCCCCTCATGATAGAAACAATACTGCATCCCCCAGGCCATCAGCCACAGGACGATCTGCGGTGCCGCGCGCGATCGCTGGGTCGCGAGGCAGGACACCTCCGCCAGTGTTTCGCCGGCGGTCCGCAACCGGTCCATCAGCACCGGCTGGGCCGCATCCGAAGGCAGGCCCTGGGGATTGTCGCGGATAATGCTCAGCGTACCGAGCACCTCCCCGCCGCGGACGGCGATCCAAGCCACCCGGTGGGGCGAGTGCAGATGCCGGTTGGTCTTGAGTTGCGCCTCATCCGGTTCCCAGAAACCGTCCTCGACGTAATTCTGGTAAACCAGGCGATTGGCAGCTTCCGTTTCAGGCCCATTCTTCGCAAGCCGGATGACAACACCTGAAGGGATAGTCGGGATGCGGTTCCGTGCCATGTCTCCTCCTCATGATGATGTATATGCAGCCGAAACCGGATGCACCGTTCCAGGCGCCGGTTCCGGCTAGAGCAACCGCGGGGGCGGGAAAACTGGGATTAACTACACCATGGAAAAGACGGGTTTTCAAAAAATTGACGAATTCCGCCCGCTCGGCAAATAAAAGTACTGTTGGAACAAGGCGCTGTCGTTCTGGAGAACTAGCCCGGAATCAAGACCGCCGAGGTCGGCACGTTGAATCCTGCCGCTGCCGCCGGACGATCCGGAATCCCGCAATCCGTCCGCCATGCTGAGTTTATGAGCTTATCGGCCCCCGGACGAGCCAGAAGATCCGCGAAACGGCAGGAAGAAAGTCGAGGGGAATAGCGCTACAGGCGAGGATGCCTGGGTCCGCCGTGTCGGCGAAAGGCAACCGGACCCGATCCGAGCATCGCTGGCCCGCGCGGGTCCGGCTTTCAAGAAGAGGTGCCGATCCCGGGCGTGCCGGAATCCGGAATTCGTCTTCCTGCCGGCGGGGACCGGCCGGACCGCAAGGCCTAGTAGGCCTTTGCGAAGATTGCCCAGCGGTCCGTAGCCTGTCCGCTGAACAGGCATTTCGCTGGACGCGGCTGCTGATCGAGTGGCAGACAGCGCACCGTCACCTTGAGCGGGGCAAGGGCATCGACTATGGCGGGATCGTCGGCGAAGGGGCAGAGGGCGAATCCGCCCTGCGCCTGTCTTTCATCTTCCCCCGATCGGAACCATTCCTCGAAGACGCTGCGATCGACGATCTCGCGCGTGTTGCCATCGCGGAATGCGAGCGCGCGCTCGAACAGGCCACGCTGCATCTCCTCGAGCATCCCGCCGGCGCGCGCCACGAACTCCGCCCGCGGCATCGCGATGCGTTCGCCCGCATGCCGGTCGCGCCGCGATACCGACACGACCCCGGCATCAAGGTCGCGCGGCCCGATCTCCAGGCGTAACGGAACCCCGCGCTTGACGTGGTGCCAGGTCTTCTCTCCACCGCGAATATCACGATCGTCGATATCTACCTGCAGCCGGCCGTCCCCATATGGCCGGTCACGCAGCTCTGTCGCGAGGCTGCGACAGTACTCGAGCACCCGCTCGCGATCGGCGTCGTTGCGGTAGATCG
Source organism: Gammaproteobacteria bacterium (assembly GCA_028068195.1). Taxonomy (GTDB): domain Bacteria; phylum Pseudomonadota; class Gammaproteobacteria; order Acidiferrobacterales; family UBA6901; genus JAJYCY01. The sequence continues at coordinate 4,199 of JAPTTX010000008.1, forward strand.
GCAGCATCACCACGTGCCGTGGCGCAAGCCGCGGGGGCAACACCAGACCGTCATCGTCGCTATGACTCATGATGAGCGCCCCGATGAGGCGGGTGGACACGCCCCAAGAGGTGGTCCAGGCGTAATCCTCCGCACCCTCCTTGGTCTGGAATCGGATGGCAGACGCCCGCGCGAAATTCTGTCCGAGAAAGTGAGACGTGCCGGCCTGCAACGCGCGCCGATCCTGCATCATCGCCTCGATGGAATAGGTGTTGACCGCGCCCGGAAAGCGCTCCCAAGAGCACTTCTCTCCTTTGATAACCGGTATTGCCATGTATTCCTGGGCAAAGCGCTCATAGATGTCCAGCATGCGCATCGTCTCGGCGCGCGCCTCTTCTGCGGTCGCATGCGCGGTATGGCCTTCCTGCCACAGAAACTCGGTGGTTCGCAGGAACAGCCGCGTGCGCATTTCCCAGCGCACCACGTTTGCCCACTGATTGATGAGTACCGGCAGATCGCGGTAGCTGCGGATCCATTTGGCGAAGCTTGCCCCGATGATCGTTTCGCTGGTGGGCCGGACAACGAGCGGCTCCTCGAGCTCGGCTGCCGGCACGAGGCCGCCTCCGGGCCTGGCTTCCAGCCGCCGGTGCGTCACCACGGCGCATTCTTTAGCGAAGCCCTCCACGTGTTCGGCTTCCTTCTCGAAAAAGGACAGCGGGATGAACAGCGGGAAGTAGGCGTTCTGGTGGCCGGTGTCCTTGAACATGCGGTCCAGGCCCTGCTGTATGTTCTCCCATAGCCCGTAGCCCCAGGGACGGATCACCATGCAGCCGCGGACCGGGGAATTCTCGGCGAGGTCCGCCTCCTTGATCACCTGCTGATACCACTCCGCATAGTCCTCGCTGCGCGTAGGCGAAATGGCATTCGCCCGCTTCGCGGGCTTGCTGGGCACGGCATCTCTGGTCACTGGATTTCCTCTTGAACTCTGGCCGGTCTGCTGACGGCGGGTCGGGACCATATGGTATTGTCGGAAACGGCTCGGCCGCAACGTGCAGATGCCGGCACCGCGGCAACCGGACTCCCGACGGCAATGCGGATCAGGATGCCGCCGGCCCCGGACCGCACCATCGTCATCTCCCGCCGGGAATCTCGATCTTCTTCCAGATGCACTTGCCGCCGCTCTTGCGGTCGATCTCATCCATCCACGCGACATGCGCGGCGAGCTCCCCGGCACTTGCCCGGACGACCGGCAGAGGCGTGCGATCACGGTCGACGGAAATGGGTCCGGCGCCGACTGCGCCTGCGGGCAACGGCTGACCCGCATCCTGAAACAGGGCGGTCTGGCCGCCGGTCATGGCGAGGTAGACGTCAGCCAGGATTTCGGCGTCGAGCAGCGCTCCGTGCAGCGTACGCTGCAAATTATCAATGTGATAGCGCTTGCACAGCGAATCAAGGTCGTTCTTCTGGCCAGGGTGGCGACTGCGCGCCAATCGCAGCGTATCGAGCACCTGGCAGAGATCCTCGATGCGCGCTTCCTCCGCCTGCATCAGAACCAGCTCGTTATTGATGAACCCTACATCGAACGGAGCATTGTGGATGATCAGCTCGCAGCCCCGGACAAAGGCAAGGAGGTCGCGGGCGATGTCGGGGAATCGCGGTTTGTCGGCCAGCATCTCGTTGGTGATCCCATGCACTGCGATTGCTCCAGCCTCGATTTCGCGGTCGGGATTCAGGTACTGGTGGAAGCGGTTTCCGCTCAGACGCCGGTTGACGATCTCCACGGCGCCGATTTCAATGATGCGGTGGCCTTGGGCCGGTTCGAGGCCGGTTGTTTCGGTATCGAGCACGATCTGTCGCATCACTCTCGCTCCTCAAGCTGGACGGACCCTGCAGACGGTGACACACCACGTGCGTCCCGCATTCCAGACCGTGATACGGGACCAACGCCACAGGCATTGCCCGGCAGCGTCCCGCGCGTGACCCTCATCACGGATCTCCGCGGTCGGCGCCGAGCATTTCATCGATTGCCAGGTTGGCCAGCTGGTCGGCACGCTCGTTCTGCGAATGTCCGCTGTGGCCCTTGATCCATTTCCAGTGGACAGTGTGCCTGTGGGACGCCGCCTCGAGGCGCTCCCATAGATCCTGGTTCTTCACGGGCTTCCGGTCCGCTGTCTTCCATCCGCGACGCTTCCAGGCAGCCAGCCACTCGGTGATCCCCTTACGCAGGTATTGCGAATCGGTCGTCAGCGTCACTTCACAGGACCGCTTGAGCGCTTCCAGCGCCTGGATGGCCGCCATCAGCTCCATGCGGTTATTGGTGGTGGTCCGCTCTGCGCCGCGCAGTTCCTTCTCGTGATCACCGTAGCCGAGAATCGCGCCCCAACCCCCCGGCCCGGGGTTGCCGCGGCAGGCGCCGTCGGTGTGGATGATCACTTTATTCACGACCACCCGCAATGCCCGCACGCGCCACCCTACCGGCCGGCAGGTGGCGCTTGCCCCGCCCCAACGGGCGCGCCACGGCGTCGGCAATCGACGACCGCTTCCGCCACGCTGGCCGCAGCGGAATCATGCCGGCCACCCGCTTGCGCGCCACCAGCAAGTACACCGCTCCGGCCATCGGCCACCAGCGGTCTCCGATCTTGTCGAGAAAATAGAGCCGGTCCATGATTGCCTGGTTGCGCAACGGCGGCCGGTAATACAGCATGCGCCCCCGCGTCAGCTCCAGGTCGAGCAACTTGAGCCAGTCCTTGATGCGCGGCAGCTGCAGAAACCGACCGCACCAGGGAATGCGCTCGCCGCGGCGGGCAAACAGCCGCCAGACCCCCCACAAACTGAACGGATTGAACCCGAGGATGACGGCGTAGCCCTCGGGCGTGAGCACGCGCTCGACTTCCCTCAGTACCTGGTGCGGATCGGCACAGAACTCCAGGGTATGAGGAAGCAGCACCAGATCGATGCTGCGCGCATCGAACGGCAGCGCCTCGGGCACACCGGCAACCATGGTGGGGGCCCGAACAGCAGCCGTCTCGGGCAAGTCGAAAATAATGCGTGTCGGCGCCATGCAGCAGTCCAGAAGATCCATCGATCCGATACATCCCAGCTGCAGCGCCGTCGTTCCGTACAAGCGGGGCCACACTTCCCGCAGACGATGGCTCTCGATCGCCTGCAGGGACCGCCCCAGCGGCTCGCCAAACCAGCCACACAGCCGTCGCCGCAAATCCAGGCCGCGGTCACAGGAATTCATCGCATCGCCCTTGGGTTGACGCAACCGCCGCCGGATTCCACACTGTTTTCATGACCGCTGTTTTACACGTCCCCGCCTTCGAGGACAACTACATCTGGCTGATCTGCAGCGACACCGGCAACGCGGCGATCGTCGACCCCGGAGACGCGGCACCGGTGCGCGCGGTGCTGGCGCGTCTGGGCCTGACACCCGCAGCAATCCTGTGCACCCACCACCACGGGGATCACATAGGCGGCGTGGACGAACTCGTGGCCGACACCCCGGTACCGGTGTATGGGCCGGCCCGCGAAAACATACCTGGGGTAACACACCCGGTCAGCGAGGGCGATGTGGTGTCCCTGGCACCCCTGGGGCTGCAGCTGCAGGTCATCGACATTCCGGGCCATACGGCCGGACATATTGCCTACCACGGCGCCGGAATGCTGTTCTGCGGCGATACACTGTTTTCGGCAGGTTGCGGCCGGCTGTTCGAAGGTACGGCCGGGCAGATGTTCCGCTCGCTGCAGCGCCTCGCAGCACTGCCCCCGGACACGCGGGTGTTCTGCGCGCACGAATACACCGAGGCGAACCTGCGTTTCGCACTTGCGGTGGATCCTGACAATGCCGAGGCGCGCCAGTACCGCGACGCAGTCATCGCACTGCGTCGGCACGACCGCCCCAGCCTGCCCTCCACCATCGCACGGGAGAGGTCCGTCAATCCGTTTCTGCGCAGCGACCAACCCCGGGTTCGCGCCTCCGTCGAGGCGTTTGCACAGCGCAGGCTCGCATCCGACTGTGAGGTATTCGCCGCATTGCGCCGATGGAAGGATGGCTTCAAGGGATAAGCGGTCCGACTCCGGTTCGATTGCAGATCTGAGGGTTGACGCATCCTGAGTCACGCCCTACTATTGACTGACATGGACCGAGCTAATAGCAATAATGAGGCCCTGCGGAAATTCCTTGCAACACTAGGCATCCTCGCCACCCTCACTGCGATGGCGGGATGCGCTTCTCTCCCTCATCACAGCACTGCGTTTGCCACACCCGCCGCGACCGGCCCTCAGGGCCCAGGTAGTGTTGCGAGCGCGTCGGCGACTGCGGGCCAGAAAGGCACCCATTCCGTTGCCACGGCGGCCACGGCCAGCGCTGCCGTTCCGGCTGACGTGGCGGCCGCTGCGACACCGGCGCCCCCACCCAAGCCCTCACCCCAGAGCTATAGCAACCTCTGGCAGCGGGTGCGCGCGGGCTTTGCCCTGCCACCGCTCCAAGGACCGCGGGTCACGCGGCAGGAACAATGGTTCGCGGACAATCCGGTCTACATGCAGAACATGCTCAAGCGAGCGCGCCTGTACCTGTACTACATCGTGCAGGAAGTTCAGAAACGGGGGATGCCCACCGAAATTGCCCTGCTGCCGGCAATCGAAAGCGCCTACCAACCCCATGCGTACTCCCGGGCCCGCGCAGTCGGCTTATGGCAGTTCATGGCCTCGACCGGCCGCCGCTACGGTCTCAAGACCGACTGGTGGTACGACGGTCGCAGCGACGTGGTTGCATCGACGGATGCGGCGCTCGACTACCTCGAAAAGCTCAAGAACGATTTTAACGGGAATTGGCAGCTGGCTCTCGCGGCCTACAATTGCGGCGAAGGAGAAGTCCAGTACGCGATCGACTACAACCGGCGGCATGGTCTGCCGACCGACTACTCGGACCTGCGCCTCCCGATAGAAACCGAGAACTACGTGCCCAAGCTGATGGCCATGGCGTATATCGTGGCTGACCCGGCAAAATTCGGCCTGACCTTCCCTCCGATTCCGAATCGTCCCTATTTCGCGCGCATCAAGACCCATACCCAGGTAGATCTCAGCGTCGTCGCCAAGCTCACCGATATTCCGGTCCAGAAGCTCTACCGCATCAATCCGGCCTATGTGCACTGGGTTACCGGCCCGCATGGGGCCAAGGATTTGCTGGTACCTGCAGCCAAGAAGGAAGCCGTACTGCGCGGACTGCGGAAGCTTCCGCCATCCGAGCGCATGCGCTGGTGGCATCACGTTGTGCACCCCGGCGACACGCTCTTTGCAATCGCCCACCGCTACCGGATCAGCATTTCCGCGATCATGGCTTCCAACGATCTGCGCAGCAGTTTCCTGCGGGTCGGCCAGAGCCTGCTGATTCCGGTACCCATGGACCGGCTCGCACGCAACGAGAGCTGGCGCCAGCCGCGTGTCTACCGCGCTGTATATCGTCGCTACCGTCCGGTGCACCCCTACCACCCGCTGTGGCGCGGTCGGGTGGTACGCGTGGTTCACCGGGTCCGGGCCGGAGAGACCCTCTGGAGCATTGCGCGCCGGTACAACGTCTACGTCCGCCAGTTGCGGCGCTGGAACCTGATGGATGCCAGCGACGTCCTGCACCTGGGCCAGCGACTGAGAATCTGGGTGCGCTCTGCGCCGGCCGCGGCGCTGGCTCACGTCACTCCTTCCGGGCGCGGCTAGCGCTGTACGTCCGCGAGGTCGCTCTGCGCCCGGTCGCGTCCGCCGCCCCTTGGCCGCAGCCTTCCCGTCATTCCGCCATCTGGCCTGAACGATTCAGGGCCGGGCACCCGCCGGGTAGAGATGGCACCGAACCCAGTGCGTGGCGCTGATCCGGCTTACTCCGGGATATTCGACACGGCACTGGGGCATCGCCTGCGGACAACGCGGGTGGTAGTGGCATCCCGCCGGTGGATTGACCGGCGACGGCGCCTCTCCCTGCGCCAGGCTCGGGGACGGCTTTGCTGGCAGCTCCTGCGCGCTATCGCTGGCGATCATCGGCACTGCGGCAAGCAGCGCCCGGGTATACGGATGTCCCGGCCGGTCGAGCACCTCATTCACCGGGCCGGCCTCGATCAGGCGCCCGAGATACATCACCGCCACCTCGTGAGCCAGGTACTCGACCACTCCAAGGTTGTGCGTGATAAACAGGTAGCTCAGGGACAGTTCCTGTTGCAGGCGCCGCAGCAGGTTCAGGATCTGCGCCTGCACCGAAACGTCGAGCGCGCTGGTCGGCTCATCACAGATGACCAGGCGCGGGTCCACCGACAGGGCGCGCGCAATGCAGATCCGCTGCCGCTGCCCACCGGAAAACTCGTGCGGATAGCGGTCAAGCGCTTCGGGGCCGAGACCGACCTGTTCTAGCAGCCTGAGCACGCGACTGCGCCGTCCGGCTACGGTGGTCTCGATGCCTTGCGCGCGCAGTCCCTCCTCCAGGATCTCTTTGATCTGCATCCGCGGATCGAGCGACGCATAGGGGTCCTGGAAAATGACCTGCAGGTGGCGGCGCACCGGCCGCAAGAGCGCGCGGGTCATGCGATCCAGGCGTGCGCCCTCGAACTGCACTGCACCGCCGGTCGGCGCGATCAGCTGCAGAATCGCCTTGCCGACGGTCGTCTTGCCGCAGCCGGATTCCCCGACCAGCGCCAAGGTGCGGCCGGCCCCGATCGACAGCGACACACCGTCCACCGCCCGCACGTGTCCGACGACCCGCCGCAATACACCGCTGTGGATCGGGAAATGAACGGCCAGATCCCGGACTTCCAGAAGGGGCCGTACAGCTCCGTTGTCCGGTGCGTGCGCGGACGGCCGGGGCGGGACGGCGGCCGGCGCGTGCCCGCCGGGCTCCGCGCCGTACAGGTGGCAACGCACGCCATGCCCGGAATCATCGACCCGCCAGGCCGGCGCTACCGTCCGGCATAGTGCCCAGGCGCGGTCACAGCGGTCGGCGAACCGGCAGCCACGGAATTCCTGGGTCAGCGGCGGCACTCCGCCGGGGATGACCTCCAGCATCTCGCCCCGTTTGCCACGGCCGGGCACCGCCCGGAACAGCTTCTGGGCATACGGGTGGCGCGCGCCGGAGAAGAACGCCGCCCTGGATGCCAGCTCCACGATTTCACCCGCATACATCACCGCGATGCGGTCCGCAACCTGGTAGGCGACCGCCAGGTCGTGGGTGATGAACAGCAGGGACATGCCGGTGCGCCGCTGCGTATCCTTCAGGAGATCAAGGACCTGGGCCTGGATGGTCACATCCAGGGCGGTGGTCGGCTCGTCGGCCACCAGGAGCTCCGGCTCGGCTGCAAGCGCCATGGCGATCATGGCACGCTGCTTCATGCCACCCGACAGCTGATGCGGATACTCCCGGTAACGGCGTGCCGGGTCGCTGATCCCCACGGCTTCGAGCCAGCGCAGGACCCGCTCGCGCCGCTTGCGTCGCGTCCAGGACGCCGGAAGGATCTCGCTGATCTGCCGGCCCACGGTCATCACCGGATTGAGTGAGGTCTGCGGTTCCTGGAAGATCATCGCGATACGCCGGCCCCGGACCGTCCGCATCTCGCGTTCCGGCGTCCGCAGCAAGTCGCGATCCCCGAGCAGGACCCGGCCCGCAACGATGCGGCCGGCAGGCTGCGGCAGAAGATGCAGCAGCGCCAGGGCCGCCACCGACTTTCCGCTTCCCGATTCGCCCAGCAACGCCACGGCCTCTCCCGGCCCGATTTCCAGCGATACGCCGTCGACGGCGCGCACTGTGCCGGCGGTCGTGTCGAACCAGACCTTGAGACCTTCGATCTTCAGCATCGCCGGTATAAACCGTCTGCGGGGCTGGCCGGGCGCATCATTTCCTCATGCGCGGATCGAACGCGTCACGCACCGCATCGGCAAAGAGATTGGCCGCCAGCACCAGCGTGACCATGAACAGGAACGCGGCGGTGAGCGACCACCACACCAGAGGGTCGCGGGCCATCTCCAGCCTCGCCCCGTTGATCATGTTTCCCCAGCTGTTCATGCTGGGATCCACGCCGACCCCGATATAAGACAGTATCGCCTCGGCCAGCACCAGACCGCTGAAATCAAGCACCACGTTGATCAGGACGATGTGCATGACATTGGGCAGGATATGCCGGCTCATGATGCTGCGGGACCGCACTCCCAGGGCCGTGGCGGCCTGGATATAGTCCATGTTGCGCAGCTTCATAGCCTCCCCCCGCAGAAGCCGGCACAGCCCCGTCCAGCTGGTCACTCCGAGGACGATGCACAAGGCCAGCAGCCGTATGTCCTGGCGCTGTGCGATGTCGTCGAACGCGGCGGCGTGATTGGCCATGTACACTTCCAGGCTGAGAATCGCAGCAACGATCAGCAGCACGCTGGGGATCGAGTTGAGCGTCGTGTACAGGTACTGGATGACGTCATCGACCCAGCCGCCGAAATAGCCCGCCATGACGCCCATCGCCAGGGCGAACGGCAGCATCACCAGCGTCGACAGGGTACCGATCACCAGGCCGGTGCGAATGCTCTTGATCGCCTCGTACAGCACATCCTCGCCGACCTGGTCGGTTCCGAGGATGTGGTATTCCCCGCCGAGGTTCACGATCGCGGCAACCAGCAGAATCACGGCCGCGAGCGTCACCAGGATGGTGCGCCAGGGCGTGTCAGTCTCGCCCCGCACCAGGCGTGCAAGCGCGGCGCGCGCGGATTCCCCGGGACGTCGCACGCGCCAGTACACCACGGCGCAGACGACGATCGCCCAGACCGCAAGGGTCTCGCCTGTCGCCCGCAGGCAGCGCGCCGCGATGTCGCGCGCCCGGTCCGCGGAAGTCCGGATTCCCGCGCCCCCGTATCGCAGCCGCGGATACTCCTGGACGTGCCGGCCGTCGGGCAGCCGCACGGTCTGCGGCGTGAAGGAACGCAACGCAAAGGGGGCCGAGTAGGTCTGTTCCACATGGTCGCGCAACGGTCCGCACAGCACGTCGAGGACGCTGCGCACCTGCGGCGCGTAGATGGCGCGGTGGCCTGCCGCGCGGGGAACATCCAGCCGCACCCGGAAATGGATGGAATCGAGGAGACCGGTTACGATGTAGGCCGCCAACACCACGAGCGCCGCCATGGCGACAGGACTGCGTCGCACCTGCCGCCAGGGCCCACGCAGGTGCTCGTGCCGCGCGGCATAAATGCCGTAGATGACCGCAACGACGAGCAGCAGATACATGAGCGCATCGGTCGGCAGGACGACGAACTTGAACGCCATGGTTAGGGCCTCCCTCCGTCGCCCGGGCGCACCATCGGGATCATCGACGAACTCCGGCCGCGCATCTCATTCCAGCCGCACGCGGGGATCGACGAGGGTATAGCTCAGGTCGGTCAGTATCAGTCCGACGATGTACAGCACCGAGCCGAGAAAGACCATGGCATGCACGATTCCGAAGTCCTGCGACCGTATGGCATCGATCATATAGGCGCCGAGGCCGGGAATTCCGAAAAACGATTCCATGATGAGACTGCCGATGAACAGCGTCGGTATCACCACCACCACCCCCGTAAGTATCGGGATCATCGCGTTCTTGAGCACGTGCCGGAAAAGCACCCGGATCTCCGAAAGACCCTTGGCGCGGGCGGTACGCACGTAGTCCCGGGGCGCTTCCTCGAGAAAGAAGGTCCGGTACAGGCGCACTGCGGACCCGACACCGCTGATGATGCCCACCACGACCGGAAGGAGTACGAACTTGAACGCCGACAGGCCCGTATCATAGCCGGATATCGGCACCAGCCGCAGGACCTTGCTGAACAGATACTGCCCGCCGATGACGTAGAACAGCATCGATATGGACATCATGACGACTGCCAGCATCACCCCGCTGATGTCGAGGTAGGTTCCGCGGAAAAACACCGTCATGAGCGCCACCGAGATATAGACCGCCAGCCCTACCACGAAGGTTGGCAATGCGATCGCCAGGCTCGGCCACATGCGCTGGCGGATATCGTAGCCGATGTCGTGCCCGCTGTCGGAACGGCCGAAGTCGAACACGAACAGCTTCACTGAGTGCTGAAAAAAAATCGTCCGCGTGAGCTTGTCTATGCCCGGCGCGCTGGCGTTATAGAACAGCGGGTCGTCGTAGCCATGCTCGATCTTCCATTCCTTGATGGCCTGCGGCGTCACGCGCTTGACGCCGAGATGGACACGCGCCATGTCATTCGGGGTGTTCACGAAGAAAAAAAGCACGAACGTCAGCACGTTCACGCCGATGAGAATCGGTATCGCGTACAGCAATCGCCGGATGATATAGCTGATCACAACGGGGACCTGCGCTCCTTCTGCCGGTAGACCAGGACCGCGGGCAGCAGGAAAGCCGCCAGCAGCGCCACGATGACCCACAGCGGCCAGACCACAGGCTTGTTCCAGGCCCGGCGGTCGTGCGCGCGCAGCGCCGGGTCCAGACGCAGGTACTTCATGCTGTTGGTCGCCATGTAGTTGGGTTTGACGTTGTAAACCCAGGCCTGGTGAAGCAGGTAACTCACTGGGTAGTAACCCCATACCCACGGAGCATCGCGCTGGACCAGCCTGATCATGCGTTTGATTATAGCTTCGCGTGCCGGACCGTTATCCATGTTCCGCATCTCGTTGTACAGGCGATTGAACCGGGGGTTATCGTAGTTGGCGGCATTTTCACCGTTGTTCGCGACTTCGCTGTCGGGGCCATAGAGCAGAAACAGGAAATCCTCCGGGTCGGGATAGTCGGCATTCCATCCCCAGGCGAAAATCTGCTCTTCGCCGCGGCGCATCTTCTGCTGGAACCGGTTGTAGTCCGTCGAACGGACCACGAGCTGGATATTGAGCTTGCGGAACTGCTTGCGCATCCAGTCGAGGTGGGCCTTGGCCTCCGGTCCGGCCTCGGGCGTATCGTAATACAGCAGCAACGGCTTGCCGGTACGTTCGTCGCGACCGTCCGGATACCCGGCCTCGGCCAGGAGCCGGCGCGCCACGGCGATCGGCTTGCGATGGATGCGGCCGTCGACACAGTCGTACACGTATGGATCGCGTCCAGCGCAGCCCGACTGGTAGCCGAATATCCCGGGAGGCAGGGGGCTCTGCGCCGGGATGCCCCGGCCGTTTCGGAAAATCGAGATGTACTGGCTGGTGTTGATTGCGATCGAGATCGCGCGACGCAGCAGGCGGCTGCGCCGCGAATAGCCCCCCACGACCGGGTCGAGCATGTTGAAACCGTAGTAGTATATCGACGGCGCCGTGCCGGTAGCGAGGCGGATGCCCTTGGCGTGCATCGAGGGGCTGAGTCGCGCCTGGCCGGCAGCCGAAAATTGCACCACCTGGTTGAAGCTCTCGGCGCTCACTCCGGACTCGTCGTAATAGCCCTGCAGGAACTTGTCCCAGTACGGTATGTCCTCCCGTTCCCGGATGAACACAATTCGCTTGATAAACGGCAGGCGCTTGCCTGCGTCCTTCAGCAATCCGTCCTTGGCGTCCGACGGCTCGCCCCGTCGCGGATAGAAATCCGGGTGGTAGTTGGGATTGCGTTCCAGGATCATTTCGCGCGCTGGATTGTTGACGGTCAGCATGTAGGGTCCGGTGCCCACTGCGTACCAGTCGAGCGTCAGATCCCGCTTCGCCATGCCGGGCTGCGAGAAAAAGCGGTCGGCTTCAGGCGGCATGGGGGCAAAGAACGGCATCGCCATCCAGTAGAGGAACTGCGGGTACTTGCCGCGTATCTCGATACTGTAGGTGTAGCGCCCGAGCACCTTCACGCCGGCCATCGGAATGCGCGCCAGATCGATATACGGCGGCTTGCCGTCCACTTTGGGCAGGGTTGCACGCAGATGCCCGACAGTGCGGGCGAACCGGTTGAATCCGACGATGTAGTGGCGAAGCACGCTGAACAGCGGAGACTGCACCCAGGGACTGGCGAGACGCTTGATTTCGTACACGTAATCGGCCGCCACCAGCTCACGGGTGCCGGTGTGCCGGAATCCCGCTATGGTCCTGATGCCCCGCAGCTGGGCTGGTGTCAGCGACTGGTACAGGTGCCGGCCGGAGGCATCGCGCGCAAAACAGGGAGACGGCTGATACATGATGCCAGAACGGAGGTGTATGGTGTAGACGCTATAGGCGATCCGACTGGTGGGCGCATCCGCTGGCAGGCGTCGGCCCAGGCGGTCGAGATAGACCGGCCGGGGAATCGACCGCGCCGTCAGCGGCACCAGGGTATAGGGTCGCAGCAGATACTGGTACTCAAATGGCGGCTCGTAGATCTGTCCGATGATCGCGTACTCGTCAGCATTGTAAGCCTGGGCCGGATCGAGACGCTTGGGGCGCTCTGTGAACGCAGCATATAGGATGTTCTTGCCGCTATCCCGCTCCGGATAGGGGTCGTTCCACTGCGCCCACAGCGGCTGTGCCCGCGCGAGCAGGAGCACGAACAGCCCCAGCAAGCCTGCAACCCGCCGCAATCGCCCCGTCGCCTTACTCATGCCGTGGCGGCGATCCGGGGACCGTGGCAGACCGGCTGGTCGGGCCGCAACCGCCGGGGCCTGCAGACACCGCAGCGCGACAGACGAAAGAAACTCCGTCGCCCGATTCCGCGAACCTCCGCCGCCCGTTCTGCGTCCCCGGGCCCGTCCCTTCCAGCCTGCGCCGAATTCCGGTAGTGTAGCGCCTTCGTCTCGTCCGGCGATGGTCGCAGAACCGTTGTCGGCCGTACTCCATACAGTGATTGATACGGGTAATTCGCCATGGGATTCCTCGCCGGAAAACGGGCGCTGATTGTCGGCGTCGCAAGCGAACGCTCCATTGCGAGCGGCATAGCCAAGGCCATGCATCGGGAAGGCGCCGAGCTCGCGTATACGTACCAGAACGAGAAGCTCCTGTCACGGGTCCAGAAACTCGCCGATGAAACCACATCCTCGATTGTCCTGCCCTGCGACGTCGGCAGCGACGCGCAGATCCAGGAAGTCTTCAACGGCCTCGCCCGGCACTGGGATCGCATGGATATCATCGTGCATTCGGTTGCTTACGCCCCGCGCGAAGAACTGAGCGGCTCCTACATAGACGCCGTGACCCGCTCCGGGTTCCTCACCGCGCACGAGATCAGCTCCTACAGCTTCGCCGCCCTGGCCAAGGCCGGACGTCCCTTGATGGCCGGACGGGCAGGCGCCCTGCTCACTCTGTCCTATATCGGCGCGGTGCGTTCCATCCCCCATTACAATGTCATGGGGCTGGCCAAGGCAAGCCTCGAGGCCAACGTGCGCTACCTCGCGCAATCGCTCGGTCCGGAGGGTATCCGGGTAAACGGCATATCCGCCGGACCAATCCGCACCCTGGCCGCCGCCGGAATCAGCGATTTCAGGAAAATGCAGGAATACTACGAGAAATCGACGCCGCTCGGACGCGGGGTGACCATCGAGGAGGTGGGCAATGCTGCGGCGTTCCTGTGCTCCGACCTGGCCTCCGGCATCACCGGCGAAATCACTTATGTGGATGCCGGGTTCAATACGGTTGGCATCGGCCACGCCTTTGCCTGACCCCTCGCAGTACCCTGGCCTGGACGCTAGAGGCGCTTGCGGTAGATCTTGATTTTCGCCTTCTGCCGCAGGCCGTTCAGATAGTCGGCGATGTAGTCGCTGCCGCGGCGCTGGGCCAGCATGCCGGCCGCCCTGTCCTTGAGTGCTTTCGTCGCCGTGGCCATGCTGCCTGGTTCCACCTTGCTGACTGCGAACACGGCGTAACCTCCATCCCCCAGATCGGCCCCGCCATACACGGGGCGGGTGCCGGCCGGCTTGCCGGCGCCGAACAGCGCCTCGACGAGGGCCGGGGGCAGATCTCCCGCCGTACTGCGCGTGACCGTGACCGGACCGATGACCTGGAGTCCGTCGCGATTCGCGACCGCCGCCAGGGACGCGCCCTGGTTCAGGGACTGGAGCGCCTTAGCCTCCTCCTGCCTGGCCCGGACCAGCGCCGCCTTCATCAGCAGGCTTTGCCGGATCTGGTCGCTTACCGCCACCAGCGGTCGGATAGAGGCCGGCCGATGGCCGACATCGCGGATCGCAAGCAGCATATGGGACCCGAGCCTGATGCCGTGACTGTTATGTCCCTGGGAAAGCACGTCCGGATCAAACGCCGCTGCCACGACTTTCGGATTGGCCGCAATGCCCGCGCCACCCGAGCGCGAAAACCAGCCGCTCTCCTCGACCGTGAGCCCGAAGGCTTTCGCCGCCGGAGCCAGGCTGTCGGACTGCTCGAATATCAGGTTGCGGAACCGCTCGGACTCGCTGTAATACTGGTCGATCGCGTGGCGCTCGCGCCAGTCGGCCGCGACCCGGGCCCGCGCCTTGGCAAAGGGAACGGTCTCTGCCGGCCGGATCGCGGTCAGCTCGATGATGTGGTAGCCGAAACTGGTGCGCACCGGCTCGCTGATATCCCCGGGCTTCTTGAGGCTGAACAGCGCCGTGACGAAGCTCTTTTCGAGCGAACCGGGCGTAACGAACCCGAGATCCCCGCCCTTGGCAGCGGACACGGTATCCGCCGAATATTCCCTCGCCAATTTGCCGAAATTGGCGCCGTGCAGGAGACGCGTGCGGATACTTTGCGCCTCGGCCAGGGCCTTGCGCGCAGCCTGCGGCGAGGCATTCGGAGGAAGTGCTATGAGGATATGACTGGCGCGCCTCTGTTCAGGGGTAGTGTAGCGGGCAATGTTGTTTTCATAGGACTGCCGCAACTGCTGTTCGGTAGGCTTGAGGGTCTTCGCCAGGTTGGCAGCAGAGAGCTCAACGTACTGTACGCGGACCTCCTCCGGGGTTTTGTACCGGCCCAGATGGGCAGCGTAGTAGGCCTTGATCTGCGCGGGAGTGACCGTCGCCTGCGCCATGAACCGTTGCGGCTTGAGCACGGCATAAGACGCTACCCGCTTCTCACCCATCAGCCTGACCAGGTTTGCCAGATCGCCGTCGGTGATAATCGTGCCGGCGACGAGCCCCGATTCCATCTGCTGGCGTATCCGCTCCTCCCGCACGCGCGCCTCAAACTGCTGGACTCCGTATCCGCTGTTCTCCACGAAGCGGCTGTAGAGCCGGGGATCGAATCTGCCGCCGCTGCGGAACTGCGAAGCGTGCCGTATATATTCGGCGAGATCGGTATTGCTGATGCGGTAACCCTGTGACGCCGCCGCGCGATCGAGCAGCATGCGGTCGATGAGGCTGTTGAGCACCTGCTCCTTGAATTTCGTGGATTCGATGACACGCGGGTCGAACTCCCGGCCCATCGCCTGCTCGAGTATTGCCTGCTGGCGCTCCAGAGCGCTGCGGTAGACCGCAACGCTGATGTCCTTTCCATCCACAGTCGCGACGTTGGTCGTACCGGTGTACTCGAAGTACGAACTGACGCCCCACAGCGCAAACGGTATCGTGAGCAGGCCGAGGATGATCCCCGTAATCCAGCCCTGGGTCTTTTCGTGGATGGCCGTAAGCATGTTGTCAGGATCCTGTTGATGCGCGTACGCGCTTCTGCGCTGCACGCCCCGCTCCGACCTGTGTGCGGGTATCAAAGCTGCCGACAAGGAAAAGGGCGAGTGCCACCACTCGCCCTTTGAGCCACTGGCGGAGTGGACGGGACTCGAACCCGCGACCCCCGGCGTGACAGGCCGGTATTCTAACCAACTGAACTACCACTCCAGGTCTTTTGTTCCGCTACAACGTGGTGGGTGCTGAGGGGTTCGAACCCCCGACATTCGCCTTGTAAGGGCGACGCTCTACCAGCTGAGCTAAGCACCCAAAGGTGCGCTAGTTTACGGCATCCTTCAGGCCTTTACCAGCCTTGAACTTGGGGTTCTTCGAAGCGGGAATCCTGATGGATTCACCGGTTTGCGGATTCCGTCCGGTACGCTCGGCGCGGCTGCTCACCGAAAAGGTTCCAAACCCGACAATCGTGACCTGATCACCGCCCTTCAAGGCGCTCGAGATCGAATCGAACACCGCGTCCACTGCCCGCGATGCCGAAGCCTTGTTCAGATCCGTGGCTTCGATGACTTTGTCGACCAGTTCGGCTTTATTCATTTTCCTTTCCCCTAGATGAATGCACCAGATGTCATGGTACGCTGCCGGCGCATCTGCCGCCGCCACACCGACCACCGGCACCAACGCCCCGACGCGTCCACCGCGCATTCTGTGCCGGAGGAATTGTCAGCGTCACGAACGGATCTGTCACGGTGGGTTCCATTCCCCCGGCCACGCATGTCCGCCCTTAATTTTCGGCGCGATTCACAATAACACAACGAAAACCGCCGCGCTATCCTCCCGCCAGGGCGCGCGGGAGAATTGCAGCGCGTCGGCGCAACGGTGCCGACGTGCATCAGTGCGTCGTCACAGCCTTGGCCGCTTCCGATTTGTCGTCGCCAGCTTCCGACGGTGGGCTCGCCTCCGGCTCCTTGAGAGGTTCTGGCGGCCGCTCCAGCGCCGTCTCGAGCACCTGATCAATCCAGCGATACGGACGGATATCGAGGCCTTCCCGAACATTCTTCGGAATATCTGCCAGATCCTTGCGGTTTTCCTCCGGGATCACCACGATCTTGATGCCGCCACGATGCGCGGCAAGCAGCTTCTCCTTGAGCCCCCCGATCGGCAGCACCTCTCCGCGCAACGTGATCTCTCCGGTCATGGCAACGTCCGCCCGTACCGGGATGCGCGTGAGGGCCGACACCATCGCGGTGCACATCGCGATACCCGCGCTCGGTCCGTCCTTCGGCGTGGCACCTTCGGGCACATGGACGTGGAAATCGTGCTTCTGGTAGAAGTCCACCGGAATGCCGAGCGCCGCCGCACGGCTGCGCACCACGCTCATGGCCGCCTGAATCGACTCCTGCATCACATCGCCGAGTTTGCCGGTGATCGTAAGCCTGCCCTTGCCGGGAACGATAATGCTCTCGACGGTCAGCAACTCCCCGCCGACCTCGGTCCACGCCAGTCCAGTGACTTGTCCGACCTGATTGGTCTGCTCGGCCACACCGTAGCGGTAGCGCCGTACCCCCAGGTACTTCTCCAGGTTCTTGGCGGTCACCGTGACCTTGGTGCGTTTCTTCCCCAGCAGCAATTCCTTGGCCACCTTCCGGAAAATCTTGGAAATCTCGCGCTCGAGGCTGCGCACGCCCGCCTCGCGCGTGTAGTAACGCACGATATCCCGTACCGCGCTGTCGGAAATTGAGATCTCCGATTCCTTCAGGCCGTTATTCTTGCGCTGCTTGGAAACGAGATAACGCATCGCAATATTGACCTTCTCGTCCTCGGTATAGCCCGAGAGGCGGATGACCTCCATGCGATCAAGCAGCGGAGCCGGAATGTTCAGGCTGTTGGCGGTGGCGACGAACATGACATCGGACAAATCGTAATCCACCTCGAGATAATGGTCGCCGAAAGCGTGGTTCTGCTCCGGGTCGAGAACCTCCAGCAGCGCGGAAGATGGATCGCCGCGGAAATCCATCGACATCTTGTCCACCTCATCGAGCATGAACAGCGGATTGCGCACCTTTACCTTGGCCATGTTCTGGACGATCTTGCCGGGCAGCGACCCGATATAGGTCCTGCGGTGGCCGCGTATTTCGGCCTCGTCACGCACGCCGCCGAGCGACATGCGCACGAACTTGCGGTTGGTTGCGCGCGCCAGCGAATGGCCGAGCGAGGTCTTGCCTACTCCCGGAGGACCCACCAGGCACAGGATCGGACCCTTCAGCTTGTTGACGCGCTGCTGAACGGCCAGATACTCGAGAATCCGTTCTTTGACTTTCTCGAGACCATAATGATCCGCCTCGAGTATCTTCTCGGCGGCCGCCAGGTCTTTGCGGATCTTGGTGCGCTTTTTCCAGGGCACATTGAGCAGCCAGTCGATATAGTTCCGCACCACGGTGGCTTCTGCCGCCATGGGCGACATCATTTTCAGCTTGTTGAGTTCGGCCTGCGCCTTCTCGCGGGCCTCCTTAGGCATGCCGGCCTTCTCGATCTTCTGGGCCAACTCCTCAGCCTCGTTGGGCGCCTCCTCGAGCTCGCCGAGCTCCTTCTGGATCGCCTTCATCTGTTCGTTCAAATAGTACTCGCGCTGGCTCTTTTCCATCTGGCGCTTGACCCGGCCGCGGATGCGCTTTTCTACTTGAAGGAGGTCGATCTCCGTCTCCATGACGCCGAGAATGTGTTCCAGACGCTCGCGCACACCCTGCATCTCGAGGATCTGCTGCTTCTCCTCGATTTTCAAACTGAGGTGTGCGGCGATGGCATCGGCCAGACGCCCCGGATCGTCGATTCCCGCGAGAGAGGTAAGCAGTTCCGGCGGGATCTTCATGTTGAGCTTGACGTACTGGTCGAACTCGGCGAGCACCGAACGCATGAGCGCCTCGCCTTCCTTGTCCTCCACCGTCTCCGAGGTGAGCATCACCACCTGCGCCGAAAAGAACTCCGTGGTCTCGACGAACTCCTGGACCTTGGCGCGCTGTTCGCCCTCGACCAGCACCTTGACGGTGCCATCCGGCAGCTTGAGCAGCTGCAGAATGCTGGCGATAGTGCCTATCTCGTGGATCTGCTCCGGGGCCGGATCGTCATCCGAAGCGCTTTTCTGCGCGGCAAGCATGATCTGCTTGCCGGATTCCATGGCCTGCTCGAGCGCCTTGATCGACTTCTTGCGGCCGACAAAGAGCGGGATGACCATGTATGGGAACACTACCACGTCCCGTAACGGAAGCACCGGGAGTGTGATCGCCGAACCACCGGCGGCCTGGAGTTTGATTTCCTGCGTCATATATAAACGAAATACCTCAGTTCTGGCGATTCAGGCGCGCCGGCCAGTGCACGATCATGCCGGACCCACCGCTCCTCGCTCGCTGTCAGGCTTGGCGGTCCTGTCCGGCAACTGTAATTGGGATAGTCTGGGGACATTCGCACGCGATTTCAATAGCCGCACCGGAAAACCACTGTAAAAACAGCGGGAAAGCCTGGCACACCGGCGGGCGCCGGCCTGCCAGGCTTGATCAGGTGCGCGTTGATGCGCGCTTGTGATTCTGGTCCTCGCCCTCGGCGTAGATCACCAGCGGCTTTGAACCCTCTCTAATGACGCCTTCCTCGACGACTATCTTCCTGACGTCGTCGACCGAGGGCAGCTCGAACATCGTGTCGAGCAGGGCTGCTTCGAGAATGGACCGCAGGCCGCGTGCGCCGGTCTTGCGCTCCATCGCCCGTCGTGCGACAGCGATGAGCGCGTCGGTCCGCACTTCGAGTTCGACACCCTCGAGCTTCATTAGCTTTTGGTACTGCTTGATCAGCGCGTTCTTGGGCTCGGTCAGTATCCGGATAAGCGCCTGCTCATCGAGTTCATCCAGAATCGCCACAACCGGCAGACGTCCCACGAACTCCGGAATGAGGCCGTACTTGATCAGATCCTCGGGTTCCACGGCTCGCAGCACTTCGCCGGCGCCACGGTTCTCCGATTTGCTCTTGATGTCCGCGCTGAAACCGATTCCACCCTTTTCGGAGCGGTCGCGGATCACCCGCTCCAGGCCAGAAAACGCGCCACCACAGATAAACAGTATGTTGCGCGTATCGACCTGCAGGAATTCCTGCTGCGGATGCTTGCGCCCGCCCTGCGGCGGCACAGAGGCAATGGTTCCCTCGATCAGCTTGAGCAGCGCCTGCTGCACGCCCTCGCCCGACACGTCACGGGTGATCGACGGGTTGTCGGATTTGCGCGAAATCTTGTCGATCTCGTCGATATATACGATTCCCTTCTGTGCCTTTTCGACGTCGTAGTCGCACTTCTGGAGCAGCTTCTGGATGATGTTCTCGACATCCTCGCCCACGTAACCGGCTTCGGTCAGCGTGGTCGCATCAGCGATCGTGAACGGCACGTTCAGCAGGCGGGCCAGCGTCTCGGCCAGCAGGGTCTTCCCCGATCCGGTCGGGCCGATCAGCAGAATGTTGCTTTTCGACAGTTCCACATCCCCGATGTTGCCCTCATGCTCAATGCGCTTGTAGTGGTTGTAGACCGCCACCGACAGCACTTTCTTGGCATTGGGCTGTCCGATCACATACTCGTCCAGAATCTGGCAGATCTCCTTCGGAGTGGGGAACTTGTTTTTCGCCGCCGCGGAGCTGGACTCTTCCTGAACCTCTTCACGTATGATGTCGTTGCACAGTTCGACGCATTCGTCGCAGACAAATACCGAAGGTCCGGCAATAAGCTTTCGCACTTCGTGCTGGCTTTTGCCGCAGAACGAGCAATACAAGAGCTTTTCGCTCTTCCCGTTACCCCGGTCGCTGTGGTTGTCGTCAGCCATCTCAGCCTCGCTATAGCCCTGGAGGGTTACCCACAAAATGCATGCTCACACCGCCAATTGCAAGCCTCACCGCCTGTTTTTGTCCTTATCTTCTATATAGCATAACTCGTTCAGGCGCGCTTTTCGATCACCGAATCGATCAGGCCGTAAGCCATCGCCTCCGAGCCGTCCATGAAGTTGTCGCGCTCGGTATCCTGCTCAATCTTCGCAAGATTTTGCCCGGTATGACCGGCCAGAATGTGATTGAGGCGCTCCCGCACCCGCAGGATTTCGCGAGCATGGATGTCTATGTCGGTAGCCTGTCCTTGAAATCCGCCCAGAGGCTGGTGAATCATCATGCGCGCGTGGGGCAGGCAGAACCGCTTGCCTTTTGCCCCGCCGGCCAGCAGCAGCGCGCCCATGCTGGCCGCCTGGCCGATGCAGACCGTGCTGACATCGGGCTTGATAAACTGCATCGTATCGTAGATCGCCAGGCCGGCATTGACTGCCCCGCCAGGCGAGTTGATGTACAGGTGAATGTCCTTGTCGGGATTTTCCGATTCCAGGAAAAGCAGTTGGGCCACGACCAGATTCGCCATGTGATCCTCAATCGGCCCGACGAGAAACACGAGGCGCTCCTTGAGCATGCGTGAATAGATGTCGTATGCACGCTCGCCGCGGCCGGTAGACTCGATCACCATCGGAACCAGCCCCAGCCCGCGAGTCTCCAGCGCGCCCGGGTTACGGTTAAATTCGTTCATGCTCATGCCTGTCTCCAACTCAAACCTCTACTCGCCGTCGCGCTGACCGACACTCTTGCGCCCCAACAGCTCTCCAAACGTCACCGGACTGTCGGCGACGTCGGCGGTTTCCAGCAGGACGGCAACGACCTGCTCCTCCAAAACCAGGGATTCGATCTGCGAAAGACGATCCGGTTCTGCGTAATGCCACTCGATGAATTCCTGCGGCGATTCGTAGCTGCTGGCCAGATGCTCGACCCGCGCCCGCACCTGCGAGGGATCAGCCACCAGCCCGCGCGACTTGACGATCTCCGCCAGAATAAGGCCAAGCGCCACCCGGCGCCGGGCCTCGTCGGCGTAGCGCGCACGGTCCTGCGGGACACGACTCCGGGAAATGCCCTGCGCCTCAAGATTGTCCGCGGCGAGGGCCATCAGCCGGTCGACTTCGGCCTGCTCCAGGGCGCTCGGGACCGGCAAGTCATTCTGCTGCAGCAGCAGATCGAATACCTGATCACGGACCCGTACCCGAACCTGGTCCCGCAGCTCACGCTCGAGGCTTGCCCGCACCTCTGCCCGCAACGTATCCACGCTCCCGTCCTGGACTCCGAACCCGCGCGCAAACTCGGCGTCGACGGCGGGCAGCACAGGCTCTTCAATCGTGCCGACGCGCACTTCGAAATCCACTTCCTGTCCGGCCAGCGAGGCGTCGCGGTAATCTGCCGGGAACTGCACCGCCACCTTGCGGGTTTCGCCGGGCATCGCTCCGACGAGGCCCGCCTCGAAACCATCCACCAGGGTCCGGTCGCCCAGGATCAGACGGAAACCGCTGGCGTGCCCGCCTTCAAACGGTACGCCGCCCTTGCGTCCCTCGAAGTCGATCACCAGGCGGTCGCCGTTGCGGGCAGCACGCTGAACGGCGGCCCAGGTCACGCGCTGCTTGCGCAGCGATTCAATCGTCTGGTCGATATCTTCTTCAGCAATGCTGCTTGCCGGCCGCTCAACCCGCAAGCCGGCAATGTCCAGCTTGCGCACCTCGGGGTATACCTCGAACACCACCGTGTACTGCAGTGCCTGGCCGCGCTCGATCAGGCGCGATTCCACGGTCGGCCCGCCGGCCGGCTTGAGGCCCTGTCCGACAACGGCCTCGTAGAAACTCGACTGAATCAGGTCCCCGGCAACTTCCTCCATGACCTTGCCCGCATAATGCGCCTCCACGAGCTTCATAGGCGCTTTACCGGGACGGAAACCCGGCAAACGGGACGTTCTCAAAATGCGCTGCAGGCGAGCCGACACTTCACTTTCGAGCCGTTCTGCGGGGAGCGCGACAGTCATCCTCCGACCCAACCCGCCGGTGGCTTCAACAGATACTTGCATCAAGAAACCCTATTCAGGAAACACCATTTGGCCGGCCATGACCGTATCAGGCCGTATCAATTGCATCATACCGTGTAGCAGGCGGGAGGCCAAGGACGGCGGAATCGCCGACAAAGGGGTGGTGCGAATGGGGAGACTCGAACTCCCACGGGTTGCCCCACTGGAACCTAAATCCAGCGCGTCTACCAGTTCCGCCACATTCGCATGCCGGGAGGCGCCAACCCGTTCGGGCCGCCTCCCCTGTCCCGGCGCCGGAAACGGCTGCGCGCGGGAGGACGTTGAGAAGAGGCTCGGTGTTCGCGACACCGAGCCTGGCGGGATGGTGGGCCGTGTAGGACTTGAACCTACGACCTAGAGATTAAGAGTCTCCAGCTCTACCAACTGAGCTAACGGCCCGCAAACTGCCTGACATCGGCGAAACTGGGGTGAGCGATGGGATTCGAACCCACGACAACCGGAATCACAATCCGGGACTCTGACCAGCTGAGCTACGCTCACCGTAAATCTTTGGTCAAGACAGGGGTTCCGGCGTCTCACCCGCCCCTCTTTTTGCGCCTTCCTGACCGGTTCCAGCCGGACAGAAATGGCGCGCCCGACAGGAATCGAACCTGTAACCCCCAGCTTAGAAGGCTGGTGCTCTATCCGGTTGAGCTACGGGCGCGTGCCCGGTCAAAGCAACGGGCGTCACACGCTCAACCCCCGCAATCCCGCGGCCCCTGTCGGCTTACAACATACCACTTTAAAGTATAAATGGTCGGGGTAGAGGGATTTGAACCCCCGACACCCTGCTCCCAAAGCAGGTGCGCTACCAGGCTGCGCTATACCCCGACGACACGCGGTCCGGCTCGGAAAGCATCACGCGACCCCCACCGCACCCGGGCCACCCTCGGTGCGGGCCCCAAACCCCATACCCGAAAGCAAGCCGGTGCCGCGCAAGGGCGCAAAATATACGCGCTGCCACCACCTCGGTCAATGGCAGCACACACGCAGCGAACACGGCGACACGTGCCGCCAAACACCCGCTCGCGGGGCCACGACTCCGAGACTTGGCGCCCCACTGGAGCTCGTGCGATGATGCGCCCCTTTCCCAGGGGGCGCGGAGCCGGGCACAGCATGGGCGCAAACATCATCGACGGCAAGGCGATCGCCGCCTCCCTCCAGGCGGAAATCAGGCAGCAGGTTATCCGGCGGACCGCCGACGGCGGCCGGGCACCGGGACTGGCAGTGATCTTGGTCGGCGAAGATCCGGCATCGCAGGTCTACGTCCGCAGCAAGCGCAGAGCGTGTGCCGATGCCGGAATCCTCTCCTTTTCCCACAACCTTCCCGCATCCACATCGCAGACCGGACTGCTGGAACTCATAGACGATCTCAATCGCGACGCGCGCGTGGACGGAATCCTGGTACAGCTGCCGCTCCCGGCCCATATCGACCCTGAAACCGTTATCGAGCGCATCCTTCCCAACAAGGATGTCGACGGATTTCATCCCTATAACATCGGGAGACTGGCGCTGCGGATGCCGGTACTGCGTCCGTGCACGCCACGCGGCGTGATGACCCTGCTGGCGAGCACCGGTGTCGCGGTCCGCGGACAGCACGCGGTCATAGTCGGTGCATCCAACCTCGTTGGGCGCCCGATGGCCCTGGAGCTGCTGCTGGCCGGATGCACCGTTACCATCTGTCACCGATTCACGCGCGACCTGCCCGAACACGTCGCGGGCGCCGACATTCTGGTTGTGGCGGTCGGCAAGCCGCACCTTATTAAGGGAACCTGGATCAAGCCGGGCACGATCGTCATCGACGTCGGCATTAACCGCAGGGCCGACGGCAGTCTGGTGGGAGACGTGGAATTCGAGGCCGCGCGGGAACGCGCAGGATGGATTACACCAGTCCCTGGCGGGGTGGGACCGATGACGGTCGCCACGCTGTTGCTGAATACACTGGAAGCCGCCGAACAACCGTCCAGCCAGGGTACTGCCGGCTGAGCTGCCGTAACCTGATGACACCAAGCCGTCTGGCTATCCGGCGACTTCGCAGTCGATTCTCTACAGTCTGCTTCCGTTACTTGGCGCTATCGGAACCGTTGTTTGCCGGAGCCTGACCGTTATCGTTGCCACTCGGTGCAGTCGAGGTGCCGCCATTAGCCGGAGCGGCGCTTGTGGCCGGAGCGGGCATGGCACTGGTGGCCGGCGTAGGCATGGCCGGAGCAGTCTGGGTCGCCGGAGCAGCAGGTTCCGAAGCCGGAGCCTCGGGCGCCTTCTTCTGGCATGCGGCGACCGCGAACGCGATAGCAAACAAAACCAGCAACTTTTTCATGAGGGTTCTCCCAAAGAAATTGTAGTCACAATTCAGAAATCGCTATATCGCAACAAGTTAAGGTATGCGAGGCAGTTAGCCGGCGCCGATTATACATGGATCGCACATACTGCCTAGCAGCCCTGGCAAATTGGCGTAGAAATATTTCGCGTGCGCGATTCGCTGCTTATCCTACATTTCGTGGTACAATTTTGCGGTTTGCCCATCAGGGCAACCTGCCCGAAGACCCCCTGCCCCATCCCCGACGCAGACGCGCCGGCGCGCGTCCTCTGGCTTGCCGCCATGCACGTCGCGCGGATCGATACACCGGTTCAGTCGGGGAAATAGCGCCCGCCCAGATAGGAGAGCAGCAGCGGTCGCAACCGGTCTTGCACCGCCGCGGGCAGGTGGCGGAAAGACCGCACCGTCCTGCGACAGTCGGGCGCGCCGCAAGTGCAGGGAAACCCCGTGAAATCCTCTTCGTCGATGGCGGTGCTGTAGTCCCAGGTGACTTCTTCGTCCGCCGCGATGTCGCGCAGCGCAAACAAGGTGAGACCGCCGTGGAATCCTGAGTTGGGCCGACAGGAATGATTGATGTAGTCATCTGCCCCTCCGGACGGACCGAGGTACAGAGACTCTCCGATCTGCAGGTGATAATTGTCGAAGTCGACCTCGGAGCGATGCAGCAGGGGTCCGGTGAAAACGATGATGGGATCGCCTGCAGCGATGGGTTCGGATGCGAACGCCCCCTTACCGTGCTGACCGCTCTGTCTGACATAAAGCTTCATGATCACGGCGCTGTACAAGCTTCCTCGGTGTATGTGACACTGTTGGGCGTGGCGTTAGCCTATCCATAAATCCAATGGAAAAATAGATGGCCAACCGCCGAGCGAAAATTTACGGTCTCCTCGCCCTAATCATGTCCGCACTGTGGCCGTGGATTGCCGCGGCGCGACCGGCGGCCGGCGGCGCCCGGCTGTACGACCGCGATTGCGCTGCGTGCCACGGCGAGCGGGGCCGTGGCGGCATTGGACTGCCTCTCTCCCTGCCGTCGTTCCAGGCGGGCGTCGACAATGCCTACCTGCGCCAGACGATACGACGTGGCCGGCCGGGACGTGTCATGCCCGCATTTCCGCAGCTGCGGGAAGCGCAAGTCAACATGCTGGTGCATTATATTGGCCGCTGGTCCGACCATCGGCCGGTAACGCTGGTGGCCGCCGGGATACCCGGCAACGCCGCACGCGGGGCTGCCCTTTTCGCCAGGCACTGCGCCGCATGCCACGGCGCTGGCGGGGCCGGGGCTGCCGGCACCGGAGTCACCCTGTCGCGGCCGCGCAGCCAGCCGATCATGGCGCCGGCGCTCGACAACTCCGGTTTTCTTGCTTCCGCCTCCGACCGCATCATCCGCACGGCTCTCGTGCGCGGGCGCGCGGGAACACCGATGCCCTCCTCCCGGCAAGAGGGGCTGAGCGGACAGGATGTCGATGACCTCGTCGCCTATATCCGCGGTCTCCAGGACCAGGCGCCGGTTGCGACACCGGCACCCAGCGGGGGGCCGGACATCGTCGGCGTGTCGCCGGACGGTGTGGCGGCCACGGTCGCCCGGCTCAAGGAGGCGGTTGAAGCCGCAAACATGCGCCTGATCCGGGTTCAGTATCTGGACCAGGGCTTCGTGCCGGCGGGAAAGGAAAACAAGCAGCAGGTCATCGTCTATTCCTGCGACTTCGGCTTTCTCAACACGGCGCTGCAGGTCGATCCGCGGGTAGGCTTGTTCCTGCCCTGCCGCGTAACCGTGCTGAGACACCACGGCAAGGTCCTCGTCATGGCGGTCAACCCGAAGCGATTGAGCGCGCTATTCAATGACACCGCACTCAACCGGCTGTGCGACCGGATGTACCACAGGTACCGAGACATCATCGAGGAGGCGACCTTCTGAAAATGCGCCGCTACCGCGCAATCTTCGCCGCGCTGCTGCTGGCCGCGCTGTCAATATCCGCGGCGCGGGCCGGCGGCCTGCTGCTGGCCCGCGTCGACCTTCCGTTTCCGGAGGCGATGACACAGCTGCAGGACAGCATCGTGAGCCACGGCTACACAATCTCCCGGGTGCAGCGCGTCGACGCCGGTCTCAGGGCGAACGGCTACACCACTGCCGCTTACGAGGTGGTGTTTTTCGGCAAGCCTGCGGAAATGCGCGCCCTGCCTGCGTTGGATCCCCAGCTCGCAGCCTACCTGCCACTGCAGATCGTGATTTTTTCCGAGCGCGGACACAGCCTCATCCTGGCGGCTGACCCCGCAAAGATCGCGACCTTCTTCCCACAACCCGCCCTGCAGCCGCATTTTGCGGCCTGGTCGCGGGATATACGGGCCAT
Organism: Gammaproteobacteria bacterium; assembly: GCA_028068195.1. Lineage (GTDB taxonomy): Bacteria > Pseudomonadota > Gammaproteobacteria > Acidiferrobacterales > UBA6901 > JAJYCY01. The sequence goes on from JAPTTX010000008.1 coordinate 31,275, forward strand.
ATTCAAGGCGGTTCGGCACAGCGGCCAATAGCGGTACGGCGGGACGGAACCGGAGCGAGAGGACTTCCGAGGCGGGCAGACGGCTGCCTGCGCCGCAGCATCCCCTCCCGGCGCGCGGCGGGTCGCAGCCGGAAAGGTCAGGTTCCGGACCGGAACTTGAAACTGTGTTCGGTAACGCGCTCAGTCTCCCGCAGACGCCGCTTCGCCTCTGACAGGAGAGTCACCACTTCCGAGAGCGCGTAACTGACGATCAAGACGACCAGGGCGGAGAGGACGCCGCCGATGATGAACTGCATCCCGCCGAGAAATGTGGCGTCGCCGAATACGGGCATCAGGCGCTGCATCGGATCAAGGATGGTCGCCACACTCTTTCCAGTGAACCAGACGTACATGCCCCCGCCCAGCGCAGCCAGGCTCACGAACGCCGCAAACACCTCGCCGAAAGTCTTGAGCAGCACCGCCACCAGCGGGAAGGTGCTGAACTCGGAGCCGACGATCTTGGTCGCCTCACGCGCCCGGATGATCAGTGTGTGCACCACGGCGTAAATCGCCAGGATATAGGAAACCAGAAAGAGCACCCCTCCCAGAATCCCGCTCGGGGGCAACCCGAAAATGACCTTGCCAACCTTGAAAAACGTCACCAGGCTCAGGAGCACAACGAAACCGGCAATTGCGCGCAGCGTAATCGCCGCAAGCCTGTTTAGGAACCCCGGCTGATGCAGAAGCTCCAGCACGCGGCGCATGAAGAAATATTTGTCCATGACAGCTACCCCCGGCACCTTGCCCATGGTGGTCGAACCACCCGTTGTTTCCCTTGATTTTATCCCGCCCTCTGGCGGGCAGGTCTTGAAATCCCCCTAAATGGGCAATCGGGCCGACGAACGGCCCACTGCGCCCGCAGCATCCGGTAGCGGTCGCGATGATAACGGCAGTCGCTCGCCGCACAGCGGCTTGGCGTCGCCCTACATCCTCTGCGGAATTCGTGGGACAATACGCGCATGCAACAATACCTCGATCTGATGTCGCAGGTGCTGGCCCACGGACACGCGAAGGGCGACCGAACCGGTACCGGCACCCTCAGCATCTTCGGCTACCAGATGCGGTTCGACCTCGGCGCCGGATTTCCCCTGCTCACCACCAAGAAGGTCCACCTCAAGTCCGTCATCCACGAGCTGCTGTGGTTCCTGAGCGGCGACACGAACGTGCGCTATCTGCGTGCGAACGGCGTCACCATCTGGGACGAGTGGGCCGACACGCAGGGTGATCTCGGGCCGGTTTACGGGCATCAGTGGCGTTCCTGGCCTGCCCCGGACGGTCGCCACATCGACCAGATCGCCTGGATCCTGCGCGAACTCCGCGAGAACCCGGATTCGCGCAGACTGATCGTAAGCGCCTGGAACGTCGCCGACATCGACCGCATGGCCCTGCCTCCCTGCCATACGCTCTTCCAGTTTTACGTGTCCGAAGGGAAACTCTCCTGTCAGCTCTATCAGCGCAGCGCTGACATATTCCTGGGGGTACCCTTCAATATCGCGTCCTACGCACTGCTCACGCTCATGATCGCCCAGGTGAGCGGTTTGGCGCCCGGTGAATTCATCCATACGCTCGGCGACGCCCACCTCTACCGCAACCACCTGGAGCAGGCCAGGCAGCAGCTCTCGCGCGTACCGCGGCCGCTGCCGGTGATGGGCCTCAACCCGGCGGTCCGTTCGCTTTTTGAATTTCGCTACGAGGATTTCGAGCTGCTCAACTACGACCCTCACCCGGCGATCCGGGCGACGGTCGCGGTATGAACTCCACACGGTCACGCATTTCTCTGGTCTGGGCCATGGCCAGCAACCGCGTCATCGGCGCCAACAACGCCCTTCCCTGGCGTCTGCCCGCGGACCTGCGGTATTTCCGGCGCCTCACCCTCGGTCACCATGTGATCATGGGCCGCAGAAACTACGAGTCGCTGGGGCGTCCATTGCCCGGACGCGACAACATAGTCATCACCCGCCAAGCGGACTACCGTGCGCCGGGCTGCGCCGTGGTGGGGTCAGTGGAGGAAGCATTGCGGGTAGCCGCCACAGATCCGGAAATCTTCGTAATCGGCGGCGCCACGCTCTACGCCCAGACGCTGGCGCTGGCGGACCGCCTGTACGCGACCCTAATCGACGCGCAAGTGGCGGGTGATACCCTGTTTCCGGAATTTGATACGCAGGCGTGGATCGAGACCGCGCGCGAACAGCACCTGGCGGACGCCGATAATCCGTTCAACTACTGCTTTGTCACCTGGGAGCGCCCGCTGGCGCCAAGCGATCACGGCGCCGCATCTGGCCGGTGAGCGGTCGGACTTAAAGGCGCGATAGCCGGGCCGCACAAGCGCGCCGGCTGCCGCACCAACCCGCATGGTGATCAAGCGATCTGGGCAGCGAGTTCGCGCGCCTGGTTCTTCTGGCTCTCGTTTCCTTCCGCCATGACCTCATCGAGGATGCTGCGCGCACCCTCGGAATCGCCCATGTCGATGTAGGCCTTGGCAAGGTCCAGCTTGGTCGTGGTTTCGTCCCAGTGGGACTGCCCGTCGACATCGCTTTCGGCCGCACTCTCGAACTCAAGCGCCGGCGCATCCGCGACCGCATCGGCCAGAAACGCCATGCCCTCGTCCGCGTGCGGTACCTCGGCCTCCAGGGCCGTGGCCCCGAAATCAAGCGTCGGCTCGTTATCCGAAAGTGTCGGCGTATCGAGCTTGATCTCGCCTACATCGCCGACGGTCGGCGCGTCGTCGAGCGTGAAATCGAGCCCGAAACCGTCGTCAGCGTGCGAAACCGGGGCAACAGTCGGCGGTTCGCTGGCATCGGATGCCGGCGCACTGGCGGCCGCCATTGTCGAAAGGTCCAGATCGAAGCTGATTCCGTCGGCTGGCTCTGGCGCAGGTACCGATGCGGTGTCGGCAGTGGCCGGATGACTGTCCGCAACCGCCGGTTCCGGGATGAAATCGATTCCGCCCATTTCGGGGGCCGCTTCGACCACCGGTTCCGGCTGCGCTTCGGCTTCGGGCGCGGAACCTGAGGCAAGCGGAACAAACGGGCCAGTATCTTCGCCCACGCCCCTGAGCGTCTCCATTTCTCCGGTCGCGGCAACCGGCTCGCGCCCCGGCGCATCGCCGCCTCGGAACATGGGATTGTTGGGGCTGATCTTGCGGCCCATTTCTTCCACCTTTTCCCAGACGCGACCGCCCTTCCCTTCGATCTGCGCGTACAGCTCCTCGGCAAGCGTTTCAAAAGCGACGATGTCATTGCGCTGCAGGTAGATTTCGAGCAGCTTCTGTTTGAGCTCCTGACGCTGCGGATCCTTGACGACCGCCTCCTTCAGGATCTCTTCTGCCTGCTCGTCCCGTCCATAGGCGAGATAGACCTCAGCCTCGGCGATCGGATCCACCTCATCGGTGTGGATGTTGCCCATGCCACCCTGACTGAAGTCGCTCAGGAAGGACGTGTCGCTGGCGGCGGCCTGGCTGCCGCTGTCAGTGACGCTCGAGGCCTCGGCAGCCAGGCTGCCGCCCGAAAGAATGCTTTCCTCGAACTCGGCCTTGGCGCGGCGACGGCGCACATAGTACATCGCCAAAATTCCGAGACCGAGAACCCCAACCCCGCCGAGCATGGCGAGCGTAAGCGGATTGTCCACGATGCCGCCGAGCACGCCCGCGATCAGGCCCTCGCTCTGCGGCTGCGCCGGCACGAAGTTCCGGATCGGCGGCCGTGGTGGGAGCGGCCGCCGCACGATCGGCCGCGCCACCGCCGGCCTGGGCTGCGTGGCCTTCTTCTCGGCCAGCGCCAACTCCCGGTTCTCGACCGTGATCAGGCGCGCCGTATTCCGCACCTGCTTGCGCATCCTGCCGACCTTCTCGCTCAGCGCCTTGTTCTGCTCCTGGCGTGCGTCTATCTGCTCCTCGAGCGTCGTCATTTTGTTCGACAGCGCCGCGCGCTCACCGGCCGCTTCCTTCTTCGCCGACTGCGGTCCCGCTGATTTGGGAGCCTGGCCGCCGGCAGATTCGGCGCTCAGCTCGGAACGCACGATCCGCAGCAACGCTTCGCCGGCCGTATTCTTGGCCGCAGCCGCCGGCTTTGCGGCCTGTGCCGCTGCTGCGTTCTGCGCCGGCGCGGCCGGTGTCGGCTTCGTGGCAGCCTGCGCCACTGCCGTTGACGGCGCACCGCGGGACACGCCCTGGGCGCCTTCGCCGGCAACCTTCATGCCCTTGCTGGCGGCCGCGAGCTTGAGCTTGAACTCCTGCCAGGCGTCATACTGAAGACGAAAATCCTTCAAGGCCTGTGCCCTGGAAACGGACAATACCTGTCTGCGCGGCGGTACCTTGAGGATCTTCCCGGAGATCAGGTCGTTGACATTGTGGTTAAAAAACGCATCCGGATTGGCCTGCAACAGCGCAATCATCACCTGTTCCGGGCTGATGTTAGGGTCCGCCGTGATCCGGTGCGCGATCCCACTCAGGGTGTCTCCCTTCCGAACCGTGTAACGGGTGGTGTTCGCCCACGTAGACCGGCGTCCGGGCGCCGGCGCGGCGCTTGCCTGCACCACGGGAATCCGGGGTGCCGTGGCCACCGTCACCTTCGTACGCGGAGTAGGCCCCAGCAGCGGCTTCTTCGTTTCGGGTGCCACAGCAGTGGCCGCGACAGTCCGTTGGGCCGGCCGCATTGCCGCGCCTGCAGCTTCCGGACGCGGCGCCGGCGCAGCTGCCGGAGCCGGAGCGGCCGCGATCTCCGACGGAGCCGGAGCGGCCGCAGTCACCGTCGGGGCCGATATCGCCGGATGCTCGCTGGCTACCCAATGGGGCGGGTCGAGCAACGCGGTATATTCACGGACAAGCTGACCGCCGGCCCAGTCGACCTCGAGCAAAGTCTGGATAAAGGGCTCGTTGAATGGTCCGGTGGTCGAGAAATCTACGTAATAGTCACCATCCTTGTGCTGACTGATGGAGTACCGGATCTGAGAAAGAAAATGATGGCGCGCGACACCGGCTTCGGCGAAGACCGCGCGGGATGCCAGCTTGGGGCTAAGGGATTTGATGTCGCTTGGCGTGGCACCAATGATCCGAACGTGGGCGTTGAGCGGTTCATCGAGCCCTGACTCAACGACCAGCCGTCCGAGGCCGAGACCATATGCGAGTACCGGCGAAGCCGATAGCGCCGTCCCCAGAATGACACCGATCAACCGCTGATGCCTGCCCGAATCCGACTTCGTGTGGCGCATGGCGTTCATTCCCCCGACTGCCCCTGTCTCATCCGACAACTGCTTCTAATACTTGGAGTTGCATGCACATAGTATTAATGATGTTTATAAACATCAAATAACTATAGCCCACAAATACCGTTTCACCAACCCTCGGTCGCCTGGAAATGCGTGCGGAACGGCCCGGCGCTACGGCGACGCATCGGGCACGAAAGCCGCTTGCATCAGGACATGCATGCCATGGTCTCAAAGGGTATATAGCCGCTTTCGTACGATCCGTCCATGCATCGTGCAGCGGGTGTGCGACCGCCCCGGGACGGAGGAAACGGGTTGCCGGAATCAGGCCTGGGCCTGCAACAGGATCCGCAACATGCGGCGCAGCGGTTCGGCCGCTCCCCACAGGAGCTGGTCGCCGACCGTGAATGCCGAGAGGTAGTGGTTGCCCATGGCCAGCTTGCGCAGCCTTCCGACGGGCACCGATAGCGTTCCCGTGACCGCTGCCGGGGTGAGTTCGCGCACGCTGCGTTCGCGCTCGTTGGGGACGACCCGCACCCAGTCGTTCGCTGCGGCAAGCATACCCTCGATCTCGTCGAGGGGCACATCGCGGGTCAGTTTTATCGTCAGTGCCTGGCTGTGGCATCGCATGGCGCCGATACGCACGCAGAGCCCGTCCACCGGCACCGGCTTCGATTCCAGGCCCAGAATCTTGTTGGTTTCCGCCTGGCCCTTCCATTCCTCGCGGCTCTGACCGTTGCCCAGGTCCTTGTCGATCCACGGTATCAGGCTTCCAGCCAGGGGCACACCGAAATGTTCGCGTGGAAATCCCGGGTCGCGCAGCCTGTCCGCAACCGATCTGTCGATCTCGAGGATGGCCGAAGCCGGATCGTCGAGCAGCGGCAGCGCCGCCTGATGCGCCGATCCCATCTGCTTCAGCAACTCACGCATGTTCTGGGCTCCGGCACCTGAGGCCGCCTGATAGGTCATGGCCGTCATCCACTCGATCAGGCCCCGCTCGAACAATCCGCCGAGCGCCATGAGCATGAGGCTTACCGTGCAGTTACCGCCGATATAGTTGCGTACCCCCCGTTTCAGGGCCGTGCCGATCACGTCGTGATTGACAGGATCCAGGATGATTACGCTGTCGCGATCCATGCGCAGCGTGGATGCGGCGTCGATCCAGTACCCTTTCCAGCCGGCGGCCCGTAACCGAGGGTAGACCGCCGCGGTATAGTCTCCGCCCTGGCAGGAGATGATGGTATCCATGGCCGCGAGTGCCGACGCGTCACGGGCATCCCCGAGCGGCGGGATATCCTTGCCTATGGCCGGCCCTGCCCCACCCACCTGCGAGGTTGAGAAGAACACCGGATCAATCAGGGCGAAATCGTCCTCGGCGCGCATCCGCTGCATCAGCACGGAACCGACCATGCCGCGCCACCCGACCATGCCAACCCGCATCATAAAAACACCCCTACTCGCTTACCCGACCTGCCAAAAAATCGATCCGGCCCGGCCGGAAACCGCCCGGGCTTTTTTTCGCCTACCGGCGCATTGCCGTTACCACCGCCGCGCCCATCTGCGCCGTCCCAACCCGGGTACAGCCTTCCGTGAAAATATCGGCGGTGCGCATGCCCTGGGCCAGCACCGCCGCGACCGCCTGTTCGACACGCAACGCCAGGTCCGGCCGGTCCAGAGTGTATCGCAGCAGCATTGCCACAGACAGGATCGTGCCCAGCGGATTGGCGACACCCTTGCCGGCGATGTCCGGGGCGGAACCATGGATCGGTTCGTACATGCCCTTGTGCGCGGCATCCAGGGAAGCCGAGGGCAGCATGCCAATCGATCCGGTAAGCATCGCTGCCTCGTCCGAGAGGATATCACCGAACATGTTCGTCGTGACGATCACGTCGAACTGCTTCGGCGCGCGTACCAGCTGCATCGCCGCGTTGTCCACATACATGTGCGTCAGGCTGACCTGCGGGTAGTCCCTGGCCACTGCACTGACAACCTCGCGCCACAGCTCCGTGCACTCGAGCACGTTTGCCTTGTCCACCGAGCAGACACGCCGCCCGCGCTTCATGGCGGTGTCGAACGCCACCCGCGCGATCCGTCTGATCTCCGACTCGGAGTAGACGAGCGTATTGAATCCCTCGCGCTCGCCGTCGGCACGCACGCGCACACCGCGCGGCTGGCCGAAATATATGCCGCCGGTAAGTTCCCGTATGATCATCAGGTCGAGCCCGGCGACCACCTCTGGCTTCAGGCTGGAGGCCGAAGCGAGCTGCGGATAGAGCAGCGCCGGGCGCAGATTTGCGAACAACCCCAGCTCCGAGCGCAGTCCCAGCAACCCCTTCTCCGGACGCAGCGCTATAGCGAGCGATTCCCACTTGGGCCCGCCGACGGCTCCGAGCAGCACTGCATCGGCCGCGCGCGCGAGGCGCAGCGTGTCCTCCGGCAGCGGCGTGCCGGCCGCATCGTAGGCCGCGCCACCCACGAGCGCGTGCTCCAATTCGATGCCCAAGCCCTCCGAGCGCAGCGCTTCGAGCACTTTCACCGCCTCGGCCATGATTTCCGGGCCGATCCCATCGCCCCCAAGCACTAGCACCTTATGACTCATCGGTCAGCCCCCTGAAATCGACGACAAACGATGGCACCATACCCCGGGACATCCCCTTTCCGGACCGGTCATGCCTGGCGGAACAGCCACGGGGCCTCCTTTCGACGCCGCACTTCATAGGCTTTGATCTCGTCGACATGCTCGAGGGTGAGGCCGATGTCATCCAGGCCGTTGATGAGGCAGTGCTTGTGGAACGGATCGACGTCGAAGTGCATGATCTCGCCCGACGGCGTAGTGGCCGTCTGCCGGCCGAGATCGACTACGAGCCGGTAACCCTCGTGCGCATAGGTCTCTTCGAACAGGCGTTGAACCTTTGCCTCATCCAGAACCACGGGCAGCAGTCCGTTCTTCATGCAGTTCTGGTAGAAAATGTCCGCGTAGCTCGGGGCAATGATCGCGCGAAAACCGTAATCCATCAGAGCCCATGGAGCGTGCTCTCGCGAAGACCCGCAACCGAAGTTGGCGCGTGCCAGCAGGATGCTGGCGCCGGAATAGCGCGGCTGGTTCAGCACGAAGTCGGGGTTGAGCGGCCGGCCGCTGTGATCCATGCCGGGTTCGCCCTGGTCCAGGTACCGCCAGGAATCGAACAGGTTCGGACCGAACCCGCTGCGCTTTATCGACTTGAGATACTGCTTGGGAATGATGGCGTCGGTATCGACGTTTGCCCGGTCCATCGGTGCCGTGATGCCGCTCAATGTCGTGAATTTTTGCATGATGACTCCCGCTGTGTTTGCGCGTGACCGGGGACACCGCCGGCATCGCGTGTGCGCCGGCCGGCGTTGCTCACCGCCAGCTGCGCACGTCGACAAAATGTCCGGCGATCCCCGCGGCCGCGGCCATTGCCGGACTGACCAGATGGGTGCGCCCGCCGGGGCCCTGACGTCCCTCGAAGTTGCGGTTTGACGTGGAAGCGCAGCGCTCTCCCGGTTCCAGGCGGTCGGCGTTCATCGCCAGACACATCGAGCAGCCGGGCTCGCGCCATTCAAACCCGGCGGCCGTAAACACCTTGTCGAGGCCCTCGCGCTCAGCCTGGGTTTTGACTGGCCCGGATCCCGGGACTACCATGGCGAGCTTTATGTTGCGCGCGATGCGCCGGCCCTTCACCACGGCGGCGGCGGCTCGCAGGTCCTCAATGCGCGAATTGGTACAGGAGCCGATGAACACCTTGTCGATGGCAATGTCCTGTATCGCCGTCTCCGGCGCCAGACCCATGTACTCGAGCGCACCGAGCATGCTCGTGCGTCGCGTCGCATCCGCCTCGCGCGCGGGATCGGGTATCCGGCCGTCGATCGCCACGACCATCTCGGGCGAGGTGCCCCAGGTCACTTGTGGCGCGATCGTGGCAGCGTCGATGGCGATTTCACGATCGAACACGGCATCCGCGTCGCTGTGCAGGCCACGCCACGCGGTCTGCGCCTCGTTCCACAGCTGCTGCGACGGCGCATACGGGCGGCCGCGGAGGTAATCGATCGTCTTGTCGTCGACGGCGATCAGCCCCGCCCGCGCACCCGCCTCGATAGCCATATTGCACACCGTCATGCGGCCTTCCATGGACAGTGACCGGATCGCGGCGCCGGCAAACTCGATCGCGTAACCAGTGCCCCCGGCGGTGCCGATGCGGCCGATTACGGCAAGTACGATGTCTTTGGCAGTAACGCCGAAGGGGATCTCGCCGTCGACGCGCACCCGCATGCTTTTCGACTTTTTCATGAGCAGGCATTGCGTCGCCAGCACATGCTCCACTTCCGAAGTCCCGATCCCGAAGGCGAGCGCGCCGAATGCGCCATGCGTCGAAGTATGGGAATCGCCGCAGACCACCGTCATGCCGGGCAGCGTCGCGCCCTGCTCCGGACCGATAACATGCACGATGCCCTGGCGGGGATCATTCATCCCGAATTCGGTAATCCCGAAATCCGCGCAGTTGCGGTCGAGCGTCTCGACCTGCAGCCGCGCCACTGCGTCACTGATGCCCTGGCGCCTGCCGGTGGTCGGGACATTGTGGTCGGCAGTGGCAAGGTTGGCGTCCGCGCGCCACGGGCTGCGGCCCGCCAACCTCAGCCCCTCGAAGGCCTGCGGACTCGTCACCTCGTGCACGAGGTGACGGTCAATATAAATCAGGGCGGTGCCATCGGGGTTGGTGCGCACCACATGAGATTCCCAAAGCTTGTCGTACAGTGTCTTTGCGCTCATGGCCGCATGCTCGTGACTGAAAAAGAAAAAGACTATCGGGGATTGTTGCGTCCATTTTAGCCACCGGCTATAAATAACACAAAGTCATATTTATTATGAAAATGATTCCATTGTGTTATGAATATCGCTGATCTGTCGACCTTCCTGGCTGTCGCCGAAAGCGGTTCGTTCTCGCGTGCGGCGGAACGGAGCTTCCTGACCCAGCCGGCCATCAGCAAACGCATTGCCGCGCTCGAGGCCGAACTCGGCGCCCGGCTCTTTGACCGCGTCGGACGCCGGGTCCAGCTCACCCCCGCCGGCACCGCGCTGCTGCCGCAGGCGCGTGCGATTCTGGATGGGGTCGGTGAAGCCAGACGCCGCATCGCCGCCCTGTCGATCGATATCGCCGGTCCGCTCCGCCTCGGCACCAGCTATCACGTCGGCCTGCACCGTCTGCCTCCGGCACTGCGCCAGTTCTACACGGCGCACCCCAAAGTCCAGCTCGACCTGCGCTTCATGGACTCGGAGGCAGCCTGCGGTGCGGTCGAACAGGGCGAACTCGACCTGGCGGTCGTAACCCTACCGCGCGGCACGAACCCGCGCCTGCGACAGGAAAAGATATGGGACGATCCACTCGAAATCGTGGTCGCCACCGCCCACCCGCTCGCCGCCGCCGGACGTGTACCCCTGCAGGCCCTGGCCGAATTTCCCGCGATCCTTCCGGTGCCCGGCTCCACCACGCGCGAGCTCGTTCTCGCGGCACTCGCTCCGGTACGCCGGCAGCTGCGCATCAGCCTGGAGACCAATTACCTGGAACTGATCAAGATGCTGGTGTCAATCGGTCTGGGATGGAGCGCGCTGCCCCACACGTTAATTGACGGCGACCTCAAAGTGGTCCAGATTGAAGGCATACGTGTCGTGCGCGAACTGGGGGTGGTGACACATGCAGGCCGCACCTTGTCCAACGCAGCTTCGGCAATTATCGAGGCAATTCGAGCATTCAGTTGATGAAATTCTTGCAGCTCATCGAACAGCTCAGCATGCGCATCGGTCAGCACCAGCTTCCGGTAAACACGGCTGCCGTGGATATCCGGACGCTGGTCGATTCGAGTGCCCTGCACTACGAGCTCGCTGCCGGCATCGTGCGTGCGATCTACGCGCGTAACGGCTGTTGCCGCCTGAACGATCCGGTCACCGCCCAACCGACCTTCGAAGCGCTGGGCCCCATCCGTGCCGGCCTGCTCGGCTCCCACCGGACCGACGTCGACGCCTATCGGTTCATGGAAGAGCTGTGCGCTGCGGTCGCCAAGATCTTCGACGCGCGCCGTACTGCGGCTGCACTGGACGACACGTCGCCGTCTGAGACACCCGCGCAACAGCGGGGCGAACTGATCAGTCTCGATGCGGTGCGCCGACGCGTCAAATCGCTCGCCTGACTGCCGCCGTCCCGGCCGCACCACGGGACGCTGACCTGCGGTCCGGCACGCTCGGCCGCAGCAGGAACAGCGCAACCAGAAACGCCAGGCCGGCAGCAAGCGCGGCTAGCGTAAAGGTTTCCGTCGGACCAAGGGCGGTCCAGGCACGCCCGGCCCAGAAGCTGCCCACGGCTCCCCCCAGCCCGATGCTGGCGCTGCCGTAGATCGCTTGGCCGCGATGCTGATGGCGTCCAGTGAAGAACTCGTGTATCAGCTGCATCGCCACAGCGTGAAACGCCCCGAACGTCGCAGCGTGCAGCGCCTGCGCGAAAACCAGAACCCCGAGGTGCCCCGGGAAATAGCCGATCAGCAGCCACCGCAGCGCGGCCAGCGCGAAGCTCCCCAGCAGCACCGGACGCAATGCGATCCGGGACAGCAGCCTGCGCATTGCGAGAAACACGCCGATCTCGCACAACACCGCGAACGCCCACAGCGCCCCGATCGTACGGTTCGAATACCCGTGACCGGCGAGGTACAGTGAATAGAACGTATAGTAGGGTCCGTGACTGAGTTGCATCAGGAAACAGGCAACCAGAAACGCGAACACCTCCCGTCGCAGCAGCGCCTGGCGCAGCGGCCCGGGGTGCCCCAGCCGACCACGCAGTTCGGTTTCCGGCAGAACCAGCGCGATCAGCCATATGGCCGACAGCAGCAGCGACAGCCCCGGCAGCAGCGATCCGGGACCATACCGGCCGGTGACCACGCCGAGCGCGAGGACACTTGCGATGAATCCGACCGAACCCCATAGCCGCACCCGTCCGTAGGCTCCCGGATCCGAACCGAGGTGGCTCATGGTGGTGGCCTCCAGCAGCGGCAGCGAGGCATTCCAGAAGAACCCGAACACGAACACCGCTGCCGCCATTGCCCAGAATTCCCGCGCCACATACACCGCCGAGAACGAGACGAGCGCCAGCAGCGCGGCCAGGCGCACGAACACCATGCGCCGTTCCTGGTGGTCAGCGAGCCAGCCCCACACCAGCGGCGCCACGATGCGCGAGGACATGAGCAGCGCCATGATGCTGCCTATGGCGCCGGGCCCAAAACCGGAGGAGCGAAGGAACAGGCCCAGGTAGGGAATAAGGCCGCCCAGGGCGGCGAAGTAGAAGAAGTAGAATCCGCTCAGCTGGATGTGGAATCTTCGCAGGGGATGGCGAGCCACTGCGGCAAATTACCGAACGCGCACAGGCAGCGCGGTAGCCGAGCGCCCCGAAGCCAAAATCAACCGCAGCGGAGCCAATAGGGCCATCCTCCGCCTCAGGACCGCGCGCCGCGCTTCTGGGCGATGAGTTCGACAGGCGCGACAAGACCCGCGGAAACGCCGATGATGATGTTCCGCGTTCTTGCCCCCGTGCTCGCCCCCAGAAGCAGCTCCGTTCCGAGAACGGGCGGACCGGCAGCTGCCAGCTGCGCGCGCATCTCATCGAAGAAGTCGAGCGCGAACTGGCGCCGGTTGCGCTCGGCAATGATCGCGAAGCCGCAGTCCTGCAGCGTCTGCCGGTAGTCCTGCGGAGCATGCACATGACTCGCCGCGGCGCTCGCTGCCCAGGGAAGCGGATACGCCAGGGGGCCTTCGGCCGTCCGCATGATGTCGTAGATACCGAAACGCGCCCCGGGGCGCAGCACCCGGTGCACCTCCGACCACACGGCGGCCTTGTCCTCGATATTCATGCCGACGTGCAGCATGCTGGCCGCATCGAAGACGCCCGCATCGAACGGCAGGCGGGACGCATTACCCTGGCAGAAATCGGTCTCGCCCGACAACCCGGTCCAGCCACTAAGCGCGGCGGCAACCGCCGCATACTCTGCGTTCAGGTCGACGCCATTCACCCGGCAGCGGTAGCGGCCCGCCATGCGGCGCGCCGTACCGCCAAGACCGCTGCCGATGTCCAGCACACGGTCCGCGGCGCCAAGGCCAAGTTGCGCGAGAAGATCTTCCGACGCCCGATCCCCCCCGATATGGAACTCATCGACCGCGGCCAGGTCGTCGGGCGTGACCGAACCGGGCACCTTGCCGAGCTTCTGCAGCGCCGTACCGATACGGTCGAGCACCTGGCCGGTCCGGCAATCTTCCGAACCGGTACCGTGCCCCGTCACGCCATGGCTCCTGGCCGCACCAGCGGGGGCGTCAGTGACGGCCCGCGATGTCGGGCGTGGCGCGCACCACGTCGGAATTCTGGGCCCGCTGACGCAATACGTGATCCATCAGCACGATGGCAAGCATGGCCTCGGCAATCGGTGTGGCCCGGATTCCGACGCAGGGATCATGGCGCCCGGTCGTGACGATGTCGACCGGATCGCCGGCAAGGTTGATTGTGCGGCCTGGCAGGCGGATGCTCGAGGTGGGCTTGAGCGCAACGCTCGCAACGATATCCTGGCCGGTGGATATTCCGCCGAGTATGCCGCCGGCATGATTGCTCAGGAATCCCCGGGGCGTCATCTCGTCGCGATGGCTGCTGCCCTTCTGACCGACGCTCGCGAACCCCGCCCCGATTTCGACGCCTTTCACCGCGTTGATGCTCATGAGCGCGCCGGCGATGTCGGCATCGAGGCGGCCGAATACCGGCTCCCCCAGTCCGACGGGCACGTTGGTCGCGACGACGTTGACGCGGGCACCGATCGAGTCGCCCTCCTTGCGCAGCGCGTCCATGTACGCCTCGAGCTCCGGCACTTTCCGGGGGTCAGGGCAGAAAAACGGGTTGTTCTCGATCTCGTCCCATTCGATCCGCTCCATGCGGATCGGTCCGAGCTCCGACAGATAGCCGCGCACCGAAATGCCGAAACGCTCGCCCAGGTATTTCTTCGCGATGGCGCCGGCGGCAACCCGCATCGCGGTCTCGCGCGCTGATGCCCGGCCACCGCCGCGGTAGTCACGAAAGCCATATTTCTGCTGATAGGTATAATCCGCATGCCCGGGGCGAAAGCGGTCCATGATCTTCGAGTAGTCCTGGGAACGCTGATCCGTATTCTCGATCATCAGACCTATCGGCGTTCCGGTGGTGCGGCCCTCGAATACCCCTGAAAGAATCCGAACCTCGTCGGCCTCGCGCCGCTGGGTGGTATGACGTGACTGTCCCGGCTTGCGCCGGTCGAGGTCGCGCTGCAGATCCGCCCCGCTGAGGGCCATGCCCGGAGGACAGCCGTCGACAATGCACAGATAGGCCGGCCCGTGACTCTCACCGCAGGTGGTAACCGTGAACAGCTTGCCGAAAGTATTGCCCGACATGGCTGAATGGTACCGGATTTGGCCGGCCCCCGACAGATGCTTCGGGATCAGAAGCCCGAACGGTGCACGGTATTGATGGTCTCGATCAGGCCGTGAAACGGTATGTAAGTCTTCCACTCGCGCACGAGCGGCATCATGGCGAGGTCCTGGCCGTTTCCGAACTCATGGGAACCATCCGCCACTTCGGCATGCAGCCGGTCGAGGGCCGCGGCGAGCTGCTGGTAGATGGGAATCCGGGCGCCGAACTCCTGCAGACCGTCACCCTCCTCCTCGGCGCAGCGCAGCAGATCCTCCACTTCGAACTGGGCCTGCTCGATGATGTCGAGATACTCCTCAAGGGACTGCGGCTGATGCATGGGCATGTCCGGGGTCCAAGAACCGGGTCAGGGCGATGGCAAGAGTTTAGCGGCTGGCACCGGGGATATCCATAGGACAGCATGACGGCGGCGTGCCGCTTATCGTCGCGCCGGAACCATGGTGGCGGATTGCGCGAAGATCCACGCAATTCCGAAACCGGCCATGACCGAATTACGGGTCCGGACTAGCGGGCTGTTCTCGAATACCGCTCCGGACAGATTATCGTAACGCACGAACGCCCCGAACCAGGCGCTGCGCAACCGCCTGCTGACCGCAACCGTTAGTCGCATCCCGCTGTATCCGCCACGCGCGACGTAAGCCGGTCGCACCGGAGTGGCATAGGCGGGGTCGACTTGGTAGTAATAGGCGTTCTGCTGTGTGGTGGCGAAAACCGGACCGAACGTAGTCCCGAAATTCCACGGCGCGGAATCAAACCGCAGCCGGGTATCGTAACCGAGGACCGGGTTGAATACCCAGCCGATGAAATGGGTATGCCGCAGATCGGTCGCTATCACTGCGCGCGCCGGCAGGCTCACGGACCAGGTCGGCACCCGCCGGCACACCGGATCGAGACAGACGTCGAGCACCGGACCGAATTCCAGGGTCGGGTAGAGATCCGGCATTCCGGCGCGTGTATCACTGCCGCTGCTCGTCACCGGAACCCCACCGTCCACGCTGACGGACAAGCGGACGCGCCGACTCTGTAGCAATCGCCCGGCGATACCCTCATGTCCGATGCTCACGATGTCGCCGCGGTACACCAGGTAGGGAAGCGGCAGCAGATAGTTGCTCCGCTGATTCGATCCGCGGTAGTCGGGAATCGTGAGCGAGGCTACGCCAAATCCGGCTTCCCACAGGGGACGCCCGCCCGCATGCGCCGACGCTACCGCCACCGACAGCAGCACCGCGACCTGAAACCGCCCGCGTTCTGGCCTGCGCGCCCGGACACGCCCAGGCAGTCGCGTTTTCTTTTTGGCGTTCAGATGAACCTCGGGTCCTGCCCAGGCTGGAGAGCGGGCACAGGGTACCGGAAAAGCCGGCCGCCCGCATCTGCCGCGCCGGACGCGCCCCGAACTGACGTCCGCGCCCGGCGATCCGGCTCCATTACCGTCCGACGGAGCCGATGTCGCCGCGACTGCGCCGGCCGGACCGGCGCCCAGACCGGGATTTACTCTGAACTGGTTTGGATTATAGTCTAGGCGAAAACTTTCTAGGGACGGTCTGCCACCGACACATGCTCGCACAATCCCTATTCCGGCGATCCCGTAGCGCCGCCGCGCGTAGCCCGTGAATCCGGGCGTCACGCCGCCGGCCGGCACCCTGCACCGGCGCAGCCTGAGCCGCCGCTGGGCTGGCTGGCCGGAAGACCGGCTGCTCGACGTCCGAGTTTGCGACCTCGGCCTGACGCTCGCACACAGCCCGCTGGAACGGCAGATCGCCACGCTCTACCGCACTCTGCAGCGCCGCGGCATCGCGTTCCGGCCCCATTGCTGGCTGTCGGACTGCTGGTTCTGCCCCGATGGGGTGCCGGGGTTCGCCATCCCGTTCTATCTGGCGCATCCACGCCTGGCACAGCTCGAGAGACGGCGGATGCTGGAGCTCGAAGGGGGAAGCGCGCGCGAGTGCCAAAAGCTCATGCGCCACGAAACCGCGCACGCGCTGGACAACGCCTATCACCTGCATCGGCGACAAGCGTGGCGACGACGCTTCGGGCGCGCCGGCCGTTCCTATCCGGAGAGCTACCTTCCGCGCCCTGACAGCCGCGGTTATGTCATCCATCTCGATGGCTGGTATGCGCAGAGCCATCCGCACGAAGACTGGGCCGAAACCTTCGCAGTATGGCTCGATCCGCATTCAAACTGGCGGGAGCGCTACCGCGGCTGGCCGGCGCTGCGCAAGATCGAGTATGTAGATGCCCTGATGCAGGAAATCGGCTCGTGCCGGCCAGCCCGGCACAGCCGGCGCTGGATCGATCCGGTGAGCACGCTGCGCATGACACTGCGCCAGTATTTCGAGCAGAAACAGCAGCGCCTAAGCGTCGGCGTTCCACGCTTTCACCGCCAGCAGCTGGAACGGATTTTTCCCGCAGCAGGGTCGCGGCACACCGAGCCGGCCGCGCAATTCATCCGGCGGTGGCGACGGTACGCGCTCGCGGCAGTCTCGTTCTGGACCGGAGCGCCACGCTATCGCGTGCACCTGACTCTCGAGCACATGATGCGGCTTGCCAGCGAACTCGATCTGCATGCCGAACCGGAACAGGACTGTCCGCAGCTGCCGCTTGTTTCAGCGCTGATCATGCTTTACATGGGCTCAATTCATGCCGGAAGCTCGCGTCTCACCCTATGAAAAAACTCCGCGTAATGATGCTCGTCCATTACTCGCTTGTACCCCCGGACGATCTGCACTCCAAGGACGATCCGCGCATGGAGAAATTCCGCACCGAGTACGACGTCAAGCACGCGCTGCTCAAGCTCGGCCATAAGGTCCGCGTGGTTGGCGTCTACGACGATCTTCTGCCCATACGCACCGCAATAGAGGAATGGAAGCCGGACATCGCCTTCAATCTGCTGGAGGAGTTCGCCGGCATCGCTGCGTTCGACTACTATGTCGTGAGCTACCTCGAGATGATGAAGCTGCCGTACACCGGCTGCAATCCGCGCGGCCTGTTGCTGGCGCGTGACAAGGCGCTCTCGAAAAAGCTCCTTGCCTACCACCGCATCCAGGTGCCGGATTTCCGAGTTTTTCCGCGCGGACGCAAGTTGCTGCCGCTGCGCCGCGTGCGTTACCCGGTGATCGTCAAGGCCCTCACCGAGGAGGGCTCGGTCGGCATCGCACAGGCATCCTACGTGGAGACGGAGCGGCAGTTGCAGGAACGCGTGCAGCTCATCCACGAGCGCATCCGGGATGATGCCATCGCCGAGCAGTACATCGATGGCCGTGAGATCTACGTCACGGTACTGGGAAACGTGCAGTTGCAGGTTCTGCCGGCGCGTGAACTTCTGTTCCACAACGCGGCCGAAGGCACACCGCGCATGGCAACCTACCGGGTGAAATGGGACAACAAGTACCGCGAGCGCCGCGGGATAGACTATGACTTTGCGTCCGACCTGGCACCCGAAATGGTGGGGCGTATCAGCTGGCTGTGCAAGCGCATCTACCGGGCCCTGGGAATGAGCGGTTACGCGCGCATAGACCTGCGCCTGAACACGACCGGCCAGTTTTATGTGCTCGAGGCCAACCCCAACCCGGGGATCGCCCGCGACGAGGACAGCACGCTGTCCGCCCTTCGGGCCGGAATGAACTACGAGGACTTCATCCAATGCATCCTGCGTCTGGGTCTGCGTGCGCACGCTACCGCCCGGATACAGTAAAAACGGAATATCGCCCAATGAACGAAGACAGCCTCCCTCCCGACCGTCACCCCACTCTGCGCGTTGTGCCGATGCCGTCCGACACCAATTCCGCCGGAGACATTTTCGGCGGATGGATCATGGCGCAGGCCGACATTGCAGGCAGCGTGGCCGCAAGCCGGCGGGCACGCGGCCGCATTGTCACCGTGGCCGTAAACGCCTTTCAATTCCGCAAACCGGTGTTCGTGAACGACCTGGTGAGCTTCTATGCCGAAGTCGTGCGGGTCGGGCGCAGCTCCATCACCGTGGACGTGGTGGTCTATGCCGAGCGCATCCGGCACCGCGAGGAATGGGCCGCGGAATGCGTCAAGGTAACCGAGGCCACACTGACCTACGTCGCCATCGATGACCAGCGCCGTCCGCGCGAAGTGCCGCCGCTACAGGACTGATCGGTGCACCGGGCCGCGGCAGGCTTGATAGGCGCCGGGCCGCCCCCATTAAGAAGCGACGTCTCTTTGAGGTGACCTTAATATTAACGATCTCTCCCCGGTCCGTCCGGCGGCAGTGAGCGGCAGCTTTTATCCCGGTGAGCGGGCCGCCCTGACGCGCCTGGTCGACGCACTGCTGTCGGAGGCATCGGCCCGTGCAGGCGACGGTCCGCTGCCCAAGGCGCTGGTTGTCCCGCACGCCGGCTACCTGTACTCCGGCCCCGTGGCAGCACACGCCTATGCCCGCCTGCGGAAGCATGGCGAAACCGTTGAACGGGTCGTCCTGCTGGGGCCCGCGCACCGGGTGGCAGTGCGCGGCCTGGCGCTGCCTGCGGCACGGCGTTTTGCCACCCCGCTCGGCACCGTTGACGTCGACCTGGAAGCGGCCGCCGCCAGCATGCGCCTGCCGCAGGTCGGGGCGAGCGCGGCAGCACACGCGCGGGAACATTCCATCGAGGTACAGCTCCCTTTCCTGCAGCGGACACTGAAATCGTTCCGGGTGCTTCCTTTCGCGGTCGGTGACGCAACCCCGCCGGAAGTGGCTGAGGTGATAGAACTTCTATGGGGCGGCGCGGAAACCCTGTTCGTGATCAGTACCGATCTGTCCCATTATCTGCCCTACGACCTGGCCTGCGCGACCGACCGCCGCACGGTCGCGGCGATCCTGGCACTTGACGGAGTGCCGATAGGGGACAGCGAAGCCTGTGGCAGTACGCCCTTGAGGGGCCTCATGCAGGCCGCGCGGGCGCATGGTCTGAGTCCGCAGCTCCTGGACCTTAGGAATTCCGGAGACACCGCCGGCGACCGCAGGGAGGTCGTGGGCTACGCCGCCGTGGCCTTCGGGGACTACGCCAGTGTCTGAAGCGCTCGGCACAGCGCTGCTGATCATCGCGCGCAACACGATCGCCCTCGCGCTGGAAGAAGCGTGCCGCGCGTACGAGGACGCTCCCCGGCTGTCGCTGCCCGGGGCGACTTTCGTGACGCTCACCCGCGGCCGCGAGCTGCGCGGCTGCATCGGCAGCCTCGAAGCCACGCGTGCATTGCGCACCGACGTCCAGGACAATGCCGCCGCGGCGGCATTCCGCGATCCCCGGTTTGCGCCGCTCACGCAGCTCGAATTTCCGGATACGGTGATCGAGGTGTCGCTGCTGTCCCAGCCCGAACCTCTGGCCGCGGATGACGAACACCACGCCCGGTCAATCCTGCGACCGGGCGTGGACGGCGTGGTGCTCGAATTTGGATCCCGCCGCAGCACCTTTCTCCCGCAGGTATGGGAGCAGCTGCCGGAACCCCACCAGTTCCTGTCCCATCTCAAGCGCAAGGCGGGCCTGCAGGGAGATTTCTGGCACGGATCGATCCGCCTTTCGCGCTACACGGTACAGAAATGGAGCGAGCTCGGGACGCGCTCTGCGGCCGCGACCCCATGAACACGCCCGCCAGCCCCGCCCGCTACTGGCACCGGCTTGCCGACAGTCGCATCCAGTGCGACCTGTGTCCGCGCGACTGCCGGCTCCACGACGGCCAGCGCGGAGCATGCTTCGTGCGCCAGCGCGCCGGCGACGGGATGGTGCTCACCACCTATGGCCGGTCGTCCGGATTCTGCATCGATCCCATCGAGAAGAAACCGCTGCACCACTTCTATCCCGGGTCGAGCGTGCTGTCCTTCGGAACTGCCGGCTGCAATCTCGCCTGCAAGTTCTGCCAGAACTGGGATATCAGCAAGTCACGCGATTTCGACCGCCTCGCCGACCAGGCATCGCCGGAGGAAATCGCCGCCGCTGCGCAGCAGGCCGGCTGCCAGACCGTCGCTTTCACCTACAACGATCCGATCATATTCGCGGAGTACGCCATGGATGTGGCGGACGCCTGCCATGCGCTCGGCATCCGCACCGTGGCGGTGACTGCCGGCTATGTGCATCCCGAACCACGACGCGATTTCTTTGCAAAGATCGACGCCGCCAACGTCGACCTCAAGGCGTTCAGCGATGAATTCTACTTCAGGCTCACCGGCGCGCATCTGCAACCCGTGCTCGACACGCTGCGGTATCTGCGCCACGAAACCGGGGTGTGGCTCGAGATCACCACGCTCCTGATACCCGGAATGAACGACTCGGACGGGGAACTCGCAGAACTCAGCGGGTGGATCTTCGATGCCCTTGGCCCGGATGTGCCGCTGCACTTCAGCGCCTTTCACCCCGACTACAAGATGACCGACGTCCCGCCAACCCCGCCGCGCACGCTGCGACGTGCCCGCGATATCGCGCTGCGCGCCGGGTTGCGCTATGTCTACACCGGAAACGTGCATGACCCCGCCGGCGCCGCCACCTATTGCCCCGGCTGTCACGCGCCACTCATCGAACGGGACTGGTACGACATCACCCGCTACGGGATCGATCCGGCCGGGCGCTGCCGTGCCTGCGGCACGGCGGTCGCCGGACGCTTCGGGAAGTACAGCGGGCACTTCGGCAACCGCCGCATTCCGCTAGCCATTCGGCACCTTGGCTAGGCCAACAGCACAAGCCATGCATCCCCACGCCCCGGAAAACCTCGTTCACATCGCAGCCGAAGGCGTCGCGATGGAAGGAGTGCTCGCCATCCCCCCGGCTGCATCCGGTGTCGTACTGTTCGCGCACGGCAGCGGCAGCAGCCGCCACAGTCCGCGCAACAACTTCGTTGCCGAAGTTCTCCGCAAGTCTGGACTGGCCACCCTGCTGATTGATCTTCTGACCGGGTCCGAGGATCTCGATTACGCGGCACGCTTTGACATTGCGCTGCTTACGCGCCGGCTGCTGGCTGCCACCAGCTGGCTGCAGGGGCACCCCGCCAGTGCGCGCCTGGCGCTGGGATATTTCGGGGCCAGCACCGGTGCAGCCGCAGCACTGCGGGCGGCTGCAACTGCAGGCAACACCGTCGCGGCGGTGGTGTCCCGGGGTGGCCGGCCGGATCTCGCCGGACCCGTGGCCCTGCGCAGCGTCCGGGCACCGACACTTCTCATCGTCGGCGGACAAGACGAGGAAGTCATTGCGCTCAACCGCCAGGCATACGCGCTCATGGAGTGCGAGCGCACACTCGAAATCGTCCCCGGTGCCACGCATCTTTTCGAGGAACCGGGAACGCTGGAGCAGGTGGCCGCGCTGGCAGCACGCTGGTTCGGCAAGCACCTGGCGCCGACCTCCGGCCGCGGCTGAGCCCTGCCCAACTGCCGGCCGGACCCAAACCGGACCGCATCGCGATCATCGTCCGGGCAGACCGCAGCAAGGCCGGCCGCGAGGGGCGCCCTCAGCCGGCTCGCCCTGGAGTGCCGCCAGGCGGCGCGGCCAGCGCGGCGATCACCGCGGCATCCTCGACCTGGGGGAAATCGCGGTAAAACTGTCCGACCGCAGAAAAGTCCGCGGGCACTTCCAGACAGACGACCTCGTCGGCCAGCTCCTGGACCATGGTGAGCGTGTCGGGAGGGGATACCGGAACCGCGGCAATCAGGCGCGCCGGCCGCCGGGCACGTACCGAACGCAGCGCCGAGATCATGGTCGCCCCCGTAGCCAGGCCGTCATCGCACACGATCACCACCCGGCCAGCGGAGTCGGCGGGTGGCCGTACGGGCGTATACTGCGCGCGGCGCGCCCGCATCACCGCAAGCTCCTTCTTCGTCTGCGCCTGCAGGTACTCTGCGGATGCGCCGGCGCGGGCAGCAAAGTCCGCGACATAGATCCGACCGTCCTCGTCCACAGATCCGACTGCGAACTCGGGGTTGTACGGTGCTCCAATTTTGCGAACCAGCACCACGTCGAGTTCACCACCCAGGGCATCGGCGATGATCCGGCCCATCGGCACCGCGCCGCGGGGAATCGCAAGCACCAGGGGATTCTGGCCCCGGTATCGAGCCAGGCGCTGCACCAGCTGGTGCGCCGCATCGTCCCGGTCGCGAAACATCCTGGTTGCACCCCGCGTTCGGCCACAGGCCGCATTTTCCCTGTCCAGTGTAGGCTCGATACCTGCATCCCGGCAATCGAGGTCGGGCGGCGGCGAGCAATTTGCCGGGCTTTTCGCTAAACTTGGCCGCCATTCCGGCCTATCCGAGCAACGTCTGCCATGTCAGCCCAAATCTCCCAGTCCCGTGCCCGGCGCCTCGCGCAACTCGACGCCTTGCTGGAGAAGCGCATTCTGATTCTCGACGGCGCCATGGGCACGGTGATCCAGAGCTATCACCTGGACGAGCCGGATTATCGCGGGGAGCGATTCGCCCATCATGCGGGCGACCTCAAAGGCAACAACGACCTGCTGACGCTCACCCAGCCACGCATCATCCGCGACATCCACGCAGCCTATCTGGATGCCGGCGCTGACATCATCGAGACCAACACCTTCAACTCGACCTCCGTCTCGATGGCCGACTATCACATGCAGGATCTGGTCTACGAACTCAACCGCGATGGCGCCTTTCTGGCACGCTCAATTGCCGACGAGTTTGAGGCCCGCGACAGCACCCGTCCGCGCTTCGTCGCGGGAGTGCTCGGCCCGACCAGCCGCACTGCCTCGATTTCGCCGGACGTGAATGATCCCGGATTCCGCAACATAAGCTTCGACGAACTGGTCGCGGCGTACGCCGAGGCCGCGCGCGGCCTGCTGGATGGTGGCGCCGATATGCTGCTGGTCGAGACCGTGTTCGACACGCTCAATTGCAAGGCGGCGCTCTATGCCATAGAACGGCACTTCGAGCATGCGAGGCTGCGCGTTCCCATTATGATATCCGGCACCATCACCGACGCCAGCGGCCGCACGCTATCGGGCCAGACCACCGAGGCGTTCTGGAACTCCGTATCCCACGTCCGTCCGCTCAGCGTTGGACTGAACTGTGCCCTGGGCGCGACCCAGCTGCGCCAGTACGTGGCAGAGATGTCGCGGGTTGCCGACAGCCGCGTCAGCACCCACCCGAACGCCGGACTGCCCAATGAATTCGGCCAATACGACGACACGCCCGAACATATGGCTGCAGTGCTGCAGGAATTCGCGCGCGCCGGCCTGCTCAACATCGTCGGGGGCTGCTGTGGTACGAGCCCCGCGCACATTCGCGCCATCGCCGACGCAATGCGCGGCGTGCCGCCGCGTGCCGTCCCCGAAATCGAACCCCAATGCCGCCTTGCCGGACTCGAGCCGCTCAACATCGGCCCGCAGTCGCTGTTCGTCAACATCGGCGAGCGCACGAACGTGACCGGCTCGGCCGCCTTCAAGCGGCTCATTCTGAACGAAGAATACGAAAAAGCCGTAGAAGTGGCGCGGCAGCAGGTGGAAAACGGGGCGCAGATAATCGATATCAACATGGACGAGGCGATGCTCGACGGCGAGCATGCCATGGCCACATACCTCAATCTGATAGCGTCCGAACCCGACATCAGCCGCGTTCCAGTCATGATCGACTCCTCCAAGCCGTCGGTGATCGAGGCAGGACTCAAGCGCATCCAGGGCAAGCCGGTGGTGAATTCAATCAGCCTCAAGGAGGGTGAGGAAAAATTCGTCGCCGAGGCACGCAAGATCAGGCGCTATGGCGCGGCTGTGGTGGTCATGGCCTTTGATGAGCAGGGGCAGGCGGACACCAGGGAGCGCAAGGTGCAGATCTGCGCGCGTTGCTACCGGATCCTCACCGAGAAAGTCGGATTTCCACCCCAGGACATCATTTTCGACCCGAACATCTTCGCCGTTGCCACCGGCATCGAGGAACACAACAACTACGCCGTAGATTTTATAGAGGCCACGCGCGAAATCCGCCGCACCCTGCCGCACGCCATGGTGAGCGGCGGCGTGAGCAACGTGTCGTTTTCGTTTCGCGGCAACAACGCGGTGCGCGAAGCTATTCATGCCGTGTTCCTGTACCACGCCATCCGTGCCGGCATGAACATGGGTATCGTCAATGCCGGCCAGCTCGCGGTGTACGAGGAGATTCCCAAGGAACTGCGGGAACGCGTGGAAGATGTCATCCTGAACCGCCGGCCGGACGCCACCGAGCGCCTCCTGCAGATTCACGCCACTTACTCCGGCGAAGCCGGACCGGCGCGGGAGGAGGACCTCGACTGGCGCAAGGCCCCGGTGGCCGAACGGCTGGCGCATGCCCTGGTCAAGGGCATCGCCGACTACATCGACCAGGACGTCGAGGAGGCGCGAACCCGGTACGAGCGGCCGATACAGGTCATCGAAGGCCCCCTGATGGACGGCATGAACGTGGTTGGCGATCTGTTCGGCGCCGGCAAGATGTTCCTGCCGCAGGTGGTCAAGAGTGCCCGCGTCATGAAGAAGGCCGTGGCACATCTGATTCCCTTCATCGAAGCCGAGAAGTCCGCCGGTAGCCGCTCCAACGGCCGGATCCTGATGGCTACCGTCAAGGGCGACGTCCACGATATCGGCAAGAACATAGTGGGCGTGGTGCTGGCGTGCAACAACTACGAGGTCATCGATCTCGGTGTGATGGTGCCGCCTGACCGGATTCTGGAGGCCGCGCGCCGCGAAAAGGTCGACGCAATCGGGCTCTCCGGACTGATCACGCCGTCTCTGGAGGAAATGGCGTACGTCGCGAAGGAGATGCAGCGCGAAGGCTTCAGCGTGCCGCTGCTGATCGGCGGAGCCACGACCTCGCGCGTGCACACAGCCATCAAGATCGCACCGCATTACGGCAGTCCGACCGTGTGGGTTAAAGACGCATCGCGCGCGGTATCGGTGGTCTCGAACCTGCTCAGCATCGAGCTGCGGGATGAATTCGTGCGCACCACGTCCGAAGACTACGCGCAGGTGCGCGAGCGTCACAAGGGCAGGGAATCGAAGGTCCGCATGCTCACTCTCGATGACGCGCGCCGCAACAAGGCCGTGCTGCCCTGGACCGACTACGTTCCGCCGCCGCCGCAGCTGCCCGGGATCACCGTTTTCGATGACTACCCGCTCGAAGAACTGCGCGCTTATATCGACTGGTCGCCATTCTTTCAGACCTGGGAGATGCACGGACACTATCCGGCCATTCTTGCCGACGAGTCTTTAGGCGCCGAGGCGACCAGGCTGTTCCGGGATGCCGAACGCATGCTGGCCGATATTGTCGCGCGTCGCCTGCTGCGCGCCAGGGCGGTGATCGGCCTGTTTCCGGCAAACAGCAACGACCAGGACGACATCGAGGTTTATGCCGACGAATCCCGCAGCACGGAGCTGGCCACCGTGCACTGCCTGCGCCAGCAGGACGAGAAGCCACCGGGCCGCCCCAACCGCGCGCTTGCCGACTTCGTCGCGCCGCGCGAAACGGGACTCCGCGACTACCTGGGCGCCTTCGTGGTGACCGCCGGTATCGGTGTCGAGGAGCTCGTACGACAGTACCAGAACGATCACGACGACTACAGCGCGATCATGGTCAAGGCGATTGCCGACCGGCTGGCCGAGGCATTTGCCGAACGCCTTCATGAGCGGGTACGCAAGGAGTTCTGGGGCTACGCGGCAGGCGAAAGCCTGGGCAACGAGGATCTGATCCGGGAAGGATACCGCGGCATCCGTCCGGCACCGGGCTATCCCGCCTGCCCAGACCATACGGAAAAGGAAACCCTCTTCCGCCTCGTGGATGGACCGCGCAATACTGGCGTGCATCTTACCGAGAGCTTTGCGATGTGGCCGGCCGCTGCGGTGAGCGGGTTCTACTTCTCGCACCCGGCGAGCCAGTACTTTGCCGTCGGCAAGATCGGCCGCGACCAGGCAGAAGATTATGCGCGCCGCAAGGGCATGGCCCTCGCCCAGGTCGAGCGTTGGCTCGCCCCGTATCTCGCCTACGAACCCTAGCCGGCGGCCGCGCTGTGCAAGCCGGGCTTGCGGCGGATCCGGCAGTGCTGGCCGCATACGGGGCTTGCCAGGACCGCGCCGGCGGCTTAAAATTGTTTCGTATGCTAATTATTAGCCTGCGTATTTATCCATGTCTGACACTGAAACGTTTCCTGTGCTCCTGGGCGAGACCGCGCGCGCCTGGCGCGGCCGCCTTGACCAGCGCCTGAAACCCCTCGGACTGAGCCAGGCCAAGTGGATGGTGCTGCTCCACCTCTCGCACGGCGGGAATACCCTAATCCAGAAGGATCTCGCCTGCCGCATCGGGATCGAGGGTCCGACCCTGGTGGGCTTGCTCGACCGCATGACCCGCGACGGCTGGCTGGAACGCCGCGAATCGACCGAGGATCGCCGCAGCAAGACCGTACACCTCACCGACAAATCCCACGAGGTGCTGCGCCAGATCAAGTCCGTCGCATCCCAGTTGCGCCATGAGTTGCTTGCCGGGTTGACCAAGAGTGAACTCGACCAGTGCATGGAAGTGCTGAGGAAAATCAAGGAACGGGCAGAAAATCTATGAACAGCCTGCCTGCCGCAGACACGCCGGTGCCCGCCGCCGGCATCACGGACTCCAGATATCACCCATGCAACGACTGATCAGATGGAAGTGGGCAATCGCAGTGCTGATTACTATCGGAGTGATCGGCGCTGTCTATGCCTACTGGCGCCATTCCGAACTCTATCCGAACACCGATGACGCCTATGTGAATGCCCATGTCGTGCAGGTCGCCGCCCAGGTTAGCGGTCCGGTCAGCCGCGTCTACGTCAGCAACCAGCAGCGCGTCCACCGCGACCAACCGCTATTTTCCCTCGATCCGGCGACATTCCACATTGCACTCGCCCGGATGCAGGCGCGTCTGGCCCTCGCACGCCAGGGGGTATCCGCTGACTCGGCGATGGTAGTCGCCGCCGAAGCGGCGGTTGCCGACCGACGCGTGCTGCTGGACAACGCACGGGTCACCACCGATCGCATCCGGCGCCTGCGTGACAAGGGCTTCGTTTCGGCGCAGGCATACGACAATGCCGAAGCCACTTTGAAGGGGGCGCGCGCCCAGCTGAATCTCGCGCTGGCCAAGCTTCGTCAGGCACAGATGACGCTCGGCAATGCCGGTGCCCAGAACGAGCGGGTGCGGGAAGCGGAAGCCGCCGTCGCCCAGGCCCAGCTTGACCTCAGACATACCCACGTCTCTGCCGCTTGCACCGGCCGGATCGCGAAGCTCTCGCTTCGCCCCGGCGATGTGGTGCAGGGCGGGGTTCCGCTCTTCACCCTGGTGTGCAGCCGGCAGTTCTGGATCGATGCCAACTTCAAAGAGACCGAGGTCGGACGGATCCGCCCCGGACAGCCGGCTTCCATTTCGGTTGACATGTATCCCGATCATCCCTTCCGTGGCCGCGTGGAACACATCAGCGGCGCCGCCGGCACCGCGTTCTCCCTGCTGCCGCCGGAAAACGCGACCGGCAACTGGGTCAAGGTGACACAGCGGGTGCCGGTACGGGTTGCCGTGATCGATCCCGACTCCAGGCACCCGCTGCGGGTCGGAACGAGCGCCGAGGTAACGATCGATACCACCGGTACCGCGCTCCCACCCCCCGGCAGGAAATCGCCTCGGTGAGCAGCACCACGGCGGAGGTCGGGGACGGATCCCCCCACCGCTTCCTGATCACGGTGGCGGTCATGTCCGCGACCGTGCTGCAGGCGCTCGATACCACCATCGTCAACGTGGCGCTCCCGCACATGCAGGGCCAGCTCGGGGCCACCTCCGACCAGATCGGCTGGGTGCTGACCAGCTATCTGGTGGCGTCCGGCGTGTTCATGCCGCTCACCGGGTACTTCGCCGACCGTCTCGGCCAGAAGAACTTTCTCCTGATCAGCATCTTCGGTTTCGTGGTGACTTCGGCGCTGTGCGGAATCTCCGGCAACCTGGCGGAGATCGTGCTGTTCCGGCTCATGCAAGGCGTATTCGGCGCGGCCCTGGTGCCGATGTCGCAGGCGGTGATGGTGCAGACCTACCCCCACGAGGAACGCGGCCGGGCAATGGCCATCTGGGGCATAGGAGTCATGGTCGGACCGATTCTCGGCCCGACCCTTGGCGGGTACATCACCCAGGCCCTCAACTGGCGCTGGACGTTTTATATCAACCTGCCCGTGGGACTGCTTTCGCTGTTCCTGACCTGGCGCAATGTTCCCGACACTCCGCGGCGCGAACGGGACATGGACTGGCTGGGGTTCGTGCTGATTGCCATGGCGGTGGGCGGCCTGCAGTTCGTTCTCGACCGCGGCACCCAGTATGACTGGTTCGGATCCTGGGCGATACGCGCTGCCACAGCGCTGAGCGTGGTGGGCTTTGCCGGGATCCTCTACCATGGATTCAGTCACCCGCACAAAGCCCTGTTCGATCCGCGCATCTTCTACGACCGGAACTTCGCCACCTCGAGCATGCTGCTGGCGGTCTTCGGCCTCGGCATGTACGGGGCCATGGTGCTGCAGCCGATGATGCTCGAGACGCTGCTCAACTATCCCCCGTCCACCACCGGCCTGGTCATGGCGCCACGCGGTGTCGCCAGCATGCTGGGCATGATCCTCGTCGGGAAACTCATCAACCGCATCGGTCCGCGCAGCCTGATCGCCTTCGGCATCACACTGTCGGTGATCGGCTCCCATGCCATGACCCTGTACAATCTGCATGTCAACACCTGGTGGCTGATCTGGCCGATTGTGGTGCAGGGTCTGGGCCTCGGCATGATTTTTGTGCCGCTGTCGACGGTGGCGTTTGCAACCCTTCCGAAGGAGCAGTCGGCCGAGGCCGCCGGCATCTACAGCCTCATGCGCACGATCGGTTCGTCGATCGGAATTTCGATCGCGACAACCATCATGACACGCTACGCGCAGGTCGGCTGGAATCAGCTCGGCGGCATGATCAACATTTACACTCCGGCGCTGCCCGCCTACCTCAGGGGGCTCGGCCTTGCCCCCGGCAATCCGGCCTCCTCGGCCGTACTCGCGCACCTGCTGTCGCGGCAGGCGCAGATGCTCGGTCTGGTCGATGCCTTCAAGCTCATTTCCATCAGCTTTATCGCGATGCTTCCGATGGTGCTGCTGATCAGCAATTCTACATTCAAGGCGGGAGGTTCAGTCCTGTCTGCTGCAATCGAATAGCGGCTACAATCCCGTCTTGCACGGATGGAGCTTCGCGCTACCCGCACGAGCCGCCGACGCGTGAACCGGATTGGGCATCGGCCCTCTTTAGGTGACGGGCGTCGAGGTCATCTGCGCGGCTTCGGTCTGCGCGCCCCCGTTGCGCCTTCTGGGGTGTGAGCCCGGTGCGGTAAGCCTCGCAGGCGCCGCCGAATCCCCGACCCGTGAATTTCCCGGAGGCGTCAAAGTTCAAGGTCACCACGGGGTCCGCTCCGGCGACGCCGGAGAACGTCAGGCGTCCCAGAACCCGGCGCCGGCTGCCGCACTCGAACCGGCGGTCCCGTTCTCCTGGGCGTAGGCCCGCAGTACCCCGGTCGACAGGTCGGCGCTCGACTTGTCCGGACCGACGCCACTGGCGTCTGACGACGAACCGGAGAATGTCGTCAAAGGATCCCCGCTGGAATTTTGGCAGGCTGTTCCGGAGCATGGTGACACGCTGCTCGCGCTCGCTGTGCCGTACGGATTCCCTACCAGTACGGAGAGGCCTGGAAACGCGTCCTCCATGTACATGACATCGGTATTGCCGGTAATTACGGAGGCCTGCGCCGGCATCGACCCGATGGCTGTCAGCAACAAGCCGGGGATCACTGCCCGATGCAGCATCCGGCGGCATGGTTCTCCCTGATACCGGGAATTCACGGAGTGGCGTTGCATGAACTGGCCTCCTGTGGCCAATACGTCGACGTAGCGTTGTCAAAGGATGGGGCCATAGCCGCCGGACCGGCAGGATGCGGGCCGGCCACGGATGAAATTCCGCAAAGTCCCATTTCGGGTTCCATGGCGGTTCCGGGCCATTCACCCCCAATACCGTCTAGCCGCGCGGCGCGCTGCGGCGAACCCCCCGTCTTCGATTCATGCGAAACGCTTCGTCCGCGAGCGCCACGCCACCCCCAACAGTCCCAGGAGTCCGGAGGCAAATAGCCAGACGGCTGGGGAAATCGGCACCGGCGCCGGCTCGAATGTCATGAACTGGGTCTGGCCGAAGCCGCCCTGGGCATTGAAGCCGATAAGGGTACCGGTCCCGAGGTCGTTGTAAGCGGTGGCTTGGGTGTGGACGAAGAAAAAGAGCGAGGTCTGCCCCGGGGCGATCGGGTTGGAGAGAAAACCGAAGAGCACCCCGTCCCCGCCTGCGGTGCGCGAGGCACCACTCGGCGCGACGCTGCCCAGCCCGTCGGTGCGGTAGTTCACATCCGTGCTGTAGCCTGCGTAGCCGCTGCGCTGCGCTACCCCGATCGAGCCGTCCGAACTCAGCATGCAGCCGTCGGTATCGGTGCCGTTGAAGAGGCGGTAGTAAAAATCGAGAGTGCCGCTTCCACTCTCGCGCACCACCCGGTCCTGCACATAGCCGTTAAGGGTGCTGCCCGAGCCGAGGTCGATCGTAAAGGGCGAGACCACATCCTGAAGGACAGTACCGGCGAGGGATGGATCGGCTGCGGCAGTCGTACCGGAGAGCAGCGCGCTCGAGCCCGCGGGGACGAGGGTGGCAAGGGCCGTGGCGCTCGCGGCACCGAGGGCGAGCGCTGCCAGAGCCTGGGCCGCACGGCGCAGGCCCCACCCGCTGCGCTCCGCGCCCGGAGCACGTAGCGCCCGTTTCGGGCTCCTTGCTGACCTGCCACTGACCGGTTTATGGGCGCACATAGTGTCTCCTCCTCGTTGTCGATCGGATTATCCGATTGTTTTGATCTATCGATTGCGATAGCGGAACAGTCCCTGCTTCCCTTCTGTCCAGGCCAGGCCCCGGGTCCCTGCGGTTACTGCCCTCGATCCCGGGCATGACGCCTGTTTCAGCCCTTCCAGGCGAAAGCAGAATCTTCATCAACTCGGCCGCGTGTGCGAATCGCTCTGTTAGGCCGCTCTCCGGATACTCCACCAGACCAACGATTTGCTGTGGTTCGGCTTCGTCCCGGCGGTAAATGCGAACCACATAACTTTCCATCGGCGTCGCCAGTTCTGTTCTGTTGGACACAGCATGGGCGGAACGCTCTTACACGTTGCTTACCGATTGGCAAAGACATGCCCGCGATTCGGTGGCGGACCAGGGGATGCCGGCTGGCACCGGCGGAACCGCAGCCGGAGTCCTGCCATTTGAGGAAACGGCAAAAAAGGGGTTGGTAGCTAGCGACCTCTACGCAATTGCTGATACAGCGCTTCAGTCGCCGGCGCAGGTGTGATGCCCAGAACCACCGAAAGAATGAACCGGCACTGCCGGTACACCGACAACGCCTCGCCGCGCTGTCCGAGCCGCAGGTGGCACAGCATCAGATTCTGGTACAGCTGCTCGGCCAGATCATCGACTTCGAGCCCCTTGCGGTAGCATTCAACAGCGAGTTCCCACCGCTGAAGCTGCTGCCAGCGGGCGCCGATGCTGACGAGATGACGCAGATAGCGGCTGCGCAGACGTTCACGCAGCGAAACCGCCCAGGCGGCATCGAATTCCTTGCCCAGAAAGGGGCCGTGATACAACCCCTGCACCCGCTGCGCCAGCCGGACCAGAACGTCACCGGCAGGATCGGCGGCCGGATCCGCCAGGGTCGCTTCGGCCTCTGACAGAAGACGTTCGAACGCCCAGCTGTCGACCCAGCAGATGCAGGGGTCCAGGCTCAGCTTGCGGTCCCGCAGGATCAGCGCCTGCCTGTTTCCCAGCAGCCTGCGCAACCGGTGGAGCGTTGTATCGAACGCCCTGCGTGCCGCATCGCCTTCGGCGTCGGGCCAGAGTGCCGCAGTGAGCGATTCTTCGCCGACATCGCGCCCGCCCTGCGCGATGAGCGCCTTGAACAGTTCCAGCGGCTTATGCTGCGCCTTGCGTCTGACCTGCGACGGCCGGCCGTTGACCAGCAACGCAAAACGCCTGAGCGTGTACACCTTGACCGGCCATGGCCAGCTCTCCACGTGCACCGGCGGTGCCGGCGGTGCCAGCCGGCGTAATTTCGCCAGGTCCTGGATATAGGCGACCTGCATGCCCCGTTCCAAGGCGCCGATGCAGAGCGCGGTCATCATCCGCGGAGACCACCACGAAAAATTCCGGTAACCGTGCCGATGGGCGAGCCCGAAACCGAGCCGCAGTTCCGATCCGGCATCGCCGGTCCCCGGAAACCGCAGCAGGGCGTAACCGCGCATCAAGGCGCAAAGAATCGCAAGCTGGGCGCTGCCCGATGACCGCGCAACCTCCTGCGCCTGGCGCAGCAATACCCCGGCGGTCTCGGGCATCCCGCAATCCAGCTGTACCTCCGCCGCCGACAGCCAGGCCAGGGCCTGAAAGAGCGGAGCGCCCGCGCAAGTTGCCACACGCATTGCCACCTCCGCCCGTTCGGCCGCGAGCGGCGGATCGCCCTCGGCAAGTGCGATCTGCGTTCCCAGCTGATAAAGATAAGCGGTCGCCAGCAGACCCATGCGCGCCGCGCTATTGCGCGCAGTCTCCCAGACCCCACGCAGACCCTGCAGGTCACCGAGTCCCAGCAAGGCGTTCGCCTCCAGGGCGCGCAGCGCACCGGACCAGGACTGGACCGCGTGCCGGGCAGCGATGGACCGGGCACGCCCCACGGCTTCAAGGCATTCGGCGTGGGCACCGAGCGCATCGTGGTGCATCGCCTCGAACAGGCCCCATTGGACCTGGACACCCGGCGCACGGCGGCCGGTGTTGCGCCCGACCCGAAGCCGGTCCAGGAGCAGTGCTGCGCGCGCGGGCCGTCCGAAAAAGACGTCGTAACGCAGCAGCCGGCGCGCCAGCACCAACCGCGCGGGCTGCCGAAGCAGCTCAAGGCCATCCCGCGCCTGCTCGGCCCACGCGGCCAGGTGGGGATGATGGGGAAAACGAAAGAAGAGCGCGCTGAAAATCGATGCGGCGAGGCGATGTGTCGCGCCAGGACGGTCCGCGGGCGGGTGCACGACGCCCGCGACGCACGAGTCCAGCGACGCACATTCTCCACGTGCGAGCGCCGCCTCGACCCTGCCGGACAGAAGTCCGGGATTTCCGCCCAGCGTGATCGCCACCTCAGCGGCCCCCGCCACCAAGACAGCGACCGCGCGCGCACGGCTGCGGAGGCGGTCTGCTGGACAACCGCCTCGAATCGGACACTACCCCCGATTGCGCGTGCCTCCTGCCGCCGGCAGGTCCTGCGCCTGCGCACCGAACGCCCGCATCCACCGGGCCTCTACCGAGCATTGCTCCTCTCCCCCGGGCAGCGCCATCCTCCGGAACACCGCGGATGCGTCGGCTTGTGCCTGTTGTGCGCTGCCAATCCCTTGAGGGCTTCTAATATATACAGTTCGCGGCCATCCTGCACCCGCGGCACGGCACCCGATCATAGGCACCGCGCCGTCACGGACTCTGACGGTTGCGAACTGGAAGCAGGGGGCAGATGGCGGAAAGGCTAGTCGGACCACCAGCTCCACACGATGCGCCGCACCCGATCGCGCCCGTCCAAATCCATCTGGATCTGATACGGCTCTATTTCATAATCGTCGGGCGCGATGCGCGCAGCGTTCTCGACGTCGTAACGCACGCGCCGGCGGTCCTGATAGGTGGGAGGCCCCAGTACCTGGATGAAGCGCGAACGCGACTCCCCCACCCGCAGCCCATCTTTGAGGATGTAAATCGGGCTGGTGACGCTCACCCCCACGACCACCAGCTCCGCCTTCCCGACCCCGTGGTGATTGGCCGGCACACGCGACATCGCAAAGGCCAGCCCGTGGAAGTACCAAGTCGTCCAGGGGATGGTGGTGTCATCGCCCGTCCGCCCGTCTCCGTACCGCCCGAGGGCCAGGACACGCCGCAAGGGCTGGCCGAACCGTTCAACCAGCATCCTCCGGCTCACCTCCCCGCTCTGGTTCTCGAGGCCCGGCAGGCTGGACTGAAATACGTCATAGCCGAACTGGTCCAAACGGGCCTTCTGGTCTGGTGTAGGCGAACACGATTCGGCCCGCGCCCGCGCAAAACCCAGTACCATGACCAACGAAACCAGCAAAAATGCACGCATTGCCGACATGCTCTCCAGAACCCCCGTCGGGGACTGTCGCACACGCAGCCCGGCCAGGAACGGACCGGCGACCAGCGCTTCGACTCTTGTCATGCTCCAGTATAGTCGACCTCCGACGTGACAGTCTCGTGTCGACGCGACTTATCCGGCCGATCACCGACCGGATCTCCGACCAAGAGTTTGAAAATTCAGGGCAATCCATTGGGTCAAGCCGGGCATGCCCGCTCCCGGCGACGCGCCACCGACAGCAATGCGGCGCCAGCGGAAAACCATGATTCCGCCGCGTCCGGCGCCGGGATCACGACCACTCCGCCGCAAGGCCGTTACCGCGATGTCAGTCGTGCGCAAAACCGGTGATGATCACGCCTCCGGATTTTTCGTCGCGTTCGAGTTGCAGCAGGTGCCGCGCCTCGGCTTCATCCAGAAGCTTGCTGAAGGTGCGAAACCCGTAATAAGACTCGCTGAATCCGGGTTTGCGGCGCTTGAGCGCCTGCTTGACCATGGAACCCCACACCTTCTCCTCGCTGCCGCGTTCGCTGAACAGGGCTTCGACCGTCTCGAGCACCAGATCCAGCGCCTGCTGCTTGTGCTCCTCGTCTTTCTCCGCCGGCTTCTTCTCGGGGGCCGAGGGCTTGCGGTCGGCAGCGCGCCGGCGCGCCTTTTTTTTGCTCTCTTCCTCGCGCACGAGATCATCGTAAAAAATGAACTCGTCGCAGTTCGCCACGAGCAGGTCCGAGGACGATTGCTTCACGCCCACGCCGATGACCACCTTGTTGTTCTCACGAAGCTTGCTCACGAGCGGAGAGAAGTCTGAGTCACCGCTGATGATCACGAATGTGTCGACGTGGGACTTGGTGTAGCAGAGGTCGAGCGCATCCACTACCATGCGGATATCGGCCGAATTCTTTCCGGACATGCGAACATGAGGAATCTCGATGAGCTCGAATGAAGCCTCGTGCATCGGCCCCTTGAACTCCTTGTAACGCTCCCAGTCGCAGTACGCCTTCTTCACCACGATGTTGCCCTTGAGCAGCAGGCGTTCCAGGACCTTTTCTATGTCGAACCGTGCGTACTCGGCGTCGCGCGCACCGAGGGCGATGTTCTCGAAGTCACAAAACAGCGCCATGTTGCGCGTCTCCATTTGTCCCGACACTCCGCCTCCCTTGAACGGCGTTGATGCGTTGATGATCCGCACACCTCCGGTACGCCGGCTTTAGGTGCGCATCCCGTAACCGCGCTCCAGAAGATACAGGCTAACCGCCGCCAGGACCAGAATAAAGCAGATGATGATCCCATAGGACAGGTAGAGATTGATATCGGTGATGCCGAGGAACCCGTAGCGAAACGCGTTGATCATGTACAGGATCGGATTTACCAGGGACACGCGCCGCCAGAACGCTGGAAGCATCTGTATCGAGTAGAAGATACCGCCCAGATAGGTGAGCGGGGTAAGTACGAACGTGGGCACGATAGTGATGTCGTCGAAGTTGCGCGCAAACACGCTGTTGATGAATCCGCCCAGAGAAAAAAGCACCGACGTGAGCAGCACTACGGACACCGACACCCACGCGTTGTACACGTGCAGATGGCTAAAAAACAGCGAAACCACCGTCACGGCCACCCCCACCACCAGACCGCGCGCCACGCCGCCGGTCACGAAGCCGGACAGAACCACCCAGTTGGGCGTCGGCGACACGAGGATCTCCTCGACACTGCGCTGGAACTTGGCGCTGTAGAACGAAGAGACGACGTTCGAGTAAGAATTGGATATAACCGACATCATGATCAGGCCGGGAACGATAAAGTCCATGTATCGGACCCCGTCCATGTCGTGGATCTGCCGCCCGATGAGCCCGCCGAATATGATGAAATACAGGGAGGTCGTGATCACGGGCGGCAGGACGGTCTGCAGCCAGATGCGCATGAAGCGGATGACCTCCTTGCGGCAGATCGTCATGTACGCGACCAGCTTCTGGTCCCGCGTCATGCCCGCTTTCTCCGTACCCCACCCTGACGCTTCCTGCTGTCCTCCACCAGGCGCAGGAACAGTTGTTCGAGACGATTGGTCTTGTTCCGCATGCTGAGCACCTCGATGCCGCGCGCCGACAGGTCGGCAAACAGTCTGCTGATCCCGTGGTCGCGCGAGATCTCCACCTCCAGGGTGTGGTCGTCCAGCATGCGGATGTCATGGCCCGTCAGCTGCGGCAGGTGCGCGAGCGGCGTGCGCAGATCGAGAACGAAGGTCTCGGTGCCGAGCTTGGCGAGCAGTTTCTTCATGGTCGTGTTTTCCACGATTGCGCCGTTATCGATGATGGCAATGTGGCGACACAGGCTCTCGGCCTCCTCGAGATAATGGGTCGTAAGGATGATCGTGGTGCCGGCGGCATTCAGCTCACGCAGAAACTCCCACATGGAGTGACGGATCTCGATGTCGACGCCGGCGGTCGGTTCGTCCAGGATCACCAGCTTCGGATCATGTATGAGGGCACGGGCGATCATCATGCGCCGCTTCATGCCGCCCGAGAGCGTGCGCACCGCGTCGTTGCGCCGCTCCCACAGGTCGAGACGACCGAGGAAGTATTCGGCGCGCTCGAGCGCGCGCCGACGGGGAATGCCGTAATAGCCCGCCTGGTTGACCAGAATCTGAATGAGCGGCTCAAAAATGTTCAGATTCATCTCCTGGGGCACCAAGCCGATGAAGCTCTTGGCCTGGCTGAAGTCGGTGTCGATATCCCGCCCGAAAACCGACACCTTGCCGCCGGTCTTGGTCACCAGGGATGTGACGATGCCTATGGTGGTCGATTTTCCGGCGCCATTCGGTCCGAGCAGCGCAAAAAAGTCACCCGGCTGCACATCCAGGTCTATGCCCTTCAAGGCCGCGTAGCCGCTCTGGTAGATCTTGGTTAGATTGCGGATGGACAGCGCTGGAGTCATTGAGTAATTGTCGGCTCCGCAGACAGCTGGAGCATCAAGGGATATCGTTGATATTGTATCACAGCGCCTGCAGCCACCGCGTGCATCCGCACGCTAGCACGCCCGCCGGCTGGGTGTAGAATAAACCCGCCGATGTTTAACTGGCGGCCGGCGTATTCGGCCGGCCGCAGCCGTGGCATCTTTCGATGAGGATGAGGATCAGCCCCAGGATCAAGGTGATTGCCGCCTATTTCGCGCTGCTTGCAATGTGGATGGCGGTCGCGACGCTTAGCGCAACACGCGCGGCACGCAGCACGGTAATCGCGCTATCCGCGGGCGCCATCGCGATCATGGCGGCAATCGGCTTGCGCATGGCTCATCGTCTCGCCGAAGCCGCGCAGTGCCAGCGGCTGGCGCTGTTCCCGGAACGCAATCCGAATCCCGTTCTGGCGCTGTCCGCCGATGGGCGGGTGCTCTACGCCAACGCCGGCGTCCGTGAAATGCTGAAGGATATGGGCGCCGACACGGAACATGCTTCAGAGCTCCTTCCCACGGACCTGAGGCAGCGCCTGGCGGTCCTGCGCGCCCTGCCCGCCAGCCGTCAGGTGTGGGAATATCCGAAAGCCAACCGCGTGCTCGCCTGCAGCATCTACTATCTTCCGGACCGGGAGGAATTCCACGCCCACATCGCCGACATCACCCGGCACAGCCGGGTCGAGGCGAGGCTGTCGCATCAGGCGCACCACGATACGCTGACCGGGCTGCCCAACCGCCGGCGGTTCCAGGAACGCATCGAACAGGCATTGGCTGCGCACGCGGAGCCGGGCCAGCGTCTGGCGGTGATCTTGATGGATCTGGACCGATTCAACGTCATCACCCGCAGCCTCGGTCATGGCGTGGGCGACGGTCTGCTGCAGGCGGTCACTGCGCGCCTGGAGCATCTGCTGGTCGAGGAGCGCGTCAACGGCACGGAAGCGACGCTCTACCGTTTCGAGGCGGACGTGTTCGCCATGCTGGTGTCCGGGTTCACGGAGCACCATGTTCCGCTGCAGCTGGCCGAGTGCATGATTGCCGGCATACAGCGGCCGCTGTACGTAAACACCCGCGAATACTTCGTCACGTTCAGCATCGGCGTCAGCGTATATCCGTTCGACGGTGATGACGGCATCTCGCTGCTGCGCAATGCCGACACAGCCATGCAGCGGGCCAAGCAGCTCGGCGGAAACAACTTCCAGGCCTATTCCCAGGAAATGAACGCACGCGCCGCCGAGTCCCTGTCGCTCGAAAACTACCTGCGGCACGCCATCGAGCACAACGAGCTGCGCCTCAATTTCCAGCCGGAAGTGGACGCTCGCACCGGGCTCATTATCGGCGCCGAAGTGCTGCTGCGCTGGAAGCACCCTGAACGCGGTGTCATCATGCCCTCCGAGTTCATTCCGCTCGCCGAGGAGACCGGCATGGTCGTGGCCATCGGCGAATGGACGCTGCGGGCCGCGTGCACCCAATGCAAGGTCTGGCGCCGGGCCGGTCTGGCAGAGCTCCCGCTAGCGGTCAATATTTCCGCGCGCCAGTTCCACCAGCAGGATCTACCGGGACTGGTAAGGCGCGTCCTCGAAGAGACCGGTCTCGAACCGGCACTGCTCGAACTCGAGATTACCGAAGGCGTGGCCATGCAGGACGTCGAACATACACGCGCCACCCTGAAGCAGTTGAAGGACATCGGCGTCCGGCTCTCGATCGATGACTTCGGGACGGGGTTTTCCTCGCTCAGCTACCTGCGCCGCTTTCCGATAGACCGCCTCAAGATAGATCAGTCGTTCGTGCGCAATCTCACCAGCGACGAGAACGATGCCGCAATCACCCGCGCCATCATAGGACTGGCCCACAGCCTGAAATTGAAGGTGATCGCCGAAGGCGTCGAGACCGCGGAACAGCTGGGCCAGCTACGCCAGGAAGAATGCGATCTGGTGCAGGGATACCACCTGTACCGGCCGCTCACCGCACTGGCCCTTGAGGCAGTCCTGCACGGCCAGCCGGCACCCTCGATAACGCGAACCAGCGAGCAGCGCACCCCGGCCAGCGGCCAACCTGCCTAGCAGTACCCGGCAACCCGGGCCAAGCCGCTCGGCGCCGGACCCGCAGGCATCACGGTCCGGACCCAGGACCGTCCCGACTCGCCCCCTCGATGACCGGAATCACCGGACCGGCGTCGACGCCGACTGGACGAACCGTCCGAATTCCGCGCCGAATGGCATAGCCTCGGGCTTAACCCGCGCGACAATCAACTGTATAAGTACATGCAAAGCAGCAGAGGAAAGAGAAGCCATGCCACAGTCACAGCAAATTCAGACGCGGCGCCATCGGGCGGACATCCAGCCGGAGCACGCATGGGCAGTTCGGCAGGCGCGGGCCCCTGCGGCCCTGCGTCCCGACAGCATGGTGGCCCAACCGCGCGGCTACCGCACCAGCCTGCGCAAGCAAATTCGGTTCGAAACCCTGGTCAACTGCGGCATGACCTATTCCCTGCCGTGGCACATCATCAACCTTGGATTGGGCGGTGCGCTTGTCGAAATGGACCGCACGAAGCTGCAGGTCGGTACTACGTTCGAATTCAAGCTCTGCTTCACGCACCACGGACGGTCGGTCGAACACCGCATACCCGCAAGGGTCGTCCGCATCGGGTCGCGCGGTGTCGCGGTGCAGTTCGGCGACTACGATGATGCGGCCTATACCGATCTCACTGATTTTCTATACGATATAGAGGAGTGACCGCGGGCGGGAGCCGCGGCTCTTGCGCCGGTCCGGGCCAACCCGTTTGGAGTCCGCACCCCGGCAGGGGCGCTCCTTCAGCGAAAACTCTGGAACAGCGCCGCGGCACCATACCCTCAGGGGCGTCTGCGGACCATCGGGGCCAGACTACCTTGCGTCCGGCGTGGCTTGAATCCACCAGTGGCGTGAACCAGACTGAGCAGAGGTAAGCTCCGCTCTTGGCGACCCGTTCGCGGCACCTCATCGTGTCCCGGTCCCAGGCAGTCGGATGCGGGAGGACTCATGTTCTTGTTCAAGCTCGGTCTATGGGTCGGTGTGCCGGCGGCAGTGACGCTTATTGCCGTACCTGACGTCGGGTCGTTTGCCGATTTCTGCTATTTCTTCGTCCTGTCTTTTCTGGCCCTGTTCGTGGCCATACTGCCGCACCTCAGCCACGGCAGATCCTGACGGCGGCCCGGTAAAGCGGTATGTGCCGCCCTCAGGCGGGGCACCGGCAAACCGGGCCGGAACCAACCGGCAACCCGGGTACCGCCGCGCAAGCCAGGTCGCCGGTCCGTCGCGACAGGCATGGCAGAAAGACCGGGCAGGGCGCGCTAGGGCAGCTTGGCGATCAGCCGCCGTGCCGCGTCCCCGACGACCTTGCGAAAGGTCACCGGCTTTTCCCGCTCGGTATCGTAGGCGTAATTCAGCTCGTCCGTGCCTTCCCAGGCAATGGTGCCGTCCCGGCTGTCCCAGATCTGCAGAAACACGCGGATATTCGCCTGCAAAGTCTGAAGCATCCGCAGGCCGAGTGCACCGAATCGCTCGTTGGAACCCTGGCTGAATCCGGCGAGCTTGAGCTGGGCCAGATAACGTGCCCCGACCGCCTTGCCCACCCTCCGCAGGGTGCTGCGGTCAAAAATGCCGGTATCCTGGTAGTCCTGATACATCTTCTTGTACTCGATCGCGAGTCCGGCGCGATTGATGTCGCTCAGCGTCTGCGCAAGGCTCACCACCCGGTACTGCGGGCGCTCCTTCATGAGCACATTGCCGAACACCAGCGCGAGGGCTTGCTTGTCCTGTTCATGACCGGTGGCGGTCGACGGCGTGATAAACGCAATGCCGCCGCGCTGCAGATCCCCGCGCTTGAGCGAAATGGAGTTGGTGAGCTCGGACGAATGCAACTGAACCGTGGAACAGGCGGCGACCAGGCCTGCGACCGCAAGCACCAGGAATGCCCTGCCGATGCCCGCAATGTTCCCTCGTCCTCGCATGGAAGCGCCCTGCCCGTCCGGAAGAATAAGATCCTGTTCCGGAGTATAGCCGAAATGCCCGGTACGCTTCCCTCCCGGGATTCGGGGAGCGCCAAGACGGTCAGCCGAGGCGGAACATGCGGCGTACCATGCCATCGCCCTTGAGCTGATGGAGCAGGGCCATGCCGATATGGCCGTACCAGTAGATCCAGACGAAGGTCGAAATCAGCGAATGCAGGTGTCCGACACTGCGGGTGAACGCTCCGGACTTATCCTGCGCAGAAAGCATCACGAACAGCACACCGCCCGTGACCGCAATCCCGGTCACAGCCAGCAGGCCCAGGCCATGCACCAGTCCCGCCAGACCCCCGCGCGGTCCGCCACCCGCCATTCGGCCCGACAGCAGCTCACGCAGCTCGGCGACAACCTCCCGCCGGCCATCGCGGCTGACCGGAAAAAGGTGGCCCACGCCCGCGGCACCGGAGCTCAACAGCGACCATACCCAGTGGGCAAGCACAATGGCCAGGGCACACAGTCCGATCCATTCGTGGGCGATAAACCCCGCATGGGTCAGGGGCGTCGACGGGTGACGGCTGCCCGGCGGCACCATCCACAGACTGACCAACAGCTGAATGGTCACAGTGAGGGCCAGCCCCATATGGAGGAACCGCGTCGGCCGGTCCCAGTCAGATGAATCACTTGTCATGGATCCAACGTTACCGGCAACACCTTAACGCATCCTTAAGCATCCATGACAATTTGAAGAACGGCAGCGCTGCTGCAGTTGCTGTCCCGGGCGTCCCCCGCTCAGGCACGTGGAATGATTCTTACCTCGCCCTTCTTCTGCGGGTAGAGGCCCTGCTTGTCGGCATAGAACTCCCTTATCGGCGCCATGTCCGCATCGATATTTCCGGTGGGCACCAGCACTGGGCCGATTCCGAGGATTTTGCGGCGATAGTCGACGAAGCCGAGGACGATCGGAACGCCCGCCCGCAGCGCGAGATAGTAGAAGCCGCTCTTCCAGTGCTCGGTGCGGCTGCGCGTTCCCTCCGGTGTTATAACGACGATCAGTTCCCGGCTCGCGCGGAACTGCTCCGCCATGAAGTCCGTGAAATTGCTCCGCCAGCGGCGGTTCACCGGTATGCCTCCCAGCCACCGCATGAATCCCCCGAACGGCCACCGGAACAGGCTGTCCTTTCCGATCCAGCGGAACCGGATACCAAGCGCCGCCTTGGCCAGCAGCGCCAGCACGAAGTCCCAGTTGGAGGTGTGGGGGGCGCCGATCAGCACGTATTTCGGAATCGCGGGCGCAGCCCCCTCCACACGCCAACCCATCGCGCGCAGGACGGCGAGCGCCACACGGCGCGCCGGGCCGGCGGATCTCGCATCAGGAATGACAGGGGTCGGTAACACGAGAACTCCAGGCAAATCTGCAAAACGCGGGTTGCAACGCACGGATTCCTTGGCCGGGACCCAGGGCGAATTCTGCCCTGACCAGACAGACAACGCCACCCTCCGCCGCGCCAATGGCTCCCGGCAGCAATGGGCAGCGCCCGGGTCCGGGTGTCAGCCCATGCGCGAGAGGCCTTCCCGGACGGCTTTGAGTTCCTGGCCGATCTCGAGCGCGAACCGGGCGTCGCAGAACTCGAGCAGCGGGAGCACGCGCAGTGCGAGCTGCAGCGCGTAGGGCACGAGCTGGCCTGTCTCGTTGCGTTCAAGCAGTTCCAGCGCCTGGTCGAGGCGCGGCTCTTCCATTACCGCCTCTTCAATCCGGGTCTCACTCCCGTCGTCGCCCACGCAACTGCGGTCGCCTCCGGCGGCGGCAGCAGCCCTCAGTCGCTTGTACGCCAGTCCGTGCAACTCCTCCAGGGAATCCCCGGGATCGTGACCGGAGGCCACGAGGCCGAGACTGACCGTCACTGCCGCCGAGGTACCGTCGTGACTGAACGGACTGGCAGAAATCGCCGCGCGCAGACGTTCGCACAGCATGGCTGCCTCCAGCCGTCCAAGCGACGTGGTCATGACCGAAAATTCCGAGTTCCCGGTGCGCGCGATGAGATCGCTTCTGCGAGTCTTGGCGCGCAGAAGATCGGCGATCCATATCAGCACATGATCTGCGTACTCGTCCCCGTGCTGGGCACGCAGCGAAATGAAATCATCGACACTCAGACGCAGAACCGAGACCATGCTCGTGGTTTTTTGCGCCGCCGCCAGGAGCTCCCTGCCGCGCTCGAGAAAGTAGCGGCGGTTGTCGAGCCGGGTGAGGCCGTCGATATTGGACTGGTCGCCCAGCAACGCGGCGGCCT
This sequence comes from Gammaproteobacteria bacterium, assembly GCA_028068195.1. GTDB lineage: Bacteria > Pseudomonadota > Gammaproteobacteria > Acidiferrobacterales > UBA6901 > JAJYCY01. Next base: position 75,408 of record JAPTTX010000008.1, read on the forward strand.
GGGCTACGTCGGCCAGCTCATGGTCGGGCTGGGTCAGGCTGCGCATGCAGGCCAAAAGCTGCGCCGAATCGATGGGTTTGGTGATGAACTCGTTTGCCCCGCAGGCATACGCGCGCTCGCGGGTGATGTCGTCTTCCGCGCCGGTGATGACGATCACGGGGACCTCGCTGATGCGCGCCTCATCCGCCGCACGAATGCGGCAAATCAGCGAGTAGCCGTCCAGCTTCGGCATCTGCACGTCACTGATCACGACCTGGATGCGCTGATCGTGCCGGAGCTTCTCCCAGCCGGCCTCTCCATCCTCGGACTCGACGAGATCGTATTCCTGGTTGAGCACTCGCTGGACCGCAACGCGCATGAGACGCGAGTCATCGACCACCAGGACCCGCGTTCTCTGTGCTTCATTGTCGACAGTCTGCATGGTGTTCTTCCGTCAACCCCATCGCCGGCACACGGGGCCGGTCCCCGGTCTGCACCCACCAAGAACAAGCATAAACCGTGCCAGATCGCGGTTTCGAAACTCCCGGATATCCGTGCTCCCGCCGGCCATGTACCGCTGACCCCACGATTGGCACCAGACTCCCCGGTGGGGCCTGAGTAATGGCTGCCCCGTCTCGGGGCATGGCATGAGGTTTGCATCGCGTTTTGCTGCAAATCATCCAGAACCGGCCATAATGAAAAGGACAAGCGGCCACGACACTGCGATTGCCACGCCTGCGGATCCGGCTTCGAGCCGGTGCCCCGAAGGGTTTCGCATCGCACAACCGGTCACCGCGATACCGTTGCCCGAAGAAGACCCGCTCCATGCCATGAAACACCTGCTCGGCCTGACACTCGTGATCGAACCGGACCGCCAGCGTCTCGCGCGGTTCGCCATTGAGGCCGTGCAGGCTGCCGGTGGCAACGTCTTTGCCGCGGCTGTCACGCTCGATGCAATCCTGAACGGGCTCCGTCAGGTGGGAACCGGCGCCGTCGAACCGTCACGCGCCGAGATTACGGTCGAAGACGATCGCATGTATCTTGGCTGGAACGGACACCGCGAACTGCTCAGCCAGCTTCCTGAGAAGCTATCCGAGTCGCAGCTCAACGCCCTGAGCGAACGCTTTCGCCTCGCCGGGGAATCGACCGACCCTGAACTGCTCCGCCGCCGCAACCAGGAGATCAGCGCAGAACTGGAACGCGCCAAGGCGCGTGCCGCGGCGGAAATGGCCGAGCTCGAAACGGCCCTCGACCGCAAGAAGGCGGAACTGCAGGAATCCATCCGCCTGGCAGAAACGGACAGCCTGACCGGCCTGCTGAACCGCGGCGCCTACGATACCCGGCTGCGCGAGGCGGTGGCCCGCTGCCAGCGACAGCGCGAGGCGCTCTGCCTGATTCTTTTCGACCTGGACAAGTTCAAAGAGATCAACGACACCCACGGGCACCAGTTCGGAGACGAATACCTCAAGCGCATGGCTGCGGCCATGCGCACGTCCGCGCGCGAGGATGTCGATTTTTGCTGCCGCATGGGCGGAGACGAATTCGCCACGATCCTGTTCTCCGACCTGACAACCGCACGACGTGTGGCACAGCGGGTCCTCGAAAAAATGGAGGGACGCACCAGCATCGGAATCGCCGGACTGCAACCCCAGGACAGCGCCACCACGCTCGTGTCCCGGGCCGACGCCGCCCTGTACGAGGCGAAGCGCGCCGGGCGGGGACGCTGGGTGGATCCGGACTCCTTGATGCCGCAACAGGCACGGGGGCAGGCATGAGCGGGACGCTGGCCGAAGCGGCACCGGTTCGCATGCACGTCGAGCAGAGCGTCAAAAGCGAGAGCGGACAGGTACTGCTGCGATCCAAGCTGCGCGCCGTGTCCCGCCGCATGGGATTCTCCCAGGTCGCGCGCGAGCGCATGGAGCTGGTGTGCAACGAAATGGTCACCAACCAGATGAAATTCGCCAAGGGCAGCGGCCTGGTGCAGGTCTGGGAGACCCAACTGCCGCAGCCGGCGCTGGACATATTCGCGCTTGATTATGGTCCCGGAATTCCCGATCTGGACCGGGCGCTGCGCGACGGCTTCACGACCGCCAACACCCTGGGAAAGGGTCTGGGCGCCATAAGGCGGCTTGCGCACGAGAGCGAGATCTATTCGGTACCCGATGCCAACACCGATGACCTGCCCTGGCACGGCACGGCTGTCTGGGCGCGTTTTCACACCACCGAACCCCGGCACGCCGCGCCCCGTCTGCCGCTTTACGGCGCCTGTCTGCGCGCCTACCAGGACAGCCTGTTCAACGGCGATGCGCTGGCAGTGACCAGCGACCGCGCGCAGACCCGCTGGCTGCACGTGGATGGGCTCGGCCACGGACAAGAGGCCGCGGAGGCGGTGCGGGGCGCAGGACAGATCCTGCATGAGAGCGCTTCGCTCGAAACTCAGATGCAGAACCTCGACCGCCGGCTTGCCGCCGGAGGGCGCGGGGCCGTAGGACTGCTGTGCGAGGCCGATCACGCGCAAAACACGCTCAGCTTTATGGGGGTGGGGGACATGAGCGCCTATCTGATCTGCAACGGAGAGCGGCGGAGCATCGCCTTTTCTCCCGGCATACTGGGACACGACCATCGCAGCCCGCACGTCGAATCGCTGCCGTTTCCGGTGCAGGCCCTGTTCCTGACCTGTTCGGACGGACTGCGCCGGAACTGGACGCTCAGGTCGTTCCCGGGATTATGGCGGCTGCACCCGCAGCTCATCGCCTTCGTGCTTGCCCAGGTCACCAGCCGCGGCAACGATGACCGGTCGCTGTTCGTGATCCGAACCGCACCCAATTGAGGATACTTCCATGACAACACCTGCCCCGACCCGACGCACGACCAACCAGATCCTGATTGATCTGCTCATGCTCAATGTCGGAAAGATCTCGGCCGTTATCGAGCAGCAGGGCCACAGCATATTCGGCCAGGCCAACCTCCTGTCCAAGGAAGAGATCAACGACTACAGCCTGGAATTCCTGGAACTCGTGGTCATGCTGCTTCAGTCCGGCAACCAGCTCGACCGGCGCAGCGCGGAATTCAGCGCACTGCGCAAGTTTTTCACGACCTTTTCCCAGCAGATTCAGGCACGCGGCAGCAATCTCGACGAGTTCGTGCGCTACATTCAATTCCTGCAGCGCGTCTTCCTCGACAATCTGGAGGCCGACGCCACTGTCGACTTCGCGCAGTCGCGCGAGATCCTGCTGCTGCTGGGATCGATTTTCAATGACATCATCCTGGATGTTTTCCATGTCTATCTCGAGGAAAAGGAACGCACCATCCAGGCCCAGCAGGAGGAACTGCGCCAGACGTCCACCCCGATCACGGAGATCTGGGACGGGGTGCTCACCCTGCCGATCATCGGGACGCTGGACTCCACACGCACCATGATGGTGATGGAGAATCTGCTGTCACGCATCGAGGCGGAGCGCGCCCGCGTGGTGGTCATTGACGTGACCGGCGTGATGGCCATCGACTCACAGGTCTCACACCACCTGATCCAGATGATACGCGCCGTCGGACTGATGGGTGCCGATGCGGTGCTCACCGGCATTCGCCCCGAGATTGCGCGTTCACTGACCAGCCTGAACATCGACCTCGGCGAGGTCACGACACGCGCCACCCTGTCCGAGGGCCTGAAGGAGGCGTTCCGCCGGCTCCGGGTGGAAGTGCGCCAGGGCAACGGCTAAATGCGCCAGCGCCCGGTCGCGGTTGGGATGTCTGAACCATGATCCCCGGAATACACCTCACCCCCATTGGCGACGACAGCGTGCTGCTCGAGCCGGGCGAGGGGCTGGACCCGACCGATCCGGACGCCTACCTCGTGCCGCTGCTCGGGTACCTGCAGAAGCAGCGCGCACGCTTCCTCATCTACGACCTGAAGACCGTGGCGCTTATCGATCACGTGTACTACGCGTGGATGACCGCCATGAATTCGCTGTGCCTGATATCCGGCATTACTATGGTCGTGGCAAATATCCGTCCGCACGCAGCCTACGCGCTCTCACAGCTGATTGCCGGCAACCCTCCGTTTCCCTGCGCTCTCAACGTCGACAGTGCCCGCCAGGCGATCCAGCGCTTGGCCGCCCCGGCACCGTATCCGGACACCCGATCATAGCGGCTGCGCCCGATCCGATGCCGGCCGGGTGGTACTGAATGGTGATCGCAAAGTCATCCTTTCCGGGGCTACTGGCGTTATGCTGTCTGTACTTCGACCTTTCCGGCTCGTTGAGGCGCCTTATGCGTATCCCCTGCAAAGCGGTCATCCTGCTCTTTACAGCGCTGACGATCCTCGCAGCGCCACGGGTTTCCCTCGGCGAGGTCGGCATCGGCATATCGATCTCGATCGGCCCCCCGCCCCTGCCCGTCTATGTCCAGCCGGCCTGTCCCGGACCCCGCTTTATCTGGGTGCCAGGCTATTGGGCATGGGCGGCGGGCGGCTACTACTGGGTTCCGGGGACCTGGGTGCTTGCACCGCGGCCGGGCCTCTTGTGGACTCCCGGCTACTGGGGCTGGCACGCAGGCCTGTATGCATGGCATCCGGGATACTGGGGTCCGCGCGTCGGGTACTACGGGGGGATCAATTACGGCTTCGGCTATACGGGCGTGGGGTACGTCGGAGGCTACTGGCATGGCGGAATGTTCTACTACAACCGCAGCGTCAACAACGTCAACGTCAGAGTCATTCACAACACGTACTACCGCACCGTGGTTCGCAACGTGACGGTGAATCGCGTCAGCTACAGCGGAGGTCCGGGCGGGATCGCCCTGCGTCCGACACGGGCCCAGGAAGTCTACGCACGGGAACGGCACTTCGGGCTCACCCGCTCGCAGATCCAGCATGAACGCACCGCGCAGGAAATACGGGCGCTGCGCGCTGCAGTCAACCATGGCCGTCCGACAATCGCAGCGACGGCAAGGCCCGGCGCGTTCCGCGGACACGGGGTCATGCCGGCAGTCAGGGCGGGCGGCCGCTACCGGTCGCGCACGACGTTTCGTCCGGGGCAGCGCTTTGCCAGACCGTCGCAGCAGCCGTATCGACGCAATAACCGGCCCTACCGGCCCGGCCTGCCGAACGGGATGCAACGACCGCATCCGAACCGGGGCCCGGTGCGACGGCCCCCCGGCAGGGCGCGGCCCGGACGGCCGCAGAACCGGCGGCGGGCGAATCCCGGTCCAGGTCGCGAGCACCAAAGCGGAGACAGGAATCGCGGCTATGGACGGCCGTAGGCGGTTGCGCACCGGGGAAACGCCCGGCCGCCGCGGCATCCGCGGGTCGACAGCCTTATGCGCGCCGCTTCGGCGCTGGATATCGCCAGCCTGACGTCGGTGTTCTGATCGCCTTGCGTACCGACACCCTAGGGCATTGGGTCCGCAATCGCCTCGAGGCGGTACTTCGTACCTACGACGCTTGGGGCGTACCGGCCGGGTGCGAAAACCTGCGCCAGCCGCGCCTTGGCCCGCCAGCCGGTACAGTGCCCGGGCGCAACCAGGCGGGGCGCGATGCGGTCACGCAGGTCACGGACGGTCGCCTCGATCCTCTGCTCCATGGTCTTGCCGGCAAGATGGTAACCTCCGAGCACAAGATCGACCGGCAGCCCGGGAAAGTGGGTCTTGGCGCTGAGGCACGCATTCACGATGCCGGCGTGGGAGCAAGCCGAGAATACCGTCACGCCCCGCCCGCGGACCCAGGCCGCGATGAAACGCTCATCCATGATCAGCGGATCCGATTCGCCGACATCACCGCGGAACGTATGGTGGCCAAAGAGACCGGTTTCATAGTCGGTCACACGGCTGATTGCCCCGCTTCCGAAAAACAAGCCGCCGCACAGGCAATGAGGGTCGCGCCGGGTAACGATCTCGCCCCCGCTTTGCGCAATCGCGTCGAAAGTGGGCTCCGGGGCGAGCAGAATCATCACTCCGTTCGGCAGCAGTATGCCGCGCTGGTCCGGCCGGTCCGGATGCAGATCGACGATCGGTCGTCCCAGGCCCGCCGCCGCCCGCGCCTTGCTGATGGCGGCGATGACTTGCGGAAAACCGCCGCTGTGATCGAAGTGCCAGTGCGACAGGAAGACCGCTTCGATAGCCGCGAGATCCACATCGAGGCGCCGGGCGTTCTCCAGCCAGACGCCGGCGTCCGGTCCGACGTCGAACAGCATGCTGTGGCGGCTGTCGCCCCGCCAACCGGTGATCAGCACCGACAGGCCGTGGCATGCGCAGCACAGCTGATCGAACACGGTCTTGCATTCGTGCCCGGCGAAGTTGCGGCTTGCCGGAGCCCGGGCCGCGCGGTGGACAACTTCCGGAATCTGCGGCACGCCATCATCGACGCTCGACAGCGTATCCGTTTCGTTGTCAACGACGACGAGGATTTCCAGCGCGTCGAGCGCCGCTACGCCGTCCGGAGCCGATGCTTGATCCATAGGAAGCCGCCCCTCTCTCATTACATCCTGCCCTGCCGCGTTCCGCGATGGACGCCATCCCGGTACCGGGGATTTCGCATCATGGTGCCAATTGCGGAACACGACGGCAAGCTCCAGATCCGCACAGGGAAAAACCGGGGAATGTTGATCGTGTGAGCCTGCGGCGGGAAATCACTTTGACTGCGGCCGGCGCCGGCATGCCGTGACTGCGCACCGTGCAGCGAACCGAGGATTGATGGACCGCAACAGGAGGCAGCAAGCTGCGCCGCGCCCTGCCTGGATCAGCCGCGCCAGGGACGCGCCTGCCGCGGCAATCCGGACGATGGGCCGGCCAGCGCGTCGCTACCGGGACCAGTTATACGCCTGCACGACTCCATGGCGGTTGAACTGCACTTCGAGCATCTTGAGATGCGCACTGCGCAGCCGTGGCAGCTTTCCCTCACCGTAGAAATACGTCCACTTGGTGAGGCGCTCGCCATTGCTCTGCACCACGACGCCCGTGCTGTTCGGCGCACCCAGCCAGCTCCGCACCTCGGCCTCGGTGGTATGGCCGCGCTCCACCTGGCTCGCGAAAGTCTGCACGCTGAAGTCCCGCCCCACCTGAACGGTACTGCAGGCTCCGACGAGCAGGGCCACGGCTCCGACCGCGAGGAGCGCAAAGAAGCCCCGCAGCAGACCTGCCCTTGCCGGCCCGGCGCTGGCGGCCAGCTGCTCCTGCGTCGCGCCTGCGGTCACCGGTTGATCACCACGAACATGTTCGTGTCCTTGCGCTTGATGAGGAGCAACACGCTCTGGTCCTTGCCGAGCTTGGAAGTGATGCGGTGGTAATCGCTCAGGTTATGGACGGTCTGGCGGTTGATCTGCGTGATCACGTCACCCGGCTCCAGGCCGACCGCAGCCGCTGCGCTGTCGGGATTGACCTCGGCAATCACCACTCCGGTTGCATAGTGCGGCAGTCCGAGCTGGCTCGCGATCTCGGGGGTGAGATTCTGGACGGTCAGCCCCGACAGCAGCGTGTGCTGGCTCTCCTGCGTCTGCCCGCTCTTGCCTTCGCTGATCTGCAGATCCTTCTTGGTCTGTTCTGCGATCTTGACCCGCAATGTCATGGCCTTGCGGTTGCGGATCACCTCCATTTCCACTTCCTTGCCGACGGGCGTGGCCGCAACAAGATTGCGCAGCGTCGTCGGCGTGTCGATCTCCTTGCCTTCGTACTTGATGATCACATCGCCCGTCCGCAGCCCGGCACGGGCCGCGGGGCTGCCCTTGAACACGTCACCCACGAGGGCGCCGGTCGGCTCGCGCAGGCCGAAGTTCTTGGCAAGTGCGGGGGTGACTTCCTGGATCGAAACGCCGAGCCAGCCGCGGATGACGCGACCGTGCTCGATGAGCTGGGTCATGACACTGCGGGCCATATTGCTGGGAATGGCGAATCCGATGCCCATGTAACCGCCACTACGGGTGTAGATCGCCGTATTGATGCCCACCAGCTGCCCGCGGGTATTCACCAGCGCACCGCCGGAATTTCCGGGATTGATCGCCGCATCGGTCTGAATGAAATCCTCGTAATCGTCGATGCCGACGTTCTCCCGTCCGAGCGCGCTGACGATGCCCATGGTGACAGTCTGGTTCAACCCGAACGGATTCCCCATCGCCAGCACGTATTGGCCGACCTGCAGCTTTTTGGAATTTCCCCAGGGAATGACCGGCAAATTCTTCGCGTTAATCTTCACTACGGCGATATCTGTCAGCGGATCGGCGCCGATTACCTTTCCCTTGTAGACGCGGTTGTTGCCCAGGATCACCTTGATCGTGTCGGCCTTGGCGATGACGTGGTTGTTCGTGATGATGTAGCCGTTAGGGCTGACGATCACGCCCGAGCCCAGGGCGCTCTCGCGTTCTTCGCGCGGGATCTGGAAATTGTGGAAAAACTGATCGCCGAAGAACTGCCGGAAAAACGGATCCTCGCCGAATGGCGAGTTCATGGTCTGGGCCGGAGACTTGATCAGGCGCGTCGTGGAAATGTTGACGATCGCCGGCAGGTCCGCTTTGACGATCGGGACGAAATCCGGGCCGGCATCGACCTTGACCGGCAGCGGCTGGGTGTCCACGCCCGGAAATGCGGTCGCGGATTCGGCGCTTTTCATGCGCACGGCAAACACCATGCCGATCGCAATTCCTACGACCAGGAATAATCCGGCAATGACGCCTATCTTGAACGAGCGACGGTCAATCGACATCCAGACACCTCCAAGTGAACATTGTATCAGCGACGATTAATGCCGTTCCCCCGGCCGGACAGCCCGCTCCGGATCGGGGTATACCTAACCCATGGATCATGGAACGGGCAAAAAGTTCTGCGATCTGCCTGCCATCGCTCCCCGAGGCCGCGCCGTCCCTGCCGGAACCCGCCGTGACCGGTCTCGCTACCGGTATCGCGCAAGTTCCGGGTCGGTAATCTTCTGCTCCGGCAGTCCGGTGATGGAAGGGAGTCGCGATAGTTTCGGCAGGCCGAAGATCGCCTGCACGTCCCCCGCCTTGTTTTTCCAGACCAGCGTCGGCGTCCCGTTCGACCCAAAGCGCGTCATGAGCCGCCCGTTCTGGCTGATGCGGGCGAGACTGGCCGCAGACGGCTTGCCCAGGGGTTTGATGCCCCCATCCTCCGTGGCCGTATTGAAGCTCGATTCATTGTGGCGGAATGCCGCCTGCGGATCCTTCGCCTGCATGATTGCCGCCGCCTTGCCGGCCGAGGTCGGCTTCAGAAAGGCGACCGGAATCCATCTTACCTGCAGTCCCGCCTTTTCGTACGGTTGCAGGGCCTTCCAGGTCAGGTGACAAAAAATGCAGTTGGGATCGAAGAAGACATACAGGACGCTCTTGGCATGGTGGACCGCCCCTTCAACGATATAGCCGGTCGACCCGAGACCTCCGAACAGCTTGGCGTAATCCGGCTTGGGGATGAATTTGGCCCGGTACGCAGATGTCAGATCGGCCCCGGTCTTGTCCATCAGGACGCCGACAATCATGGTCTGCCCGTCCGGCGTGGTGAACGCCATCGAGTACCGCCCGTCCCGGGACAGCACCCAGCCCGTCAAACCGGAAGCCGCAGGAAACTTCCTGACCACCCTCATCCCGTGATGGACGGCCATCTCGACCGGTGGCGGGTATGCAGCCGACGCGGGCATACCCGCCATGGCGTCTGCCGTCAGCAGACCAAAACAGATCAGCACTGCCGCACGTAACCGCCTGCCTGCCAACCCCGGTTGTCTCATCGTTGACCTTGTCGAGAATTTACCAAATATCTGTGCCTGGCGAGCCGGCATTCAGGCCATTATGCCACATTCCTGGCTGCGGGGTGGCTAGGCGGGCTTGGGCGGTGCCGGAACCCGGCTGCGCAGCAGGTCATTCTCGTCCTCAAGCACGGCGACGCAGTCGGCGAGCTCGCGATTGACGCGTCCCAGCCGGTCGATCTGCTCGAGCAGCTCGCGGCCCTGCTGCGGGTCGGTAACAACATGGGCCACGTGCTCCTTGAGTTTGTCGATCTCCCGCACCGTACTCTCAATCAGCGCCCGAGTATCGACGGATTTCGCTGCCAGGACGCGGTCAGCATCGGCATCAGCGGCGGACGGCAGGGATGAGGTGCCGAGGGCCAGGAGCCGCTCGCTCAGCGCTGTCCAGAACGGTTCATCGCGCCGGGATTGCCCGGCGCATCCGCGTTCGAATTCGAGATATGCGGCGCGCAGCTTCAGCCCTGAGGCAGCGCTGCCGTCGGCCGTCTTGAGACGCGCACGCGTCTGCTGCAGCTCCTGATCCAGATAGTCGGTTACTTTCGGTGCGGCCGGGGCCTGGCGCCGGGCAGCATTCTGGCGGGCCGCCCTGCGCGCCTTCATAAACCAGTACACCATGAGCACGACGGCAACGAACAAGGCCTCGAGCAGAACCAGGAACATCGCAACGCTGATCTCGATCATTGTTCTTCCCGGTCCGCATCCTGCCCGTCATCCGACCCGGCAGCCGCAGCGCGCGGCTGCCTCAGGGCCACGACCAGCAGCACAACTCCGCCCAAGACCAGATTGAGCAGCACGAAGATGGAGAGCACGATCCACAGGCTGAGCGGCCTGCGGACCGGCGCAGCCGGGCGCGGTGCCACCGGCACACGCGGTGCGGCAACCCTCGGCGGCGACGTCGCCGGCTTCACGGCCGGCGGGGTCAGGGTTGGCGGCACGACCGCAACCGTGGCGGCAACCGGCGACGCGGGCGGCAAGGAAACCGCTGCCGGATTAACGTAGACATAGCGCACCGCTTCGCGCTCGAACGTCTTGCCAGTTGCGATAAGGGTGATCTTGTTCAGGCCCGCCTTCCACAGAGACACCTGCCCGCTGTAGATACCGTTGTTGCCGCCGCCGGCGGACAGCGGCGGCAACAGCCGGTATCGCGCGGACACGCCATCCGGCTGGCGAACTACTGCCTGGATGCGGGTGGACGCCAGTACCTGCGGCTGGGTGATGATGTGGCCGGCGCGCGTAAGCCAGGCCCGAAGCACAGGTTCGGCGCCCTGAAGAACATCGTGGGCGGCTGATTCAGTCTTGAGTTTCAGATCCGTGAGCACATAGGCCTTGTCCCCTCCGGAACTGGCGAGCACTGCCCACCGGCCGGCGTCGGGGTGGGCGACCGTGATCATGTCGAATAGCGTCGAGACAAACCAGCGCATTGACGGTGGCGATCTGTGTGCGCTGTAACGAACACCGCGCGGACTTTGCAGCACAATCTTGACGCCCGCACCGCTTTTTGATGCCACGATCGTCACTTCCCTCACGGCGCTGTCCACCAGGAAACGGCCACCCTTGACGACCAGCATGTCGGGATGCTTGGTGCTCTCGAACAGGTCGGTGAACACGCGGTGCAGGTCGGCATCGGTACGGGCCAGCCGGAACTGTCCCGAAGTGCTGCGCGCGATCCTGCCAAGCAGTTTGGTGTCGGAATTCAGCGTGAAGGCTATGGTGTCGACCCGTATGCCCTGCTTGCGAAGCTGCGGCAGCAGCTGGTTCCGGATCCGAAGCGTCAGGGCCGCATCGAGCGCCTTGTGGCCGGTATCCATCTTGCCGTCGGACATAAGGATGATATAGCGCCGCCGTCCGGGATTCCCTTCCTGCACGAGCATTCTCTGGGCGCTGCGCAGCGCATCATAGATATTCGTGTGGGCACCGTTGGAGGACACCTTGTCGATGGCCCTGAAGAGCAGATGTCGCTGGCGCGCCGGGCTGGGCGCAGTGAGTCCGATGAGCGGATAGCCCAGATCGCTGAAGCTGATCACCCCGACCCGGTCGTGCGCGCCGAGCAGCGACACGAACAGCTTTGCCGCCGGCACCCGCAGCTTCATTGGATCGGTGAATTTCATGCTGCCGGAGCTGTCGATCACAAGCACCGCGTCAATGCCGTGCCCGGCGGCAATGGCCGGTCCCGCCGACAGCAGCAGCGCGAGCCCCATGGCAATCACCCGCAAGCCGTGCCAGATGGTGGATCGGGCCCTGCAACGGGGCCGTTTCCGCGCACCGCGCATCCTGTGCAGCATCGATTTCAGAAATCCTCCCCGAACCGCTCATGTGATTGATTGGAAAAAGTATAGCTGCTCATTACTCCCGCTGCGCAGCGCCCTGACCGGTCTGGCCGCATCCCAGCGCAATTCAAACAATGTATTATTATCAATAAGTTGAATTGGCATCTGCCTGAAAGCTTTAATTCCCGCCGCTGCCGATTGGAGCACCGGCAGCCGGTGGGTTAAGCTATTTGCACAAGGCCACCGCTACCGCAAGCCCCGAAAATCACCGATCATAAAGCGGAGCCGGCAGCCCGGGAGCAACCGGTCACTCTCATGCAAATCCGCGCGACGCCACTGCCTAGCGATATTCCGGGTTCACAACCCGGGGTAGCGGGTTCGACCGCATCCCAAGGCATCCTGACGGTCCAGCCGCCAGAAGCATCCGGACGCCGCCCGGCCGGGAACGCAACGCCCCAGGCCCGCCCCCCGATCGTACGCGTCATCGAAGGGGCGCTGGTGGACGCGCAGCTGAGCGTCGATTCAGCCTGGACGGCGGTCCGGCGGTCCACCGCCCTGCGCGGCCGCATTATCCCGGCGACCGGACGGTATGGAGGCGGCGATGCGCGTTCACGCAAGGCAATCTCGTCATACGCGCAGATCGGCGCTGCCGACGGACACGCAGCAAATCCGGGATCACTGCTGAACCGCTACGCCTGAGAATTCCGCAGGGCGATGCGCATCCTGCCGGAACGCGCGGCCCGAATCGTCCGCAGACCACGCGGAAGCCGTCGTGCAGCGGGCCGGGAACGCTTGCCCGATGGATCCGTTGTCTGCCATCCACGGTCGAAGGCTACACCGACGCATGCCGAATGAGATCGACGTAGCGAGGGCCCTGCAACGACCGGATGGCGCCGTCATCGCCTACCGCCGGTCATCGGCAAGCACGGCCTCCGCGGGACTGATCGTGCTCATCCACGGTATGGCGAGCAACATGACGCGCTGGTCGGAGTTCGTGCGGAACACGGCGCTCCGCAATACCTGGGACATCGTGCGCCTCGATCTGCGCGGCCATGGAGCGTCGCTTGTGCGCCAGCACCTCGGCATGAGGCTGTGGTGCGAAGACATTGCCGCGATACTCGATGCTGAACAGCACAGGCACGCCGTGCTGGTCGGTCATTGCCTCGGGGCGAACATCGCGCTGCAGTTCGCCTCCCGCTTTCCGCAACAAACCCGCGGACTGGTGCTGATCGAACCGATTCTCCCGGCTGCCCAGTCCGGCCCTCTCAGGGCGGTGCGCGTACTGAGACCCGCCATCGCGACGCTGGCAGCCGGCGTGCGCATGCTCAACCGTATGGGCGTGCATCGCCGCCGGATACCGGCGCTCGATCTCGAGGATCTCGACCGGGTTACACGACGCGCCATGGCAACTGATCACAATGCCGAATCCCTGATGCGCCGTTACGCCTCCCCGCGGCAGGATCTGCGGTACATGCCGAGCGCCAACTATCTAGACGACCTGCTGGCGGTAAGCGGCCCCCTGCCCCCGCTGGCCGAGGTCCGCTCACCATCGCTGGCCCTGCTGTCGACCGGCGCGGCGTTCAGCGATCTCGAACGTACGCGCGAACTGCTGGCGAGGCTCAGCGGTAGCCGCCTGCTCACGCTCGACTCGCGACACTGGATTCCGACCGAAGCGCCCGACGCAATGCGGCAGGCGATCGAACACTGGTGCACGGGCCTGATCACGGGCTGAGCCGTACGGACTCAGCGCCTGCGTACGCTGCGCGCCGTGGGCAGGGCCTTCCACGGATCATCCGGCCAGGGATGCTTGGGATAGCGGGCCTTGAGCTCTTTGCGCACTTCGGCGTAGGTTCGGTTCCAGAAGCCGCACAGATCCTGCGTCACCTGGATCGGACGTCGGGCCGGCGACAGCAGATGCAACGTGACCGGAACCCGGTCGCGCGCGACGCGTGGCGTGTCAGCGAGGCCAAAGAGCTCCTGCAGTTTCACCGCCAGCACTGGCGCCGCATCGGTCTGGTATTCGAGCGTGATGAGCGAACCGCTCGGAACCCGGATACGGGCAGGCGCATCGCGCTCAAGCCGCCGCACCTGGTCCCAGTCGAGGCTGCCGGCCAGAATCCGGACCAGATCAAGCCGAGCGAACTGCTCGCGCCGGGTGATGCCATCGAGATGGGGCGCCAGCCATTCATCGAGCGTGGCGGCCAGAGCGTGGTCCGACACGTCCGGCCAGTCCTCTTCCGGAAACCAGCTGCGCATGCACAGCACCCGGCTCTGCCACTGGCGTGCCTCTCCGCTCCACGGCAGTACCTGCAGCCCGAGCTGCCGTACACCCTCAAGGACTGCCGCACGCAGCTGCGCCGCAGGCGCGCCCGTAACCGGTGCGCTCGCGAGCAGCAGCGCTCCCATCCGCCGCTCGCGGCGGGCGATCACGGATTGCTGCTGGGCGTCCCAGCGCACGACATCCTCGCTGCACACGCGCCCGGGAAACAGTCGCTCCAGGGCATCCCCGTCGACGACCGCCGCGAGATGGATCAGGCCTTCCGAATTCGCCGCCGCTCCCGGTCTGCGCCCACCGCCGGCAGCCTCTGGCGGGGCGGGATCGGCATTCGCTACGGCCAGAAACGGCTGCCGCAGACCCGTTTCCAGCTCCGGCAGGCGCGCACCGCGACCGTTGACCAGCACGTACCGCGATCCGGCGCCCGCCCGCTGCATCGCGATACGATCCGGATAGGCCAGCGCCACCAACGCGCCGATGTCGGTGGCCGCGCACACGTCATCGGGCGCGGTTGCCGCGATCAGACGGCGAAACTGGCGCGACGCCTGGTCTGCCCGCATGCACCGCTCCGGGTCAGCCCCGCGCGCCTGCGCCGCACGGCGCCCGCCGGCGCGGAATTCACGCAGGGCATCGATGCGCGCGCTGAGGTCGCAGGACTGGCGGGCCTCGCCCGCGAGCACATCGCGCTCGGAGATGACGGCAGCCACATCGCATGCCAGCGCCGCCAGACGCGGTTCCCGTGCCGCCATGAGCATGTGCGAGAGTCTCGGGTGCAAGGGCAGCTGCGCCATTCTGCGGCCTATATCCGTGATCCGGCCACTCGCGTCGATGGCATCCAGCTGGCGCAGGAGATCGTTCGCCTGGGCAAGCGCCGCGGCGGGAGGCGGATCGAGCCAGGACAGGCTGGCGGCGTCGCCCACGCCCCAAGCTGCAAGTTCCAGCGCAAGCGGCGCCAAGTCGGCGCCGCGAATCTCCGCAAGCGCCTGGGGCATCAGACCGCGGTGGGTGTTCTCGCTCCACAGCCGCAGGCATATCCCGGGGGCCGTGCGTCCCGCCCGTCCGCTGCGCTGTTCGGCGGAAGCGCGGGAAATCCTCTGGGTTACCAGCCTGGTGAGACCGCTTTTCGGGTCGAACTGCGGAACCCGCGCATAGCCGGAGTCGACCACCACGCGTACTCCATCGATGGTGAGGCTCGATTCCGCGATCGTAGTCGCAAGCACCACCTTGCGCCGGTTCCCGGGACCAGAAGAGAGGATGGCGCGCTCCTGCAGCGCCCATGGCAGGTCACCGTAGAGCGGAAGCACCTCTGCGGTATCCCGCGGCAACATGCCCTCGAGCAGTTCCCGGGCGCGATGAATCTCCCGGGCACCGGGCAGAAACGCCAGCACATCGCCCGCGTGGGTGCACAAGGCGCCCGCCACGGTCTGGGCAACGGTCTCGACCGATAGCCCCGCCGGGTCGCGCTCGCAGTACTGCACGGACACCGGAAAGCTGCTCCCCGGACTGGAGATGACCGGCGCCTGCCCGAGGAGACGCGCGACCGCTGCCCCATCCAGGGTTGCAGACATCACCAGGACGCGCAGATCCTCACGCAGGCCGCGCTGGATATCGAGGGTCAGGGCGAGTGCCAGGTCACCGTGAAGATGGCGTTCATGGAACTCGTCAAAGACCACCATTCCCACTCCGTCGAGCATCGGGTCTGCCTGCAGACGGCGCGTCAGGATTCCCTCGGTCACCACTTCAATGCGGGTACGTGCCGACACCCGGTTCTCGAACCGGATCCGGTAGCCGGCCGTTGCGCCTACCGGCTCCGCGAAATGCTGCGCCATGCGGGCGGCGGCCGCCCGGGCCGCAAGGCGCCGCGGCTCCAGAATCACGATGGAGCGGCCGGCGAGCCAGGATTCGCCGAGCAGCGCTACCGGCACGCGCGTCGTCTTGCCGGCCCCCGGGGGCGCCTGCAACACTACGGAACGATGGGCTGCGAGCGCCGCACGCAGCTGCGGTATCGCTTCCTCGATCGGCAGGGTCATGACGGTGCCGGCCTCGCCTAGACCACCCGGTTGCGCGGTTCGCCGCGGAAAAACGCCGCGATGTTCTCGACCACCTCGTCAGCCAGACGCTGCTGCGCCTGGCTGCTCGCCCAGGCAATATGCGGGGTTATCAGCAAATTGGGCAGATCCGCCGACAGCAGCGGATGATCGGCCGCCGGGGGCTCCTCGGACAGCACATCGAGACAGGCGCCGCCAAGGTTTCCGGCGCGCAGCGCGGCCAGCAGCGCGGCCTCATCAACGACACCGCCGCGGGCGGAATTGACGAGGATGGCGTTGCGCTTCATGCGCGAGAGTTCGCGGCTGCCGATGAGGTGGCGGGTCTGCGGGGTAAGGGGCAGATGCAGGCTGATCACATCGGAGTCCGACAGCACCTGGTCGAACGGCACCCGTTGCGGCCGTACCGTCTCCGCCCCGCGGTGCTCCGCCAGCAGCACGTTCATGCCGAATGCCTGGCCGAGCCGGGCGACGGCCAGCCCCAGCGCGCCGGCACCGATGATGCCAAGCGTAGCGCCCGCAAGGTCGTCGTTGGTATAGGCCAGCAGGCAGAAAGAATCCGAACGCGCCCAGTCTCCGGCCTGCACTGCCTGCCGGTAGCGCAGCAGATTGCGGCGCAAAGCGAGCAGCATGGCAAACACGTGTTCGGGAACGCTGTGCATGGCGTAACCCCGTACGTTGCACACTGCCACGCCGCAGCGCCGCGCGGCTTCAATGTCGACGTTATCGACGCCGGTCGCAGCGCATGCAATCAGACGCAGCTGCGGCAGCTGCTCGATCAGCGTGCCCGGCAGGCGCACCTTGTTCGTCACCACAACCTCGGCAGCGCGCGTGCGATCGAGAACGAGTTCCACGGGCGTGCACGCGTAGTCATGCCAAGGCCGCCCGGCCACAGCGGCCGGGCCAAAACGCACCGAGGCCGCGAAGGTATCGCGATCAAGAAAGACGATGCTCATCGGTCCGGCCGGTGGCGATCCCCGGCTCCGGTGGGCGGCATCGCGGCCGAATGGCACCACGGGTCGATCTGCCCCGGAATCACTTGCCGGCCCCACCGCTGATCTTGCGGGCCACGGCCGCCGCGATGATAACGGGATCGTAGACGGGGGCGAACGGCGGCGCATAAGACAGATCGAGCGACTCTACCTCGTCCACCCGCATGCGTGCGTGCAGTGCGGTGGCGAACACATCGATGCGCTTCGCGACCGTGTCACCGCCGGCCATTTGCGCACCGAGCAGCCGGCCGCTGCCGCGCTCGACGAACAGCACCGTGGTAATCGGAACGGAGCCTGGATAGTGATGTCCGCGGCTGCTGTGACGCGAAACACAGGATAGCGCGTCCAGACCGTAGCGGCTGATCTCCGCGCCACCCACGCCGGCGCGTGCCACTTCGATATCGAACACCTTGAATCCGGCTGTCCCAACGATGCCCGCAAACCGTTGTTGGGCGCCTGCGGCGTTGGCTCCGGCGACTTTGCCCTGCTTGTTGGCGGTCGTGCCGAGCGGTATGTAGACCGGCTGTCCCAGCACTTCGTGAAACGCTTCGGCGCAGTCGCCGGCCGCGAAAATATCGGGGATACTGGTCCGCTGCATGGCGTCAACGGCAATGGCGCCGGTCGCCCCGAGCTTAACGCCGGCCGCCCGGGCCAGATCGACCCTGGGCCGGACTCCGGCCGCAACGATAACCAGATCCGTTGCCGCTTCGCCATGATCGGTACGCACGTTGAGGCCCTGGTCGCGGGCTTCGATCGCATGCACGGTCACGCCGGTGTCGATGCGCAGGCCATGACGATGGAGTTCGCCGGCGACAATTTCGGCGATGACCGGCTCAAAACCCGGAATCACCTGACCTGTCCGCTCGAGGACCTGCACCGACAGTCCCCGCTGGGCCAGCACGTCAGCCATCTCCATGCCTATGAATCCGGCCCCTATGATCGTGGCGCGACGCGGCGCTGTCTCCTCGAGAAATCGCTTGATTGCCGCGCCGTCGGTCAGCTCCCGCAGCACAAACACCCCCGGGAGTTCCAGCCCGGAGATCGGCGGACGCACTGCTTCCGCTCCGGTTGCGATCACCAGCCTGTCATAGGCCTGGACATAGTCCCGCCCGCCGGCATGATCGTGCACCGCGAGCTCCTTGCTGGCTGAATTGATCATGCGGACCTCGTGGCCGATGCGCACGTCGATTCCGCGGGCGTGCCGGAATTCGGCGGGGGTGATAACCACAAGATCCTCGATGTCCCGCTGCGGATCCTCGATATTGTAGGGCATGCCGCACGCCCCGTAAGAGACATACTGGCCGCGTTCGAGCGCGATGACTTCGGCCTCCGGCATGCGCCGCTTGGCCTGGCTCGCCGCGCTCATCCCCGCCGCAACTCCGCCGATCACTACGATCTGCATGACTTAGCAGCAACCGTCGCCGCTGCCATTGCCGGCATGACCGGCGCCCTTGGTCTCCGAAGGCGGACGGCGGGTTCCCGCTGCGGCACACCATGGTTTTGGCTCGCGCGCCGGCACCGGCGTGATCCCGATGAAGCTGTCGCGGCACGGTCCTTCGGTCAGGAACCGGTAGCTGCGCTCGCACACGGCGATACGCTCACCCCGCGGGAAGACCCGCCCCTCATCGTCGCGCACCTCGGCAAACGGTCCGCGATAGATCACGGCCTGCCCACAGTCCAGATCCGGCCCGCCGCTGCCCTTCACGGCGGTGAGCGTCACCGCCCGAAACTCGATGCCGTCAACCACCTGCCAGGGTCTTGGGTCCCATTTGTCGTAGCCCACGCCGAGAAAACCGGCTTCGGCAAAAGCACGCACGAACTCCAGTTCCTGGAACGCTCCGGAAATGCAGCCGCTCCACAGCGCGGGATCCGCCTTGAGATGGGCCGGTACCGGCTCGTCGCTGACGATGTCCGAAATGGCGGCACGCCCCCCGGGTCTGAGCACCCGGTAGATTTCGCGGATCAGCTGGCGCCGGTCGTACTCGTCCACGAGATTCAGGACGCAGTTCGAGATCACGACATCGACGCTGGCGTCGGCAACAAGCGGCCGGCACGCGCGCTGTTCATTGCGCCAGGCTTCGAACGCCGCCAGATCGGCGCCGCTCGCTACCGGGCGCACCGCGAGCCAGCGTTCCTGCGCTTCCAGATCCAGGGCCAGGTCCTGGATGCGGCCCTTGAGAAAACGCACCCGGTCGCCGCCGATCCGCGCGGCCATTTTCTCCTGGTATTTGCGCGCCAGCTCGAGCATGTCGTCGTTCATGTCGACACCGATGACGCGTCCGTGAGGACCGACGATCTGGGCAGCGATATAGCACAGCTTCCCGCCGCCGCTGCCGAGATCGAGGACCGTATCACCGGCACGCACGTAGCGGGAAGGATCACCGCAGCCGTAATCCTTTTCGATGATCTCCGCCGGAAGCGCTTCGAGCAGTCGGGTGTCGTAAGTCACCGGACAGCACAGCGATGGCTGCCGCACCGCGGCACCTTCGGAATAGCGCTCGAGAACCGCCTGTCGTTGCGAATCCATAGGCCAACCCCGGCGCGCCGCTGTGGCGCGCACGATTTACCGGCACCGCAGGCAGGACTCTTCCTGCCGCCTTGCCCGCCCCTCCGCCGGATGCCGGTTTAGCCCCGTGGAAAGCGGCGTCATCGGCCGGTACCCGCCGCCGATCAGACTCAGAAGGACCAGGCGCGTTTACCTTAACGCAAATGTCCAGGACATGCCACGCGCGCCGGCAGCATGGCGCTGCCGACACGCTCAGCAGTCCCGGGGCACGGACTTCACCGCATTCAGTCCGTCGCAGACCGCCGTGCCATCGCTGCGCTGGCGGCCATCAAAGGCGTCCGGCCGCGGACCCGAATGACCACGCGCCGCATTCCTGCCGCGGATGACTGCGGTCCGCGCGCGGCCGTCCGCAAGAAGGTATCTCAGCGCATGGCACGCACGTCTGATCGCGCGCACCACCTTTTCTGTCCGGGTGTGCCTGAGATAGGCGCGGTCGGCCGCCGATACTTCATCATAACGCTTGCGGTACTTGTGCTTGATCCAGGCATTGAAGTCGATCTGGACGGCAAGGTCATAGAGGAAATGATTGATCGGGGCGAAACCGTGCTTGCGGACGATGGACACTCCGAAATCGACGATTCCCGGGCCGCCGGCAGGCAGCACCATCAGGTTGTTCTTGCGCTTGAGGTCGAAATGCGCGATTCCGCGTTGATGCAATTCGCTGATCAGGCAAAACAGTTCGGCATAGTACTTCGGCCGGTCTTCGGCTTCGCCGTGCCGCAGCGACTGCCCCTCGAGGTATTCCAGAACCAGGTAGCGGCCGTCAATCAGGCCGTAACAGCAGGGACATCCCGGCAGCCCGGTCAGGCGCGAATAGGCCTTGAACTCATTGCGCAGCATGCGGCAACGTAACCAGCGCATCGGACCGCGACCGGAGGCAGCCTTGATTGCGAGGCGCCGGCCGTTGTCGTTGAACAGGTAGACGACCCCCTGATAGCCACTGGCCAGAACCGCGCTCGGGTCGCGGGCGCAAACCTTGACCCAGCGGACCAGCTCAGCATCGGTAACGCCCTGGACCGCAGTATTCATGGCACGGTCAGGCCAGCTTGAGGTGCAGCAGATACAGGCAGCCGCACAGAAACACCACAATGAGCGGTTCGCCGTTGACGCGCAGGCTTTGCCGCAGCGACCACGCGCCGCCCGTACCCGGCCGGTATCGGCCCAGCCTCGGCACGAGCGCCCGGGTGCGGGCACTCCATTCTTCCCAGGCACTGCCGAACAGCCGATGCAGCAGCGCATCCTCGTGGGCGATGGCCGGCGGAAAGAACGCCAGCGCCAGCGCCAGCCACAGCGGAAAACTCCACCACCGTCCCGACGCCAGGCAGAAACCCGCGACGATCACGTTATTGCCCACATACAGCGGATGTCTCACGAAGGCATAAGGGCCGGTCGTCGCCAGAACCCGGTCCTTGTTCACGTGACCGGAGGCCCACAGGCGTACCGCTTCGCCCGCGAACACCAGCGCCACGCCCGGCCAGAACAACGCGGGAGCACGCTGCGGCAGCCCGACCACGCTGAGCAGCATGACGTAGACGATGGTGATGAACTGGCGGTGCCGATGGCGCCGCCTGGCCAGATCCGACCACAGCTGCTGCAGACCCAAACCGGATAGTGATGGCGCTCTCAGCCGCCGGAACATGTATCCGCCTTCCCTGACTGGCGCGCGGCACCGTTCAGGAGCCCAGAACGTAGACTGATGACTCAGGAACCCCGCTTCTGCTCCGGACTCGAGGCACCGTATGCTGTGCAGAAGACGGACCCTTCCAACACGGACTGCCCCTGCATGATAGAAGGATTGTCCTCCACTGACAAACTACTATCGCCCACCCGGGGCCAGCATGGCTCAGCCGGCGGCCGAACGCCGGCGTGCGCCTTCCTCCCGCCGGAATCCAAACCGGTCTCCCTGCACGTCGACCACGATGACGTCGCCGGACCCGAACTTGCCGGCAAGCAGTTCCTGCGCCAGCGGATTCTCGATCGACTGCTGGATCGCCCGTTTCAGCGGTCGGGCGCCGTAGACTGGATCAAATCCAGCCTGCGCCAGGCGGTCGAGCGCCTGATCGGTCAGGCGCAGATCCATGTCGCGTGCCTGCAGACGGGCACGCAGATACTGGACCTGTATCAGCGCAATGCGATGCAGCTGTTCGCGAGCCAGCGGGTGGAACACGACGATGTCGTCAATGCGGTTGACGAACTCGGGCCGGAAATGCTGGCTGACGATCTCCATCACCGCCGTCTTCATCCGATCGTAGTTGTCTTCTCCGGCCAGTTCCTGGATGGCCTGAGACCCCAGATTGGAGGTCATCACGATCACCGTGTTGCGGAAATCCACGGTACGGCCCTGGCCGTCAGTAAGCCGCCCGTCATCGAGCACCTGCAACAGCACGTTGAACACCTCCGGGTGCGCCTTTTCGACCTCGTCCAGAAGCACCACGGAATAGGGCTTGCGCCGCACGGCTTCGGTCAGATAGCCGCCTTCCTCGTAGCCGACATAGCCGGGCGGGGCGCCGATGAGCCGCGCCACAGAATGCTTTTCCATGAACTCCGACATGTCGACGCGCACCATGCTTTCTTCGGTATCGAATAGGAAAGCAGCCAGCGCCTTGGTGAGTTCGGTCTTGCCCACACCCGTCGGTCCCAGAAACAGAAACGATCCGCTCGGCCGGTTGGGGTCGGAGAGCCCGGCCCGGGCACGGCGGATCGCATTTGCCACCGCCGTGATCGCCTCGGTCTGCCCGACGACGCGCCGGCCCAGATCCTCTTCCATGCGCAGCAGCTTGTCGCGCTCGCCTTCCATCATTTTCGCCACTGGAATGCCGGTCCAGCGCGATACCACCTCCGCCACCTCGTTCTCGGTGACTGCCGACCGCAGCAGCTTGTGCTCGCGGCCTTCGGCCGCGGACGCGGCTGCCAGCTGCTTTTCCAGTTCCGGGATGCGTCCATACTGAAGCTCCGACATCCTCGTCAGATCCCCGGCGCGGCGGGCGGTCTCGATCTCCACGCGCGCGCGGTCGAGCTCCTCCTTGATGTGCTGAGCTCCGCTGACCGCCGCTTTCTCCGCCTTCCACACTTCCTCCAGATCGGCGTACTCGCGCTCGAGCTTGTGCAGCTCGCTCTCGAGGGCCTCGAGGCGCTTCCTGGATGCCTCATCGGCCTCCTTCTTGAGTGCCTCGCGCTCGATCTTGAGCTGGATCATGCGCCGGTCTAGCCTGTCCATAGACTCGGGCTTGGAGTCGATTTCCATGCGTATGCGGGAGGCCGCCTCATCGACCAGGTCGATTGCCTTGTCGGGAAGCTGGCGGTCGGTAATGTACCGGTGCGAAAGCACCGCCGCCGCCACGATCGCCGGATCGGTGATATCCACTCCGTGATGAACCTCGTATTTCTCTTTCAGCCCGCGCAGGATGGCGATGGTGTCCTCGACGCTGGGTTCGTCCACGAGCACTTTCTGGAAACGGCGCTCGAGCGCGGCGTCCTTCTCTATGTACTTGCGGTATTCATCGAGCGTGGTCGCGCCGATGCAATGCAGCTCGCCGCGCGCCAGGGCCGGCTTCAGCATGTTCCCGGCATCCATTGCGCCTTCCGCCTTGCCAGCGCCTACCATCGTGTGCAGCTCGTCGATGAACAGAATGATCCGGCCTTCCTGCTTGGCGAGATCGTTGAGCACGCCCTTGAGGCGCTCTTCGAACTCTCCCCGGAATTTGGCGCCGGCGATCAAGGCCCCCATGTCGAGAGACAGCAGCCGGCGGTTCTTGAGACCCTCGGGCACCTCGCCGTTCACGATCCGCAGCGCCAGACCCTCCACGATGGCGGTCTTGCCGACCCCTGGCTCGCCGATCAGGACCGGATTGTTCTTGGTACGACGCTGGAGAATCTGCACCACCCGGCGGATTTCCTCGTCCCGCCCGATCACCGGGTCAAGCCGGCCCTGCTCGGCCCGTTCCGTCAGGTCCACGGTGTAGCGCTCCAGCGCCTGGCGCTGGTCTTCGGCCCCCGCATCACGCACGCTCTGGCCGCCACGCAGCGCGTCGATCGCCTTCTCCAGACCCCCCCGGGAAGCACCGGCCTCCTTCAGCAGGCGCCCGAGCTCGCCCCGGTCCTCAAGAGCGGCCAGGACGAACAGTTCGCTGGAGATGTACTGGTCAGCGCGCTTCTGCGCCAGCTTGTCGGTGATGTTGAGAAGCTTCGTAAGGTCGTTCGACACATGCACTTCGCCCCCCGAACCCTCGACCGAGGGCAGCCGGTCTATCGCCTGGCTCAGCTGCGAGCGCAAAACATTGACGTTGACGTCCGCCTGCGTCAGCAGGTGGCGGCTCGTTCCACCTTCCTGGTCGAGCAACGCGGCCATCAGGTGCACTGGCTCGATGAACTGGTGGTCGCGACCCACCGCGAGGCTTTGGGCCTCGGCCAGGGCGGTCTGAAACTTCGTGGTCAGTTTGTCCATGCGCATCGGAAATGTCTCTCGCCAGGTCGTGCGTTATGGGATGTCAATGGGGCGGCACCCGGGCATTTTCAAGCAATCCCGGCTGATATCCGCACGGGCACTGCCGCGAACCGGCAGCGACCGGCTCCGGGAGCCGTGGCTGAGGCCCGTAGGCCGGGCCCGGGCGCGGCGGCGCTCATCGGCCCGTGATCAGTGATTGCAACCGCCGCAGGAAGCGGTCTGTATCGCCGTCCCGCAAGTGCAACGGCGGAAAATGCCGCAGACGCGCACGGCTGCGCAGAAACACCGCCGAAACCGTGCGGCCGGCACCGCGTATGCCTTCGATCCGCACCGGGATCACCGGCGCACCGCTGGCACGCGCCAGATACGCGATTCCGCGTTTCAAAGGTGCCGCCGGTTCGTGGTCGAGGTGTATCCGGCCCTGCGGAAACAGCGCGACGACTTCCCCGCGCTCAAGCGCACTGCGGGCTGCCGCCAGCGCCGCCCGCGGATTGCGGTCGCGCCTGACCGGAATGCAACCCATTGCCGCGAACAGCCAGCGCAGACCGGGCCGCTCGTACTCCTCCCGCGCGATCAGGAACCGTAACGGTCTGCGGCTGGCCGCTACCATCAGCAGCGGATCGAGTCCGGATACATGATTGGCGACCACCAGCGCCGGCCCGGCCGGGGGGAGTTCGATCTCTGTGCCCTGCAGGCGGTGAAACCGGCGGCACCAGATGCGATTGAGTCCGTCCAGCCGGTTGAGCCATGCGCTTCCCCATTCGGCCCGCTGGGCCGAAACGAGTTGCCGCATGAAGCGGCGCCACCCCCAGGCCGCTGCCGCGAGACCAGCGCCCACGGCTGCCGCCGGCAGCAGGCTCAGTGCCATCGGGCCCGCACCGGACCGGCAGACCCGGCCCGCCTGCACGCTCGCTGCGCAGCGGCACATCCGCTACACTCGTGGCACCGGCGGGCGGTTCTCGCCCGTGACTGCGACGCGAGCACTCGATGCAAGTTCAGGCCTTTTTTCTCGTTCTGATTGCCATACTGCTGGGCGCGCGCATCCTCGGTGAACTCGCGGCACGCCTCGGAGCGCCGGCGGTGATCGGCGAGCTGCTGGCCGGCGTTCTGCTCGGGCCGAGTCTGCTCGGATGGGCGCGACCCACGGCCGATCTGCGACTGCTGTCCGATATCGGCATCGTCCTGCTGCTGTTCGAGACCGGACTCAGAACCGACGTCCCGCGGCTGGTCAAGACCGGCCTGAAGCCATTCATTGTCGCGACCGCCGGATTCGCAATGCCCCTCGCGTTCGGCTACGCACTCAGCCACTACCTGTTCGCTCAGGGCCGGATCACCGCCCTGTTCATCGGCGGCACCCTCACGGCCACCAGCATCGGCATTACCGTGCGCATGCTCACCGACCTGCGGCGCAGCGCGACCGGCGAGGCCCAGATCGTACTGGGAGCCGCGGTGATCGACGACGTCCTCGGTGTGGTACTGCTCGCCTTCCTGTACCAGACGACGCGCACCGGACACGTCGACCTGGCCGCCGCGGGCAAGGTGCTGCTGTTCGTCGTCCTGTTCCTGCTGCTCGCCCCGATCGCGGCGGGGGTGATCGCCGGAATCATAGAGCGCTTCAGCCGCGTTAGCCAGATACCCGGGCTCATTCCGGCCACGGTCGTGTCCCTGGTCCTGTTTTTCGCGTGGCTCGCGCGCGAAGTGGGTGCACCGCAGCTTCTCGGCGGCTTTGCCGCCGGACTGGCATTGTCACGCCGGTTTCGCAGATCACCCCGGGCGGCCGCGGCTGCTGATAGCGGATTCTCCGCGGCCGTCGACCAGGCTATGCAGCCGATCGTACATCTGTTCGCGCCGATTTTCTTCGTCATGGTGGGATTGTCCCTCAACCTGCGCGCGATTGACTGGTCATCGCCGTTCGTCTGGGCCCTGGCCCTGTCGCTGTTCGCGCTGGCGATAGCCGGCAAGGTCGCCGCGGGCTTCCTGATACCCGGCCCCGCGCTTTCGCGTCTCGCGGTCGGAATGGCGATGGTGCCGCGCGGCGAGGTGGGACTCATCTTCCTGGCGCTCGGCCGGTCCGCAGGGATACTCGACGGCACCATTTCCGCGGCGCTGGTCATGGTGATCGCACTGACCACCCTGCTGCCCCCGTTCGCGCTGAAGTGGTTTTACGCGCGCTACGCGCCGCGCCTGCCCGCCTGAGCAGGCATATCGGGGCCCCGCGCCGCCGCTTTGTGGTTAAATACCCAGTCTATGCTCGGGAAACCATCCGCACATCGACCGCTTCCGCCCCCTGCGCCGCCGGACGTGTCCGAGGACGCACGCCGCGCACTGCGCGAGGACATGGGCAGCGGCGACCTCACGGCGGCGCTGATCTCCCCAGAAGCGATCGCCACTGCCCATGTCATCAGCCGCGAGCGGGCCGTGCTGTGCGGATCGCCATGGTTCGAGGAGGTATTCCGCCAGCTCGATCCCCGGGTCGAGATTGCCTGGACCGCGTCCGACTGCGACGACATCGAAGCCAACCAGGTGCTGTGCCGGCTGCGAGGACATGCCCGGGCATTGCTCAGTGCCGAGCGGACGGCGCTCAATTTTCTGCAGTTGCTCTCCGGCACCGCCACCCTGGTGCGCCGCTATGTCGAGGCGGTTGGTGCGACCGGCGCACGCATTCTGGATACCCGCAAGACCATCCCCGGGCTGCGCAACGCCCAAAAATATGCTGTCCGCTGCGGCGGCGGCAGTAACCATCGCATGGGGCTGTACGACGCCGTCCTGATCAAGGAGAACCACATTCTTGCTGCGGGCTCGATCAGCGCCGCGATTCACAACGCACGCGCGCTCTGCCCGCCGGGGACGCCGGTGGAAGTCGAAGTCGAAACCCTGGAACAGCTGCGTGAGGCGCTGGCCGCCGGGGCGCAGCGGCTGCTCCTCGACAATTTCGATGTCGCTGGACTAAGGGCAGCAGTACGCGAAACCGCAGGCCGCGCACGGCTCGAGGCATCGGGCGGGGTCACGCTGCAGTCGGTGCGGGCCATTGCCGAAACCGGGGTGAACGACATTTCGGTCGGCATTCTCACCAAGAGTCCGCAATCGGTCGACCTGTCCATGCGGTTCGACGAACCGACCTGAGAAACGGCTGCTGCCCACGGCAGGGCGCACGTCCCCGCCGGGTGGAGCCACGCCGCCGGCTGGTCTAGAATTGGATACGTCCAGTGCCGACCGACGAGAACAGCCGACAGCGGCAAATGGGCTGCGCCCAAAGCGCATCCCTGCGATGACGTAGCATCGAACGGATCTGTCCATGAACCGCAAGATCGACGTTCAGCAACTGCGCAAGGGCATGTATGTCTGCGAGCTGGATCGTCCCTGGGTAGAAACCTCCTTCCTGTTCCAGGGCTTCGAGATCCGTAGCGACGAGGAACTCGAACAGCTGCGCAGCGTGTGCCGTTATGTGTACATCGCGGACGATTCAGGCAGACCTCCCGCGCGGCCCCCTAAAGCCGCCGCCTCCGGTACACCGCGCACCGCGGTTCGCAAGCAGGAGACCGGCCAGGCCGCCATTCCTGTCACGGCATTCACGTCGCGCCGCGGCCCGCCCCGCTACCGGGACCAGGTCAGCCTGGAGCACGAAATCGGTGCGGCACAGGTGCTGGTGTCGACCACACGGGAGCTCGTTTTTTCGATCATGGACGATGTCCGCCTCGGACACAGCCTGGACGCCCCGCGGGCCAAACAGGCCGTGGGCGGAATGGTCGAAAGCGTGGTGCGCAATCCGGATGCGCTGGTGTGGCTGACTCAGCTCAAGAACAAGGATGAATACACCGCTCTGCACAGCCTGCGCGTCTGCATCCTGGCGCTGACCTTCGGCCGCCACCTGGATCTGTCGGAAGAGGAACTCCAGGTGCTCGGTACCGGCGCCTTGCTGCACGACATCGGCAAGCTCAGGGTGCCAAACGAAATCCTGAACAAACCGGCCCGGCTCACCGACCGCGAGTACGAGATCATGAAGAGCCATGTTCCGCTCGGGGTGAAGATACTCGACAGCACCCGCGGCATTGCGCCGGCAGCCATCGCGGTGGCAGCGGGCCATCACGAACGCTACAGCGGTTCGGGCTACGTCAACGGCATCACCGGCGACCAGATCGGCCTGTTCGGCCTGATCGGAGCGGTCGTGGATTGCTACGACGCGATCACCAGCGACCGCGCCTACCACAGCGGGCTTTCCGCCTACGATGCACTGAAGAAGCTCTACGAAGGACGCGGCCGGGATTTCCATCCTGGATTGGTGGAACAGTTCATCCAGTGCATGGGCATCTATCCCATCGGCAGCATCGTCGAGCTGAATAACGGCAGCGTAGGCGTTGTGATCACGGTGAACCGAGAACGCCGCCTGCGGCCGAAGGTGGCAGTGGTGCTCGACGAAAACAAGCACCCGCATCCGGTCGTCCTGGTGCTCGATCTGTTTCATGCCCGGCCGGATCCGTCCGGCACGGCGCCGGAGATACGCCGTGTCCTGCCGGCCGGGGCCTACAACATCAACGCCAACAACTATCTGCCGCCCATCAAGGTCTAGACATCAGACATCCACCGCCGCACCCGCTACGGCAGGGTCGGCGCCGTGGCACTGCATCTGCGGCCTCAGCGCTCGAGCCAGATGAGCGATGCCATCCGGCCACATGCCCCGTCGCGACGATAGGAGTAAAATCTGGCCGGGTCGGTCACGGTGCATAGACCTCCGCCGTATACCTCCGCTACTCCGGCCCGCCGCAGGCGCAGGCGCGCCAGCCCGCAGAGATCGGCCAGCAGCCGGTCCTCACGGCCATCGGTGAACAGCGCGCGCGCGTCCGCATCATCGCCGGCCAGGGCTTCCCGCACCTCCGGCCCCACCTCGAAGGCGGTCGGCCCGATGGCAGGACCCAGCCAGGCCACGAGATCCTGCGGCGCCCGCGCCATCGCATCAATGCCGCGCTCGATGATGCCGGCCGCGAGTCCTCGCCAGCCGGCATGCAGCACCGCGACCCGGGTCCCCGCCGCGTCGCACAGGAAAACCGGCAGGCAGTCTGCGGTGAGGACTGCACAGACCAATCCGGGACGGTCCGCGTAGCTGCCATCGGCCGTGGCGTCCTTGTCCACCTGTGCCGCATGAACGACCTGCGTACCGTGGACCTGCTTGAGCCAGGCCGGCTCGGCCGGAAGCCGCAGCGCCGCGCGCAGCCGCTCGCGGTTGCGCGCCACCGCGTGAGGATCGTCCCCGACATGACCGGCAAGATTGAAGCTGTCGAAGGGATGCCGGCTAGACCCGCCGCCGCGCACCGTGGTGAATGCCCTCACCCAGGGCGCGACCGGCCACTCCGCCGATACACAGTCGTCGAGACTAGCCACGGCGGTGCCCGCGGGCGGAACCGTGGGCCCGCACATCCGCCTCCAGCGCCTTTATAAGCGCCGCCATGTCCCCGGGCAGGGGACTCGACCAGCGCATGACTTCGCCACTCCCGGGGTGGACTGCCGCGAGCCCCGCCGCATGCAGCGCCTGGCGCCGGAATGCGCGCAGCATCGCCGCAAACTGCTCGCTGCTGAGCGGCGGGATGTGCAGCCGGCCGCCGTACACCGGATCCCCGAATACCGGGTACCGGTGGTGAGCCATGTGTACCCGGATCTGGTGCGTGCGGCCGGACTCGAGGCTGACCCGCAGCAGACTGTGGGCCCGGTAACGGGCCTCCACCCGGAAATGGCTGATGGCCTCCCGCCCCCCTTCGCTCACGGTCATGCGCGTGCGATGCACGCGGTGGCGCCCGATCGGCGCGTCGATTGTCCCCCCCGCCACCGCGATGCCGCACACGACCGCCAGATATTCCCTTTTCAGGCTGCGCTGGCGGAGCTGCTCGGTCAGGTCACGGCGTGCGCGTTCGGTGCGCGCCACGACCAGCAACCCGGAGGTATCCTTGTCGAGCCGGTGCACGATACCCGCACGCGGCAGGCGCTGCAGCCGCGAATCATAGTTGAGGAGCGCGTTGAGCAGGGTCCCGTCCCAGTTGCCGGCGGCCGGATGCACCACCAGCCCCGCCGGCTTGTCGATTACCAGCAGCTCGTCGTCCTCATAGATCACCTCGAGCGGAATCCCCTGCGCCTCCCAGCGTTCGCCTGCCGGCGGCTGCACGGTGATGCGGACCTGCTCTCCGCCCCGGACACGGTCGCGCGCACGGGCCGTCGCCGCGTCCACCTGCACCAGTCCGGAACGGATCCATTTCTGGATCTGGGAACGCGAAAAGTCCGGGAGAAGGCCGGCGAGCACCTGGTCCAGACGCCGCCCCGCGTGCTCGGCCGGCAGGCGCACCGACAGCTCGGTCTGCCCCGGTGCAGCCATCGATGCCGCTGTGGCTTCTCGTGCCGGGGGATTCGGAGTATTCTTCGCGTCACCCAAAGTCTGACCTGAAATCATGCCGTCCATAAATCTGCGCCGCGTCGCGGCCCTTGTCGCCGTTGCAGCCCTTGCTGGCTGCTCCACCCTGAAGAGCCCTGCGCAAAGCGCCGGGTCAGCAGAGCATTTCTACAGGGCGGGATTGTCCGCCCTCAACCACGGAGACTACACGCGCGCGATCAAGAACTTCCAAACACTCAATGCGCGCTTTCCCTACGGAGCCTACGCGGAACAGGCGCAGATCGATATTGCCTACGCCTATTATAAGAATAATCACCCGAACGAGGCCATTGATGCCGCGGACCGGTTCATCCGCCTTCATCCGACCTACCGGTATGTTGATTATGCCTATTACCTCAAGGGCCTGGCGAATTTCCGTTATCACCGCAGCACCCTCGCGAGCCTGTTCACCGGCCACAGCCGCACCCGGCGGGACACCAAACGGCTGTTGGATGCTTACGACGCCTTCCGCGCGGTCGTCACGCGCTTTCCCAACAGCCGCTACACGGCCGACAGTCGCAAGCGCATGGCCTATCTGCTCAATCTGATGGCCAGGAGTCAGGTCAACATTGCGCAGTTCTACTTCAAGCGCGGGGCCTACGTCGCGGCTGTGAACCGGACAAAATACGTCATCGAGCGCTACCAGCGTACTCCGGCGGTCGAAGAGGCACTCGGCATCCAGGCGATGTCCTACAAGAAAATGGGGATGAAGCAGCTCGCAAACGACACCCTGCGGGTACTGGAACTCAACTTCCCGGGCAGCCGCTACATCCAACAGATCCGCACGCTTCCTGAGGGATGATGCATCCGGCCCCGGCGCCGGGCCCGGTCAGATGGCCGCCGCTCCGGTCTCGCCCGTGCGGATGCGCACCACCTCTTCCACCGCGGTGACGAAAATCTTACCGTCGCCGATCTTCCCGGTACGGGCGGCGGTCATGATGGTCTCGATACAGCGTTCCAGCTGCTCCTCCCTGACTACCACTTCGATTTTTATCTTCGGCAGGAAGTCGACGACATACTCTGCGCCCCGATAGAGTTCGGTGTGGCCCTTCTGGCGCCCGAATCCCTTGACCTCGGTCACGGTGAGTCCGGTGATGCCGGCCTCTGACAGGGCATCCCGTACATCGTCGAGTTTGAATGGCTTGATTATGGCTTCGATCTTTTTCATTTCCAATCCGGTTCGTTAGGCCAGCAGCCCAATTTTATCAACATATCCGCGCGCAGCGGGGTTTGCAAGTGGCACGCTCCCGCCGCCTATAGCTCGCGATAGCCTGAGGTAATGGGGTAGCGGCGATCACGGCCGAATGCACGGCGCGTAATGCGCACCCCAGGCGCCGCCTGCCGCCGCTTATACTCGTTGCGGTCCACCATTGCGACCACGCGCCCCACCGTGGCGGCGTCAAATCCGGCGGCGGTGATGTCCTGAGGGGAACGGTCGTGCTCGATATACTGCTCCAGAATCGGGTCCAGCACGTCGTACGGCGGGAGGCTGTCCGAATCCTTCTGACCGGCGGCAAGCTCGGCGGAGGGCGGGCGTTCTATCATTCGCAGGGGGATGACGGGAGCAATGCGGTTGCGGTATCCAGCCAACCGGTAAACCAGCGTCTTGAACACATCCTTGATTGCGGCATAACCGCCGGCCATGTCACCGTAGAGCGTGGCATAGCCCACCGCCATTTCGCTCTTGTTTCCGGTGGTGAGCACCAGGCGCCCGGTCTTGTTGGAAACGGCCATCAGCAGGCTGCCGCGAATGCGCGCCTGGATGTTCTCCTCCGTGACATCCCGGCCCCGCCCGCGAAATTCCTCGCGCAGCGCCTCGTTGAACGCCTTGACCATCGGCTCGATGGGAATGATCGAGTGCCGCACTCCGAGCGTCTTGGCCATGGTCGCCGCGTCTTCCAGGCTCATCGTCGCGGTGAATCGCGACGGCATCATGAGCGTTTCCACCTGCTCGGCACCCAGGGCGTCGACCGCAATGCACAGCGTGAGCGCCGAATCGATGCCTCCCGAGAGGCCGATGGCGACTCCCTTAAAGCGGTTCTTCGTCACGTAGTCGCGCACGCCGAGCACAAGCGCGCGATATACCTCCTCCTCGGGAGGCATGGGCGCCGGCAGTGGGACGCCGACCGGCACAACATCGGTGCCGTGAACACGAAAATCGACGGCAAACAGGCCTTCCTGGAATGCCGCAAAGCGCTGGGTCACGACCCCATTCGCATCGACCACGAACGAGTCCCCGTCAAAAACGAGTTCGTCCTGTCCTCCAACGAGGTTCACGTAGACCGCCGGCATCCGGTTCTCACGGGCGCGCGCCGCCATGATCTGTTCGCGCTCGCGCCCCTTTTCCATGTGATAGGGCGAGGCATTGACGGTCACCATGAGCCGCGCACCGGCCTGGGCGGTCAGCCGCACCGGTTGCGGCTGCCAGACGTCTTCGCAGATCGTCAGGCCCACGGGAACGCCCGCGATGTCGACGACACAGGGGGCGCTGCCGGCCTCGAAATAGCGCTTTTCGTCGAACACGCTGTAGTTCGGCAGCAGGTGCTTGTGGTAGGTCGCTACCAGGACTCCGTCGCGAACGACTGAAACCGCATTGAAGACCCTACCGTCAATGCGCCTCGGATAGCCTACGATCAGGTCGATGCCGCGGACGTCACGGCACAGCCGGTCGAGCCCCGCCTGCACCTGATCGTAGAGGTGCCCGCGCAGCAGAAGGTCTTCCGGTGGATAGCTGGTGAGCGTGAGCTCGGGGAACACCACGGCATCCGCCTCGATGCGGCGCGCGCGGTCGACCGCCCGGAGCACGCGCTCGACGTTGCCGGGAACGTCCCCGACCAGGAGGTTGGTCTGGGCAACCGCCAGCCGCAGCGCCATCAGGCCCATCTCCGCCGCACGCATGGGGGCGCCCAGCAACCGCAGCGAGAGGGTGTCTGAGATGATATCGTCGTATCCATTTCCGCCGCCGGGCCTGCCGCGATCTGCACATCTGGGCGGTTGCAGGATCGCAACAGCCGCGGCTATTGTGGGCCAATCCGCCCCATAAATGAACCTCCCGCCGCGGACCATAGCGGGGGCGGGCGGCCAGCGTACCCGGCATTGCCGGTGCAGTTCCGGCAACCGAGCAACGCCCGCGCACCGGTTGTCCGGGCGCGACTGCCCGCGCTCCCGCGACTGGCGCGGCAGGCATCTGGCCGGATTCTGCCGGACGCCGCGCATGCCGCCATCGCAACCATGTTGGCCCGGCGAGCACCGCTTCGCGCGCGCCCGCAAAACCCTGCTTCGAGAACCCTTTAGGGATCGCCCCGAACAGCCGCCACGCAGGAGGAGCCGCCTGCCTGAGCCGCATGTCCCGGCGGACGCCCCTGCAGAAGGAATCCGGGCCCCTGTTCAAACACCGTGACCCACGGGCGGTCACAGTATTACACTGGATCCATGCGGGTATCGGTTGCAGAAAGCCTCGAGCAGGTCCGACCGGATGACTGGGATCGCCTGACTGGCGGCGACAATCCATTCCTCTGTCATGCCTTCCTCTATGCGCTTGAGTATAGCGGATGCGCCTGCGCCGCCACCGGCTGGACGGCGCAGCACCTGTTGCTGCACGATTCCGACGACCGGCTGATCGGCGCGGTACCGTTGTACCTCAAGAGCCACTCGTTCGGCGAATTCGTATTCGACTGGGCGTGGGCGGACGCATATGGCCGTGCCGGCCTGCGCTATTACCCGAAACTCGTGGCCGCGGTCCCGTTCACGCCCGCTGCCGGCCCGCGCCTGCTCGTGGCTCCCGATGCAGATCCGGGCACGACCAGGAATCGCCTGATCGGCGCGGCACGCGACCTGGCCGACCAGCTGGGTGTTTCGTCGCTGCATTGGCTGTTTCCCGCGGACGCCGACATGGCAGCCCTGGAAGCCTGCGGCATGATGCGAAGGACCGGCTACCAGTTCCACTGGCATAACCGCGGCTACCGGGATTTCGAGGAATTTCTAGCGGACTTCTCGTCCCAGAAGCGCAAGAAGATCCGGCGCGAGCGCCAGCAACTGCGCGAGGCGGGCATCGACACGGTGGTACTGACCGGCGATGATATCCGCCCGAAGCATTGGGAGCGGTTCTATGAATTCCACCTCGACACCATCCGCAAGTACGGGGGCGCGCCATTCCTGACACCGGAGTTCTTTCTGGCGCTCGCAGAAACCCTGCGCGATCGCGTTGTCATGGTCGTCGCCCGCAACGGCTCCGAGGATATTGCCGCAGCACTCAACTTCCGCAGCGCGGACACGCTGTACGGCCGCTACTGGGGGGGAATGCAGGACATTCCGGGCCTGCATTTCGAGACCTGCTATTACCGCGCCATCGAGTACTGCATCGCCGCCGGTATCGCACGGTTCGAGGGAGGCGCCCAGGGCGGCCACAAACAGGCGCGCGGCTTCCTTCCCAACAAGACGTATTCCGCCCACTGGCTCCGCCATCCGGAATTCGCACGTGCGGTGGCCGATTTCCTGGACCGCGAGGATGGCGCAATGGAATCCCATCTCGATGAACTTCATGAACATTCACCGTTCAAAAAAAGGGATGGAATCTGACCGGAACGCGCCCGTGTGCGGCCCTGGGCACGGCGAGCTTGGGGTCCCGGGAGGATTGCCGGCTTCCGGCCACCCAACCGATCGGACTATGCCACCGCACCCGTCATGCCGATATTGATGCCCTACGGATCCAAGATACGCTTCCCGCCGCCGGAGATGGCTTCGGCGGAGGGACTGCTGGCGGTCGGCGGCGATCTGGGAAGCGAGCGGCTGCTCGAAGCATACCGCTGCGGCATATTTCCCTGGTATAGCCCCGGGCAGCCGGTCCTGTGGTGGTCACCGGACCCCCGCATGGTGCTGTTCCCGCAGCAACTCAGGATTTCCCGCAGCCTCCGCAAGACGCTGAAAAGCGGGCGATTCCGTGTCACGCTGGACATGGCATTCCGGTCGGTAATCGAGCGCTGCGCAGAGCCGCGCCGCAACCAGCCTGGCGGCGGCACCTGGATCACATCCGAGATGCAGGATGCGTACTGCCGCCTGTACGCAGAAGGCCATGCTCATTCGGTGGAAACCTGGCTGGGCGAAGATCTCGTCGGGGGCCTGTACGGCGTATCGCTGGGCGGCGCGTTCTTCGGAGAATCCATGTTCAGCCGGACCACCGACGCATCCAAGGTTGCTCTGACGCATCTGGTGCGGCAGCTCGAGACCTGGAACTACAGTCTGATTGATTGCCAGGTCGCATCCGCACACCTCTCCAGCCTGGGCGCCGAAGAGATGCCCCGGTCACGCTTCCTGATGCTGCTCGCTGCTGCCCTCAGACTTCCAGGACGTCCCGGGGCCTGGACATCGGAACTCGGGACTCAGGCAGCAAGCCGATGACGGCTACCCAGAGCAAACCGAATCTGTACCTGTCGATGCCGCATCCTTGCAGCTATCTGCCAGAGCGGAACAGCACGATCGTGTTCGTGGATCCGCACCAGGCGCTCGACGCCCGTAGCTACGCCGACTTTGTCCGACAGGGTTTCCGCCGCAGCGGCGAACTGGTATATCGGCCCTATTGCGAGGGCTGCGCAGCCTGCATTCCGGTACGCATTCCGGTGCAACGTTTCCGCCCCTCGCGGGGCCAGAAGCGGGTCTGGAAGAGAAACGCCGACGTCCACGTGGCCATCCGGCCCGCCGGTTTCAGTTCCGAACATTTTTCGCTGTATCGCCGCTACCAGGCCGGCCGCCATCCCGGTTCCACCATGGACGATCCTGATCCAGAAAAATACATCGGGTTTCTGCGCAGCGCGCACATGGAAACCGAATTCTGCGAGCTGCG
This sequence comes from Gammaproteobacteria bacterium, assembly GCA_028068195.1. Taxonomy (GTDB): domain Bacteria; phylum Pseudomonadota; class Gammaproteobacteria; order Acidiferrobacterales; family UBA6901; genus JAJYCY01. The sequence goes on from JAPTTX010000008.1 coordinate 111,966, forward strand.
CGTGGCCGGCCCGGCAGTTGACGCGGGCGCTGCGCCGCACCACCGGGTCGGTGATCTGCTGGGTGTTGCGGTGACCGATGTGCTGCCGGATGGACTTTCCGCTGTCTACACCTTTTACGATCCCGAAGCACGGGCACGCGCCCTGGGCGTCTACGCGATCCTGTGGCAGATCGCCGAGGCCCGGCGGCGCGGCCTGCCGTGGCTGTATCTGGGCTACTGGATCGCGCAAAGCCCGAAAATGGCCTACAAGACAAACTTTCAGCCCCTGGAAGCCCTGCGCGACGGGCGCTGGGAGCCACTTGTCAACAGGCGTTCCTGATGCGGCCACCCGGACCGTATCACCGGCGGCGCCGCGGACCAGGCCCGGATTTCGGTCCGGGCTGCGTTATGGTCATCGTGCGGTCATCATCCCGCGATAATTTGTGCCGGCACCGACGGGATCGATGGGCCGCGCCACCGGGCCGGCGATTGGAGGCAAGCCAGAGCACTCCCAGGCAGCAGTGTCCTGCGGATTGCTCCTTCCCCTGGGGACTACAGCCATGCTCAGTTTTCTCTTCCGCCTGTTCCGCGACTTCCGTGCGGATCACGGATTCCATCCCAATACGCTGTATATAAACGACTTTCATTACCGCAAATTGCGAGAAAGCGTTTCAAGCCTGACGAGCGACGCCGAGCTGGCCCGTTTTCTTGCTGTCGATATCATGCTCAGCGAAGAGGCGATTCACCCGCATGTCGCTTGGTTGGTCCCGGCTCATCGCCAGCGCGCCGGCAGCAGATTCGGCTGATAACAGCCGCCTGCCTCCGGACCGCCTGCGTGCCCCTCCACACCGAATCCTAAACTGCGCCTTTACGCCCTTCCGCGAGTGGGGCATCATACGGCGCCAGCAGAGGGGGTGACGACCCCGTTCCGAATTCAACCGTGAGGTCAGGCGTGGCAAGAGAAGAAAGCATTGAAATGGAAGGGACGATCATCGAGACCCTGCCGAACACCCTGTTCCGGGTCCAGCTCGAGAACGGTCATGTGGTCACCGCCCACATTTCCGGAAAGATGCGCAAGAACTACATCCGCATCCTGACGGGCGACAAGGTCACGGTGCAGCTCACCCCTTACGACCTCTCCAAGGGCCGCATCACGTTCCGCGCGCGCTGACAGTTCTGCCGACTGCCGCACCATCGGCGCGCAGGTTCAGCTCCAGCATCGTTCACCCACAAGCAGCGCTTCAGGCATCATGGCCTTGATGGCTGCCGCAATCTCCAGAATTACCCCCGGCCTGGGGCGCACCGATATCCATAGCAGATTGAGCCGCATGTTGAGTTCCGCAAATACCACTTCCGCATACCGGCCCAGCACTGCCTGGATGCGGCCGAGGATCTCGGCGAGCTGATGCGCCGGTCGGTTGCGCAGGCCGGGAAACAGGACCATGAAATCACTCAGACGCTGACCGTGCTCGTCGCGTGTCGGCACGCGCTCGTACAGCGGGCGACTCGATTCAAGAGTCGGCGCTGACTGCGACACGATGATGGGCTTCATGCCGTTACCCTAAGCCAGGCTGCCGTCCCTGGCAAGCCGTGCCCGCCGTCCGGCTCGGACCGGAAAGCTCCGCAGGACCGCGGTGGGATCCCTGCGGCTAAGGCTTCACCAGCGTGTAGCCGCGATGCACCAGCTTCACGATCTGGACAATCCCTGCCGGAACCGGAGTCGCATACGGATCCAGTTTCGGCCGATAGCCGAGCTGCTTGGTCATGGCTGCCAGAGTATTCTCGCAGGCATCGAAGTGGACCCCCGATGCAGAAAGACTCTGGATGCGGATAAGGTTCGGGTTCTTTGCGAACAGCAGCTTCAGGCCGGGTCCAAATGCGACGACGTGGATCTTCACATTGTCGAGACCATAGGCATTGATGAGGTTATTGGCAACGTTGAGCACCAGAGTCTGCGTCGCAGGCTTCGCGTTGCTGATCTGCAGCACAACCTTTGTCACGGCCGCCTGCGCCGCGGGAATTGCGCCCAGCAAGGTCACAAAAGTCAGCATGGCCAGTGCAATCGCATGTTTACGCATGGGTTCTGTCTCCTATCGAGATAAATCAAGTGATGATGGAACTGTGACCGTGGCTCTTAATGCCTGGTGATCGCCACTCGGGACCCCGGTACCCGGGAACGGGTACAACTCAAAAGGGCATCGACATGATGTAAGACGCTGCAACCCGCCCGTTTATTCTGCAGGACGCAGTCGGGGCCGCCTCCGCCGGGCCGGGATCCCGCGCACACTGAACCCCGCCCCGATCCGGGCGCTATCACCAGTACCGGAGACCGGCCGCACGGGCCACGATAAGCTCTTGTTCCCGTGTGGAATTCCTTGATCAGCGGAGCCGGGTACGAAGCAGACCCTGCGCAACCCGGGCAGGTTTTTCCCCGCTCCGGGCTGCGCAAGCGCAAACTGGCGACGGCCGTCAGAACCCGAAGGCGAGCTCCCCGTCCTTGACGCTCACCTGCACATGCCCGCCTCCTGCGAGCTTGCCGAACAGGAGCTCGTCGGCAAGGGGCTTCTTTACCTTCTCGCGGATCAGGCGCGCCATGGGCCTTGCACCCATTGCCGCGTCGTAACCATGCTCCGCCAGCCAGGCCCGGGCGCGCTCATCGAATTCCACGGTGACACTGCGCTCTTCCAGCTGGGCCTCCAGCTCCAGGATGAACTTGTCCACTACATGTGCGATCGTGCCCTTGTCCAGCGCCCGGAACGGAATGACTGCGTCCAGCCGGTTGCGGAACTCAGGGCTAAACATCCGCTTGATCGCCTCGACGTCGTCGCCGCTGTGATCCTGGTGGCGGAACCCCATGGACGAACGGCCCATGGACTCGGCGCCCGCATTGGTCGTCATGACGATGATAATGTTACGAAAATCCGCCTTGCGCCCGTTGTTGTCCGTCAGGGTCCCGTGATCCATCACCTGCAGCAGCAGGTTGAACACGTCCTGATGGGCCTTCTCGACCTCATCGAGCAGCAGCACTGCGTGCGGATGCTTTGTCACCGCGTCGGTCAGAAGCCCGCCCTGGTCGAAACCGACATAGCCCGGCGGCGCGCCGATCAGGCGCGATACCGTATGCCGTTCCATGTATTCGGACATGTCAAACCGGATCAGCTCCAGTCCCAGCACTTTCGCGAGCTGGCGCGTGACTTCGGTCTTGCCTACCCCAGTCGGCCCGGAAAACAGGTACGAGCCAATCGGCTTCTCCGGCTGACCCAGACCGGACCGCGCCATTTTGATGGAGGTCGCCAGGGCGTCGATCGCCTGGTCCTGGCCGAACACGACCAGCTTCAGGTCCCGCTCCAGGGTGCGCAGCGCCTTGATGTCCGACGAAGACACGCTCTTGGGTGGAATGCGGGCGATCTTGGCGACGATATCCTCGATATCCCCCACCCCGATGGTCTTTTTGCGCTTGCCCGGCGCCTGAAGATGGACGCTCGCCCCCGCTTCGTCGATCACGTCGATCGCCTTGTCCGGCAGGTGCCGGTCATTGATGAAGCGCGCCGACAGCTCGGCAGCCATGCGCAGCGCCTGGCTGGTGTAACGTACGCCGTGGTGCTGCTCGAAGCGAGCCTTGAGTCCCTGCAGTATCTGCACCGTCTCCTCGACGCTCGGCTCGGTCACGTCAATCTTCTGGAATCGCCGCGACAGCGCCCGGTCCTTCTCGAAGATGCCGCGGTACTCCTGGTAGGTCGTGGAGCCGATGCACTTCAGGTCGCCCGAGGACAGCACGGGCTTGAGCAGGTTGGAAGCGTCCATGGCGCCACCTGAGGCAGCTCCCGCCCCGATGATGGTGTGGATCTCGTCGATGAACAGCACTGCGTGTTCCTGCTTCTTGAGATGGTGCAGCACGGCCTTCAGCCGCTTCTCAAAGTCGCCGCGATACTTCGTTCCTGCCAGCAGCGCCCCCATGTCGAGCGCGTAGATCGTGTTCTTCGACAGCACCTCCGGCACTTCGCCGTCGACGATCTTTTTCGCCAGCCCCTCGGCGATCGCGGTCTTGCCGACGCCGGCCTCGCCGACATACAGCGGGTTGTTCTTGCGGCGGCGGCACAGGATCTGGATTGTGCGCTGCAGTTCGGGCTCGCGGCCGATGAGCGGATCGATCTTTCCGGCGCGCGCTCGCTCGTTCAGATTGACCGTAAAAATGTCGAGCGGGCTACGCTCGGGCGCGCCGCTGCCGTCCTCGCTCTCTTCGGGAGCCGGCAACTCGGGCTGGCTCTCTCCGGGGACCTTCGAGATTCCGTGGGAAATGAAATTCACCACGTCGAAGCGGCTGATGTTCTGCTTGTGCAGAAAATACACCGCATGCGAATCCTTCTCGCCGAAAATCGCAACGAGCACGTTCGCGCCGGTAACCTCCTTCTTGCCGACGCCCTGGACATGCAGCACCGCCCGCTGGATCACGCGCTGGAAGCCGAGTGTCGGCTGGGTGTCGTTTTCGCTGCCGGCCGGAATGCTGGGAACACTCTCGCTCAGAAAGGTCTTGAGATTCTTGCGAAGCTCGTCGATGTTGCCACCGCAGGCGCGCAGCACGCGTGCCGCGCTGGGATTGTCCAACAGCGCAGCAAGCAGATGCTCGACTGTGATGTATTCATGGCGCTTCTCGCGTGCGTCCTGAAACGCCGCATTCAGCGAGAACTCCAGTTCCTGAGACAACATCTGGCTACCCTCCCGGAAACGCTTCCGGCGCAATCTCTTTCTAGAGGCCCTACTCCGGCTCCATCGTACACTGCAGCGGATGCTGGTTGTCCGCCGAAAACACCATCACCTGACGCACCTTGGTTTCAGCCACCTCGCGCGTATAGAGGCCACATATACCGATTCCCTTCTGGTGCACATGCAGCATGATGCGCGTTGCCTCTTCACGGCTCTTGTGGAAGAAACGCTCCAGCACCACAATCACGAACTCCATGGGCGTATAATCGTCATTCAGAAGGATAACTTTATAGAGCTGCGGCCTCTTCAGCTGCGGCTTGGCCTCCTGAACAACGAGACCATCAGTATATTGCAGCTGTTTGTCGCTCATAACCCTTCATTACTCAAAGATTAGACCATGGCTGTGAAGTATCTACATTTTGGGACCGCCACCCAAAAATTCAAGACTTTTCAGATATAGTGGCGCGTCCGGCGGGGCGCTCACCCGCACTCTGTCTGCCGCCTGACATCATCCGCCGCCCTCCCCCTGCCCCCAGGCGTCCAGCCAGGCCTAGCCATGCGGTATTCTTGACTTGGACAAAAAAAGCGGGAAGATGGCATTGATGCGGGCTTGATTTTACTCGGAAAAGCGTTCCCGGGCACACCGGCGCGATTCCAGTCCAGGGAACGCATCTCGTATGGGCAATAAGAATGGGGCCGCGGTATTCAGCTCCGTTGAGAACTAGGGGGATGTGGTATGGCAACAGGCACTGTAAAGTGGTTTAACGCCAGCAAGGGGTACGGCTTCATTTCGCCCACCAATGGCGGTGACGATGTGTTCGCTCATTTCTCGGCAATTGAAATGGACGGATACAAGACCCTCAAAGAAGGGCAACAGGTCCAATTTGAAATCCAGGAAGGACCCAAAGGTCCGCAGGCAACCAATATTCGTGCATTATCCTAGCAGCCAGCACGATCCTGGTCCTGCAGAAGTCTGCATCATCCCTGAGCCCGGCTCCTGCCGGGTTTTCTTTTTTCCGGGCCCGAAACGTCGGGCTGGCTGTACAGTCCATGGAGACGAGATCGGCCCGAAGGGATTGCCGGAAACGTCGGATGGAGCGCAATATATACCGGTGCAGACAGGAGGACAGCGGATGATGGACACCAGAAAGCTGAATGACGGACGCATCATTCTCGAACTGGACAAGGCGGAACTGGACCCCTTGGCGCGGCCGATCCTCGCGCACGCCGAGGACATGCATAGCATCCTGCTGGATCTGGCCGACATACTGCGAAGCGCCGGCTACGGCATGCGCGACCGGTTTCGGCAGCCGCCCCATCCCTGGGACGCGGGCGCTCAGCACCCCAGCATTGAGAAGTGAGGTGCCACCCATGAACATCGAAAGCCAGACCACCGATTCCCTGAGCGTGATCCTGGAGCCTGGAGAAGCGCAGCTCCTGGTCCAAGCGCTCACCGAGCAGTCGGCGCTGCTTGGTGAGTCCGGAGGCAAGCTGCTCAAGCTGCTCGTGGACGCCGGAATACGCCCGCCCGAATCATCAGGGCACGTCCGCACCGAGTACATGCCCCCGCTGAAGTAATGGTCCTCGGCTACATGCTGGCCATTACCGCTTCGCCGAATCCGGAGCTGGACACCTGGGTCACCCCGGCAGCCTTTCCATCCGCTCCCGCCAGCACCCGGGCGAAATCGTAGGTGACGGTCCGCGCGGCAATTGCCGCGCCCATGCCTTTGATGATCAAGTCGGCCGCCTCGGTCCAGCCGAGATAACGCAGCATCATCTCCGCGGACAGGATCATGGACCCGGGGTTCACCTGGTTCTTCCCCGCATACTTCGGCGCCGTGCCGTGCGTTGCCTCGAACACCGCCACCGCATCGGCAATGTTGCCGCCGGGCGCGATTCCGATGCCACCGACCTGCGCGGCGAGCGCATCGGAAATATAGTCCCCGTTCAGATTGAGCGTGGCGATCACGTCGTATTCCGCCGGGCGCAGCAGGATCTGCTGCAGGAAATTGTCGGCAATCACATCCTTCACGACGATTTCGCGCCCGGTGCGCGGATTGGTGATCATGCACCACGGACCTTCCCCGATCGGCTTCGCCGCGAACTCCCGTTTTGCCAGCTCGTAGCCCCAGTTGCGGAACGCGCCCTCGGTATATTTCATGATGTTGCCCTTGTGCACCAGGGTCAGCGAGCGGCGATCGTGATCGATTACGTGGCGCAACGCCTTTCTGACCAGCCGTTCCGAGCCCTCGCGTGAAACCGGCTTGATGCCGATGGCGGAACTGTCCGGAAAACGGATCTGGGTGACGCCCATCTGCTCTTCGAGGAAGGAGATGACCTGCCGTACCTGCGGCGAATCGGCCGGCCATTCGATGCCGGCATAGATGTCCTCGGTATTCTCCCGGAATATCACCATATCCGTGAGCTCCGGATTCTTCAGCGGCGACGGCGTCCCAGGGAAGTAGCGTACCGGCCGGACACAGGCATAGAGGTCCAGTGCCTGGCGGATGGTAACGTTGAGCGATCGCACACCCTGCCCAACCGGCGTCGTGAGCGGCCCTTTTATCGAAACCACGTAATCGCGCAGGGCGTCGAGCGTCTCCTGCGGCAGCCACTGATCGCCGCCGTACACCCTGGCCGCCTTCTCGCCCGCATAGACCTCCATCCAGGCGATGGCACGGCGCCCACCGTAGGCCCTGGCCACCGCGGCATCGACGACATTGCGCATGACCGGCGTGATATCAACACCGATTCCGTCCCCCTCCACCACCGGAATGATGGGGTGGTCAGGCACGTCCAGACTGGAATCGGCGTTCACGGTGATGCGTTCGCCCCGAGCGGGCACCTTGATTTTGTCATAGGCCATGAGCAGGGTTCTCTTACGGTCGGTACGGGTTTGTTTGATGCCGCAAAGATACGGAAAGGGGTCGTAGTATACCGGGAAACGGGCAACATGAGACCCCGCGAGGAAGATCGGTTCCCCGAAGCACGGCCCCGGCCGGGGCACGTCCTCGACGTCCCGGCCGGTCAGGGCCGGGCTTCACGCATCAGGGCGCGGTGCGACCGGATGCCGGCGCCGCATGGCGCCTGGCCGGAGGCTGGATGGATCCGGCCACGACGAACCACACGGCCGCCAGAATCGCGCCGGCGAAAAAGACCGCGGGCCGCCCGAGATGCTGCGCCAGCAGGCCGCTCACCAATCCACCGGCGAAAATCCCGAGGGACTGCCCTGTGCTGTAGACGCCCAGAGCAAGCCCCTTGCGCGCCGGTGGCGCCGTACGCGAGACCAGCGAGGGAAGCAGCGCTTCCATCACGTTGAAGCCGATAAAAAAGAAGAACAGCGCGGCGATGAGCCCGACCGGATGATCATAGGCTACCGCCATGCCCAGCATGCTCAGCGCGAGCAGGGCAACCGCCCCCAGAAAGACCGGCTTCATGTGGCCATGCCGCTCCGCCCAGATGATGCCCGGAACCGCCAGCACGAAGGAGAGCACCGTGACGGGGAGGTAGACCATCCAGTGGTCCCGCAGCGGAATGCCGGCATGCCGGATCAGGGCTACGGGCACCACCACGAACAGGCCGACCTGCAGGAAATTGACCACGAAGATTGAAAAATCGAGGCGCAGCAGCGGTGCCGTGAACACGTCACGCGCCCAGTGCCCCTGGGTTTCCTCCGCATGGATCGTCATTGGCACATCGGGCACGATCCAGATGACAACCGCAATCGCCAGCAGGGCCAGCACCCCGGTGAGAACGAAGATGCCCGGAACGCCGATGACGTGGTCGAGCGCCGGGCCTGCAACCAGCGCGATGATGAAGCTCATTCCTATGGTTATGCCGACCAGAGCCATCGCCTTCGTGCGGTTATGCTCACGGGTGGAGTCGGCGATCAGGGCCGAGATCGCCGCGGAGATCGCCCCCATACCCTGCAGGACGCGTCCGGCAATGATGATGTACAGATTGCCGGTTGCTCCCGCCAGAAACGACCCGGCGGCAAACAGCAGGAGTCCGAACACGATCACCGGCTTGCGGCCGAAGCGATCGCTGGCCGCGCCCAACGGAATCTGCATGATTGCCTGGCCCAGACCATAGATCCCCAGGGCAACGCCGACCAGGGTCGTGCTGGCGTTCGGCAGGTGACGCGCATAGACCACGAACACCGGCAGAATGAGAAACAACCCGAGCATGCGCAATCCGTAGATCGACGCGAGCGTCAGGCTTGAACGCCGCTCGAGCGCCGACATGGCGACCGGATCGGTCGGATTCGAATCAGCAGTGGAGTGTGAGTTAGGCATGAGCAGCGAGGATTCCGTTAAGTTGAGTCCGGCATAACGGCCATGCGGCTGTTATGCCACGAGCGATCTGCGTACGAAGCCGGCAATGACCATCCCTGCAACGGACGCAAATCAATGGTCCATCTGGTGTCGACATCTGCACTTCGAGTCAATGCTTGTCTGATGGAAATCCGGAAGGCCGGGGCAGGACTCAGACCGTCTGCTGATTGGGGAGCAGCGAACCTGTAGACCACCCTACTCCAACGGCCCGAGCATAACACACCGCGACTGGAAGCATAAGGCGATTGCCCTCTACGTCGTCATCCGGTGCATATCCCGCGCTTGCGCCCCACACCGGGAATAAGCCTGATGGGACCGCCGCGAGTCCAAAGCTGTCCGGCCCAAGGCCGGCACCGGTGGAAATCGCACATGGCCGTAGCGGCTCGAACCGGGCCGGAGCCTGCCGGCCCGCCCCTCCATGATGCGGCTGCTGGCGGCAGCAGGCCATCCGGACACCATGGACGTTACGATTTGTTGAAATAGTTCTGGCGCGCCAACACGTCGTACAGGGGCGCTGTGTAGAGGCCTGATATTCGGCTGCTGATGAGCGCCGTGGCCATCAGCGGGATGATCAGTCCGCCGCCGTTGACCACCTCCATGACGACCAGAAACGATGTCAGTGGCGACTGGGTTACCGCCGACATATAGCCCACCATGGCTACAGCCACGATGGCGGGTTGTGGAAACTGGCTGAACCACTGACTGATCCAGTGTCCGAATCCGGCACCGATTGAAAGAGATGGCGCAAACAGCCCGCCCGGCAGTCCGGTGATATTCGACAGGGTCATGGTCGCCATCTTGGCAATCGGGTAGATCCAGCCCACCTGCGGCCCGTGGTTCAAGACAAGGTGCCGGGCCTGTTCATAGCCGCTGCCCCAGGTCTGGCCGCCCGTGGCAATGCCGATGATCGCCACCAGCAACCCGAGCACCCCGCCCCAGACAAGGGGAGAGCGGTCACGCCAGACCGACAACCGCGGCGAGATCCACTTCGACTGGCGCAATATAAGCAGGTTGAACGCCGCCCCGGCGAATCCGCACAAGACCGCCGCTGCCAGGACCGGCACGGCAAAACTGATCGGGAACATGGTGGGCGCGTTGAGCTGGCCGAAATAAAGGTAGTTGCCCGCAATCGCCAGGGACACCAGGCCGGAAACGACGATGCCGACGACCACCACTCCGATGTTGCGGATCTCGGAATTGCGGTAGAGTTCTTCGATGGCAAACAGGACGCCGGCAAGCGGCGTGTTGAATGCGGCGGACAGGCCAGCGGCCGCGCCAACCAGCAGCAGCAGCCGCTCGACCCGCAGCGTAGGCCGCGGGAAGAAGCGGCGCATCTCGTACATCACCGAAGCGCCGACATGCACCGTCGGTCCTTCGGGACCGAACGTCAGCCCCCCAAGCACGGCGAATAGCCCGATTCCGAACTTGGCCACAATGATGCGCAGGCCGAAGTGCTGCGAATTACGTTCGGAACCCCCCGACCCATGCAGCGCGGCAATCACCTGGGGAATGCCGCTGCCTTCGCTGCCGCGAAACCATTTGCGGGTTACCCACACGGCGACCGCGGTGAAGACCGGGGTGATGATCAGCGCCAACCAGACGCGGCCCGAGATCCAGTGCTGGAATATCACCAGCACGTCCTGGTTCCAGCGGGCGAACAACACCGCCAGCACACCAACAATGGCCGCGCCCACCCACAGCACACCGTGATCCAGCCAGCGGCGCCGGAGATTTCGACGAATCAGCCGTGCAACAATGCGGACCGCGCGCGCAACACGTGGCAGCGGGCGCGTCGGATCGGAATCAGGCAATGGCGGCTCACTTCTAGTTGATTAGGACGTGTCTGCGGTGGCACGTCACCCGCCATTTTACGCATTCCGCCGCCCATGTTCCACCTGCTGCTGCGCCCGAGCGCAGGCATGTCATCACTGGCGGCCGCTGTAAAGCGCGGTTGTGTCGTGCGCCGAGCCGGTCAGATATATATAATGCCGGCATATGGTGTCACGCTTGATGGTTCTCCGATGCCCATCCGCCGGGACACATTACCCCTTCACGCCCGCTCTCGCATGCCGCGATTGATCTGCTTCAACAAGCCGTTCGGCGTCCTGACCCAGTTCACGGATCGCCAAGGGCGCACGACCCTGGCTGACTTCATCGCGGTGCCAGGGGTCTATCCGGCCGGCCGCCTGGACAAGGACAGCGAAGGGTTGCTGCTGCTGACCGACGCTGGCAGGCTGCAGCACCGCCTGAGCGATCCGCGCCACAAGCTGCCGAAGACCTACTGGGTCCAGGTCGAAGGCGTTCCGGATGAGGCTGCCCTCGATGCGCTGCGTGGCGGGATCCTGATACAGGGACGGCGGACCCGGCCGGCAGAAGTCCGGGCGATTCCCGAACCCTGCCTCTGGCCGCGCGATCCGCCGGTGCGCTTCCGGCGCGACATTCCGACGTCCTGGCTGGAGATCCGGCTCACCGAAGGGCGCAACCGGCAGGTGCGCCACATGACGGCGGCCGCCGGCTTTCCCACCCTGCGTCTGGTGCGCTGCGCCATCGGGCCATGGAAACTGGACGACCTGCAGCCCGGCCAGTGGCGTGATGCGCGCCCCGAACCCCTGTATGATGCCAGGCATGAGGTGGAAGCCGCACGTCACGGTCGCCGCAGTCATCCAGCGCGATGACCGCTTCCTGCTGGTCGAGGAGCAGATCGGCGGACAGGCCATGCTGAACCAACCAGCCGGCCATCTGGAAGAAGGAGAAACACTCATCGAGGCGGTCGTGCGTGAAGCCCTGGAGGAGACCGGATGGCACTTCGCACCGCGCGCCCTGCTGGGCGTATACCGCTGGCCGTCGCGCGCGGACGGCAGAACCTTCCTGCGCTTCGCGTTCGTCGGAGATCTGCTGCGTCATGACGCGGACCGCCCGCTCGACACGGGTATCATGCGGACGGTCTGGATGACGCCCGCCGAGATCGCCCGCTGCGCCGACCGCCACCGCAGCCCGCAGGTCCAGCGGTGCGTCGACGATTTTCTTGTTGGCGCACGCTATCCGCTGGACGCCCTGCGCGAGGTGTCCTAGGGCCCGCACCCGCTCAACCGCATGACCGGCGCAAACCGCGTAATAGTCGGACTGTCCGGCGGAGTCGATTCCGCCGTCGCCGCGCTGCTGCTCAAGCGCGAGGGTTACGACGTGGCCGGCCTGTTCATGAAGAACTGGGAGGAGGACGACCGCGACGGCCACTGCACCGCCGCAGAGGATCTGCAAGAGGTGCGGCGCGTCTGCGACACGTTGCACATCCCGCTTCACACCGTGAATTTCGCGACCGAATACTGGGACCAGGTGTTCAGCACATTTCTCGCCGAACTGCGCGCCGGACGCACGCCCAATCCTGACGTGCTGTGCAACAAGGAAATCAAGTTCAAGGCGTTCCTGGAGCACGCAGCCGCGCTCGGCGCGCACCATATCGCAACCGGCCACTACGCCCGGATCGTCGGCGCGGGAGGAGCATGCCGCCTGATGAAGGCGCACGATCGCGAGAAGGACCAGACTTACTTTTTGCATGCACTGGGGCAGTACGAGCTCGCCCGCGCGCTCTTTCCTCTGGGGGGACTGACCAAGACCGAGGTGCGGACCATTGCCCGCCAGGCCCGGCTGCCGAATCATGCCCGCCGGGACAGCACCGGCATCTGCTTCATCGGCGAGCGCAATTTCCGGCAATTCATCGCCCGCTACCTCACGGCACAGCCGGGAACAATCACCACGCTCGACGGGGCGGTCAAGGGTCGGCACGATGGCCTCATGTTCTATACCATAGGCCAGCGCCACGGGCTCGGGGTCGGTGGACCGGGCGAGGCCTGGTACGTGGTCGGGAAGAATATCGACCGCAACGTGCTGTACATCGGGCAGGGGGTCGACCACCCGGCCCTGTATGCGGAGGGGCTGAAAACGGAATCTGTCCACTGGATTTCCGGAGAACCGCCGTCACTGCCTCTCGCCTGCCGGGCCAAGACACGCTACCGGCAGCCTGACCAGGACTGCGTGCTCCACCGCCTGCCCGACGGCGGCGTGCGCGTCGATTTCGCGATCCCCCAGCGCGCCATCACGCCCGGGCAATCAGCGGTATTCTATCGTGATGAAGTCTGTCTGGGCGGGGGTATCATTCTCGAGGCCTCGCCAAACATGGCGTCCTCGCCCGAACGGCAGCACTCGCTGCGGGCCGGATCATAAACTGGAGCTGGAACCTATGGCCACCGAAACCGTACGCGAGATCATTGATTACCTCGAAACGCAGAAAGGACATCTGCCCACGATTGCTCAGGAAACCGGGCTCGGCCTGGAATGGCTGCGCAAGCTCGCCGGAGGCCATATCCAGGATCCGGGAATCAGCAAGATCGAGGCCTTGCGCGCCTATATGAAGGCCGCCCGGTCCGGACAGCCCGGAGCAACAACGAGCCTCATGGCGCTGTCTCCGCTGGATGGCCGCTACGCGTCGAAAGTCTCTGGCCTGAAGCCCCTGTTCAGCGAATACGGACTGATCCGGCACCGAGTGCTGGTCGAGGTGCGCTGGCTCCTGACCCTGTCGGAGCTGCCGCAGATTGCTGAGGTACCGGCATTCAGCGAAGCGGCGCGGGCACAACTCGAGGGGCTGGCAAGCGGCTTTTCGGAAACCGACGCGCAGCGCGTGAAACAGATTGAGGCCACCACCAATCACGACGTCAAGGCGATCGAATATTTCCTCAAGGAACGGACGCGCGACAACTCCGAAATTGCCGCGGTAACGGAGTTCATCCATTTTGCCTGCACCTCTGAAGACATCAACAATCTGGCCTATGCCATGATGCTGCGCGCCGGCCGCGACGAGATACTCCTTCCCGTCATCGACCGGCTGGTCCGGGCAATCGAGGACCTCGCTCGTCGTTATGCGAACGAGCCCATGCTGGCACGTACCCACGGACAGCCGGCATCGCCCACCACCGTGGGCAAGGAAATGGCCAATATCGCCTACCGCTTGCGTCGGCAGCAGGACCAGGTGTTCGGCATCGCCATGATGGGCAAGATGAACGGAGCCGTCGGCAACTACAATGCCCACATGGCGGCCTATCCCGCGGTTGACTGGCAAGCCGTGAGCAGCCGCTTCGTGCGGTCACTGGGGTTGGGCTGGAACCCCTATACCACGCAGATCGAGCCGCACGATTACATGGCCGAGCTTTTCCATGCGCTTGCCCGTTTCAACACCGTCCTGCTCGATTTCAACCGCGACATCTGGGGATACGTCTCTCTCGGCTACTTCCGGCAAAAAGTGGTGAGCGGCGAAGTTGGCTCGTCCACCATGCCGCACAAGGTCAACCCCATCGATTTCGAGAATTCCGAAGGCAATCTGGGCCTGGCAAACGCCTTGCTCGAACACCTGGCGGCGAAGCTGCCGGTGAGCCGCTGGCAGCGGGACCTGAGCGATTCCACGGTGCTTCGCAATCTCGGTGTCGCACTGGGTTACGCCCTGCTCGCCTACGAGTCCTGCCTGCGCGGCATCGGCAAGCTGGAGGTGAACAGCGGGCGCCTTAAAGAGGATCTGGACTCGAACTGGGAAGTGCTGGCCGAGGCCATCCAGACCGTCATGCGCCGCTACGGCGTGGAGAGCCCCTACGAGAAGCTCAAGGCGCTCACCCGCGGCCGGGGCGGTATCAATCCGGAATCGCTGCGCACTTTTATTGCCGGCCTGGACATTCCCGAACAGGCGCGCTCCGAACTGATGACGCTCACACCGTCCGCCTACACCGGAAATGCGGCTCTCCAGGCGGGCAGCATCGGAAAGACCCCGAATCCCTGATTAGGTCGCCGCCGGCTGTTGCAGCACAGCAGCCGGCAATCGGCCTGACCGGACCTTCCAGTCGGCGCCGGCACGGCAACGCTCCGAACCCACGCGCCGGTGCGTCTATACTCTAGGCAATAAAACCCCCCAGTGGGTGCCAACCGGGTCACTGCGACGGAACCATGGGCAACAACGCTGACCAGCCGGCAGCCGGCAACCAGCCCGGTACGCGCGCGACGCCGCGCGACGCTTTCCGGGATGCGCTCGTTTCGCTTCTGGAGCAGGCGCAGCATGAAATTTCCGTGTTCGGACCCGTCCTCGACGGGCATTATTTCAATACCCAGCGTACCGCCAAGGCGCTCGGACAGTTCATTGCCCGCCACCACCGGAACCGCGCCCGCGTCCTGGTTGAAGACGGTCAGCAACTCGTCCGCGACAATCCGCGCCTGCTCGAACTCGCGCGGCGCTTTGCCGACGCCGTCGAGATACGCCGTGTCGGCGAGGATCACGTCGGTCTGCGTGAACTTTTTGTGGTCACGGACAGCCGCGTCGCACTGTACCAGCCGGATATCGACCAACCGTTGGGCGGTCCGCCTACCTGCGCGGCGGCGACGCTGGCACGCCGGTTCCAAACAATGTGGAACCTGGCCGAGCCGCTCCCCGGAATCAGTCCCCCAGGCCTGTAGCGGCGCACCATGAGGACGCTTTCACCAGCACGCCGCCGACCGCAGGTCCTCGCGGGACTGCTGGTTTTGGGCGCCATGCTGGCCGCATGCTCGACCGCCCCGGTACGCGAGAACAATCCTGCCGCCATCGCAAGCCGGGTCGTGGCCGTGGCCCGCCGGATGGTCGGGAAACCCTATCGCTACGGCGGGGATTCCCCCAGCGGCTTTGATTGCAGCGGTCTGGTCTACTACTGCTACGAAAGGGCCGGCGAGCAGGTACCCCGCACCACCGCGGGACAGCATCGCGACGGCATCTGGGAATCGATCCGTCATATACACAAGGGCGACCTGATATTCTTCAAGGAGCGCGGCATCTCCTCATCGCATGTCGGCATCTACATCGGACACGGCCGGTTTGTGCATGCGCCGACGACGGGCCAGACGGTTCGGATAGACCGACTCAGCAATCCCTACTGGCTCCGGCACTTCGTCAGCGTGCGGCGCTTTCCGTTCATGCAGGAGTAAACCGTGCGCCGCCTGCACATCGGAATCGGCATCTGGCTTCTCATGCTGTTTGCATCCGCGACCGCTTTCGGCAGCGGGCTGCATATCATCGCACTGCGCCACCGGCCAGCCTCCGAGATCCTGCCTGTCATCCGGCCGCTGCTGGCGCCGGGAGGAAGCGCAAGCGGTCGGGGCTTCAATCTGTTCGTGCGCACCTCACAGCACAATTTCAGCGACATCCGGCGCGCGGTAGCCAGGCTCGATGTCGCCGAACCGATGCTGCACATCAGCGTACGTGAGTCCCGCCGCGGCGGAGGATTGCGCAGGTTGCGGGCGACCGGGGACGTTGCGCAGTCCGGAAATACGCACCTTGCACTCGCAGGCGGCGAGACGCCGCCGCGTCCGCACAGCGGCAGTGCCGCCGGCCGCTACCGGATCGAACTCCGCACATCGGGGGATCTCGGTTACACCACCCGCTCAATTTTCGTGCTGGACGGGCATCGCGCGTTCATTCAGGTCGGCCGCTCCTATCCGCAGATACAGCCCTTTGTGGCGCTGGCGAATGGCCAGATCGACATCGGAGGCGGCGTCGAATACCGCGACGTGACAACGGGATTCGAGGTATTGCCGCAGCTGCACGGAAACCGGGTCTGGATCAAGATCACCCCGCAATTTTCCTTCGCCGGCAACCATGGCGGCCAGACGGTCGATTTCCGGCGTCTTCGCACCACGATCGACGCCCGCCTCGGTCAATGGGTAGACCTCGGCGGGACCGTTGGGACCGGGAGCCAGGTGACCCGGCAGATTCTGGGCCGGACCGCCGCCACCGGTGGCATACATCGACGCATCCTGATCCGCGTCGACCGATGACGGCGGCATATGCCGGTCCCGGACCCGACATAGCGCACGCTCATGCGGCCGTCGCCTCGGTCACGGGAGCCATCGGTGGCGCCGGCACCGTCCGCGGTGGTCACGCTGCCCTCCGTCCGCGTGGCCCCGAACTGCCGCATTGCAAGCCGGGGCTCAGAACGTGTTCTCGACCCGTTCGACCCCGGGTACTGCGAGAACGATTTTCTCAACGACGTTTCTCAGGTCCAGCACGGAATTCGGACATCCGACGCAGGCGCCCTTCATGCGCACCCGCACCGTCGAACCCTGGATATACACGAGTTCGATGTCGCCGCCGTCGCGCAGCAGGATCTGACGGACATCTTCTACCGCTTCCTGCACCTTGGCCGCATCCGGCGGCTTGCCCGGCACTACTCCTGCCGCTGCCCGCGTGCCTGATTGCTCGGCCAGGGCCTGAGCCCGTGCGATGCGATAGGCCCGGTCCGGATCCACGAGCTCGAGCGCATCCAGCTCTTCCTCCGTGAAGAACCGGATGGGTGCAACGGGGTGTCCGACCGGTGCGTCGTCTTTCTGGGACATATTGAGTTGCCTTCAATGCGCTGACAACGATGCTCCATTATACAGTGGATCAACGCCGGCCGGCGGTGGACCGCTGCCCGGCATCGCTTTATAGCAACCGCGCAGGAGCGGGCGGTACGCGGCGACCGGTCGCGCGCATCAACGCGATCAGCATTTCGGGCGGGCAGCGACTGCGTCGTCGCGCATAACAATGGCACACGCCATCATTGTCCAATTCGAAAGCTGCCCCGGGCGGATGCGTCCCCGCATGCCGGCGCTCAGCCATGCATCGGTCCCAGGCGTTCGCCACGGCACAGGCGCGCCCGCCCCCCGCATCCCGAGATCGGGCGCGCAATCCGGTCGCATGGCCTATACCCACACAAACAATACAGTCCACGGTTGCCGATTTTACAATCCCTCTTTCGTCGTGATAATGAGGCGACGGTCCGGAAGACACGGTCCGAATTCACAACAGGAGGTGCGCCATGCGATTCATGATCATCGTGAAAGCAACCAAGGACTCCGAGGCGGGCGTGATGCCCGGGGAGGAGCTTTTGACCCGGATGGGGAAATACCATGAGGAACTGGTACGAGCCGGCGCAGTGCTCGATGCCTCGGGGCTGCAACCAAGCTCCAAAGGATGGCGCATCCAATGCTCGGACGGAAAGCGCACTGTGATCGACGGGCCGTTCACCGAATCGAAGGAACTGATCGCCGGTTACACGATCATCCAGGTGCAATCTCGGGAAGAGGCGATGGAATGGGCCCTGCGCTTTCCCAATCCCGCAATCGACGGTCGCGAGGGCGAGATCGAGGTGCGCCCGCTGTTCGAACTGGAGGACTTTCAGCCCAGCGCAGCGGTCGAGCGCTTTCGCGATCTGGGAATCGGGGCGCGAAAATAGCCGCGCGGCGCGGCATATCAGATCTGCTGCCACAAGGAGGCGCCCTGCAAATCCAGCCCTGCCTGTACTCCGACGGACGCAGTCAAAAGGCGCTCGCCGCCGAAGTAACAACATTCGTTCAAGCCGATGGCTTGGGTGCATCCCGGGCGAAAGCAGCCTGGGCGGTTGCCTGCCCGCTACCAGTGCGTGCGGCATCCCAGCCGGCCACCGCCGCAAGTTGGACGCTGTTGGCGCCCGCGCATTCTCCAGAGAACGCGAGGGCGGCTCGCACGCGAATGCGGTCAGGGCGCATGGACGAGATCGTCCTGTCGGTTCCTGGATCAGCCCGAAGAGTCATGCGCCACGCTGCGAGAATTCTCGGATTTCAATCCGGAACTCGAAGTGCCACACCGCTCACGCATAACATCCGCGGGCGCGCGCTGTTACTCGATCGCGCCGCGCCATGCGCGCGCACCAGCGCCGGCGCGGCCGGGGTGATGACTGGCGCCAGCAACAGCAACGGCACGTATCCCGGTCACGCAGCTGTAGTCTGTGCTCCCGACTTCGGGCATCGGCTTCCGTCAGTCTTCCTCCGGTGCCGGATGCGCGAGAACGGCTAGGCCGTGTTCATGGCCTCGTACCGATGCTGCCGCTCGGCGGCATCGGTCAGGCTGGCAGGACCAGATCGGCGCTGTCCTACGGCGCCCCGTAGGCGCCTCTTTTCCAGTCTGGGACATTCGCAGGAGTTGTGATGCAAATCAAAGTTGACCAGGCACGCAATGGGTAATCTGGACGCGCCGTATTGCAGTTGACGGCAAATCTGTGGCGCGCGCGTCTGGTTCGTCGCGGAAGCCACCTCATGCACTGGCCGCCCCCGTCGTGCTATCGCGCCGTCGCGACGCGGGCTTACAATGCTCCCGGACCCATCGCCGGCGCGGTGGCAGCCGATATGCGATGCGCATTGCGCCACGGCATGACGGTCGTTCCGGCTAGACATGCTGCTCGGGTACGCCGGCGCGCGACAACCGGGCAGGCGGTCGCACAACCGCTCCCCTGCCCCGGCGGGACCGTGCATCCGGGATGGACGGGGTAGCGCAGGTGCCCGGCTTGCGAACTTCGTTTGCGCCAGCGGAGCGCGCAGGTTGTCCGGCGCCGCCGGGACCGCCCCAGGACGTTGCGGAGGCCACAGAAGCATGCGCAGACATCAGTGTACCGTCCGGAGGCGGGGCCGTACGTCGGACTGTTCCCGGCTTCCCCGCACCTCATCCGGCGTCGGCGGCCCGAGAGCCGGAGCTTGTGGCGTCGGCCACCGGAACATCCGTGTCGCACCCTGACGGCACACGGAGCGGCCCGGACACAGCCGACAGCGGTGACGTCGTCGCGAAGCGCCTTCTCGAAGTCGCACGGGACCTGACCCTGTCCCTGCATCCGCATCGCCGCACCACGCTGCGCGTAGACCTGGACAGTACGCTCGACCGGGACCTCGGCCTCGACAGCCTCGGTCGTGTCGAGTTGCTTCTGCGCGTGGAACGGACGTTCAAGGTGCGGCTCGACGAGCAGCTGCTCATCCGGGCGCAGACGCTGCATGAACTGCTGGATGCCGTGCGGCAGTCCGACCGGGAAGCGCCTGCGGCTATGCCATCGACGCCTACCCTGGCGCTCGAGCCCCTCCAGGCAACGCCGGCCGCGGCGCGGACGCTGCTCGAGGTGCTCGACTGGCACGTCGCCACCCATCCCGACCGGCCGCACATTGTGCTGGAGGACTCTGATGAAGGCGGCGAGGTCATCACCTACGGCGCTCTGCGGCAGCGTGCACTGGCAGTCGCCGGCGGACTGCACGGTCGCGGCTTGCAGACCGGCCAATCGGTAGCGATCATGCTGCCAACGTGCAGCGACTTCTTTGCCGCGTTTTTCGGGATTCTCTACGCAGGGGGTGTTCCGGTTCCGATATACCCCCCATTCCGGCCTGCACAGCTGGAAGAGCATCTACGCCGTCAGGCAGGGATCCTGTCCAATGCCGAGGCGCGTATCCTCGTAACCACCGAAGAGGGCCGCCGTGTCGCCCGGCTGGTGCGCGGATTAGCCGGAACGATCGAAACAGTAGGCACGGTAGGCGACCTGTCTGCGCCCGCTGGAGACCTGCCGGCCACCGCACGTTCAGCCGACGACGTCGCCTTGGTCCAGTACACTTCGGGCAGCACCGGCGATCCCAAGGGCGTGGTATTGACCCATGCAAATCTGCTGGCCAACATCCGCGCCATCGGCGAGACCATGGAGGTAGATTCGACGGACGTCTTTGTCAGCTGGCTGCCGCTGTATCACGATATGGGCCTCATCGGAGCCTGGCTTGGAAGCCTCTACTTCGCGGTACTGGCAGTAATCATGTCGCCGCTGCGGTTTCTCGCGCGCCCGGAACGCTGGCTGTGGGCCATCCACCGCCACCATGCCACGCTGTCCGCCGCTCCGAACTTCGCGTACGAACTGTGTTTGCGCAAAATCGATGACGCCGACATATCCGGACTGGACCTCGGGACGTGGCGCATGGCGATCAACGGTGCCGAACCGGTCAGTCCGGAAACGATACGAGGCTTCGCCACACGCTTCGCGCGCTTCGGATTCCGCCCCGAATCGATGACGCCGGTGTATGGCCTCGCAGAGTGTTCAGTCGGCCTGAGCTTTCCGCCGCCGGGCAGGATACCGATCATAGACCGCGTGCAGCGGGCCGAGCTTGTGCGCAACGGCAACGCCACGCCGGCCCCGGCAGACGATACCACAGCCCTGGAGTTCGTCGCCTGCGGCCATGCACTGCCCCGACATGAAATCCGCATCGTCGACGCCGCCGGACGCGAACTCGCCGACCGGCGGGAAGGCAGGCTGCAGTTTCGCGGCCCGTCAGCCACCGGGGGCTACCTGCGCAATCCGGGCAAGACCGCCGAACTGCTTTCCGGCGCATGGCTGGAATCGGGCGACCTGGCCTATACCGCAACGGGCGACATCTATCTCACCGGACGAAGCAAGGACATCATCATCCGTGCCGGACGCAATATCTACCCGCACGAGGTGGAGCAGGCGATCGGCAATCTGCCGGGAATCCGGCGCGGATGCGTTGTCGCCTTCGGCAGCCATGATCGCGCTACCGGCACCGAACGGCTCATCATCGTCGCCGAGACGCGGATCGAGGACACGCAGGAGCGCGCCGTGCTCCGACGGAAAGTCGATGATCTTGTGACCGGCCTGCTCGATACCGGGGCCGACGACGTGGTGCTGGCGCCGCCACATACCGTGCTGAAGACTTCCAGCGGCAAGATTCGCCGCGCCGCATGCCGCGAGCTGTACGAAATCGGCCGGCTCGGAGAACGTGCGCCACCGGTTTGGTGGCAGGCAGTGCGTCTGTACGTTCGCAGCTTCCGGGAGCGCAGCCGGCACGTCCGTCCGCAAGCCGGTGCGCTCCTCTACGCCGGGTACTGGTGGTCGCTGCTCTACGTGCTGGGCGCGGTCACGTGGACATTGGTGGCGGTTCTGCCCGGAAAAAAACTGCGCTGGCGTATCGTCCACGGGATCGCCCGGGCATTTCTGCGGTGCGCAGCGATCCCTATCCTGCCGACCGGGATGGAACACATTCCCACGTCAGGCGCAGTCCTCGCCGCCAATCACGCGAGCTATTTTGATGGGGTGGTGCTTGCGGCGCTGCTGCATCAGCGCCCGACTTTCGTTGCCAAGCGCGAACTCGCCTCGCAGTTCGTAGCCGGGGTGTTTTTGCGGCGGATCGGAGCTGTGTTCGCGGAACGCGTGGAACCGGGCGGCGGCGTACAGAGCACGGACGCGGCACTCATCGCCGCCCGCTCGGGACAGACCCTGCTGTTCTTTCCGGAAGGCACGCTCACGCGCATGCCGGGCATACTTCCCTTTCATACCGGAGCCTTCTACGTGGCAACCCAGTCCGGCACGCCGATCGTGCCCGTAGCGATCCGCGGAACACGCTCCATCCTTCGGGGGGATCAGTGGTTTCCGCGCCGCGGCAGTGTGCGGATCGAAATAGCTCCGGCCGTCACCGCCTCCGCAAGCAGCTGGGATGCAGTGGTTGGATTACGAGATGCGGTGCGAAACGAGATTCTGCGGCGGACGGGCGAACCGGATCTGGTCGCGCAGGACATCGGAATTACCGGTCCGCCTCCGGCATGAGTCCACCGCCGTTGCAATCTCATCCGGCGTCGAGCAGATTCACCAGCGCATTGAGCGAGGAGTAGTCGGGATAGCGGAACATCAGGCCTAGGCCGTCATGGTCGACGCGCATGACCTCCGCCGGCAATCTGTGGTAGCGAATCTCTTCGCCGACGTGCAGTGTGAACGCGACGTCGATCGCTGCTTTGTGCGGCAAAGCCCGCCCCCCGGTATGTACATAGGCGCCTTCCAGGCTGATGTCGCGTGTCTGGCAGTCCGGCAGTCTCAAAGCGCTGTAGTACAGCGCCACATCGAGCGCAACTGGCATGCGCGGGTTGTCACGGCGTTCGTTGTCCATTGCGGCCCCCTTTAGAATCAGCATATATCTATTGGCAGCATCCCTGCCGGCGACAGCTTTTCATGGGATATTACGCCAACCCACTGTCGAGGGAAACGCCAGTGCGTTCGATCGGGTGCGCCGCTGGACTCATTCTTCCGAGACGAACCGCAGCCCCACGCCCTCGTCCGTGGTCCGCACCACTGTCACTTTGACAGTGGGCGGTTCCTCGCCCCCCAGGAGCCCGCGCAGTTTCAGGTGCAACACGGTGCCGATTGGCGGGCACGGCTGGTTGCGCATGTACAGAAAGACGCCGCCGTCGCTGATGTCCTTGGTGCTGAGTACCAGATTGCCCGACTCAGCATGGATTACTTCCACCTCTAGCGACATGGCATACCGCTCGTGCTTGCGGTTTTCGATCACGGATTTCCTCCGAAAAATTCACGGCAGCGGGGCCACTGCCAGCTCGCGGTGCTGTGTGGCCCGCGCCAAGAAATTCCTGGCATGGCAGCCTACGCCGGCAACACCGGACGCCCCGGAACCAAGGTCAAACGGCGGCTTGTCCCGGATCCTTACCAAAGTATAGACATGCGGCGGGACAACCGGCAGTCAAGTCGAACTGGCGGCTGCTGACATAGGAATTCCGCGGCGCGGATGTTGCCGGATTGGCCGTTCGGATCTTCCGGAGGCCAAGAGGAAATGCGGTAGCCGAAAGCGGTGCCCAATCGCCGGCAGACTGCAGCACGGACCTCTAGCCGCGCAACATCGATGCAGCGCGCGGATTAAGCTCCCGTACGCGGTCGTAGCAGGCAAGTTCGGCGCCGCGTTCTCCGAGAGCTGCCAGCGTAAGCCCCTTGTCCATCCATGCCTGCCAGTAACGGGGATTGAGTTCCAGCGCGCGCTCGTGGCAAACAAGTGCCTCATTGAAGCGCTCCAAAACCCGCAGCGCGAGTCCGCGGTGATACCAGGCCGCAACGCATTTCGAGTCGAGCTCAAGCGACACCTGGTGGCAAACCAGGGCTTCCTCGCTTTGCCCGAGCTGGCGCAGCGCCTCGCCTTTGTGCGCCCAGAGCACCGGATGATCGGGGCTGAACTCCAGGGCACGTTCGAAGGCGCCGAGCGCCTCCCGCACATAGCCGAAATGCAGCAGGCCAAGACCCTGGTTGTCGCAGGCCTCGGCTTCCAGCTCGTCACCATCGAGCGGCGGCGCATAGGTCTCGCCCGTAAGCGACCGGAACAGCTGCGCGAGCTGCCGGCGCACAGCGGCAAAATCCGTGAAACGCCGGGGAGGCTCCTTGGCGAGGCAGGTCTGGATCACGTCGCCGAGCAGGCGCTGCGCCGGCGGCAGCGGCGGCGGATCTTGAGTCCGGTGCAGCCGCTCATATTCCGCCCAGGATTCCGCCGTGAACGGCAGGGCGCCGGTCGCCATCTGGAAAAGCAGCACACCGAATGAATAGATATCCGCCCGTTGATCGATGTGCTTGCTGCCAGAGAATTGCTCCGGCGCGAGATAGGCAGCCGCAGCGACACCGTACCTGCGGTCTTCCGCACGGCGGCCATGAACAAGCTCTGCGAGATCCCCGCGGGTGCGCGCCCGCACCCCCCTGCGCATATCGCCGGCGACCGCGATCAGCGAATCATCGACGGCCCTGGCCAATCCCGGATCGGTGACCTTCAGGACACACTGGGATGTAATGAGACAGTTCTCCGGCTTGATACCGCGGTGCGCACCGATGCCGTTGGATTGCGCAAATTCGAGACCGTCGCACATCTGCAGGGCCAGGCGCAGGATTGCTGCCGGATCATCGGTCAGGCTGGGCGCACCCATCCACTGACCGAGGTGCGTACCGCTGACGTACTCCATGAATAGCAACGGACAGCCTTCGACGCTGTATATGGCACGCGGCTGAACCAGGTTCTGGTGGCGACCCAGCTTCAGCCAAGGCAGCGCTTCCTTCTTCAGGCGGTGCGGCAGGATGCGGTCCCACTGCTGCAGCACGTCAGAGAATGTCTTCGCCGCAAGCATCTCGCCCGATTCGCCATCGAAAACGACGTAGACAACCCCGTAAGGGCCGACGAGGACCTCACGCACGTGCCAACGACCGGCGATCGTGTCGCCGGCCCGCCATCTTGCCAGGTTCAACCGAGCCCACCTCCTGTCACGGGTTACAGACACGCTCCGCCGGATCATTTTGAACATACACCACGCAGCGGGCGACACCAATTCTGTTCCGATGAATTGGAATCTGCGTCCGACATCCGGCAGCAAACCAGTGGGCTGGTGGGGGTTTAATCGAGGTACTTCGCCTGCCAGTTCAGATACAGACCATGAACGTATTCGCAGTAGCTGCCCTTGTCCGTGAACCCGGAAGGGTCGATGGCATCATAGACATAATAATTGGCGCGTTTGTTTGGCGCCGTAAGAAACTGCCACATCTTCTGCACGAGCGTCTCGTGCGGCTTCCATTCGAACGCCTCCTGGGCCTCATAATGGAGAAATATCGGCACAATAGGCACACCGGTGCGCAGCGAGATGTCGAATGCACCGTAGCGGAAGGATGAAAAGATGCGCTTGCCCCGGCATCCCCCTTCCGGATAGATCGCAACATTTCGTCCCTTGCCCAGCTGCGCGACGATCTGTGCGGCGGCGGCGCGGCGCGATTCGCGCGATTCGCGCCTGACAAACAAGGTGCCTGCGGCCCGGTTCATGCGACCCGCAATCCACCAGTCGAGAACTTCGATCTTGGCGAGCGATATGACGTCGAACAGGGCCGGAACGCCGATATCCTCGAACGCGGACGGGTGATTGGCGATCAGGATGAACCGCTCCGGAAGCGGATCCTGGTTCTTCTGGTGCAGACAAAGATCGACACCGAGCGCCCGCACGAACGACCGGCACCACAGACGGAACAGCGCGGCGTAGGCCCGCTGCGTCCGCTCCGAGCTCACGAACGACAGGACATAGAGCATCGCCGTGAACACCGCCAGTTCCAGCCAGCACAGACCCAGCCAAACAATGCGCGCCAAGCAGTAGCTCAATCGCCCTCCAACAATGCCGACCGGCACGACTGTCCGCCATACACGTAGTTGAAAGTATAGGCACGATCAAGGGGCGCTGCCGGACGCACAGCATGGACAACGTACTGCGCACAGTGCCGGGCTCGGTCCGCCTGTCAGATCCGCGGCCGCAAAAACATGTCTTCGGGAATATTCGATGCGGCCAGTGTGTGCGTTGCTGCGCCGGCGCCGGCTCAGGCTCTGCGTCCGGCGGCTAACAGGGTTGATCCATCGAGCCACAATCCGTTCTCGCCTACGGACGAAGCCAACTCCGCCAGATGCTCGTCGCGCACCGCATCGGCTACGGCCGGGTCCAGCCGGTCCACAAATTCGCGCAAGCCGCTGCCCATGACCAGATCCCACCATTCGCGCGTATCGCGCAGGTGATAGCCGAGTTGCTCTTCAGTGACCCGGCACTCCCGCAGCCCCGCCCCTTCCAGCAGCTGCTGGCATCGCTCCGGAGCAGCAAGGCGGTGCAACCCGGGGACGGGAAGCGGCTGGGATCCCGGCGTTTCCCGACCCTCGATGCGCCGCGAGAGCAGGCTCGCCATGGGCTCAAATGCGCCGGCCCCAAGAACCGAGAATGCAATGACTCCCCCAGGCCGGAGCACGCGCATCCAGCCGCGAATTGCCGCCTCCATGTCTGGCAACAGGTCTAGGGCATGGGAACACACGACTGCATCGAAGTATCCGGCACGAAACTCCAGACTCTCCGCATCCATCAGGTGCAGATCGACATTGGCGACACCGAATTGGGCGATCTTCGCCTGCGCACGGTCGAGCATCCGTTCCGCGGTATCGATAGCGATCACGCGACCCGACGGCCCGACCATCTGGGCCGCCGCAAGTGCCACGGCCCCGGTACCGGTGGCCACATCCAGCACCTTATGGCCTGGTCCGATGCCGGCATACTCGACCAAGCGGTCGGCTGAAAACGCGAAAATCCGCAACGGCTCCCGGTCATATCCGGCCGCAGCCCGGTCGAATACTGCGCTGTTCCGCCGAACCAAGTCCCCGCCCTCACGTGCAGCGTCGCGCTCGCCGGCCGCATTCGTCGTTATCACGGTGCTGCTCCGAGCTGGTTTCCGTGGCCAATATCGCACCCGGATCCGGATCCGTCGGTTCGATGCGTGTATCTACCGGCACTGG
Source organism: Gammaproteobacteria bacterium (assembly GCA_028068195.1). Taxonomy (GTDB): domain Bacteria; phylum Pseudomonadota; class Gammaproteobacteria; order Acidiferrobacterales; family UBA6901; genus JAJYCY01. The sequence goes on from JAPTTX010000008.1 coordinate 138,947, forward strand.
CCGGCCGCAGGCCACCTGCACTGCGGCTACGGCACAAGGCAATCAGGCAGCCCCCGCTGGACCGCGCCCCGCAGCCCACGCCCGCAAGAACCCGGAGCACCGCGTCCCTGGCACCAGCCCCAATGATTACCGCCCGGAACCGGGTAGCGCTTTCAATCCTGGAATTTTGTTCTATACGTTTAATCAGAAGACCGCCGAAGGCGGCGCGCCCAACAGTCGCAGCCTTCAATAATAGCCGTACTTGCCGTACGACAGTTCGGGGAGTCATCCAGATGTCGAGATTCGCCATAGCCCTATTCTGCGCGCTATTTGCGCTTCCGGCCTACGCCCGGCCGAACGAATCTGTCCAGACGCAGATTTTCCAGTATTTCATGGCCAAAGCCCAGAACGGCGACCCCAACGCCGAATATATTGTTGGCACCCTGTACGAAACCGGCAAGGGGGTCCAGAAGGACGACAAGGAAGCCAAGAAGTGGTACGGAAAGGCAGCCGCTCAGGGCAATCAGCTGGCCAAAGATAAGCTGGATCATACGGCTCGCGCCGCACAAGAAGCTGCGCGAGCCAAAGAAATCGCTGCGGCAAAGGCGGCCAGCGAACGCGCTTCGGCCGCCCGCGCCCGGATGCGGGCCGAGATGGCCGCCCGCGCCCGGATGCGGGCCGAGATGGCCGCCCGCACCAGGATTGCTGCAGAACGTGCTGCCCGCGCCCGGCTAGCGGCGGCGCGCGTCGCCGCCCAAAAGCTGGCGGCAGCCAGGGAAGCGCGCGCGCGAAGGGTGGCACAACGTACGATTGATGCACTGCCGATTGTCTTGGATGGCAACTGGTACCACAGCGAATACGCGGCCCCATATCTGCCCTCTTCAAAAACCAGCTGCCTACAGGCCGGGAGCAGCAAGATCGTCTGTTTCTCGCAACGATTGCACCGCGACATCGGGGGTTCTGCGCTTACTTTTACGGTAAAGTCGACCTTGTCGAACTTTGGCCGACAGGGCAATTTTACGATCAATTACCTATACGACGTCGTTGGCGTGAGCGGAGACAGCTCCGGAGCTGCGAGCAACGACATCACTGTTGACCCTCCGGCGGCACGGATCGGTTGGCAACCACCCGGACATACCCTGCGATGCCAGGCACGCGGTCTCCGGACCCTTGTGTGTACGAATCAGCAACATAGCATGATCGAGTTTGCCAAACGTTGATGATGACCAGGCCGCAGCGCGCCGGATCCGCCAATGTGCGCACCGACCTTCAAGAGTCGATCCGTATGAATCGAGGAGCCCAGACAAGTAGCAGTTCTGACACCTTCACAGGCTGTTGCGGCCATGCCGATCGCACGGTGATGGCCGCTGGCACGGCGGCTGCCAGTTCGCTACTGCCACGCAAGACCCTGCGACGATCCGGATCGATCGCGTTCACCGGAATCCTGCTCGCTTCGCTGGCGCTTGGCCCGGCCCATGCCGGCACAGTCAGCAAGGCCGAAGCCAGCCTGTTCCAGGTGCAGTTACGTCTGGCGCAGAGCGGCGACCCCAGCGGAGAATTCTACGTCGGCGAAATGTACCAGCAGGGTCTCGGCACGCCACGTAACCTTGAAAAGGCGCACAAATGGTACGAGCGATCCGCCCGCAAGGGGAATCTCGAAGCCAAGGAAAAGCTGGCCAACTGGAGCAAGCTACTGCAAGCGGTTGAGCAGGCAAAGCTGCAAAAGCAGGCAGCAGCACGGGCGGCAATCTTGGCCAAGCGGCAGGCGGCGGCACGGGCGGCAGCCATGGCGAAAGAGCAGGCAGCGGCACGGGCCGAGGAGATCGCGCAAGCTGAGGCGCTCGCCAGAAAACGCGCTGCCGCGCAGCGTGCTAGGCAGCGGGCCGAAGCTGAGGCCGCAGCGAGAAGGCTCCAACGCGAACGTGCGGCGGCGCTTCGGGCGAGACAACTTGCCCAGGAAAGGGCGCGTGCCGAAGCCAGACAGCGAGCAGCTGCAATCGCAATTGCCAAGACTCACCGGCCAGCACCCGCCAAGCTGCAGGACAGAGAGCCGCGGGTTGCAGAATCAGCGCCCCCGCGCAAAGTGAAGCACCACGCGCTTCAATTTTCCCCTGACCCCTGCAAAGGGCCTGCCGCCAAGTTTCTCTCGACCTGCCAGTAACCACCGCTGGACGGCTCCCGGCGGCTGCATCCACACTACGACGGCAGCCGCGAACCCCGCGCCGGCCGCATCGCAAGTCCCTGACAACCGATCGGCTGCCACCGCACAGGGGAGCGGCTGCATGCTATCAATGCAGCATGCTAACCATGGCACATCGTGACCGGCGACGTCGGGGGCACGCGTCCCGGGGCCGGTTGCGGCTGGACAATGCCGCTCTGCCGTCCATCGCGGTGCGTCGGGCGTCCCCGGCAGGCACCGCCTGCCGGGGACGCCCAAACCTCACCACGATGGGTCAGGGAACGATTAGCAGCACCTTGACCGAGTGGTCGAGCACCTTTCCGTCCACATAACCGAGACCATCCCGGTGGGTGGCAACCCAGCGCTTCACGGCCTCGTTGCCCCCCACTTCCCGCGGTGGGTGGCCCTTGCCCGAGAAAATGACCTTGGACCAATAGGCCTTAAGCCGGTCCTGGCTCATACCGACCACCTTTTGGTAGAACGCGGTACGCACCGGACTGTGGCGATACTGATCCACAGCAGTGACCTTCTGGCCGTCAGGAAATTCGTCTGACTTGCCCAGGTAGATCATAGCGACATCGGCAGCGCTGATGCCCTCGAGCGGGTTGGCGGGATTTCCGATGATGGCGAGCGCGGCGTTGGCCACATTCATCACCCCGGACAATCCGGCGACCACAAGCACGAGAACTGCAAACTTCTTCAGTAGTCTTGCCATTTGTCGGGATCTCCTAGAATACGAGGTCGATGGCTACGCTGTAGATCATCACGTGGGTCTTGCCCGTGGGTAGATACCCAATGAGCAACCCGCGTGTCCCGTCGAGCGGCTTGACCTCTTCCGCTTCGAACTTTATATCGGCACCGGTACCGAGCTCGTATCGCAAGCCTCCTGTCACGGAGCTCTGCGCGAGCGGCGTGCCATAGCCTGGCCCAACCGGATTGTTGTTATCCGCGAGTTTGGCAAAGGTCACGTTTGGCAGGAATTTGCCTATGCGATAACCCAGGGTCGTATACCAGCCCTTCTGGTCCGGGAACGCTTCGTTGGCGCCTTGCTGGATCCGGCGCTGGAAGTACTCGGCATACAGCACGATGTTCTTCCAGTCCATGCTGCCGCCGACGCTGGAGAACGTTGCCGTCTTGTCGCTCACCCCAAAAGCAGGGGCACTGACCAGCGTTTTGAGGTAGCCACCACGCAGCGTAAAGGCATTGGTTCCGCCGCTGATGTTGATACCGTACATGCTGTCAGCAGTGAAGCTGGTATAAGCCACGGTACCGGGAGACGAGGGCACGACGCCCGGCGTCGGGTATCCAACCACCTGCGGGACAGCGGAAATAACCTCTTGCGGAACCAGCGCCTGCTCACCGGAACTTGTGCCGTAATACGGCTGCACCAGCATCGAAAACCGCCCGAAATTCAAGCGGTATAGGGCGTCTATTCCATTGATCGTGGAGATTGGATTGGAGTAGTAAACTTCCTGCGGCGGACGTATCCATGGATAAGCGTAGCCCACCTCGATGTAATCGGAGATTAGGAACGTTGTAAGCTTTAGTTTGCCGGCGCGGATCGCGAGAGGATCCGCCAGGTGGTAAGTGACGAACGCCCAATTGGCCTTCATGGCGTAGTCGCTATTGCGGGCGCGCGACAGCAGCTGTCCGGTTAGATCCACCTTGGAATTGATTTTGGCGGAAATCTGCAGACCAAACCGGCTGTCATTGATGAATCCGACCTTGTTGGCAATATTCCCGTCCTGACTCACCAGTCCCCGCCCGGGCCCAGCGGTACAAGTCACATCACCTTGACAAGGCGCCGTATCGGCATAGGTCGCACCGGCAGTGAGAAAGCCGTTTATACGGACTCCTTCGACCCCAAATGCCTGACCGGCGCTAAGAGCTAAAGACGCCCCCAACGCGCTAACTAGCCATTTCTTCATCTTTTGATCCCCTCACAGTTTGTGGAGAATTTTGGCTCTTGATTGTTATGCCATCCGGGCCACTGAAATCGGCTCGGCTGTACAGCCAGCGGACTGTTCAGTTCCAATCCGTTGGTTTTACTATAGTCCGGGACCACGGCAGCGCAAGAAACCCCGAAAATACCAAGGTAACGCCGGGGCAATGGATGAAAGCGGTACCGGTTTGGGCTCAATGGCGCCCAAGGATTTCGCCGTAAAATCAAACGTGATCGCAATTGGACTGCCCAGCGAACGCATGCCGGACTAATCGAAGTACAGAAAGCACGTCAAATACCTCGTACCGGCCCAGGTCAACGGTGACTGCGCCCCGACTCCAGATGACCGGAAACCCTCGAGACCTCCGCACCCTCTTTGCCGGGTTTCAACAACGCGCGTCTGGTCCGTACCGCCGCGTCTCGGTTGCTGTGACCCGAATCTGCCGCAGGAGCGCCAACCTAAGCAGCCACTTGTCCGCCGGACGTGCCGGATCGTCTGGCGCCCGATGCGGATTCGCGTCGGCGTGCCATAGTTGATACATGGGCACCCATGACCGGCCCAAACTATTGACCTCAGGCGCGCACAGCCCGGACACGATATCCAGGAAGAGCACGTGAGCATTTTTTATAAGGATTGTCCCCAGTGTGCAACCACCCACGCAGCTAATGCCATCCGTTGCAGTTGCGGCCATTTCTTCGTTCCCGAGAGCGAGGCTGGACCGGAATTGAGCCCGGAGTTGCGCGCCCAGGAGGAAAAACTCTATGAGGCTTACCTCGCAGCTCGACGGGATCAAACCGCCGAGGCCGTAGCGCTTGCACGTGCTGAGGTTTCCCGAACCCCAGCGAGCACCCAGGCAGCCAGTCTTCTTGCAGAAGCCGAGGCAGCACTCAAGGCCGCCGAGACGGAACTCAATAACCAGCGGGAAAAGCACGCCGAATCCCGCAGACTGGCTGATGTGGCTAGGGCAAACGCAGATACCCCGCAGACCAGATTCAGTGGCAATGCAGTTGAAATTACCAGCGCCGGAGGCGTCACCGCGGGCTCAACCCTGATGATGGACTCCGGACGGAATGATGCTGTCGCCAAGCCACATGACGCTGCACGGACTGCCGTCGCGGCTGTGGCCGAACCAGAACGGAACACAATCATCCCGCCTGCCAGGACACGGACAAAAGTCGAAGCCCGTGCCCAGCTGAAGGCACAGAAGACCGCGCGCGCTGCGCTCGCCAAGGCGCGCGCCGAACAGCTTGTCCGGGCCGAATCAGAAATCCGGGCGCGTCAACTCGTACAGGCCGAGGAGGCGCTCCGTGCTGCCCGGGAAGAAGCAGAACGTGCTGCCCGGGAAGAAGCAGAACGTGCTGCCCGGGAAGAAGCAGAACGTGCTGCCCGGGAAGAAGCAGAACGTGCTGCCCGGGAAGAAGCAGAACGTGCTGCCCGGGAAGAACTGCGGCGCGCAGCACGGGTAAACGAGGAAATTGCCACTGCACAGGCTCTGTCAGAGCAAACCCAGACCGCACGGCGCCAGATGGCTGAACAGGCCTTCCGCGCCGCGCAGACCGCCAAAGCCGAGCACGCCCTGATTGCAGCCAAGGCCGAGCAACTCGCCGCGCAGCCCGGTACTGGTGCGGCCTTCCGCGCCGCACAATCAGCACGTGCCGCCCAGATCGTGGCCGCAGCGCAAGCTGAGGAAACGAAAGAGTGTCCGAGCTGTACCGCTACGCTGGCACTCCTTGCCACAAAATGCCGCTGCGGGTTCACCTTTCCGGCGGGTCTGACCGAACTTCCGGCACTGACGCTTAGTCCAGTTGAGCTAGCCGAACTCTTCGGAATCACACGCTCCTGAACCAAACCGCTGGCTTGACACCGGTCCCGCGCGGCCCCATTGTCACAAGCCGTTCCGTCAGACCTACGCAAACCTGCTCATTGCTGAGCAAATCTGCCGCTGACTTCCTGCTTCGTCGAGGCCGGTTTCACTCGGGTCTTGCGACCCGAGCCAGAGCCTTCCTCTCCACAGGCTGTGACCGTGGAACTCACGGCCATGTTCTTCAGGTTCACCGCCGCGTTCACGTCGCGGTCGTGGACCACGCCGCAGGACGGGCACGCCCACTCGCGCACCGACAGCGGCAGTTCGTCGAGCTTCTTGCCGCACGCCGAGCACGTCTTGCTGCTCGCAAAGAAGCGGTCGGCGACCACCACCTGCACGCCACGCATCGCGGCCTTGTACTCCAACTGCCGCCGGAATTCGAAGAAGCCCATGTCCGCGATGGAACGGGACAGATGGCGGTTCTTCACCATGCCATGCACGTTCAGGTCCTCGATGCCGATGGTGTGGAAGCGGCGCGTGAGGTCCGTCGTGAGCTTGTGCAGGGCGTCCGAGCGGATGGCGGCGATACGGGCGTGCAGCTTCGCCAGTTTGGCTTTGGCCTTGCGGCGGTTGGCCGATCCCTTGACCTTGCGCGACAGGCTCCGCGAGAGCCTGCGCATGCGATCCAGCAGCGCCTTGTGGGGCTTCGGACTGAGGATCTTCTCTCCCGTCGAGAGCGTCGCCAATGCCAACACGCCCAGATCGACACCCGCCGCGCCTTGGTTTTCGGCTTGGGGCAGGTGCGAACTGTCGGGCGTATCCACGGCAATGCTGACGAACCAGCGGTCGGCCACACGGGAGACCGTGGCCGACATGATCTTGGCCTGGAAGCGCAACGTCTCGCGCATGCGCACCCAGCCAAGGTTGGGGATGCGAATGCGCGAACCATCGATGTCGAACTGGTCGTTGGTGAGCGTGAAGCGGTCGTGCACGCCCTTCTTGCGGAACTGCGGATAGCGGGCGCGGCCCGCGAAGAAGTTCTGGAACGCCTGGCCCAACTGGATGATCGCCATCTGCGGCGCGTTCTTCGTGACCTCCAGCATCCACGGGAACTGCTCGCGCTTGACCGCGTTCAACTGGCGGCGCAGCGCCGCTTGCGAGGGCTTCGGCAGGCTATTGTCGGCCTTACACGCCTCGTACTGGCGCTTCCACTCGGCCAGCGCCCAGTTGTAGGCGAAGCGCGCCGTGCCCGCCGCGCGGGCCAGATACGTTGCCTGGGCGTTGTTCGGGTCCAGCGGGTGAGCAATCAGCATGCGGCATTCTCCACGGCGGCCCGTACACCGTCGAGCAGCTTTTGGTTCTTGCGCGAGCGGCTGCCGTACAGCCGGGCGCTGAACACCGTGATGATCTCCAGCACATCCTGGGCGAGGTCTTCCTCGAACGTGGTGTCCTCGCCCTGGTTGAGGATCACGACCTCGACGCCCTTGGCCTCGCAGATGGCGAACACCAGTTCCGCGCCGAAGCGCAGCAGCCGGTCCTTGTGCGTGATGACCAGCCGCCCGATCTCGCCGTCGATGACGGCATCGAGCAGCCGTTTGAGGCCTTTCTTGTGATAGTTCATGCCACTCCCCAGGTCGGCGATGACCTCGAACGTCCAGCCCTGGCGGGCGCAGTAGAGTTCGAGCACCTGCTTCTGCCGCTCCAGATCGTCCTTCTGGTCGTGACGGGAGACGCGGGCGTAGGCGACCGTGCGCCGGTTCGCTTCATCCTCGGCGCGGAACATCTCCGGGCGCAGCTTCGCCAGGTCATAGCGGCGATGACCGCCCGCCGTGTGCTCCGCGCTCAGCCGTCCCGCCGCTTCCCAGCGCCGCAGCGTCGTGATCGACACGCCCAGCGCCTGCGCGGCCTCGCCTATGCCTACGAATCTCTCCATTTTGGAGTTATTAGCATAGATTTACGCAGATTCGATGCAAACTGTTCAAGCCCCGGTACAACTGCTGCCAATCACGCCACGGCTAGAACCTCCAACAACTGGTTCAGACGCTGGACGAACCCCGCCGGATCATCAAGCTGCCCGCCCTCGCTGAGCAGTGCCTGATCGAGCAGGAGACGGCTCCAGTCAGAAAACCTTCCGGAATCGCTCACTGTTCTGAGCCTAACGACCAGCGGGTGCTCGGGATTGATCTCAAGTATCGGCTTGACAGACAATGCGGTCTGTCCCGCCGCCTTCAGCAACCGCTCCATGTTGACGCTGATATCGTGTTCGCCAGTCACAAGGCAAGCAGGCGAACTGGTAAGACGGTGAGTGATCCGCACCTCCTTAACCTGTTCACCAAGCGCCTCCTTAATCCTGTCTGTCAGTTCCTTGAATTCCGTTGCCGCCTTCTGCTGTTGCTCCCTGTCTTCTTTGTTTTCGAGATCACCTAGGTCGAGGTCTCCCTTGGTCACAGACTGCAACTGCTTTCCTTCGAACTCCGAGAGATGCGAGACTACCCACTCGTCAATGCGGTCATACATCAGTAAGACTTCGATGCCCTTCTTGCGAAAAATCTCCAAATGCGGACTGCTCCTGGCAGCACCAAAGCTGTCGGCGGTCACATAAAAGATCCGTTCCTGTCCCTGCTTCATACGTGCCACATAGGCACCGAGCGTGACGTCCTGGTTGTCGGCGTCGGTATTTGTGGAGGCAAACCGCAGCAACTTGGCGATGCGGTCTCGGTTGGCATAGTCCTCCACCACGCCCTCCTTGAGAACGCGGCCGAATTCCTTCCAGAACATGGCATACTTCTCGCCGTCCTTCTGGGCCAGATCATCGAGCAGGTCGAGCACCTTCTTTACGGACCCGGCACGCATGGAATCGATGTCCTTGCTGTGCTGCAGGATCTCGCGGGAGATATTGAGCGGCAGGTCGTTGGAGTCAACCACGCCACGCACAAAACGCAGATACGGCGGAAGCAGCTGTTCCGCATCGTCCATGATGAATACCCTGCGCACATAGAGCTTCACACCATGGCGCTTGTCCCGGTCCCAGAGATCAAACGGAGCACGCCGCGGCACATAGAGCAGCGACGTGTATTCCTGCTTTCCTTCCACGCGGCTGTGAATGTGCGCCAGCGGCGGCTCGAAGTCGTGGGCTACGTGTTTGTAAAATTCTTCGTATTCCTGCTCAGTAATTTCGCCACGCGGGCGCGCCCAAAGCGCGGAAGCTCGGTTGACAACTTCATGGCTGTCTCCGTCCTTCTGGTCTTCCTTGCGCATGCGGATAGGGAGCGTGATGTGGTCTGAATATTTGCGCACGATGTCTCGCAGCCGGTGGGGGTCGAGAAACTCATCTTCCCCATCACGCAGATGCAAAACCACCTCTGTACCACGAGCCGGACGCTCGATGGTCTCCAGCGTATACTGTCCCTTCCCGTCCGACTCCCACCGCACCCCGTGTTCCGGACCAAGGCCCGCGCGCCGCGAGTACAACGTCACCTTTTCGGCAACTATGAACGTGGAGTAGAAGCCAACCCCGAACTGGCCGATCAAATGCAGATCCTTTGCGCGGTCTCCCGTGAGTGACGACAGAAACTGCCGGGTCCCGGACCTGGCGATGGTGCCGATGTTTTCAACGACTTCCGAACGACTCATCCCGACACCGTTGTCTGAAACGGTTACCGTCCGCGCCTGTTTGTCGACTTCTACCGTGATTGCCAGATCAGCATCGCCTTCAAACAGGCCATCATCGGTCAATGCTTCGAAACGCAGCTTGTCTGCAGCGTCAGAGGCATTGGAAATCAGCTCTCTCAGGAATATCTCCTTGTTGCTGTATAGCGAATGGATCATAAGATCCAGAAGCTGGCGGACTTCGGCCTGAAAGCCGAGGGTTTCCTTGTGCATCTCGCTAGTCATGGTACGGAACGGGCTCCTTCAAATAGGTTTTTCCGGAAATCTCGAAATGGGAATTTAGGGTCTACGCGCGTCTGTTTCAAGGGCGCCGCCTCATCCTGTAAACGGACTGGCCACGCGGCGTGGGGTTCGCTTTAACGGCCGACAACATGCCCGGCGTCAGCCGGGCGTGTCAATGTCCTGCATGACCCCCGAATCATCCACGGGGATCCGCACAACGAGGTCTGCATGGCGCGCAACGATACTGCGTGCACCGGTGTCTCCGCGCAACTGCAACAGCTCCGCTCGCAGTTGCGCATCAAATCCTACCGGGTGCCCGCGCTGCCCGCGGTATTCTGCAACCGCAATTGCAGCCCCACGCTCAATCGCCGCACCCACCGCGGCTATGGTGGCAGACCGGATAAACGGCATGTCCGCAAGCGCCAGCACCCAGCCTCCGGCTTCGCTGGTGGCGGCCACACCGCACGCAATGCTATGGCCCAGTCCGTGCGGCGATTCACTGCAGTACATCACGCCCAGCCCCTCTTCCTCCAGGCGCGCCGCGAGCTCGTCATCGCCCGGCCGGACCACCGCCACGGACCGCGGCAGGACCCGAACCAGATTGCGAGCTGCCATCACTCCGATGGCACAACCGTCAGGCAGCGGATGAAGCAGCTTATTCCCCCCGAATCGGCGCCCGGCGCCGCCGGCCAGCAGCACGCCTGCGATCACGTCACGCGACAGTTTCGTGCTCGGGCGCGCAGTGCCCGGTCGACGAAGCAAAGCCGGACACCAGCGCAGGCGCCATACCCGCGCGCACGGCGGTCAGCTCTGCGAGTATGGCTACCGCGATTTCCGGCGGCGTACGGCTGCCGATGCGCAAACCGACAGGCCCGTGGAGCCGTGCGACGGTATCAGGCGAAAGGCCGAGCGACACAAGACGTTCACGACGCCGGGCATTGTTGGCAGTCGACCCGAGCGCCCCTACATAAAAGGCTTCGGAACCCAAGGCCTGCATCAATGCCAAATCGTCTAGCTTCGGATCGTGCGTGAGGGCAATTACGGCGCTGCGTGCATCGTTTGCCAATGCAGCCGCTACGTCATCGGGCATGGAGGCATCGACCGTGATGCCGTCGACGGACCAGGCATCGCGATATTCGACACGCGGATCACAAACGATCGCTTCATAGTCGAGCGCCGTTGCCATCTGTGCTAGGTAGCGCGAAATCTGCCCGGCGCCAATAATGAGCAGGCGCCACGCGGGTCCGAAGACCTTGACCATATTCCGCCCATCCCAAAAGAAATCCTGGCCGCGTTCGGCCGCATGCAGACTCGCCTCTCCGGTGGCCAGGCACAGGCGCCGCGCGATCAACGTGCGCGCATCGATGGCGCGCATGATGGCACGCAAAGGCTCCACGGAACTCAAGCGCTCCACGACGAGTTCCAGCAGCCCTCCGCACGGCAGTCCGAAACGCCTCGCCTCGTCGGAGGTCACGCCGTAACGCAGGGTTTCGGGAAGTCCGCCGGTGAGTTCTTGCTTCCGCAGGCGCTGCACGAGATCTTCCTCCACACAACCGCCGGACACCGACCCCGCCATGCGGCCATCGGCGCGCAGTGCCACCATGGAACCGGCGGGGCGCGGCGACGAACCCCAGGTCGCCGCCACAGTCACGAGACACACCTCCTGCCCCTGCTCGGACCATGCCACCGCGCAGCGCAGGACTTCGAGATCGGGAGCTTCCATGGCGACAGCGCGCGTCAGGCAATCCGGATCGGCAGGCGCCGGATGGGCCTGCCGGTGGCGGCAAATACGGCGTTCGCAACAGCCGGAGCGATCGGCGGAGTTCCCGGCTCCCCGATCCCGCCCGGGGGCTCGGCGCTGCGTACGATGTGCACTTCGATCTCGGGCATGCTGTCCATACGCAGCACCGGATAATCGTTGAAATTGCTCTGCTGGACCCGACCATCTTTGATCGTGATCTCGTCGGCAAGCGCAGCCGACAGGCCGTACACGATCCCGCTCTCCATCTGCGCTTTCACGGTATCGGGGTTAACCACCATACCGCAATCGACCGCGCAGACCACCCGGTGCACGCGGACCCCGCCATGCGCCGAAATGGACACCTCGGCGACCTCGGCAACATAGCTGCCGAATGATCCGGCCACTGCAATGCCATGATGGCGGCCTGGCGGCAGCGGTCTGCCCCAGCCTGCCTGTCTGGCAGCAAGATCAAGCACCGCCAGATGCCGCGGATGCTTGTTCAGCAGTGCTCTGCGCATCTGGTACGGATCCCTGCCGGTCGCGTGCGCAACCTCATCGAGAAAGCATTCCGTCACAAAGGCGTTCTGGGATGAGCCCACCGAACGCCAGAAGCCGACCGGAACGCCGGGATCGTCAAGGACATAGGTGACGTGGATATTCGGCACAGCGTAAGGCAGATTGGCTGCGCCTTCGACGGAAGTCGGATCGATGCCGTTCTTGATAGATTTCGGGAAAACCCGCGCGAATATCGACGGCCCCACGATATGGTGCCGCCAGGACAACAGCGCGCCGCGGCCTCCGATTCCGGCGGAAAGGACGTTGTAGGTTGCAGGACGATAGAAATCGTGCTGCATGTCGTCTTCGCGTGTCCACAGCAGTTTTACCGGAGCACGGACGGTTTTCGATATCTGCACGGCCTCGGAAACGAAATCCTGCTCCGAGCGCCGCCCGAACCCGCCGCCCAGAAACGTCGTATGGATCATAACCCGACCCTCAGGCAGCCCGGTGATCGCGGCTGCTGTCCGCTGCGCCCCGGTCTGGGCCTGGGTAGGGACCCATACGTCGCAGCGATCCGGACGCACGTCGGCAGTGCAATTCATCGGTTCCATACAGGCGTGCGCGAGAAACGGAACCTCGTATATCGCATCGAGCCTCGTCGTCGAGCTCGCCTCTGCCGCACCCGCATTGCCAACGTTGCGCGCCACAGCACCGGGCCGCCGTGCCGCCTCCTCGAAACGCCGCTTGATGACAGCGCTGCTCAATGCCGCATTAGCGCCCTCATCCCAGCGCGCGCGCAGCGCATCCCGTCCGGTCTTGGCCGACCAAAAACCCTCGGCCACCACGGCCACGCCGGATTCGATGGCAAAGACCGCCCGGACGCCAGGAACGGCACGCGCTGCGGCGGCATCAAACCCGGCGAGCCTGCCCCCGAAGACCGGGCAACGCAGGACCAGCGCAGTCAGCATTCCGGAAAGCCGAACGTCCTGCCCAAAGACCGCTTTGCCCGCAACCTTGGCGGGTGTATCGACCCGCGCCACCGGCGTACCAATAAGGCGAAATTCCGACGGTTCCTTGAGAACGACGCTTTTTGGCACGGGCAGGGCGGCCGCTTTGTCCGCCAGCGCACCGTAACTCAGCTTCCGCCCGCTCGCACGGTGCACGACAGTACCGTTATCGGTATGACATTGCGCTGCGGGCACCGCCCACGTTGCCGCTGCCGCCTCGATCAACATTGCCCGGGCGGCGGCGCCGGCTTGGCGTACGGGCATCCAGAAAGCACGCACTGCAGTGCTGCCTCCGGTAAGCTGCTGGCCGATGAGCGGATTGAAGTATTCTCGCGCGGCGGGCGCGGTTTCAATGCGCACCCTGCTCCAGTCCGCGTCCATTTCGTCGGCAGCCAGCATAGGTATGGCGGTCATCACGCCCTGCCCCATCTCCGAACTGGCAACCATCAGCGTGACTACATTGTCTGGGCTCACCCGGATCCATGCGTTCGGCGCAAATTCAGCGGCGGCTGGTTCCATCCCGATCTGCGATGCCCGCGCCGGCAGGGAGAAGCCGATGAGCAGGCCCCCGCCAGCAGCAGCGGTATATTTGAGGAAGCTGCGCCGTCCGATCGTGACCATCTCGCCCATATCATGCCTCCCTGGCCATGCTCTGCGCGGCCCGCCGGATGGCCCGGCGAATACGCTGATACGTACCACACCGGCAAATGATTCCCGACATGGCATCTTCGATGTCCGCATCTGTGGGCCGCGGATTCCCGGCAAGCAGGGCCACTGCCGCCATAATCTGGCCGGACTGGCAGAACCCACACTGGGGCACCTCCTCGGCAACCCATGCCTGCTGTACTGGATGTCCGCCGTCGTCCGACAACCCTTCTATCGTGGTAACGTGCTTTCCTTCCACCGAAGATACCGGCGTAACGCAGGACCGCAGCGCCTGGCCGTCGACATGTACGGTGCAGGCTCCGCAGGCAGCGATTCCGCAGCCATACTTGGTACCGGTGAGCCCGAGGGTGTCGCGCAAAATCCACAGCAGCGGCGTGCTGGGATCCACATCGAGGGAATGCCGACTGCCGTTAACGTAAAGCTGGATCATGGGTGCTCCTCCATCACGGTTGCGTGCCGGGTCTGCGGATTGCGGGAGGTTAGCCCCACGGCACCACTATGCGCTTCGTGTCGAGGCCAAGAGGGCGAATCATACCCCAGACCCGGTCGTAAGCAACCGCCCGGGCATGCCCGGACTGCGGCCAGAATTGGCCCCGGCGGAAGCGTCCTGGGTTTGCCGCTGCCACGGAACAGGACCCGCTCCGGGATTAGGCGACGAAATGCCGGCTGGCCCGCCCGTACGGCAGTAATGCGGCAGATCGAGCCCCGTTTCGCCCCGACACTGGTCATTGCCGACAATCGGCATCGACACGCCGTCGGTCAGCACCTCAGCACCGCCCGAATGCTTCGCAGCATCCACCCGCAGCACCCTAATGAACCCACATAGATTCATTGACTTATACTCCGTTTTCCGGTGTCCCACGCCCATTGGTACGAAATATGCTTTGTATCTGACGTCACGATGCTCCAGCGGGCCCGCCAGTGATGCCGCCCGGACATCGCGCAGGCCCAGCGCCATCACTTAAAGAGTCGGAACCGTCGCGCTGGCAAACCGGGCAGCGTTGCTGCGCGGAAAAAGATGCAGCCGATCGGCCGCTCAACCGGCCCCCCGGCGCACACCGACAAATCGATCACGGCAACAAACCATGCTAAGAATACTGATCGCCGACGACTCCCCAGACGACGCCGAACAGTGCATTCAGGCGCTGCGCCAGGCGCGGGAGCCCGTGCGAACCTGCCGGGTGACGGATCCTGACGAACTCAAGGCGGCGCTCTGCGGCTCCGAATGGGACGCGCTGCTCATCGATCAGGACATGGACCGGATGAGTACAACGAAGGCGCTCGCGGCCCTAAAAGATCGCGATCTCGATATTCCCGTGATTGTCGTGACCCGCAAGATCGGCGACCGCGAGCTGCACCAGGTCATGGCAGACGGCGCACGGGATGTGATCCAAAAGGGCCAATGGGGGCGCCTATTGCCGGCATTGCAGCGCGAACTGCTGGCAGCCGCCGACCGCAGGGCATCAACTAGAACTGCCGACGCAATGCGCAGTCTGGAGGACCGGTACCGCGTGATGATCGAAGGGTCTCGCGAGGCTGTATGCTATTGCCACGACGGCATGTATGTGGACGCCAATCCAAGCTACCTCGCCCTCGTCGGCTACCATGACATCGGCGAGCTGAAAGGCGTTCCGATTCTCAACTTGGTGATCAACAGGGACCGGGGTCGATTCAAATCCCAGCTGCGCAGTCCGGATGGATTCCGGGACTCGCGCGAATACACCGCAGTGACCCGCACCGGTGAGGAGCTGCCGGTCGAGATCACCGTGTCTGCAGTGAACATCGAAGCCGAACCCTGCGTGCAGATTGTCGTTACGGACATATCCAAGCGCAAGGCGCTTGAAACTCGACTGCAGTTCCTGCACCAGCGCGACGCTCTTACCGGTCTGTGCAACCGGCCGTACTTCCTTCAGGAGCTAGGAAAGGCAATCGAGCGGGTGCACGCCGACTACGGCCCCAGCTTCCTGATCGGACTGGAACTGCACCAGATCAGGGAAATCAACGAAACGCTAGGCCATGAAACCTGCGACCGCCTTCTGCTCATGCTGACCCGCCAGTTGTGCGCACAGCTGACCGAACAGCAGCTTGTCGGTAGAGTAGGCGGAGGCCAGTTTGCGATTCTGCTGTGCTCAACTGCGCGTGATGCGGCCGGGGCACTGCTGCGGACGCTGCAGCAGATGACTGCCGATTTCCGGTTCAAGGAAGGAACGGAGCACTTCGATTTCCGTTTCGGACTGCACCTGGTGGAGATCGAATACCCGGTTGCAGACCGCCACAGGCTATTGGCAGAGGCGTTTCACCGCGATGACCCGCCGCAAGCCGCTCGGCTTGCCGTGGCCTCGCCGCCTGCCCCGGAAGCAGTAGCCACGGAGGCTCCGGTCGTGCAGATCGCGTGCGCACATGCGCTCGAATCCGAACTGCGGGACGCGATATCCAGGGAGCGCTACCAACTGCTATTCCAGCCTGTGATCAATCTGCGTGGCGAACCACGCCAGTACTACGAGGCACACGTGGTTCTGGAAACGGCGGATGGAGCGCTCGTGCCAGCTGCGCGTTTCATGCCAGCGGCTGAAATGGACGGCCTGGCGAGCACGATCGACCGCTGGGTGCTCCAGCAAGCAATTACCACGCTGGCAAAATGCAGCCGGCGGCGGGCGCATGCCGAGCTTTTCATCCCGCTGTCGCAGTCGGCCGCGGACGATCGAATGCTTCTGCCGGCCATCGAGCAGCATCTTAAGGCGACGCGTCTGAGTGCGGCGCGACTTCATTTTCAGATACCGGGGGCCGCACTGCTGCATCGGGGCGCAGCCATGCACCAGTTCCTGCAAAAGGTAAAAAACGCGGGCATCGGTGTGGTGCTGGACGATTACAGACCGGACTTGTTCAGCGTGCAGGCTCTGGCGAAAATTCCCGCCGACTTCATCAAGATCAATTGCTCGGTGCCCGAGTGCGCGGTGGAATCAGTTCTGCGGCGCGCAGCCGATGACGCCAGGTCGTGCAGCAAGCAAAGCATTGCCACGCGCGTAGAAGACATGGCCGTATTCTCGCTGCTGTGGAACTGCGGGCTCGACTACGTCCAGGGGGAGAGCCTGAGCCCTCCGGCCAGTGACATGGATTACAGCTTCGAGAGCGAACAGACCCTGGCCTCGGACAGGCCGCTTGCCAATCCGTGGCAGGCAAACGCCGTCTGACGCCCCGCACCGCGACCGACCGGATTACAGAAGACTGCGACCCGTCCGAATGGCCTGCTCCTGTGCGTCACTGGAGACGCGTTCTGTCTTGGCGGGCACGGTCAGACCGCGTCGGACCCCCTCCCTGGCCGACAGCGTATCCAGCCATCTTCGGACATTGGGCAGCCCTTCGATCGACAGCCCCGCCCAGTCATGGCTACGCACCCACGGGAAGGCCGCGAAATCTGCGATCGACACCTCGTCGAGCAGGTATTCACGCTGGTCCAGCTGGCGCTCTAGTACCTGGTATAGGCGCAGGGTCTCCTTCTGGTAGCGCTCGATGGCATAGGGAATCTTTTCCGGCGCGTAACGAAAGAACACGTTCGCCTGGCCCTGCATCGGCCCGATGCCCCCCATCTGGAACATGAGCCACTGCATCACCCGCGAGCGTCCTTTGGGATCCGTGGGCAGAAACCGGCCCGTTTTTTCCGCCAGATAGACCAGAATGGCGCCGGACTCAAACACCACGAAATCTCCCAGATCGTGGTCGATGATTGCCGGGATTCGGCCGTTGGGATTAATCTGGAGGTACCAAGGCTCCTTCTGCTCCATGCGACCGAGATCCATGGGCCGCACTGTGTACGGAAGCCCCAGTTCCTCGAGCAGGATGGACACCTTGTACCCGTTAGGGGTCGCTGCCGTAAATAATTCAATCATTGTTCAGCCTTCCCTTCAGAGACTGCACGGATGATACGACCGCCGACAACGCCGCCGGGTTCCGCAACGGTTAGCCAGTGCCCGGCAACTCCCGGCACGCCCAGCATACCTGCTTTCGGAAACGCGATGCGATCCGATGCCGTGCGCCCGGCAGGCAGCCGCCCCCGTCGCCCAGGCCGTGCCGGCACGGGACCTTTTCCGAACAAACGCGACAATCTGACGCTTTTTTGTCGCTTTTTCTTGACTTTTACCGCACCGTTCCCCTACCCTTGGCCCGATCCGCATCCTTGGAGGCTGAGTGCCCAGGATCGACTTGGGGTTCACAAGCAGGCAGGTTAGCGCCGTCACCGGACTGACTCTTCGCCAGCTGCATTACTGGCGCAAGACCGGGCTGGTCCCACCGTCCCGCCGCACACGCGGCGGACATGCCCGCTACAGCTTTACCGACCTGGTCGCCCTGCGTGCAGCCGCGCAACTGCTCGATGCGGGCATATCGCTCCGGCACATCCGCCGAAGCATCGGATCCCTGCAGCAATTGCTCCCCACGCTTAAGCAACCGCTTGCCGAGCTTTCGGTCATAGCCACCGGCGATGTGGTCCTCGTCTTCCGGGATGGCATCGCCTTCGAGGCCATGAGCGGCCAGGAATGGATCCTGCCATTGGCGGAATTGCAGCGGCAGCTGGCACGGCTCGGCCTTGCGACCGGAGAGTCCGGACCGCAACAGGGAGAGCTGTTTGGCGGACCGGACGTCCGGACCCGGAATAAGCGGCCAAATCAGGCAAGCCAGGGCAGCAGGAGCGATAACGAGACCCAGCCGGCGGGAAGCCGGCGCAGCGGGTAGGCCGGGAGCAACTTCGACAGAGCCGATCTCTTCGGAATCGGCATCCCAGTGAGGTGACCACATGACGGTTATTGCGATTGCCAACCAGAAAGGCGGCTGCGGCAAGACCACGACGGCCATCAATCTTGCAGCCTGCCTCGGCAACAAGGGCCAGCGCGTTCTGCTCGTCGACATGGACCCCCAGGGGCACGCCTGCCTCGGACTGGGAATGCGCTGCGAAGACATTCCGGGGCTATACGAGGTATTTGCCGGAGAGGCGTCTCTGGGCGAGGTCATCCTGCCGCAGGTTGTTCCCGGCGTCGACGCCGTTCCGGCTACCATATCGCTGGCTGCCGCCGAACACAGCCTGCCGGACAACAGCGAGCGCGAACGCCAACTCACGATGCATCTGGCGCGTTTCCGGCACCGCTATGACTACGTCATCATCGATTGTCCGCCGACGCTTGGCTTTCTGTCCATCAACGCACTGCGTGCTTCCGACCAGGTTCTGATACCCATGGAACTGAGCCTGTTTGCGGTCGACGGCATCGAGCGGCTGCGCGAAACGATCTCGCTGCTGCGCGAAAAATACGGGCTCGACATACCAATGCGCATCCTGCCCACGCTGGTCGACGACCGCACACGCCTGTCGCGGAAGCTCCTGCGCCAGATCTGGGAGCGGTTTGCCGATGAAGTCACTCCCCTCATGGTGCACTACACGGTACGGCTGAAGGAGGCAGTTTGCGATGGACGACCGATCGTAGATTTCGACCCGACTTGCGTTGCCGCCGTCGAGTATAATCGCCTTGCCGACGAGGTGCTGAAAGGACTCGCCGAGCGGCGTCGCGAAGGCCCGCAACGGCGCGAAGATACCGCCGCGCCCCCGGCCAATGCGGCACAGCCATTGACCACCCCGAAGATCCCGTCACGCGCCGCCGGTCGCGGCCAACCGCAGCGCACGGTGCTGCATTTCCCGGGTCTCGCTGCGAAAAACATCCAGGTTGCCGGCGACTTCAACGACTGGATCCCGGATCAGAACGTCGAGACCCGGATAGTAGGCAACGATGTCGAAAAGACCCTGCTGGTCGCCCCCGGACTGTATCAGTACCGTCTGGTTGTAGACGGGCGCTGGCAGGATGATCCGGTCAACCCTGCCCGCATTCCGAATCATGTCGGCGGCCACAATTCGCTGCTGCGGGTGCAGGAACCTGCGGAACTGATGGATCTGTAATGACCCCATCCCGCAGCGGCAAGGTCACGGGCACACGCGAGCGGCTTGCTGGCATCAGCCAGTATTTTCTGAGCGAACCGGACTCCAACCCGGCGGATGGACATGCGCCCGCGCCCGATACCCACCTGCTTCCGGTACTGGTGGATTCGGAGCTCACGCAAGTCTTTGTCTACGCCCTCGCCCGCGCCCTGCACACGCACGGGCTGACAGCACTGGTACTCCACGTCGAATCGAGCCTGCGCAGCGCTGATCCGCGGTCCTCGTCCCTCAGCAGCCATCTGGATTCCCCGGCAGCGCTGCGCCGACATCTGCAAGAGGAAATTGGCGGAAGCAAGCGGCCGCCGCGTATCTGTCTGATACCGGTCACCGACTCGCGGGATCCACACCTGCGTGAATACGAGCACACTCTGATCGCGGTGGGCGCGTCGTTACCGGCCCTGAAGCGCTGTTATCTTAACGTGAAGCATCTTGCAGTTGCGGGCGTCCTGACGCGCATCGGCGCCATCATAGTCGGCGCAACAAGCGACGAGGACGCCCGCTGCTATTTCGACCGTCTGGCCGCTGCCGCGATGCGTTTCCTCGGACGTACAGTGACCTATATCGGCGCGGTCATCACTTCCGAGCCGACGGCGGAACCAGCCGACAAACCTGGTAGCGTATCGACGGACTCGCTCAAGGGCGTCGTCGATGCGCTGATCAAGGAAGGTTTTCTGGGCCGCAATCCGGGGTCGCATCCAGCCGGCACTCCCGATACTCCTAAGAACGCATCGGCCCGGATACGTTGACATGGCACTCGACATCCGCTGCGAACCGACCCCATCCAAAGCCGCACTGCGGGATCTCATCGCCGCATCCCTGGATTCGTTTCTCGCTTCGGCAACTGTTCTGGACGCAGAGCTGTCATGCTCGGGATCTCCGATCCTGGCGCTCGAAGCCGCCAGCGGGCTGACGCTGATCAGTTTCGATCCCGAGGACGGCATCGAGGCCCTTCTGACGGGCCTCTCGGCATGGCAGGAGACATGCGCGGGCACCCCTTGGCTCAAGCGACTCTATCCGCAACTTGGCAATATCGAGGGGCCGCTCTCGCCACGCCTTGTGGTACTGATGCCCGCGCTGCCGCCGGGGGTCGGCTTGATCGCTTCGGACCCGACCCGCTTGCAGATCTTCTGCTTCCGCGTCCTGCTCGTGAATGGACAGGCTGCACTGCTGATCGAGCCGGCGAACCAAGCGCAGGCCCCAACGACGGCCGCCAAGCCGTCAATCTCCATCGACGCCGCCTCGCAGCTCACCGAGGAGGAAACAGTGTTCCTCGAGTCTTCCCTTCCCTGACTTGAGCCGGCAGCCGACGACCTGCTGCAGTGACACGACCCCAACCCGACCATCCCCGCACGGAGCCGATGGCGCGCTTCACCAGCTGCATCAGTGCGGAGTCGGCCCTTCGGTAACCTGAACCAGGTTGGCAGGCTTCAGCCAGCGCGCATATGCCGCCTTCACGTCTGCCGCCGTCAGCTTCAGGTACTTGTGGGCCGCGATGGTAGGCTCGTCCAGGGGCAGGCGCAGACGCGCCCGATCCAGCAGCCCGGCAGCGATCTGATCGAGACTCGATTCCGACAGCGGGATCTCGCGCAACAGCAGCGCCTTGGCGCGCCGCAATTCCGCCGGGGTCACCGGTGTATCCTGCATGGCGCGAAGGTCGCGCACAATGATGGTCCGCGCACGCGACACATTCGGAGGATTGCAGCCATAGCTGACTGAATATACCGAACGCGTCCGACCGACATCAAAGGAAGAGGATACGTAGTAAACCAGGCCGGATTCCTCGCGCAGGTCGTGATAGAGACGGGTGGCGTAAAATGCACCACCAAGAACGTGATTGCCGAGCTGCAACGCATAGTAATCCGGGTTGGAGCGCGTGAGTCCGAGGTTGACCGCCAACGTGACGTTGTCCTGTACCCGGCTCGAGTCCGGCACGTTGGTGACCGACGGCTTGTTGAGCGGCACGGGGGGCAGCAGCGTGCGCGGCTTCGGCCCGTACGCCCGCCACCCGCCGAAGTACTTCTCCACGGCCTGGCGCGCGGCAGCCGGCGAGATCTTCCCAATCACCACGATCGTGGTGAGGTCCGGCCTGAATACGTGACGGTAGTAGGCCTTCACATCCTTCAGGGTCAGCGACGAAATCGATGCCGGGGTTGCCTGGCGGAGAGCCGGGTCGTGCGGCGGATAAAGCGCCACGGCCAGGGCGCGGCCCGTCAGATAATCCGGGCTCTGCAAAAGGCCGGCAACGCTGGCAGCCGTTTGCCGCTGCACGACCTTGAACGCCTTCGTCGGCAAGGCCGGATGCAGTTCATTATCGGCGAGCAGCGCCACGCCCCGCTTAAAGTTGTACGCCGGCACCTTCAGGGAAAAACTCGTTCCGGCGGACTCGCTGGCGGCGATATCATCCAGCGCCTTCTGAAATGCAACACGGTCGAGCGTGGTCGTGCCGTACCGGAAGAGCTGGTCGAGCACATCACCCACCCCATCCTGTCCCCGCGGTGTTTCGATTGCCGAACTGTTGCGCACATAGCCGAATACGCTCACAGTGTTGCTCACCGTCTCCGGCTGCACGATGAGTCGAATCCCGTTCGCAAGGCGTGTATCGACCGGATGAACGGTCGATTCCGGGACTACGAGTTTGCGCAGGCTGCGCCGCGCCCAAGCCGGAAGCACCACCGGTCTGGTCTGAGTGGGCGTAAACGACTCCTTGCCGCCGAAACCCTTCGCGGCTACCGGCTTGCCCGAAGCCGCGGGCGTCAGCACTGCGACCACGGTGCTGCGGGGCGAGAGATACCTGCGCGCGACACGATTGACATCGGCGAGCGTGACACGTGAAATCGCCCGCAGATCGTCATCCGGCGAGTACCGCCCCTCGACGGCGAGCACTTCCGACCAGGCATCGGCGAGACCGGGAACGGAATTTTTCTCGAATTCCGCAGACGCCAACTCACGCCGTTTCGCGGCATTGACCAGATCGGGCGGGAAGCCGTTCTTGAGGTCTTCGGCAAGAATCTTCCGCATCTGCTGGACCAGCGGCATCCCGTGCTTGCCCTTGGGAAACGCGGCAACCGCATAGCCGATGCCAGCCGTGGGCAGCTGCTCGAGGGCGAAGCCGGTATCGAGAGCCTGGCCTTTTGGAACCATCGCGTAAAGCGATCCCCTGCGGTTGTTGAGGACATCGGCCAGTACTTGCATGGCTGCAAAATCGCGAGCCTTCAGGCCCGGAACACGGTATGCGATGACCGCCAGGCCGTAGGGCTGGTCGGTCGGCATGCGAATCACCCGGGATTTGAACGGCTGCAATACGACCGCCGGACGCGGCGGAAGCTTTTTCGCCGGTATATTTCCGAAGTAGCGCTGCACCTGGCGCAGGGCCTGGCGCGGATTGACGTCACCGCAAATCACGAGAATGGCATTATTGGGCGCGTACCATGACTCATGAAACTTCTTCAGCATCGCGCCCGTGGTCCTGTTGAAGGAAGCCCGCGTGCCTAGCGCATCATGTGCATAGGGACTGCCCTTGAACATTGTCCCGATCAGCTTGGTGTAGAGGACGTACTGCGGACTGGAGAGATCCTGCGCCACCTCCTGTTCGATCGCGCCGCGCTCCTTCACCCAGAGCGGTTCGGTGTCGAGCACACCACGCATTCTGATGGACTCGATGTGCAGGGCAACGTCCAGATCCTGGGCGGGAACCGTAAAGTAGTACTGGGTCACTGTCTGCTGGGTATCGGCATCAAACTTTCCGCCCATGTTGGCGATGATGTCGGCGAGCTGTCCGGCGGAAAGCCCCGGACTGCCGCGAAACATCATGTGCTCCTGCGCATGAGCCATGCCCGGGAATCCCGGCGGCGCCTCGTTCGAACCTACCAGGTAATTGACTTCCGTGGTCACCACGGGCGCGAGCGTGTTGCGCACGATGACCACCCGCAGCCCGTTGGGCAGCGTTGCACGCAACACCGAATGGCCGAATACCGACGTTGCGCTGGAGGAGGCAGCAGCGGCCCCGCTGCCGGCGAAAAGCAACGCCAGTCCGAGTATCACGCTGATCAGACCGTTATCTCTGGCCCAGGACAAAAACTCCCACCTAAGGCCTTTGGCCCCAATCTTTCCCGCTTGCCTGATCACAATTATTTTTCCCGATGAAGATCGAAATACGACCGCGTTCTGTCGGCGCTGCGGCGGATGGCCGGGTAAGCTGCGCCCCGTACCCCGACAACCGGTGCCGCACCATTTGCTAACATAGCACGCCGCCTTTGCAGCTTGCCACAGGATGCGTCGTGGCTATGCGACCCTTCAACGGCTTATGGAAAACCGGCGGGCAGGTGATTCACCTGCAACCAGGTCCCGGCGGCATGCCTTTCCTGAGACCGGCCCGGCCGGCCCCAGTTCCGCTGGGACACGCAAGTGCCCTGAACATTCCGCCAGCGAGGCCGGCCCTCATAACCGTCCATCCCGGGGATCTTGTATGGCCCGATGCGCGGCCGTACCATGGAACCATAGGGGAACTGCTGGTGCCGACATTCCAATGAATTGCAGGCAAACGCCTTTGTTCCGTGACGACCGCATCCACTTGCTGCAGATTCCCTGCCCGCAGCGTTCCGCATATCCGGTTTCGCGCCCGCCGTCAGGAAACGCGGTGGGCAGGTCATCAATTCCCCGCGGACAAGACCGACCGCGGGCCTGCTGCCATCGGGGCCGGCCACGGACATCCCGATCGGAGGACAAACCATGACATCCGACGAGTCAATCCTGAGGGAGATCCGCGCGGCCCTCGAGCACGAGCCGCGCGTCAGGACCCATCACAACGCCATTCACGTCGCGGTTTGCGATGGGGCACTCACAGTCGAAGGAGAGGTCGACAACATTGCCGTCAAGCGAGTGGCGCTGGAACAGGCCAAGGCCCTAGACGGGATCCACCGCACCGTTGACAGACTGCGTATTGCGCCTGGCGAACGCAGAGGTGACGGTGCCGTGCGTGACGCCCTCTCTCGCTTTCTGCTCACCGAGGGCGTATTCCTGGACTACGCCATTCATGCCAAGGCGAAGGGCGAAGTGATTGTGCTGCGTGACCCCGGCGCCCAGGTACCGGGGTCGATCACGATGGAGGTGCAGGACGGAGTGGTTAGCCTGAGCGGCAAGGTCGGAAGCCTGTCGCATCAGAGACTTGCAGGTGTCCTTGCGTGGTGGACTCCAGGGTGCCGCGACGTGGTCAACGAACTGGAAGTGACTCCAGCCGAAAGCGATCACGACGATGAGATTCTCGACGCACTGCGGCTGGTGCTGGAAAAGGATCCACTGGTCCATGCCGACCAGATACGCGCCAATTCCCGCAACGGCATCGTGACACTCCATGGATTAGTGGGCACAGCCGAGGAGCGCAAGATGAGAT
>JAPTTX010000045.1:0-3213 GCA_028068195.1 Gammaproteobacteria bacterium
GTGGTCCCAGACCAGTCACCATAGTCACCGCTGGAATTGGTATTGAAGGTATTGAGCGTTGTTACCCCGCCATTGATCGAAAAGTTCGTTCCGTTGACGGGATTAAAAGTCCCTCCGGAGCCATACCGGAACAGGTCGAGCGGCGCGAAGCATGGCGGCGTACTGGAACCCGTTGGGCACCCACTCCAGTTTTGCAGGCTGACGCGGCCCATCACCTCACTGATTTCATGTTCCGCCACACCCAGAAAGTCATACTGCCCCGTTGACGGAACGGTATTCGAACTGAAATCCCAGCTGTACGAGCTGCCAAATCCGACGGCCCCTCCACTAACCGCGGTCCTGCAGGTCCCGCCCGCATTCTGGCTGCCACACTCCATCGCCTTCAACTCGGCGGTCGGTATGAACATGTCGGTAGCCGAGGGATTGCTGGTGGGACTGGTCGTGTAATAGGAAGACAGCCCGGGGTTACCGCCCATGAGGTTGATCATTCCACTGTAGGATGTCTGATAAAGATCAGAAAGCTCGGACTCGCCAAGCGCGCCCGAGGAAATGGCTGTGCCACCGACCTCACCCCACCCGACATTCAGATCAATCGTGATCGGGTTGGTGAACGTGCTCTGGTAATAATTGATGGCATCCTGGAAATCGGTCGTAAAACCGGATGGTGCGCTGCTGACACTGCTGTCATAGGTCACGTTGAAACTCAGCGCCAGCGCCTGCCCACAGATACCCAGCCCAACGAGCAGACAAACAAACGCAAGCTTTCGCCGAAGTGTACACATGGTTTTCCTCCTCCTGGCGGGAATCTGTGTGCCCTGATCCAGCCCGGGCTTCCGCGCCATGTCTTCTTTTGTTATGGATGCTGCGTACTGGTCAAGATATTCTGCGCGAGATGCCACCCGCAAGCAACGGGCCGGCCTGCCAGCAGGATGCAGCGGGCAGACAGCCGCAAATCCGCACCAGCTCTGCCGGTCAGGCGCTCTGGATTCCGGTTGTTTCGGCATATCAGAAGGTGTGCTGGCAAAAACGGCAAGGGCGCAGATCGCCGGCGACAGCAAGGAAGCGGCGCATCGTCGACATCCGGATCCGTCGGGCAATCGCCCGACCTTCTATTGGGTTTTGCGATCAGGTACATTAGAAATCCATGGTGCTACCGGAACTTGTGGCGCATCGCGGCTACGCGCTGCACTATCCCGAGAACACGCTGGTCGCCATCGAAGCTGCGATCGGGGCCGGCGCGCCTTTTATCGAAGTGGACATCCAGCTTACCGCCGACATGCATCCGGTTCTGGTTCACGACCGGGATCTCGCACGGCTGTGCGGCATCAGCGGTAAAGTGCATGAATTTTCTCTCGGACGTCTGCGCAGACTGCACGCATCGGAGTTCGGGCGCTTTGGCTACCGCTATGCCCACGTCACCGTGGCCACCCTCACGGAACTGGTGGGCGTGCTTGAGAAGCATCCGCGGGTCGGCGCATTCATAGAAATCAAGCGCATCGCCCTGGAGCGCTTTGGCATCGACACGGTTCTGGAAAAAGTGCTTCCGGCGATCGAAGTGGTAAAAAGCCAGTGTGTCGTAATTTCATTTTCCCTGGAATGCCTGCTTGCCGTACGCAAACTCGGCCCGTACCAGGTGGGAGCCATTTTCGACAGATGGTCCGATCGCCGCCACGGCCTGGTCCGGGAGATCCAACCCGAGTATCTGTTTTGCGATGCCGCCGGCCTCCCGCGCCACGGAAAACTGCGTGCGGATCCGGCCAGGCTTGCAGTCTACGAAATTACGGACCCGCGGGAGGCAGCAGCACTGGCCGGGCGCGGCGTCGATCTGGTCGAGACCTTCGCGATCGGGGAGATGCTTGCCGCATTTGAAGCACTGCGCGAGGCGCACACATGACTGCAGACGTCATTGATATCGCAGTCGTCGGCGGCGGCATTCACGGTGCGGGTGTGGCGCAGGCCGCATCGGCGGCAGGATACCGGACGCTGGTCCTGGAGCAGACAGCGCTCGCCAGCGGCACTTCGGGGCGATCGAGCAAGCTCGTGCATGGCGGACTGCGCTACCTGGAGAACGCACAGCTGCGGCTTGTGCGCGAATCTCTGCGTGAACGCACCCTGCTTCTGTCACTGGCACCAGATCTCGTCCACAGAGTGCCGTTTTTCATCCCCATTTACCGTGATACCACCCGCAGGTCCTGGAAAGTGGGCGTGGGACTGTCGCTGTATGCGCTGCTCGGAGGCCTGGCACCGGATACGCAGTTCGCGGCCATCCCCCCGCGGTCGTGGCCCGATCTCGACGGACTGGACACCTCCGGACTGCAGGCGGTATGGCGCTACTACGATGCCCAGACCGATGATGCTGCGCTGACGCGCGCAGTCATGAAATCGGCCGTCAGCCTCGGAGCTGAGCTCGCCTGCCCGGCCGAATTCGTGTCCGCCCTGCGCACCGAGACCGGCTATCGCATAACGTACCGGGAAGGCGGAGCTGACTATGAGCGGAATTGTCGCGCACTGGTGAACGCCGCCGGCCCATGGGTGGACCGGGTCGCGCATAGAGTGACTCCACTGCCGCCAGCGCCTCCCGTCGAACTGATACAGGGGACTCATGTGGTTTTGACCGGCGGCCTGACCCAAGGGGTATATTATGTAGAAGCCCCGCGGGACCGGCGCGCAGTGTTCCTGATGCCCTGGAAAGGCCGGACGCTTGTCGGCACCACAGAGTCGCCTTATGCCGGCGATCCCGCCCTGGTCCACCCCCTGCCCGGGGAAATCACCTATCTGCAGGAAACGGTGCATCGCTATTTTCCCGGACAGGACCTTGATGTTGTCGACAGTTTCTCGGGGCTGCGCGTCCTGCCGCGCAGTCCTGCCCTTCCGTTCCGCCGCCCGCGCAGGACCAGCCTGGTGGGCGAGGTGTCCGGCCGCACACGATATATCGCCATTTATGGCGGTAAGCTCACTGGGTATCGCGCCACCGGGGCCCGTGTTGTCGCGATGCTGAAGGACATCCTGCCGCCAGCATCCACGCGATCCGACACGTCCTGGATCCCGCTTTCCCCGGACTGACGGACCGGCGGCCCTCTGGACGGGAATAACCTGCCCCCGTAATGGGTCCTTACCCCAACGCAACCGGTGACGGGGCGCCAGAATTGACAGACTCCGCGCGCGGATACCCAACCTCCTGCAACCATGGCCGGGTGGCGGCCCGGAAGCCCG
>JAPTTX010000095.1:0-3049 GCA_028068195.1 Gammaproteobacteria bacterium
GACTGTGCCCGGCTTCCTCGCGCAGTTCGTGCAGCCGGTACCGGAGGGTGGTCCGGCTGTTGCGGCTGGATCGCATGGTATGCACGATGCGTTCCATAAAAATGCCCTCCAGCCACAGCCCGGCATCGACGAAGTTCAGGAACTCGTACTGGGACAGCCGGCGGCGCGTTTCCGGAGGAAGGTCCATGAATTGGGGCACACCGTACAGGGAAATGGCCTCATGGGGCAGCCAGAACTGACTGGTAGTCAGAAGCTCCCAGTGAACCTTTGCCAGCGGATCATAATATGGAGTGCTGTTGCGGCTCAGCTGCTCCACCAAATTTGACGGAGAATAGGGCTGCATAGGCGGACCCTGCGGTTTTTCTGACCCGTGGCCGGTTGTTGGGTATACTTCCGTTGCTTCGCGGGCAGGGGTAGTTTACTCTTGCGCGTCCCGCCGGGGTAGCAAGCCCGCAGGGTTTTCTGCCCCCGGGGATTCCAGTGGAGAGGTGTCCGAGCGGTTGAAGGAGCACGCCTGGAAAGTGTGTGTACGTCAAAAGCGTACCGAGGGTTCGAATCCCTCCCTCTCCGCCAGTTCAGTCGGCCCGGGCTGTGCCTGAACGCCGTGTCGGGTGCCCTGACGCGGTTTCTCGGTCACCTCATATGAGGAAACCGGGGCAGGTCCCCGCGGCGATCCAGGTCAATCGTGAAGCGCCCCCTGTTGACGGACCTCAGGTAGATCGTTTAACCGGGTCACTTGGCGTTCATTATGGAACGCCAGATTCGCCGTCAATTAACCGCTGATTACAAGGTCGCAGGCCGCATTGCCTGCTGAGCGTCCCGGGCTGTGCCGGGGAGCTTGGACTTCCGGTCAAGACGCTGCCCTGGTGGATCGCACTGGCGCGCCACGGAAGTGACGGCCGGCGCCATGCGGTGATCGACCGGGAGGCGCAGAGCAGCAGTTCTCCCCGATGCCACACTCTAAGACGATGAACGTCGGCAGAAGCAGTAGACAAATTCCTGTGTTTTGGATGTCGGAGTCGCGTGCAGCTCAGTCGTGTGTGAAATCAGTTCGTAGCCGGCGCCGAATTCACCATGCAGGGTCTGCGCTGTATAGCGGCGCACGTCCAGGTCGGAACACCGCAGTGGCCCGTTGGGGCCAAAAGTGGCCATAATAACGTACCCGCCCGGCCGCACGGCTCTTGAGACCCGCTCGACATAGCGGTTACGGTCTTGTTCGTGCGTCAGAAAGTGGAATACCGCCCGATCGTGCCAGATGTCATAGGCCGCTGAGGGCAGTTCGATGTTCCGGATATCGCCAGCCAGCCAATTCACCTGTTCCGCCCGTTTATCCAGCCGGGCGCGACTGACGGCAAGCGCGGAGACGGAAATGTCGAGCACCGTGACGTGGCGGTAGCCCGCATCCAGCAGATCATCGACAAGCACGGAAGCCCCCCCACCGACATCAATGATACGGGCCTCTTCGGGTTTCAAGCCGGTTTGACGGACAATGTTTAGTGAACGCTCGGCGTGCTCCTGAAACCAGCTTACCTTATTAACCGCCTTTGTCCGGTACACATTTTCCCAATGCTCAGTGTTGTTCACTTGGTTCTCATGCATGATGATCAAACATCGCTGTCGCGTAAGGTCATTCTAGGATAACCCTGATGGCAAGGCAAAACATGACACAATCCCGCTTTCGCGCATGCAATTTCCATTGAGCTGAATGGGTTGGTGCAGCCGATCGTCATACGCACAGAATACGGAACCCTGTGCTCGTCCCGGGCAGAACAACGGAGTCCCGCGGGAAGACTGCATGGCCTGTTGCAGTGGGTGAGCGGATGCACGGGCTACGGTAACCGCGCCAGTGAACCACATCCTCGTGCCGGCAGCCGGCGCCGTGTTCGCGACGTCGGCTGCGCGGGGTTGCCTGATCAAGAGATTGCCGGGCTCATCCTCTGGCGGATCGGGCGGATTTCCGGATCACAAAGCGGAATTTCCCGGCCGCTTCCGTGCTTTCCAGCAGTATGTGTCCGGTTTGTTTGCTCCATGCGGCGATATCCTTGACCGATCCCGGATCGGTCGCGACAAGCTCAAGGGTTTCGCCAGCGCTGATACCGTCGATGGCCTTCTTTACTCTCAGGATCGGCAGGGGGCAGTTGAGTCCGGTGCAGTCAATGGTCGGGGTGTTCATGGTCTTGCTCCTGGTTGAAAGTCGGATGGGACGCCGTGACCGGTTGCTCCGGCCTGACTTGCTTCGGGAAGGGGCGTCCGGAGTCCCTCCCAAGGCTGGATATTCACATCTGCGCGCCAGGAATCTGACATACCCCTGCGCGGGCCAGCGACGATCGGCTCGTGGATTTCGCGAATGACGCTCCCGCCGCGATGTACCCCGCCTAGCGCATGGGCCATTACGGCTTCATTCGCTCCATGTCCATCAGTTGCGTTCCATCGCCGCGCCAGATCACGGTTGTTGATCGCGGCGTAGAACGTGATCACGGCCGGCATCGGGGCTCGTGCCCCCTGTAGCAATTCCGGCCACTGATGACGGCGAGCGACGGCGCACTCACGGCTTTTCTCCGCTGCTGGTTTGCAGTCCTTTCAGAAACAACGCGACGTGGTTTGTCGCCGCCGAGCGCGCGTCATCGTGTGCATAATCGGAATCGCGCACCACGCTGCGCAGGGTGCTCAGACCGAGGAGCCCCGCGAAGAAACTGCGCGCGTAGGCCTTGGGTTCGCCCGGTCGAAATCGCCCGATGGCCTGGCCCTCGGCGATTTCGTAGGCGACGTAATCGATGATGCGCTGAAAGTGCTCATGCGTGAGGCCGGCGGTCGCATCGTCCTGCTCCAGGGCGGCGTAGAGAATCAGGCGCAGCCAGGCGGGTTCGGTTTCGTTGCGGTCCAGAACCCAGACCGACAGCCGGGTCAGCACGTCCTCGACGTCGTACTGCGGCTCGTAGTAGAGGAGCTGCTCGACCTCCGTGAAATGCCTGCGTGCGCAGAGTTCATCGAGAATGGCGTCATAGAGGTCGCGCTTGGTGGGAAAATGCTGGAAAACCAGGGCATCGCT
>JAPTTX010000067.1:0-3016 GCA_028068195.1 Gammaproteobacteria bacterium
TCGATACGATGCGCTTCCGTCCGTCCCGGGTGCGTGTGCAGCCGGGGCAGACAGTCCGCTTCGTTGTCCACAATGGCGGACGGCTCACGCATGAATTCGTCATCGGAGACCGTGCCGAGCAGCGCGCGCACGAAGCGGAGATGGAAGCCCATCCGGGCATGAAAATGGATCACGATCCCAATGGCTTCGCCGTACCTCCCGGCGGCACACGCACGCTCCTCTGGCGATTCCCACGGCATGCGGCGATGCTCGAGTACGCCTGTCATGAGCCCGGACATTTTGCCGCCGGCATGATCGGAACCATCGTCGTGGGAAAGGGCGGTGGAGCGAAAGGCCGATAAGCCGGGGGCTCCTGCAGGCGCGCGTCTGCCCCTGCTGAGGAACGCCGTGGGTCGTGCCGGCTGCGGAGACAAAGCAGGAAAAACCGGTATTGCGCCAGCCGGAGACACTGGCGCTGGCCGGGGCGGGAACAGCTGTCAGGCGGCCGCTTTCTGCCGCATCTCGGCGTTGCGGATCAGGATCGCAGTCTGCGTGAAGCCGCCCCGGGTCGCTGCAGTCAGCGCGGTATTGCCTGCGGCATCGGCGGCATCGACCACTGCGCCATTGTCGAGCAGCAGCTTGACCACGAGTGCATGGCCGCGGCCTGCGGCCAGTACCAGAGGCAGGTCCCCTTTTTCATCCCGGAAATTCGGGTTGATGCCGGCGCTTACAAGAGAGTAGACCATCGATGCGTGCCCCTTCTGCGCGGCATTGCACAGCGCGCGCGCACCGTGGCTGCTGTTGATCTGGGCCATCGGCTTGACGCCCTTCGGCAGTTTCAGGATGAAGTTCGTGAACGACGTGACCACCATCGCGACCAGGGCGAAAAGCATGATGTGCGGATCGACGCCCAATCGCTGCGCGATATCGCCCGGAAGATTGGCGCCGATGGCCAGAATCGCGATGACCAGGATCAGCGCAAACTTGAGATAACGGACCAGGGATACGCCAATGATCCCGATCAGGCCGATCAACAGGTAGTCCTTGTTGAGTCCGATGGTGTGGGTGATCCGGTCCGGCAGGTTGGCGCCGACGCTCATCAGCGTCACCAGGCCGATGATAGTTATGTCCTGTGCCCAGGATGAATATTTTTTGAGCTGCAGCATCTCTCCCCCCTGCGAGATCTGCCCTAACCCGAACAGGCGAGCAAAAGACGTGCCAGTTCTCTGTTTTTCCAGACCGGGTCCCTCCCTTGGACCTGGCCACCGGAACTTGTTTATGGCTATACACTAACGGGTCTTTCGAGGTAAATCCAATGTCTTCTGGTCCGGCGCAGGCAGCTATGGCGCCGGGACCGGATTTGCCTGTGCCGGCAAGCCAGGCAGGGGCGACCGCAAGCCACGGCCCTGCGCAGGCACTACGGCCGCATGGGTTGCCGCAAGATAAAATCTGTCAAAACACGCTGGCAAACCGGACAAACCCGGCGCTCGGGAACCCCGGCAGATTGCGCCGGCAGGACCCTGCGCGCTAGGCCGGAAGCGATTCTGGCGCCGCGAAAACCAGACTGCCGATGTCCATTCCTGCAAGTTCGGCGAGCCCCACGGGATCGCGCAGCTGGATGCGGCGGGCGCGGGTGTACGTGAGGCCTTTTTCATCAAAACGGCGGAACAGGCGGCTCACCGTCTCCAGCGTAAGCCCGAGATGGCAACCAATCTCGTAGCGCGACATGCTGAGACGGAGGGTATGGAGGGTACGCTGGGATACCGGAAGCCGCGCGTCGAGCTCGAGCAGGAATCCGGCCAGGCGCTCATCGGCGTGTTTCCGGCTGAGCGTCAGCATCTGCTGGTACATGTCGTTGATGCACCGCGAAAGCATGCGATGGATCCGCTGCTGCACGGCGGGAACCCTGCGGTACAGATCCCTGATATCCGGCACATGAAGTGCCCGCACTGCGGCGGCCTCGAGCGCTGCCGCGGAGGAAGCATGGGCCGGAGCACCCAGGACGTCCAGTCCGAAAAACTCGCCCGGCAGACAGAAAGAGAAGATCTGTTCGGCCCCGTCATCGGTCGATCCGTAGAGCTTCACCGATCCGGATTCGACCAGGTATACGTTCGGCGTCCGGTCGCCGGCGTGGAATATGTGCTCCCCGCGGGCATAGCGACGCGCCGGCCTGGCGACCGAAACCAGTGAATCATCCGTCCCATGCGCGAGGCCGCCCGATGCGGAGGTCAGGCGCGCAGGAGCCGTCGCCATGTTTGCGGATCCTGCATTCCCTGTAACGGTATTCATGTGTCTGTCTCCTTGTGGGTAGCGGTCTGACCGTGCGTCATGCAGAAGTGTGTGAAGGGTCTGCCGGCGGTTCCGGCGTACCCCGCGGGAAACTGGAGTGTTTGGCCGCATAACAGGCGTCATCCGCAGCTGCCAGAACCGATGCTGATGTCTGGCCGGGGGATATCGGTACAGTGCCGATGCTTACGCTGAGGCGGAAGCGTGTCCCCCCCAGAAAAAATTCCTGGGCCGAGAGTGCGTCTGCCAGTATCCGGGCGTGGGTGCCGGCCAGTGTGATCGGACAGTTTCGGCGACACGGCGCAGCACCGCATCTCCGGCCGCATGTCCGTGGGTGTCGTTGACCTGCTTGAAATGGTCGAGGTCCATGTACAGCAGCGCATGGGCATCACCGGGCCGCAGCGTTTCGAGCACGTGTTTCAGACGGCGCTCGAGCTCATCCCGGTTGGCAAGCCGCGTCAGCGGATCCTGGCTCGCATCCAGCGCCAGCTTGCGCAGCGCTGTTGCGTCGCGCAGCACCAGAACGAAACCCTCCGTTCCGTGGCGTGCTTTGTGCAGCACGGAACAGCTGTCGTCCACCGGAATTTCAGTGCCGTCGCGCAGCAGCAGGTCGAATTCGTCGGAACGTGTCCGGGCGCTGCGGGCAAGAAAACGGGCAAGCGGGTCCATGACCGGACGGCGCGTGTCGGCATCGAGGATTGTCATCACTTCGGGCAGCATCCTTTCCTGCAGGCGGCCGCGGCTCTTGCCA
>JAPTTX010000084.1:0-3015 GCA_028068195.1 Gammaproteobacteria bacterium
GATATCAAGGACAAAACGGCCTGGAACATGCGGAATGGTCAGATGATCGGCGTCGAGCTGGTAATCCCGGCCCGCAGCGAGCTTCCGGCCGTCGAGCACAACCGAACGCAGCTCAAGTCCGTGCCCGTCAAGCACGAGCGGCCGGCCGGAGGAACGCGCCCTGGCGGCCACTTCCAGATGCGCGCGCACGCGGGTCGTCTTCTCGTCCAGAAGAAAATCCAGATGCACCCGATCGACAGCATAATCCGGGGGCCGGTAATCGCTGAGGTAGACCGTCCGCGCCTGTGCCACCGTCCCGGATGCTGCCATTGCTGTTCGCTCCCCGCAAATCAGTGCCGGAAAACCCGGCCCCCGCCGTCCCGGCCACTTTAGCATGTCCACGCCGGCGGTGCCCGGACGCTGCGGTCGGCACGCTTGGCGCTGGCAGGCGGTTGTGGGAACATGGCACAGCGTGGCTGGACAGGACCTCAGCGTCGTAGCGACACATGCGGTCGGTTCCGGCCCGCAGCCCGGTGGCGCTCCAGCCTGTTCGGCGGCCGGAACGCCGAGAAGAAGAATCCCT
Organism: Gammaproteobacteria bacterium; assembly: GCA_028068195.1. Taxonomy (GTDB): domain Bacteria; phylum Pseudomonadota; class Gammaproteobacteria; order Acidiferrobacterales; family UBA6901; genus JAJYCY01. Next base: position 563 of record JAPTTX010000084.1, read on the forward strand.
GAGAGATAATCATGAGCAGCCGCATTGCATCTGTTCTGGCACTCGCCGCAACCCTCCTTGGTGGCTGCGCGACAACGCAGCCACGGCTTGCAACCGACCGACAGCAGATCAGCTATGTTGTTGGCTACCGGATCGGACTGAATCTCAGGAGTGAACACATGGATGTCGACCACCGTGTTCTGCTGATGGCCATCAGGGACGCGCAACATGACAGGCCCTCAAGGCTCAGTGCCGGCCAGACCCGGACTGCGATTGCCACCTACCAGCACAGGCGCGAGAAGGAGTTTGCCGCGCAGGCACAGAAAAACCTGGTGGCCGGAGAAAAATTCCTTGCCGCCAACAGGAGTAAGGCGGGTGTCGTCACGCTGCCGAGCGGCCTGCAGTACAAGATTGTCGTCGAGGGCACAGGGCGCCGGCCGGCGATCAGCGACACTGTCGTTGCCAACTATCGCGGAATGCATATCGACGGCAGGGAATTCGACAGCTCGCACCGTCACGGCGGCCCCGCGACGTTTCCTGTCAGTGGAGTAATACGGGGCTGGCAGCAGGCTCTGCAGCTGATGCCCGTCGGATCCCGCTGGCGGATATTCGTCCCCGCGGATCTTGCCTACGGCGCAACCGGATCGGGCAGCATCATCGGTCCGGATGAGACGCTGGTTTTTGACATTCAGCTTCTGAATATCAAGTAGGCCGGAAGCGATCCGCCACCGGGTTGCGGAGGCCTCTCGGCCACGCAGCAGGCCAGGCGCAGCACTGCTTTCATGCCGGTAGACCAGGAATGCACGGCCAGCCAGACATTGTTTACAAGGACCTGGTGCTCATCGGCGGCGGGCACAGTCACGTGGCCGTGCTCCGGGCATTCGGAATGCGGCCCGAACCGGGCGTGCGCCTGACACTCATTTCGCGTGACATTCATACCCCCTATTCCGGCATGCTGCCAGGATATATCGCCGGGCACTACGGGTTTGACGACGTGCATGTCGATTTGCGTCCGCTCGCGCACTTTGCAGGCTGCCGCCTGTACCACGACGAAGCCACCGGCCTCGATCTTGCAAACCGCATGGTGCTTTGCCGGGGACGTCCTCCGGTCTCCTATGACGTGCTGTCAGTCGACGTAGGCTCGGCTCCGGATGATCGCCACATCCTGGGAGCAGCGGAACACACATTGCCGGTAAAGCCGGTGGACCGCTTCGTGAGCGGCTGGTCAGGAATCGAGCGGCGGATTGCCGATGCCGCGCAGCCGCTGCGCATCGCGGTTGTAGGCGGCGGCGCGGCCGGCGTGGAGCTCGTACTTTCCCTGCAGCACCGGGTCTCCGTTACCTTCGGAACCGGGCGCGTCCGGTTTCACCTGTTTTCAGAAACATCGCCGATCCTGGCTGGCCACGATGCGAGGGTAAGACACAGATTCCTGCGCATCCTTGGCGAACGGGATATCTCGCTACATCCGGCGCACCGCGTGTGCGAGGCAAGGGCCGGAGAGCTTCTGGCCGTTCACCGAGCCGGCATGCGGGCATTTCCGTGCGACGCGATCATTCTTGCGACCCACGCCGCGGCCCCGGACTGGATTGCGCAGACAGGAATCGCAACCACACCCGACGGCTTTGTGGAGATCAACGACTTTCTCCAGTCATCCTCCCACCCCGAGGTATTCGCCGCCGGAGACGTCGCGACCATGCGTAATCACCCGCGGGTCAAATCCGGGGTCATGGCAGTCCGGCAGGGACCGGCGCTGGCCAGAAACCTGCGGCATGCGGTCAGGTCGGAGCAACTTGCCGCCTTCATTCCGCAGCGCCGCTTCCTGGCCCTGATCAGCACCGGAGACCGCCGGGCAGTGGCGTCGCGTGGCCGTTTTTGCGTGGAGGGGCCGGCCATATGGCGCTGGAAGGACCGGATCGACCGGCGCTGGATGAGCCGCTATTGCGATCTGCCGGCCGCAGGCGGCATGGCCCGGACCGCGGATACATCGGGTAAAACGGCGGATGGCAGCGCACTGCAAGACATTTCCGCCTACGCGATGCGCTGCGGAGGCTGCGGTTCCAAGATCGGAGGCACAGTGCTCGCACGCGTGCTCGCCCGCATTCAGACCGTGTCGCGCGCCGATGTCCTCGTCGGACTGCGGGACGCAGACGATGCCGCAGTCATCGAAGTACCACCAGGGCGGGTGATGGTGCATACCGTCGACTTCTTCCGCGCCATCATCGATGATCCCTACCTCTTCGGCAGGATCGCCGCCAACCACAGTCTCGGCGACATCTATGCCATGGGGGCACAACCGCAGTCAGCACTCGCAGTCGCCAGCATTCCCTACGGGCCGGAGGCCAAGATCGAGCAGGCGCTTTACGAGCTCATGGCCGGTGCTGCCATGGCACTCGAGGAATCGGGTGCGGCCCTGGTCGGAGGCCACTCGAGCGAAGGCGCCGAGCTCGCCTTCGGGTTGTGCGTAAACGGGCTGG
>JAPTTX010000051.1:0-2956 GCA_028068195.1 Gammaproteobacteria bacterium
CCAGCGCTTCGCGGGAGAAGCCGCGGAACGACCGCCCCTGTTCGCGCGCGAAATGGTCCAGGAACGAGCGCGCCAGCAGCAGGGTGTCGCCGGCGCGCTGGCGAAGCGGCGGAATCTGTACGTTGATTTCGCTGATGCGGTAGAAGAGGTCTTCACGGAAGGTACCCGTCCGGATCTTGGACTGCAGGTCCTGATGCGTAGCGCACACCACCCGGACGTCGACCGCAATCTCCTCGCGTCCGCCGATCCGCTCGAAGGTGCGTTCCTGCAGGAAGCGCAGCAGCTTGGCCTGCAGTGCCATGGGCAGGTCGCCGATCTCGTCCAGGAACAGGGTGCCGCCGTCGGCGTATTCGATCTTGCCGCGGGTCTGCTTGCCGGCACCGGTGAATGCACCCTTTTCGTAGCCAAACAGTTCGCTCTCCAGCAGGTTCTCGGGGATGGCGGCGCAGTTGATGGCGACGAAGCGGTTCGCGGCGCGCGGACTACGGGTGTGGATCGACTGGGCGCACAGCTCCTTGCCGGTGCCGCTCTCGCCCAGCAGGAGGATGGTGGCGTCCGAAGGAGCCACCTTCTCGATGGTCTGGCACACCTTGAGCATCTCGGCGCTGCAGGCGATCACGCCGTCGATCGAGGTGTCCTGCTGCTGCAGGAGCCGGTGGTTCTCGGTCTCGAGCTCGTGCATGCGGTAGGCGCGGTTGACCAGGAACCCGAGCAGCTCGGCATTGATCGGCTTGTTGAAAAAGTCGTAGGCGCCCATGCCGACGGCGCGTACCGCGTTCTCGCGATCGTCGTTTCCGGTGACCACGATCACCTTGGTGCGGGGCGCGACCTGGAGAATCTGTTCCAGTGTCGCGAAACCCTCGCTGCTGCCGTTGGGATCGGGCGGCAGTCCGAGGTCCAGGGTGACCACCGGCGGCTGGTGCCGGCGGACCTGCTCCAGGGCATGGCTGCGGTCGCCCATGGTGAGCACTTCGTAGCCGTCAAAACACCAGCGCAGCTGCTTTTGCAGTCCCGGATCATCTTCGACCACGAGGAGTTTGCGTGCCGGTGCGGTCATCCCGCGATACTAATTGCTGGCCGTCCGGTATGCAATCGGCAGGCCGGTATGGCCGGCCAGAGGCAGACGCAGCCGGAAAATCGTGCCGTGGCCGGGCCGGCTGAAGACGTCGATGTCGCCGCCGAGCGAGCGGATGAATTCGCGGGTCTCGTAGACCCCGATGCCCATGCCGGAGCTGCCCTTGGTGGTCTCGAACGGGCGGAACAGCCGGTCTTTGATGAACGCTTCGTCCATGCCGCAGCCGGTGTCCTCCACCTCGACCACGGCATGGCCGCGGTCGGTGCGCATGCGCACCGTCACGTGCCCGTTGACCGGGGTGGCTTCGCGTCCGTTCTGCAGGATGTGGCCGATCACGGCTGCCAGCCGGTCGCGGTTGGCCGAAACGGTAACGTCCCGTTCCTGGCACTCCAGGGTCGTCTCCGGGTCGTGGACGCCGTGGGCGGCGACGACTTCGGCCAAAATCTGGGGCAGATCAACCGGTTGGACGTGCTCTTCGCTGGCGTGGTCCTGCCGCAGGTTTGCCAGCAGGCGGTTCATTTTGGCGATCGAGCTCTCCACGGTGTGGATGGCGTCCTCCATGAACTGCGGGTTGTGCTTGTGCTTGGCGGCGTTCGACACCACCAGCGACAGCTGTGCGATGAGGTTCTTGATGTCGTGTACGACGAACGCCGAGAGGCGGCTGAAGGCTTCGAACTGGCGCGTCTCCGCCAGCGCCCGGGAGGCCTCGAGCTGCGCCAGGTGGCTCGCCGCCTGGCGGCCCGCGGTCTTGAGGAGGTCGCAGTCCTCCCAGTTGAATTCGCGACGCAGTGGCGCGAGCGGAGAGCGCGCGAGCACCACGAACCCGATCAGATACTCGTGCAGGATCAGCGGCACCACGAGCCAGGCGGACGACATGCCGTGCAGCCACTCCGGCAGCGCCGGCGCGTCGATGCCGCGAAAGCGCTGGATCGATTTCTCGTGCTCGTCGAGGTTGATGACCCACTCGCGCTGCTCGAGAAACCGGACAAGGTGCCCGTCACCCGGTTCGCTCGGCGGTACCGGATCGCCCATGTTCCAGCGCGCCACGGGCTCGAACCGCCCGTTGTCGCGGCGCATCCACAGGATCCCCCCGGGGCTGTCGATGATCTGCGCAATGGCCTTGACCGCCCGCTCGCGCAGCTGGGTGGCCGCCTCCCCGGACGACAGGGTGCGGATGAAGCGCAGCCATTCGTCGCGGTAGTCGTACTTGTAGCCGAAGAAATGCTTGCTGATGAAGACGCGCAGGGCGGCGCGCAGCTGTCCGGAAAAGAGCAGGATGGCCAGCACCAGGACCGCGCCGAACAGGAAGATGGTCTGGAATACCAGCCCCCAGCTGCCGCCGTGCACCTCCACATAGTAGCCGCCGGCGCCCATGGCCAGAAGGTAGATGCCGGCGCCCACCAGCGCCGTGGTGTGAAAGACCACGCGCCGCGAGACATAGATGTCGATGGCATCGCGGTTGGGTGACCATTGCAGGTTGCGCGCCAGCGCCACGCCGACCACCGGCACCACCATGGCGTGGATGAAGCCGCGGGCATCCCAGAGCGTGGAGCTGACCCGCTGGAACAGCAGTGCGTCGGAGTAGAGGTAGAAGTCATAGGCGAACATGCCGCCGATGCCGACGCACAGGTACTTGAGCGCGCGGCGCAGCTCGGCCGGGGTATTGCGGTACAGCTGCTCGACCGCCACCAGGCCGGCGACCGTCATGAGCAGGTGACCGGCCAGGACGTCGTTGCCGGCGATGAATCCGAAGGCCGAGCCGCCGGTGATGCGGTACAGGTCGAGCAGCATGAGCGCGACCGTGAAGGTCGCCGCCGACCCGAACACGACCACGAAGCGGCGGGTCGTGGCGGCATCGTCAGGATAGACGGCCCGCAGCAT
>JAPTTX010000111.1:0-2922 GCA_028068195.1 Gammaproteobacteria bacterium
AGCGCATTCTTGGGCCGCTTGTAGAGGTTGGCGAACCGCGAATACCCGGAACTCGCGAGATAGATACCGCCGATTTCCATGCCGACAAAATGCGGGGCAAGCATGATGATGCGCCGGCCGGCATTGTATGCGACGTCGAGATAATGGCAGTTGCGGCAGTGGACCAGCCGGGTCAGGCGCCTGCGCGACCCCCACCAGGCAATGGGCACTGTCAGCGATGCGCGCACGAATTCCCGGAAATGGCGGCGGGCAATCAGGTTGCGCGCGCGCTTGTCGAGCCCGGGAAAACACAGGCGCAGATTGATCTGCGTGATGCGTCGTCGTTCGCCAAGGACCAGGTAGAAAAGTGTGCCAATCACGCCACCGAGAACCCATATGACCGGCAGGGGCAGCAGTGCGGTAACACGCAGAAAGCCGTAGCCAAGCCAGCTCGGCCAGTACCGGGGATGCACGAACTGGCGCCAATGGGTCTGTTCAGTCATAGCGGCTGGGCATATTCAGGGGGCGACTCTTGAATCGCTTGTAGGTCCACAGATACTGTTCCGGCATCTCCCGCACCGCCTGCTCGATCGCGGCATTGAGACATGTGGCGTCGGCAACCGGGTCGGCAGAAGGGAAGTTCGGCAGCGGCGGCTTCATGATCACCTCGTAGCCACGGCCGAACGGAAGCAGGCGCGTGTAGCAGGGTATGACCGCAGCCCGCGCCAGCCGGGCAATCCGGCTCGGGGCGGTCAGGGTCGCTGTCGGCACGCCGAAAAAAGGCGCAAACACGGACGGCGCGCCTCCGGGGTCCTGGTCCGGCAGGTAGTAGAACGGCCGGCCCTCGCGCAACAGCCGCACGAGCGGAAGCAGATCGGAGCTGCGTTCGATCATGACGCCTCCGAAGCGGGACCGTCCGCGCCGCATCACACGGTCGAACACCGGATTCTTGGGGCTTTTGTACATGCTGACCATCGGACGCTCCTGGGACAACCTGAGTCCGGCGATCTCCAGAACCACGAAATGCGGCGCCAGCAGGATTACGTGCTGGCCTGCCGCCAGTGCCGAGTCGTATATGAAGCGGTCGCGGAACCGCACCAGGCGGCGGAGTCTGTCACGCGACGCCCATATGCCGACCCCGATGCTCAGGATTGCCTGCATGAACGCCCGGAAAGTCGCCCGGCGCAGGCGCCGGCGCGCTGCGTCATCGAGGTCCGGGAAGCAGAGCGCCAGGTTCACGTCTGCCGTGTGGCGTGCACGGCTCGGAACCCGGGATGCTACCTCTCCGAGCAGCGCACCCAGCACCCAGAGCAGCGGCAGCGGCAGCATACTGAATGTGCGGAGCAGCGCCACCGCGGCCCAGGAAGGCCAGTAACGGGGATAGTACAGCGGTGTGCTGTGTGGGTCAGGTTTGTTCATAGGGAGACGGGGCACCGCCCGGACGCGTCTTGAAATATTTGAAAGTCCACATGTACTGCTCCGGCGCACCCAGTATGTGCCGTTCGAGCTCGGCGTTCATGCGCCGGGTGTCTTCGGCGAGATTGCCGCTCGGAAATCCCGGCAGCGCCGCGCCCAGACGGACCTCGTAACCCTTCCCGTGCGGCAGGCGATAGGTAAAGCACGGGAGAACGGCCGCGTCGCAGATCTGCGCGAGCCTGCCCAAGGTGGTAAGGCGCGCCGCTTCGGTGCCCAGAAAAGGCACAAAAATGGACCCCTGGACACCGAAGTCCTCGTCCGGAAGGTAGTAAAAGCCCAGACCTCGCTGGATTTCGCGGATGACCGGACGCAATCCCTGTTCGCGCTCGAGCATGCGGCCCCGTGGATCAAACCGCTTGCGTCCGTTGGCCATGAACCAGTCGAGCAGCGGGTTGCGCATTGGCTTGATCATGCCAAGCAGGGGGAACCTTGCGGACATTGCCGCGGCTCCAAATTCCAGCGCGACGAAATGGGCTGTCAGGAGAATGATCCTGCGGCCCTGGCGGTGGAGGGTTTCATAGTGCTCCAGACCAGTGACACGCACCCATCGCCCGAGCTTTGCCGGGTTTCCGAACCAGAGCATGGGGAAATCCAGCAGGCACTGCGCATAGACCCGGAAATGCCGGCGCACCAGCTGTCTGCGGGCAGCTTCCGCCATGGCGGGAAAACACAGCGCGATGTTGACGCGGGCGACGCGCCGGCGCTTCGCGCTGAGCAGCCGGTAGATGTCACCGACAAACGAGCCAAACCCGCTTCGCACCGGGGCCGGCAGCATAGAAATGCCCCATAGCAGCGCCATGCCGATCCAGACACCCCAGTAGCTGGGAAGGAGGTAAGAGGCACGGAAACGCGGCGTGTGATAGGGATGACGGTCCTCAGGATCAGCTGCGGGCTGCGGCAAAGAATGCCGCACTGGCCTTATCATGGCTATCACTAAGCCACCGTAAGGCAATAAATCCTGATTAAATACCATTAATAATCCACTCTACAAGTAAATAAAGCTATTTGAGCAAAATAATTCCCACTGTAATTCATATATGCCGTATTATCTTGGGCAGACATCCGTATACCGTGCATTGTGGGAATATAATTATGTAAAACTACTAAAAATCAGATAATTGATCTCCACTATCCGTATATTGGTGATATTCTGAGTCTTCAGTGGGTTTATATGTAGTTTTCTCACTCTGCATTAATGGCCGCATGGCATGCAGCAGGTTGGCAAACAGCCGCGGGTGCGTCGCCTCCTCGCGGGCCAGCAGTACCTTCATGTGCTGACGCTGGCTTGGCATGCGAAAGCAGGCCGGGCAATTGTCGGCGATCACGGGCAGGCCGGCCGTAGCGGCGAAATCCCGGAGCTGGCGCTCACGGACATAGATGAACGGGCGGATCACCCTCAGGTCACCGGCATCATTGAGGTAGTTGGCCTTCATGGTACGCAGGCTGCCGCCATGAAAAGCGCTCATG
>JAPTTX010000041.1:0-2879 GCA_028068195.1 Gammaproteobacteria bacterium
GGCAAATATTACGATGTGCGGTTTCGCAATTTCCGGCCGAGACCGTCCCTGCATGGCAGCGAACCGGATCGCGAGTTCTTCCAGCCGTCCGAGCGCTCCGGGGGGCTTGGTCAGGATGCCTTGCCGCGACACAGCATCCCGCTGCGCCGAATCGTTGAGCGGCGCAGCGGGAACGGTAAGCCAGTCAGCATTCATAATTGTTTTCCTTTCAATAGACAGGGTAGGCCCGATACGCAGAGAATCACGCGGTCACAGTGCGCCGCGATTGCCTGATGCAGCTGGCCGGCCTCATCGCAGAACCGCCTTGCCAGCGCCACTGCCGGAACGATCCCCATGCCGGTCTCGTTGGCGACGAAAATGACATGACCCGGAAGTTCCGGCAGATGCGCGAGCAGTGCGCTGCGCTGCGCAGCGAGCACATTCGGGTTTTCGTCCAGCAGCAGATTGGTGAGCCACAGGGTCAGGCATTCGACCACAAGACACCGGCCAGGAGCCGCGTGCGCCGAAAGCACTGCTGCCAGCGCACGCGGCTCCTCGATAACCTTCCAGGAGTCCGGGCGGCGCATCCGATGGGCAGCGATGCGCGCCCGCATCTCCTCGTCTGCCGCGACCGCAGTGGCAATGTAGGTGACAGGATGGCCGGTTTCACGCGCACGCCGCTCGGCAAGACGGCTCTTGCCGGAACGTATGCCACCCAGTATCAGCTCCTTCATGGCGCGGACCCTTCAATTGCTGATTCGAGCAGGCCCTCAATGGCAACCACATCAAGATGGCGCTCGATCTCGTCCGCGAGCCGGTCAATCTCTGCTTCCCGATGCCGCTGGTAATCGGGGCTTTCCGGCCCGCGCAGACCGGCCCAGAGCAGCAGCGCGTCACAGGCGGCTGCTGACTCGAACAGCCCGTGCACATAAGTGCCCAGGATCTGCCCGTCCGAGGAGATCGCTCCGTCGCTGCGTCCTTCCAGATCGAGTACCGGATGCGCGAGTCCCGGTCCCGTCGTGACGCCCGCATGAATTTCGTAGCCCGTGACTTCCGCCGGAGCGGACACGAGCATGCCGCGTACGATGCGCAGCTGCTTGTCCGGCCGGAGCACGGTTTCGGTGTCGAGCAGCCCGAAGCCTGCCGAAGAACCCGCCTCTCCTTCCAGGCCCAGGGGATCGTGTATGGCACGCCCCAGCATCTGAAATCCGCCGCACAGACCAATGACGCGCCCTCCATACCGCAGATGCCTGCGAATTTCACGTTCCCATCCGTGGGCACGAAGCCACGCGAGGTCAGAGCGCACGCTTTTACTTCCCGGAAGGATGATCAAATCTGCTCCCGGAATCGATTCGCCCCCTCCGACGAAGCGCAGATCCACCTGCGGGTGCAACCGCAACGGATCGAAATCGGTATGATTGCTGAGTCGCGGCAGAACCGGAACGACAGCCCGGAGCGCCGTAGCTGGCTTGGTCTGGGTCTGCGCCTGCACGGCATCCTCGGCTTCGAGATGCAGTTTGGGCAAAAAGGGAAGTACCCCGAGCACCGGAAGCCCGGTGTGGTCCGTGAGCCAGGAAAGCCCTGGCGCGAGCAGGTCAGGATCGCCGCGGAAGCGGTTGATCACGACTCCCTTGATCCGTTCCCGCTCGCCCGGCTGCAGCAGTGCCAAGGTTCCAACAATCTGGGCAAAGACGCCGCCGCGGTCGATGTCGCCGACGAGGATGACCGGGCAGTCCGCAGCTTCGGCGAATCCCATATTGGCAATATCGTGATGGCGCAGGTTGATCTCGGCCGGGCTCCCCGCCCCCTCGACGAGCACGACCTCATACTGGGTACACAGTCTCCGGTAAGATTCCAGTACCGCTGTGCGCGCGATTGACTTGTATTTCTGGTAAGTGCGGGCATCCTGGGTGGCAACGGCGTGCCCCTGGATGATCACCTGGGCGCCAATATCGCTGCTGGGTTTGAGCAGGACCGGATTCATGTCGCTGTGCGGTGCCAGACCACAGGCCATGGCCTGCACCGCCTGCGCGCGGCCGATCTCTCCACCATCCACGGTTACGGCGCTGTTCAGAGCCATGTTCTGGGGCTTGAAGGGCGCAACACGAACACCCTTGCGGTACATCACGCGGCAAAGGCCGGTGACAAGGGTGCTCTTGCCGGCATCCGACATGGTTCCCTGGATCATGAGGGATCGCGCCGTCATGGCACCGCCCGTACCGGAAGCGCGGCCTGGCTCATTGCCAGCGCCTGTTCGAGACGCAGCCAGTCTGCGTCCGTCCCAGGCAAACCGAATCGCAGGCTGTCCGGGCGTGAAAAGCGGCGGGTCAATATGCCACGCTGCGCAAGCTCGCTGTGAAACCGTGCCGCGCACCCGGTCTGCACCCACTGGAACAGGCCGGTACCACCCCGTGGCGGCAGATCATGCAGCGCAAGCAGCCGCGCAAGTCGCTGTGAAGCCGCACGGAGCCCCCAGCGCGTGCGCTTCTGCCAGACCACATCGCCCAGCGCGAGCATCGCGACATGCGCCGAGGGACCCGCGAGCGTCCAGGGACCAAGCCGCTCGGCCAGACGCCGAAGCAGGCGTTCTTCGGCAATCACAAAGCCGATGCGCGCACCCGCCAGGCCGAAAAATTTTCCAAAGGAGCGCAGCACGATCAGGCCGGGCATCGCCGCTGTTGCCGCCAGACTTTCGTCGGGGGTCGGATCCATGAATGCCTCGTCGACGATCAGCCAGCCTTCGCGGCTGGCGAGGCGGGCATGCCATTGCAGCAGGAGGTCTCGCGGCACGCGCAGACCGGTTGGATTGCCGGGATTGATCACGACCAGCACATCGATCGGGCCATTCGGATGGTCGATGTCTATGTGGTCGAGCAACGAGACCCGATGCCCGCCCCGGC
>JAPTTX010000080.1:0-13846 GCA_028068195.1 Gammaproteobacteria bacterium
ATCACCAACGGCGAGGGACTCAATCTGCTTCTGGCCGCGCGCTCACCGTACCCGGCGCTGGTCACGTCAATGCTGAAGCAGTACAAGAATCTGCAGTTTGCGGCCTGTCTGAACACCCTGAACCGCTTCGGCAACGAAGGCATCGACACCAAGCTGCTGCCTGGCACCACCGTGATCGATTCCGGCGTGGCGCAGATCATCCGCCTGCAGCAGAGGGGCTGGATTTACGTCCAGGTCTGAGGGGCGGCCGGGCTGCCCCTGCCTGCGGAACGGGGCGCCGGCATGACCCGGGATCCGGCGTACGCCGGCCAGAAAGTGGTATATCATATCAATTCCGGCGACCCGAAACTGCTCAAAGGGGCGCCGGTCAACATCCGCAACCCCATTAATGCGGTCGGAGCGGGCCGGATTCAGATTATTGTGGTCATGCACGCCGACGGCGTGGCGCTGGTCCGCGTTACGGATCAGGACGGGCAGGCACGGAACGCGATCGATGGGCTTCAGCGCCCAGGGGGTCAGGTTCAGCGTCTGCCAGGACACGCTGCTTGGCGCAAACATCAACAACTACCAGACTGACCTCTACGGCGTTTCGGAATCGGACATTGTTCCGGGCGGTGTGGCGGAAACCGCCAGCCTCCAGCAGGAAGGCTTCGCCTACCTCAAGCCCTGACCGCGCCAACGTCTCCTCTCTTCCAGCCCGCATACGCGGGCTCTTTTTTGGGCTAGCACCATACGCCGAGCTTCGCGGCTGACCTCTTTGATCGCAATCAAAGAAGATTCCTGTGATCCGAGTAATGCTTTCAGTAACGGTTGGTCTCGAAACATTTTGGCGGGCTCCAGAGGCGGTCTATGTGCGTCGGTGAAAGATCTGCACTACAGCGTGGAAGCCTGAAAGTCCGTGTTACGAGCCGTTGACCGGACATTCATAGATAGTCAAGGAGACACGAAATGGCAACAACAATGAAGGAAGTAGCCGCAAAGCTGGTCCCGCTCAAAGTAGCCAAGGAAATTCAGGTGGCCCAATTGGGACAGGCGCTTCGTCATTTGCACGATCTGTTGCCCCTGAAAGAGCGGCAACAATCATTAGAGAAGCCGTTGGTCGAAGTGCATCGGGCCATATTACGGTCATTGGTGGAGCGGGGCAGGCCATTGACTGGGGACGAAATTGCCGGAATGTTGGGGAGCAAAGGCGCGGCCGCGCAGACCGTGGCGCTGCTCGGCAGCTATGACCTCGTCGTGCGCAACGAACTCACCGTCCAAGACTCCAAGACCGGCGCACTGGTGGTGTTGGATGCCAAAGGAGGAGACGTTGTCGGGGCCTATCCGGTTACCACCGAGACAACGCCCCATAAAATAACCGTGAACGGCCATGACCTCTACGCAATGTGCGCCGTGGATGCGCTGGCCGTCGGCCCTATGTTCAATGTCGAGACCTCGATCCAGTCGAGGTGCCACGTGACCGGAGAGCCGATCTCGATCCATCAGAAGGGGAAGGAAATCCTGGGCGCAAAGCCGTCAAACAACATACAGGTAGGCGTCCGTTGGCAGCGGCTGATCGACTGCTGCGCGCACGTGATGTGCCGGCAAATGGTCTTTTTGAAGGATCCAGAGACGGCCATCGCGTGGCAGAACATGGATCCGCTGTCGATTGAACTGTTCACGCTCGAGGAAACCATCGAGTTCGGCGGGGCATTCTTTCTGCCACTACTGACGGACTGAGCGACAACGCGGCTTAAGCGACCCCATTTGCGGTAACCTGAGGGGAGCCCGGCGCTCCCCTCTTATGGGGCAGGGGTGGGCAAGGGCTTCTGCTGGTCGGGAAGAGCCTGCCTAGCCAGCAACCCAATAGCGGACACCGGGCTCCGCGCGGCCATCGATGTTGTCGTTTACCATTACGTCGACACCCAAAAATTTCGGTCACTGACCGCGGGGATCAAACGCACGCATCCCAACAAATCGGCTGGCTGAAATCATCGGCGTTACCGCCGCAAGGGCCGACGGCGGTCGGTGTTCTTCGCGAAGAGCCGGGTTGGGTCGGGTCAAACGACAACGCTCGATCTTCTGCAAGCGAGCGGCGTGCCCATCAGCTGGCACATCAAATTTCAGGCGCTGGCAACGCCATGCCGTCCCGCCTACACCGACTACTTTGCTCGTCCGCGACAGGTCGCGGCGCGCGAGTCGTCGGACTTGGCGCGGGGAAAATGGTGTCTGATTGAGCAATACCCTTTACTCCAACGCGACGGATACCGGGTCAGCTCATCACCGGCCTTTGTAAGACTTGAACGGTGCGATGGGAAACGACCGCGCGCCGTTCTTCGAGGGCCAGGGACGGGTAACCGCTCGTCGCTACTCAACGGCCGCCGATTCGGTTCGTGCTCACCCGTAATCGGCTCACGCCATCCAAATTACTGCCTGCACTCGGTCTTCATGATACCGGGCAAAGCCCCATGCAATATAGTGGTTTCTGGGCCAATGTGTACCCTATCTGTAATCTTTCCGGTGCTAATGTACGCGCACCTTTATAGACATCATGCAGCGGCCTGCCCTGTTTCAAGCAACGCGGGCTACGCTCGGAGTGGGGGGGCAACCAACCGTCGCGCAGGGCCGATATTTTGAGGAAGACGGTCGACAACAGGTCAGCGTGGCCTGCGGAGTATCGATTGCCAATAAGCAACCAAGCAGAGGCAAGGGGGGGAGATCATGAAGACAGATCATCGTAGAAGCACGGTGTGTATTCTGGTAGCGCTCGGTTGTTTGTGTGGTGCGGGCCCGGTCTTCGCGGCGAGCGGATACACGATTACCGACCTCGGCAGCCTGGAGGGAAGCAATGGCGGCAGCGCAGCCTACGGCATCAACGACAGCGGTCAGGTGACAGGCTGGAGCGTCGGCGCAGATAGCGCTTTTCTCTACAGTAACGGGACCATGAGCAGCCTCGGCACCCTGGGCGGAAGCAATGGCAACGACTATGCCTACGGCATCAACGCCAGCGGCCAGGTGGCGGGTCTGAGCTATACGGCCAGCGGGGTCCAGCACGCCTTTCTCTACACGAACGGGACCATGAGCGATCTCGGCAGCCTGGACGGAAGTAATGGCACCAGCGAAGCCTTTGGCGTCAACGCCAGCGGCCAGGTGGTGGGTGCAAGCGACACGGCCAGCGGGTATGGGCAGGCTTTTCTTTACAGCAACGGGACGATGACCGACCTCGGCACCCTGGGCGGAAGCAAAAGCAATGGCCTCAGCGCAGCCACTGGCATTAACGGCAGCGGCCAGGTAGTGGGTTGGAGCTATACGGCCGGTGGGAATGCGCAACACGCTTTCCTCTACAGCAACGGGGCCATGAGCGACCTCGGCAGCTTGATCGGAAGCAATGGCGCCAGCCAAGCCTTCGGCATCAATGCCAGCGGCCAGGTGGTAGGCGAGAGTTCCTACAACAACAGCGCGCATGAACACGCGTTCCTCTACAGCAACGGGGCGATGATCGACCTGGGCAGTCTGCCCGGGAGCTATGACAGCGAAGCCTTGGGCATCAACCGCAGCGGTCAGGTGGTGGGTTGGAGCTATACGGCCAGCGGGGCCGAGGATGCTATCCTCGACAACAACGGCAAGATGATCGACCTCAACAGCCTGTTGCCCGCCGGTTCCGGCTGGTCGGACCTTGTATCAGCCACTGCGATTAACAATAACGGGCAGATCGTGGGATTTGGCTTTAGGACCAACGGTGGGCGTCAGGCATTTCTTTTGACCCCGGCCCCCGTCCCGCTCCCGTCCACCCTGTGGTTGTTCGCCTCCGGGTTGCTTGGATTGATCGGGATGGGCAGACGGCGCTGGTATCAGTGCTGATAAGCCTGTAAAGCCCAGCCGGGATGGAGAGTGGCGCCTGCAGATTCCACCAGGTGTGCAACGTTCCAGGCTATCAGTGCACCAGCCATCCGCAGTGCCGATGGCTGGATGCTGATCCGGGCATTCCGGCTCGCTCGTCCACGGAAAGCCGGTCAGGGCCTCGTTCAGTGCCGAAAAGGGACGAATCAAGGGCCGGCCCGTTCGCGATCCCCGACGCACAAGACTTTCCGATCCAACGCCACTGGTACGTCGCCTATCCGCGCGGCAAGCAGCTGTCGGTCGTGGCGCGGGCATTTCTGGACTATCTGCTCGAGGCCAAACGGCATTTCGCGTCGCTACCCACCCCCGCAAGCACTGCCAGTCCTCGCGGGAAACCCCGTCCGCGGCGTAGCCGCGCCCGTTCCGCACCCAACTGAGGCCGGGAACTGCCAAACGCCATGCGTCCCGGTGCACCGGCGGCGGGATCAACTGGCCTTGCGTGCGCAAGAGGCATTGGTCGCCGCGGGAGTAATTGCGGCGAACGGCAAACTGCTCCGGCATCGGTGTCGTCGCCCACCCTCTACACGAAGCGCCTGCATTGCGAAGCTGCGTTCGGTCAGCCGCCGTGACCGGCCTTGCTCTTCCGGGATGGGGTTTCCTGTGAGTTCCCGGCAGGTCCGCGAATAAGAAGGACCGGTACCGGCGACAGGCGCACTACGCCCTCGGCCACGCTGCCGAGAATAAGATGTCCCAGGCCGCCACGACCGTGGGTACCGAGCACCAGCAGGTCAGCGGGCCAGGCTGCCGCTTCTGCGACGATGACATCGTGCAGGCGCTTGCCGACCGTTTCCTGCAATACCGTCTCCGCCCTCAGTCCTGCCCGGCCGGCAGCCGCAGCTGCCGCATCCAGAATTGCCTGTCCGGACTTGCGCAAGGTCTCGAATACGGAATCGAGAATCACGCCGTCAGCGCTCCAGTAGATGACGCCTTCATCGACCACATGGATGAACCGCAGTTCAGCCTGCTGCTCGCTCGCGAACTTTATCGCCTCATCGGCTGCCAGCCGCGCAATGTCGCTGCCGTCGATGGCCACCAGAATGTGCCGGTACATCGCCTCACCCCCTTTCCCGCCGCCCGTGACTTGTCGGCTTAACATAGCAGTCCCGCTGGACCGCGCCACGATTAGATCGGCTGCGGACCTGGGCGATTATTGGGTAGCGGACCGATAAGGGTCAATCCCGTCCACGGGGCAATCATGGCCGTACCCTGACATCCGGTGGCGGGTGCAGTCTGCTAGCGGCGTTTGCGGCGCTTGGCAGCAATGCGCATGCGCAACGCATTGAGCTTGATGAAGCCCTCTGCGTCCTTCTGATTGTACGCGCCCTGGTCTTCCTCGAAGGTTGCAATGCGTGCGTCGAACAGGCTGTCTCGGTCCGACTTGCGGCCAACTACGCTGACGCAACCCTTATAGAGCTTGAGGCGGACCACACCGTTCACGGTCTCCTGCGAAGCATCTATCATCTCCTGCATCATGCGCCGTTCCGGACTCCACCAGTAGCCGTTGTAAATGAGGCTCGCATAACGCGGCATGAGCTCGTCTTTGAGATGTGCAACTTCGCGGTCCAGCGTGATGGACTCGATCGCGCGATGGGCCTTGAGCATGATCGTACCACCGGGCGTCTCGTAGGCGCCGCGCGACTTCATGCCGACGTAACGGTTTTCGACGATGTCGGCGCGGCCGATGCCGTTCCTGCCACCTACCTTGTTGAGCAGTTTGATCGCCGTTGCCGGACTCACGTCGCGACCGTTGATCGCCACGATGTCGCCCTTTCGGAAGGTCAGCTCGATATAAGCGGCCTTGTTCGGCGCCTTCTCGGGCGCAACCGTCCAGCGCCACATGGACGCCTCCGGCTCGCGCCACGGATCCTCCAGGATACCCCCCTCGTAGGATATGTGGAGCAGGTTGGCGTCCATCGAATACGGGGACTTCCGGCCGCGCTTCATCTCCACCGGAATGCCGTGCTGTTCGGCATACGCGAGAAGCTTCTCGCGTGAGGTGAGGTCCCACTCCCGCCACGGAGCAATGATCTTGACGTCCGGCTTGAGCGCGTAGGCGCCCAGCTCGAAGCGAACCTGATCGTTGCCCTTGCCGGTGGCCCCGTGCGCCACGGCATCGGCACCGGTTTCGTTGGCGATCTCGACCAGGCGCTTGGCTATCAGCGGCCGCGCGATCGATGTCCCCAGCAGGTACTCGCCCTCGTAGAGCGCGTTCGCCCGGAACATGGGGAATACGAAGTCGCGAGCGAACTCCTCCTTGAGGTCGTCTATGTAGATCTGCTTCACACCGAACCGGCGCGCCTTGGCACGCGCTGGCGCGAGCTCCTCACCCTGGCCGATGTCAGCCGTGAAGGTCACGACCTCGCACCGGTAAGTCTCCTGGAGCCACTTCAATATCACGGAGGTGTCCAGCCCTCCGGAGTACGCCAGAACGACCTTCTTGACCTTTGTCATTGGGGACTCCGTACCACGTTGGGGCCTGCGCCCTCCGCTATTTGCCGGCCGCCACCTTCTGTGTCCGGCGCAAGCGCGACAGCAGGCGCCGCGCCATTTCCCCGAACAGTTCGGTCTGGGTGGGATGCGGGTGTATGGCGTGCGCCACCTGCTCGAGCGTCATGTCGCCCGCCACCATCATCACCGCCTCGCCGATCAGCATATCCGCGTGATCGGCAAGGAAATGGACGCCGATAATGCGCCGCGTCGCCTTGTCCGCCACGATCTTGATGAGTCCGTCGGTCTCGGCGGTGATCATGGCCTTGGCGTCAATGTTCAGCGGGGTCTTCACTTCGACGGCGTCGACACCCCTGGCCTTTGCCTGCTCCAGAGACAGCCCCACGAAGGCCGCCTGCGGCCGCGTGAAGATCACTCCGCAATCCTTGTCCTGGTTGTACTCCATCGCTTCGCCGAGAATGGTGGCCGCTGCAACCCGTCCCTGCTGACCTGCGGTGTGCGCCAGCATGAGCCCGCCGTTGACATCGCCGACGGCGAAGATGTGCTGCACATTGGTACGGCAGTTGCGATCGACGGGAATCACACCGTGGGCGTCGGCCTTCACGCCGGCCTTGTCGAGCTGCAGCGGTCCGGTCACGGGGCGCTTGCCCGTTGCCATCAGTACATGGTCGCATTTGAAGCTTGTAGTCTTGCCGGAGGCATCGATGTAGTCGAGTGCCATTTGTCCCGGCTTGCCGGAAATCCGGCTCACCCGCGCGGAAGTGATCAGCTTGAGGTTCTTCTGCCCCGCGAGCAGGTCGACCAGTCCCCTGGCAATTTCGCTCTCGACCTCGGGGAGCGGGCGATCCTGCGCCTCGAGGACAACCACCTTGGTGCCGAAATCGGCAAATATCTGGGCCATTTCGAGGCCAATGGCCCCGGCGCCGACGACGCCCAGCCGCTTGGGTGCAGCCTTCAGGTTCCACACCGTATCCGAAGTCAGCACACCCTTGCCGTCCGCACCCGGAATCGGGGGCACGAAGGGCGGCGCGCCGGCGGCGATGACACAGGCCCCGAAGGTGATACGCTCGGTTTTTTTGCCGTCACCGCGCCTAGGCCGGGCAAACGGATCCTTGCCGTTTCCGGAAGCGTCGACGATGATGCTGTTGGCGGATTCGAAGCAGGCGAAACCCTGCCTGAGATCGATCTTCACTCCCTTGTCGGTCTTGAACGCCATGTCACCGCGGGTCCGAAGCACGTCCTTGCGCATCTTTTCCAGGCCGGTCCAGCTGAGCCGGGCGCCCGTGCTGTTGACCACCCCCAGGTGCGCATCGTGGGCGCGGTCGCGGATGCGGTCGGCGGCGGCACGCCAGGCCTTGGACGGAATGCAGCCGCGCCACAGACATTCGCCGCCGGGCATCGGGGCGTCATTGATCATCGCCACTTTCTTGCCGTGGTCGGCAAGATCCCGCGCGCAGTCCTCTCCGCCGGGGCCACCACCGATTACCACCACGTCGTAATCCCATTTGCCGGGAACAATCGCCGCGCCGGGCACCGCGGCTGCCGAGCTCAGGCCGCGCATCCAAGACGCCGGATCCTCGACCAGGCCCCTGAACGCATTCAGGAACTTCGCGGCATCGGCACCATTGATGATGCGGTGATCGGCGGTGATGGTTACCGGCACCCCCTGCGGGCCCCTGGTTGCGATCGCGAAAATCGCGGAAGTGCCCGGCGACGGAATGGCGTCGAACTGGCTCACCCCGAGCATGCCCATATTGGAGATGGTGAATGTCGGGTTCGAATACTCCTGCGGCTTCAGCCGCTTCACCCGCGCGCGCGCCACCAGATCCTTCCACTGCTCGTTCATGGTCTGCAGGTCGGTATTGAGCACGTCGCGCAGCACCGGCACCACCAGCCCCATGCCCTCGGTCTCGACCGCGAGCCCGATGTCGATCTGCTCGCGCTCGACGATCCGGTCTTCGTGCTGGTAGACGGCGTTTACCCGCGGAAATTTCTGGATTGCCAATGCCGCCGCCTTGGCGAACATCACTGTCAGCGAATAGCCTGCCTGTTTCGCCGCCGCCATCAGGCGCTCGGGCTGGATGTTGACGCTCGCCCGGAACAGCGGCATGGACAGGGAATATTCCATGTTGTGGCTGACCGCCTTTTCCATCGCATCCATCGGCCGCCCCATTCCCGGCACCTGGTAGATGCGCCGCGCCAGGGTCGGCGGCACCTGGCCCCGGGTGACATCGCCTGCCACCACGATACCGGACGAGCCGGTTCCGATGAGGCTGTTGATATCGATGCCATGCGCTCCGGCCAGCTGGCGCGCATACGGCGAGGCATTTCCGGCGCGCGGCCGCGGCGCCGGTGTCGCACCATGAGGCATGGCGGGAATATGGGTTTTAGCCTTCTGGGTTCCGTACGGCTCGAAGTGCATCTCGGCAGGCGCCTCGGTCTCGACCGCGGCTTCCCGCACGGCGGCTCGCACCGGCGCTTCGCCGCCCTTGACATCGCCGGACTCTGCAACCAGATAGGCAATCACATCGCCAACCGCGACCACCGAGTCGACCGGCACCAGGGGGCCGGACAGATAGCCCTCGCGGAAGATCTCGACATCCATGATCGCCTTGTCGGTCTCGACGGTCGCCACCACCGTACCGCGCGTGACGTGATCGCCGATGCTCTTTTCCCAGGACACCACCGTCCCCTCGGTCATGGTGTCGGAAAGCTTGGGCATTTTTATCGCGTAGGGTTCAGCCATTCTCTTGTTTTCTGATGATTCCGAGTTGTGGTTTCCGAAATCCGGCAGCTGCGGCGTCACCGGCGGCCGTCACCGTGGCGCCCCTAAATGCGGCCCAAGGCCTTGAGCGCCCCCTGGTAGACATCGTGCTCGTCGGGAATAGCGGCATGTTCCAGATTGGCGGCATAGGGTACCGGGACATCCGCCGCATGGATGCGCACCGGCTGGGCGTCCAGGGCGAAGAAACAGTCCTCGTTGATGATGGAAATAATCTCCGCGCCAACTCCCACCGCAGCCTCGTCTTCCTCCGCAACCAGCGCACGGTGTGTCTTCTCGACCGAACGACGGATCGTCTCGCGGTCGAGCGGCTTGAGCGAGCGCAGGTCGACGACTTCAGCGCTGATGCCGTCCTTCGCCAGCATGTCGGCTGCCTTCATGCAGAGCACGAAGCTCCAGTTGTACCCGATGAGGGTGATATCGGTGCCCTTGCGCACGATCTCCGCCCCCTCGAGCGGCCGGAAATATTCCGTATCCGGTACTTCCTCGCGCATGTTGTACATGCGCTCGTGCTCGATGAAGATCACCGGATCGTTGCAGCGTACCGCGGACTTCAGCATACCGCAGGCCTCCATGGGGCCGCGCGGAGTCACCACACGCAACCCGGATGTGCTCATGAAAACGCGCGCCAGGCGCGCGGAGTGCTGGGCTGCGAGCTGATGCGCCGTGCCGCCCGGCGTACGCATCACGATCGGACAGGATACGCGTCCGCCGGACATGTAGCGGATCTTGGCGGCCGCGTTCACCAGCGTATCGAGGGCTAGCAGTGCAAAGTTGATCGACATGATCTCGATGATCGGGCGCATGCCCGCCATCGAGGCGCCGATGCCGATGCCGGTATAGGAGTTTTCCGAAATGGGCGTGTCGATGATGCGCTTCTCGCCGTACTTCTGGTACAGGCCGGAAGTCGCCTTGTAAGTCCCGCCCACGACGCCGATGTCCTCGCCCATGGCGATGACCATCGGGTCATTGGCCAGTTCTTCGTCATGGGCGCGGCGTATCGCCTCCCAGTATGCCAGCTCAGCCATGCGTTGATCCTTACTCGTTGACGATTGCCTGACGGTCAGCCGTCAGGAGTTCTGCAACGGTCCGATCCAGCGTGGATCCGGTTTGTCGTCCAGAACATACTTATTGAGATCCTCAACCTTCGGCGTCGGACTCTCCTCGGCGAATTTCACGACGTCGTTCTCGATCTCGTTCAAAATGTCGCGTTCCATGGCCTTGAGGTCGGCGTCAGCGATGACCCCGGCCTTGATGAGCTTCTCCCCGTACAGCTTGATCGGGTCGCGTTTGGCCCACTCCGCCTCCTCTTCCTTGCTGCGATAGGCGGCAGTCTTGTCGGACATTGAATGACCGCGCTGCCGGTACGTAAGAAATTCGATGAAATACGGGCCTTTCCCGGACCGCACATGCTCGACCGCCTTGCCGGCAGCAGCCATGACCGTCTCGATGTCCTGTCCGTCATGCTGGCTCGAGGGCATGTTGTAACCGCAGACCCGCTTGTATTGGTCGACCACCGCCGTCGAGCGATCAATGCGCGTGCCGATGGCGTACTGGTTATTCTCGCACACGAACAGCACCGGCAGATGCCACAGCGATGCCATGTTCATGGTCTCATGGAAGGTGCCCTGGTTATTGGCGCCATCGCCGAGAAAGCAGGCCGCAATCCGGTCGCCACCCTGATATTTGCACGCCAGCGCCAGACCGGCCGCCAACGGGAAGGGTTGACCGACCAGCGCATAGCCTCCCATAAAATGAACAGTCGGATCGAAGATGTGCATGGAACCGCCGCGGCCACGCGAGGATCCCGTCTCCTTGCCATAGAGTTCAGCCATCACCTCGCGCGCCGGGGCGCCGGCCTTGATGGCGTGGATATGGTCACGGTAACCCGTAATGACGTAATCCTGGCCCCGCTGCATCATCTCGAGGACACCGGTCGCCACTGCCTCCTGCCCAGAGTACAGGTGCAGGAAACCGCCGATCTTGTGTTCCATATAAGCCTCGAAACAGCGTTCTTCGAAGCGGCGGAAAAAGATCATCTCGCGCAGCAGGCGTTTCTGGTCAGCAGCTTTCATGGATCTCCCTGGTGTTGGAGAAAATGCTCTTATCTCGACAGCCATTGCCGGGAAACCCGCGCGCAACCGGCTGACGGTGGTGATTCGGACGGACACCTGGCGAATTCAAGCGGCGTATGATCGGTTTTTTGCCCAGCGAGGTCAAGGTGTTGACTTTCCAAGACGATTTGAGCGAGTCGAAACGCCGGGCGACCGGCGTTACATCAGCGGAAAATTGCCTATTTTGGATGAGATGACGCTCGGATCGCAGCAATTAAGAGCCAATTCAGCGATTATGGGCAAAGGTCTGCATGCCGCCAGATTTGTTGCCGCGGGGCGGCAAAGATCAACACCGAAGCGCCGGGGACGGGAAACCGGCGACTGGATCCTAAGCCCTCAGTCCCGGAGCTTCCGTCCTTCACTATTTTAAAGTGCGCGCCCCAGTTTTGACGCTTTGCGCGCCTCAAGGTTGACGACCCCTACCGCCCGACAATGACTCGAAGCCACTTCAGGAGAAATGGACCCGGGGGCGGAGCGACTGCAGTACTCTCTGGACATTGACGCCGGCACAACGTGACACGAATAATGCGGCTACGGCAAAACATTCGTATCGGGGTAGGGCAATCTTGATCGCGCGTTTGGCCATTCTTGCTCCCGGAAAGCTCCTATCTAAACATGGAATTATGTGTAAGGATAAGCCCGAAGTTGGCGACTTATCTCCAAATCTAGCAAAAAATCGGCTGCTTGCTGTGATAGTAGCCAGGATCGAGGCCTATGAATTTGATTCGTGTTAAACAACAGCATGTTACATCTGCTTTGCGCGCGATCATGCTGACCTTTTCGCTCGCCACCGCTGCTCTGCCGGCCCTGGCCCTGTTCGCCCCGCAGACCGCTTTGGCGGCACCGGCACGACCGGAAAACACGGCCGAACTGGTCGCCGGCTCCATCTTGAGCAACATCGGGAACGGGACCTGGATCGTCGAGGGCCGCAGCCCGCACGTCATCTATATATTTTTCGACCCGAACTGTCCGTACTGTCACCAGCTATACGAGGATCTGCGTCCCTGGGTCAAACGCAACCAGGTCCAGCTTCGCTGGCTGCCGGTCGGCGTGCTGACGGCAACGAGCCGCGGGAAGGCCGCTGCGATACTCGATGCCAAAAACCGACTTGCCGCGTTCCGCCAAAACGAGCGGGGGTTCAGCCGCGCAGCCGGCTTCGGGCGGATCCCCGAAGAACCTCTGCCGAAGCCGGCGATTTTGAAAGACCTGCGCGCGAACGAAGCGCTGCTGCAGCGTACCGGCCAGGAATCAGTACCCGCCATGGTTTTCCGGCTCCGGGACGGGACGCCGATCGTGGTCCAGGGGGCACCGCCACCGCAGGTCTTGAAAACCATCGTCGACCAGCTCCAGTAGGGTTCCGACGAACCGGCGCTACTGACCACCGGCGGTGCACTCTTGAAATGGACATCCGATTCGGCGCAAAGTATAGGATAGGATGTGGTCTGGATCGCACTGATGTGACTTTCAAGGAGGGCATTGACATGGCAAAGGCAAAAGCCGTATCCGCCGATCGGGCTTCCAAGGCAGCACCCGTTGCCTCTCTGGCAGTCTCGACAGAGGAACGCCGGCGGATGATTGCGGAAGCAGCCTATTATCGGGCAGAGCGCCGCGGATTCGCAGGCGGAGATCCGGTCGAAGACTGGCTGACCGCCGAAGCGGAAATCGAGGGACGGTTCAACCGGGTACACTGACTGAGCGGGTCCTGCCCGGTCCCCAGGGCCGATAGCGGACCTGCGAGGCTGTGTCCCCGGGCAGAACGCGAAGCCCGCCTTGCGTGCGGAGGATGTTGTGCGCACGAGATTGCGGGATTCGCTCCGGCCGCCGGGCAGCGGCGACCCGAAGGAACCCCGCAACCCGGGCGTGGTTAGCTAGAACGACGCGTGGGTGGGCGCACCCGGATGGATATAGGCCCAGCCTTCCGACTCGCGGATGGTAATCTCGCCCATTCCCGAGGGGACCACGGTCACAAAAGGATAGAGGCTGTTGCGGTTCACATGCAGCTCGCGCAGCGTGTTGTTGCACTGTGCCAGAATCACGCCCTGCTTCTTCAGTTTGAGCAGTTTCTTCTCGAAGCCGTTGTTCTTGACATAGATGGCATATCCCTTGCTGTTGGCAATCAGCTCGATCCGCACCTTTCCCTTGAGCCTGGGATCCTGCAGCAGATTCTCCACGTTGTTGATCGTTTTCTTGATCGCCCCGTTGCTGCCGTTGTCGATCTGGAAGATCGCACCGTAGCTCGACTTCGTCGCAACCGCCCCGTGAAACGCGGCTGCGGCGGCCTGGCCGGATGTGCCCAGCACCGCCGCCGCCACCGCAACGGCACCTGCAGTGCGCCGCACAGACTTCCAGCCCGAAAACCCTTCGTTAATACCCATCATGCGCTCCTCCGTTGTGGACAAATCGCCATCGCGCCGGACTATGGGGCGAAAAACCGCCCCGCCGTTCGATCCATGCGGGGTTGTGCCTGTGGCTGCCGGTCCGCTGGATCCTGCTCCATATAAGGACGTCATGAGCATCCTGGTTTATTCCCACCCGATCGCAGGGTTGCGAGAACCGGCCGCGCGACCGCGCAGCCCGCGAACGGGAGCGGGGAACAGGGAAGGAGCAGGCCGGAACCGGCCTG
>JAPTTX010000110.1:0-2830 GCA_028068195.1 Gammaproteobacteria bacterium
CGGAGTCGATCGCGTTCTACGCCCGCCAGTTCGGTGTACAGCGGGTGGTGCTGCCGCGAGTGCTGTCGCTCAGCCAGGTCCGCTACGTGATTGACAGTGTGCCGATCGAAATCGAGGTCTTCGGATTCGGCAGCCTGTGCGTCATGGTTGAGGGGCGGTGCGCGCTCTCTTCCTATGTGACCGGAGAGTCTCCGAACACCTGCGGCGTCTGTTCCCCCGCGAAGGCAGTACGCTGGGAGGAATCCGGATCCGGACGCCGGTCCCGTCTTAATGGTGTGCTGATCGACGTGTATGCGCAGAACGAAAGTGCGGGCTATCCGACGCTCTGCAAAGGCCGGTTCGTGGTCCGCGGCGGTCCGGATGAGTCACCTGTCTATGCTCTCGAGGAGCCCACCAGTCTCAACGTCCTTGGCATCCTTCCGGAGCTCGTCCAGGCCGGCGTCGCCGCCATCAAGGTGGAGGGGCGTCAGCGCAGTCCCGCCTATGTCGGTCAGGTCACGCGGGTGCTGCGTGCGGCACTCGATGCCTGCGTGCGCGATCCCGCAACCTATGTGCCCAGGCCCGAATGGATCGCGGAGCTCGAACGTCTGGCAGAAGGACGGCAGCACACGCTCGGCGCGATCGACCGTGCGTGGCAGTAACTGGCGATCATGACCTCTGTTCCTTTTGACCTCGGTAACCGCACCGGCGCAGGCAGCCCATGAAACTTTCACTCGGACCCATCCTGTATTTCTGGGACCGGGACTCGGTCATGCAATTCTACGCGCACGTCGCCGAACAGCCGGTGGATATCGTCTACCTTGGCGAGACCGTGTGCGCCAAGCGCCGCGCCCTCAACACCGCGGACTGGCTCGCTATTGCGGGCCGGCTGGCAGCTGCCGGCAAGGAGGTGGTGCTGTCCACGCTTGTGCTGGTCGAGGCGGCATCTGAAATCAGCCGTATGCGGCACTTCGCGGAAAACGGCCGCTACCTGGTTGAAGCCAATGATCTGGCCGCGGTGAACATGCTTGGCGGGCATGGGCGCTTTGTCGCCGGACCGCATATCAATATCTACAACAGCGAGACGCTGCGTCTTTTTTCCGATCTCGGAGCCTGTCGCTGGGTGCCGCCGCTCGAGCTCGGTCACCAGGCAGTGGCGGCGCTGCAGGCCGGGCGCCCGGATGGCATGGAGACGGAAATTTTCGCATTCGGCCGTCTGCCGCTGGCTTTCTCGGCGCGCTGTTTCACGGCCCGCGCCCACGGTATCCCGAAGGACAGCTGCGAGTTTCGCTGTGCCGATTATCCGGACGGCATGGAACTCGAAACGCGCGAGGGCGAGCAGTTTCTGGTGCTGAACGGGATACAGGTCCAGTCCGGCCGGACGGTGAACCTGCTGGGGGAATTTCCGGCACTGCATGCACTGGGAGTGGATGTGCTGCGCATTTCACCGCAGTCACAGGGCACGGAAGCGGCAATCGGCTGGTTCCGGCAGGTGATTGACGGACGCGCGGATCCGGCGGATGCTGCCCGCGCGCTGTCCGGGTCCGTGGCGGCTAATCCGTGTAACGGTTTCTGGCATGGAGTATCGGGAATGGATTGGCTGACCGATATGGGCGTGTGATGGCCGTGCGCTGGACCTGGTGGGACAGCGGAACCCGGCCGGGTGCCGCCAACTGCCATCTGGACAACCTGGCCTGGGCCGGGAGCGTGGACTGTGCGAGCCTGCGTTTTTACCGCTTCCGGCCGAGCGTGATTGTCGGTGCGCACGAGGACTGTGCACATGTCGCGCGCCTCGACTACTGCTATCAGCACGGAATCGATATCGCACGCAGGCTGACCGGGGGCGGTGCGCTCTATCTTGATGAGCAGCAGCTCTGCTGGACTCTGGCAATGCCCTCTGCAGAAGCGCGCGCTGCCGGACAGACGTTGCCGGCGGTGCTGGAGCGGTTTTGCCAGGCGATCGCCGCAGCGGTGCGCGGTCTCGGCGTGCCGGCGTCATTTCAGGCGTTCAATGACATCGAAGTCGATGGCCGCAAGATTGCCTGCGGCTTCGTGTCAGATGATGGGCAGCGTACCCTGTTTCAGGGCAGTCTGCTGATTGATGTCGATGTCGAGACCATGCTCAGGGCGCTGCGCGTGCCGACGGAAAAGCTGTCCGCCGAGGGCATGCGTACCGCGCGTGGGCGCTTTACCAGCATGCGCGAACATCTGGAGCAGGTGCCGGATGCGCAGGAGATCGGAGCACGCATCGCCGGCGCGCTCGGAGCGGCGCTGGGCGTCGATATCCGGCATGCCACCGGAATGGCGCCGCCGGAGCAGCGGGATTCCGCCGCCTGCGCGGCCGTCATGCCGGCCACCGCGGCAGGCGAACGGTTCCGCGCATTTCACCGCACCCCCGGAGGCGTTCTCCATGCTGCCGTGGCACTGGAGGGTGACGGCGCGCGTTTTGCGGACGTGTATCTCTCCGGCAGCATCCAGCTCGCTCCTCCGGACCTTTTTCGCCGGATCGGACGCGCGCTGGCCGGCCGGCCAGTCGAAGACCTCGAGGAGCAGCTGGGGCTGTGCCTGCGGGAGACCGGCTGGGCGATGGTGGGGGCGACCGAGGCGGATCTGGGCTATGTAATCGCACTGGCAGCCAACCGCCGGCGCGAGCAGGCGGAGCTCGGCGTTGGAACCGCCGCGGCAAACATGCTCATGATCCACAGCCCCGGGCATGACGAGGGGCTCGGCGATATCCTTGCACAGGCCACGGTCATGCTGGTTCCCTATTGCGCCAAGCCGCTGTGGTGCAAGTGGCGCAATCGCGACGGCTGCACCGAGTGCGGCCTGTGCGAGGTCGGCGAGGCCTACC
>JAPTTX010000030.1:0-154643 GCA_028068195.1 Gammaproteobacteria bacterium
CCCTCAAGGCCAAGGCCGCGGCCGAGGAATCGCTGAAGCACCGCCAGTCCGACCTCGACTATGCCCGCGCCCAGGCCGAGCTCGCCCAGGCGGTGGCGCAGCTGCGGGCGGTGCGCAGGGTGCGGGACACTCCCACCAGATAAGCATGTGTCGGGAGTGTTTTGAGTGTCCGGGCATAATCGGCCCGAAGCCGTGAGGAAAGCGTACAATGCAGCATAATGAAGTTGCCCGAAACAGGGTAGTTGCCCTGACTTATGTCCTGCGCAACGCGCAGGGAGACATATTCGAGTACAGTGACCTTCCAATCGAATATCTGCACGGGTCTGGCAGCGAGCTCTTTGCCAAGATCGAACAGTCGCTGGAAGGCCGTCACGTTGGTGATATGGTCTGTGTCAAACTGACCCCGGAGGAAGGTTTCGGCCATCACGAACCGGGGCTGACTTTTACGGATGACCTGAAAAACGTTCCGCCCGAATACCACCACGTCGGCGCTAAAGTAGAGGCCCAGAACGCCAAAGGCGAAGTCATGACCTTTGTCGTGACCCGGATCGACAGCGGCAAGCTTACCGTCGATGCGAACCATCCGCTCGCCGGCCAGACGGTCAGTTTCGAAGTCAAGATCCAGGGTGTGCGCGACGCTACACCTGAAGAGCTGCATAACGGCCGCCCCGACAGCGCCCCGCCATCGACCATCCAGTAGCCCGCCGCCCGGATAGCGCGTGCCCGCCGCCAGCGTATACAATGTCTTTAAGGTTGCCCTGACGGGCTGGCGCGATCCGCCGGAGATGTCGAATTCGACGCCAGGCAGCGCACGCCCGCAACGGTGCTGGCCGCTAAACCTTTAAAGAATATGTAACGCCCGTATGCGCAGACAATTGCCATGAATCCAAGCTTTTCGGAGGCGGTCGAGGTGGTCATTCTTGCCGCTGGCAAGGGCACCCGCATGCATTCGGACCTTCCCAAAGTACTGCACCCCCTCGCCGGCACCCCGTTGGTACAGCATGTCATCCGGGCTGCACAGGAACTCACGCCGCGCAGCGTGAGAGTCGTCTACGGTCATGGCGGAGAAGCCATTCCGACCGCCCTGGGCAAGCTTCGTGTCGACTGGGTATTGCAGGCGGAGCAGAAGGGCACCGGACACGCGGTACAGCAGGCGTTGCCCGCCATTGCGCCGGAATCCATCGTCCTGGTGCTCTATGGCGACGTGCCGCTGATTCGCGCCGACACACTACGCCCTCTGCTGCATGCGGCGGGCGAAGGCGCGCTGGCGCTTCTGACCGTAGTGCTGGACGATCCTTCGGGCTACGGCCGAATCCTGCGCAATCCCGACGGAGCGGTGATCAGCATCGTGGAACAAAAGGATGCGACAAGCGAACAACTGTCCATCCGCGAGGTCAACACCGGCATTCTGGCTGTGGGCGCCGCACGACTGAAGCAGTGGCTGGCGGGAATCAGGGCCGATAACGCCCAGGGCGAGTATTATCTGACCGACATTGTGGCCACGGCAGCCGCCCAAGGCGTGACAATTGCCACCACGCATCCGCGCGCGGTGTGGGAGGTGATGGGGGTCAACAGCAAGACGCAGCTGGCCGACCTGGAACGCGTTGCGCAGCGCAATCGCGCTATCGACCTTATGGAGCGTGGCGTCACACTCATGGACCCGGGACGCTTCGATCTGCGGGGCACGCTCGCTGCCGGACGTGACGTCGTCGTCGATGTCAATGTTGTCGTCGAAGGCCATGTCACCCTGGGGGACCGGGTCCGCATTGGCCCCAACAACGTCTTGCGTGACTGCAGCATCGGGGCTGATACGGTCGTGCACCCAAACTGCGTCATTGAGAACAGCACCGTCGGCGAAGCCGCCAGCATAGGCCCGTTTGCACGTGTACGCCCCGACTCGCGTATCGCAGCACGGGTGCACATTGGGAATTTCGTGGAAATCAAGAAATCCGAGGTGGGCGAGGGCAGCAAGATCAATCACCTGAGTTACATTGGTGATAGCAACGTCGGGACCCGGGTGAATATCGGTGCCGGCACCATCACTGCAAACTACGACGGCGCCAACAAGCACCGTACCGTTATCGGGGATAATGCTTCGATCGGTTCTGACTGTACACTCGTGGCGCCGGTTACGGTCGGCGCCGGCGCGACCGTGGGCGCCAACACGACCATTACGGAAGACGTACCCCCGGGGGTGCTCGCGGTCGGGCGCGTTCGGCAAAGAATCGTCGAGGGCTGGAAACGGCCGGCGAAGAAGCCATAATCTTTTAGGCAGTGACGTCTCGCCGTCGATCCGGCGTGAGGCCCGGCTGATTCCGATTTCCAGCCCGCGCTCATCGGGTCCGGATACCTCGGCGGGGTGGGAGGATCCATCATGTGTGGCATCGTCGGTGCGCTGGCGCACCGGGATATTGTTCCGACACTGATCGACGGGCTCAAGCGTCTCGAGTACCGGGGCTATGATTCTGCGGGCATCGCTATTCTGAACGGAGGCCTAAAGCGGGTGCGCCGGGTAGGGCGTGTCGCCGACATGGAAGCGGAAGCCGTGTCACAGAATCTGAACGGCACGGCCGGAATCGGTCATACCCGGTGGGCAACGCACGGCGGGGTGACCGAGTTCAATGCCCATCCAATCGTTTCGCAGGGCGAGCTTGCTGTGGTCCACAATGGCATCATCGAGAACCATGAGGCAATGCGGCTACGCCTCCAAGGACTCGGCTACCGGTTCGAGTCGCAGACGGACACGGAGGTTATCGCACACCTTGTCCATCATCATTATTCCACGATGCCAGACCTGTTCAGCGCGATGCGCGCTGCCGTCGCGGAGTTGCATGGCGCCTATGCCATCGGGGTGATCGCGCTCAAGTCTCCAGACACGTTATGCTGCGCGCGCATGGGCTGTCCGCTGCTCATCGGTCTGGGAGATGGTGAGAACTTTTTCGCTTCCGACGTCTCTGCGCTGCTCTCGGTTACGCGACGGATTCTCTATTTAGAGGAAGGTGATGTCGCGGCAGTGACCCGTGACCGCGTGACCGTCGTGGACCGAGAGGGCCATGAAGTGCGGCGTCCAGTCAGGCTGTCGCAGGCCTCCGCCGATTCGGTGGATCTCGGGCCGTACAGTCATTTCATGCAGAAGGAAATCCACGAACAGCCACGAGCTCTGTCTGATACCCTTGAAACCGTGATCAATGAAGGCGTCCACGCAGACCTGCTAGGCAATAATGCTGCTTCCGTTCTGTCTTCCGTCGACAGCGTGCTCATTCTGGCGGCCGGCACCAGTTACTACGCCGGTCTGATTGCAAGGCAGTGGCTCGAATCGATCGCGCGGATACCGGCCAACGCCGAACTCGGCCACGAGTACCGGTACCGAAGCTCGATTGCCAACCCGAAGCAGCTCGTGATCACGATATCCCAGTCCGGCGAGACGCTCGATACCATGGAGGCGCTGAAGCGGGCAAAGGAGCTGGGACATGATCAGACGCTTTCCGTATGCAACGTTCCGGAAAGCGCTCTCCCCAGAGCCTCGAAGCTCGTTTTCTATACACGCGCCGGCGCCGAGATCGGTGTTGCATCCACCAAGGCATTCACCACGCAGCTGGCGGCCCTGTTCATCGTGACGTTGGTTCTGGCCAAGCTGCGCGGGCATCTCACGTCCTCCCAGGAGCACCAGCATCTGGAGGCTCTGCGTTACCTCCCAGGTAGCGTTCAGCACGCGCTCAATCTGGAGCCGCAGATCAAGGTCTGGGCCGAGCAGTTCGCGCCAAAAGAGCATGCGCTGTTCCTGGGGCGCGGACTCCACTACCCGATCGCCCTCGAAGGCGCGCTCAAACTGAAGGAAATATCCTATATCCATGCGGAGGCCTACCCTGCCGGGGAGCTCAAGCATGGGCCGCTGGCGCTGGTCGACCGCAATATGCCGGTCGTGGTAATTGCGCCCAATGACAGCCTCCTGGAAAAGGTCAAATCCAACATGCAGGAAGTGCGCGCACGTGGTGGCGAACTATATGTGTTCGCCGATCTCGACAGCCATTTCGGGGAGGATGAAGGCGTACACGTAATCCGTACACCCCGTCATATGGGCGTATTGTCTCCGATTGTGCATGCTGTGCCGGTCCAGCTTCTTGCCTATCATGCCGCCCTGCGCAAAGGTACCGATGTGGATAAACCGCGGAATCTGGCAAAATCCGTTACGGTGGAGTAGGTACTTGCGTGCCGTCGCATTTGTCTTGGATTGACCATGGGGGTGCGGACAAAAACTTGGACTACCTCCAAGTAGTTCGAGTTTTTGTCCGCACCCCCACTGCGTCAATATTGGGTATAAATAAATGGTCGCGGCAAATATGCGTTCCATTTGAAGCGCCGCACGACAGACAGGATGAGCACCGCTTCGGCTATGCCACTGTTAACATTCAAATATCGTGGTACGTCGATAACAAACAAGTAATTCTCTATTGAATAACGATCTTGCTGGATTGAAGAAACGATTCAAGATCATTCAGCCTGTTGATAGTCATGTCGGAAAGGTCATGCCCCGCGGAAAGGAACAAAGCACCGTTCTTAAGATAGATATTCTCGGCCACCACCATTCCGGGGCGAAGTCCGCTTAACAAAAGCTGGTGCCCTCCGTGCTCCGATTTTTTTACCTTGCCTTCCATCTGGGCGACGTTTACCCGGCCCAGTGCCTTCGACGACATTATTTCCAGCGCTTTCGGCTCGGTTTTGATGGCCTCGTAGGTGATGGGCGCGCGCGGCCTGAACGGCTCGGTCATCGCTTGGGCCAGCTTTCTCTCGACCACATCGGGAACAATGGGTTTGACCAGGAAGCCGTTCACGTCAAGCGCCAATGCCGTGCCGAGTATCTCTGTCTGCGAAAAAATTGTCGCCACCATAATCCTAGTGCTGGGCTCTGCGTGCGTTTTTCCGCTCCGTATCATCTGAATGAACTGTAGCCCGTTCATTCCGGGCATGTTGACGTCCGTAATGATGAGGTCAAAGGAGCCGGACTCGAACACCGTGATCGCCGACTCCGCGCTTGCAGTGTCGACGACGTCTGAATGGCCCAGGTCCCGAAGCACGGTTAGGATGATTTTGCGGGTAAAGTCGTCATCATCGACAACAAGGATCCTGATCTGCTTCTGCCGGCATCGGAAATCGGCTTCTACCGAATGCGATTCGGGGCGGTACGTCGTCATGAATTCCGAAAAAGCCTTCGTGTCCATCGGCTGGCCAATGAGATAACCTTGGGCCGTATCGCACCCAGCCGCCTTCAGCGCGTCCCAGTCCTGCGTAGTCTCGACGCCTTCGGCCACGCTTTTGACGTTGAGTTTGTGTGCCATGTCGATGCTGGAATTGACCACGATCCTCGACGCATTGTTTTCTGCGAGATCCTTTATAAAGGATTGATCAATCTTGAGTTCGCTGAACGCAATGCGCGTGAGCTGCTGCAGGCTGGAAGAGCCCGTGCCGAAGTCGTCGATGGACAGGGAAAATCCGTTCATACAAAGACGAGCGAGGTTTTCCAGTGCCGGCGCTACATTCGTCATGGCGGCCGATTCCGTGATTTCGAGCACCAGATATTCCGGATCGATCCCGGACCTTCGCACCGAGTCGGTGATCCTGTCAGCGAGCGAGTGATCATCGAGCGATACAAGGGACAGATTGACAGAAATAGTTATGACATGCCCCATTTCATGGAAAGAGCGACATGCCGCGGCCGACTTTTTCAGAATGCAAAAGGTCAGTCGGTCGATGTTGTCTGTCCGCTCCAGAAGCGGAATGAAGTCGGCCGGACCAACCACTCCGCGTTTTGGGTGAATCCATCTCGCCAACGCTTCCGCCCCTACGATCCTTCCCGTTTTCAAGTCCACTTTGGGCTGGAAATAGGGTTCGAACTGGTCAGCTTCAACGCCCTGAAGGATCTCCTCGAGGGTAAGGCTGCTCTCGGACGGAGCGCCCCGCACAGAGGCAGCGCCGTCGATCTTCGATAGCAATGCTTCTAGGTTCGCCAAAACGACGGGCTTCTCTATGACTCCGAGCAATTTGATGCCGTACAGTTTGGTCATCTTACCCACTGAGGCGAGGAGCTTGCCGCCCAGAGCGCTGGTCAGGATGACCGCGACGTCGCGCCCCTTCCTGGCGCCGAGATGCCTGAGAAATTCCATGCCGTCCATTTCTGGCATGTTGAGATCGCAAAGGGCTACATGGACTGGCTTTAAATCCGACCCGCAGATGATGTCGAGCGCTTGCCTGCCGTTTGCGGCGTGAAAAACAGCAGCTACCCCGAGCGACTCCAGGATACCCGACAAGATGTGGCGCTGGAAATCGTCGTCCTCCACGATCAGAACGTTGAGTTCAGAGATCTTCATCCTTTTATTCGATCAGATGTGAAAGTTCCAATCCGGGTGACAGCTTCCAACAGCCCGGCTCTCGCAGCCTCGGCCTCCCGCAGATCGCCATTTCTCGCGGCCTTTTCCAACACCTCGCACGCCTCGGCCAGATATTTGGCGCCAACCATTCGGCTCGACCCTTTCATCCTGTGGGCGGTAGCAGCAATCCCGACAAGATCCCGACTTTCCATCAACCCAGGCAGCCTTTCGTGATCGGTCCGAATGTGCTCGAGAAAGTCACGAAGCACCTGCATCTGCGCGGCTTTATCCTTCACGATCGCATCCAGCACTTCGCGATCTATGGGCTCTTGAGGGACTTTCGTGTTTTCCGGTATTGGGATGCCGAGCCACTTCGCCAGCGTGTTTCTGAGCTGTATCATGTCGGCCGGCTTGATCAGAAGGTCGTCCATGCCAGCGTTTAGGCAGCGATCCGATTCCTCGGCCAGCGCATTGGCGGTCCAGCCAATGACGGGGGTGTGTGCAAGAGACTCCGCCTCCTCGATTTTTCGAATTTCCCCGACCAGAGCATAGCCGTCCATCTCCGGCATGTGGCAGTCCGTGACAACCAGGGAGTAGTCGCCGTTTCGCCACATGGCGAGCGCAGCCTTACCGTTCTCCGCAGAATCGGCCCGCAATCCAAGTAGCCTGATCTGGCGGGCAAGCAGATCCCTATTGACGGGATGGTCATCGACGGCAAGAACGAGTGGAGAATTCTCGCTTTCCGCGAGAATCGGCAGTATGTCCCTGTGCCTTGCGTCGGGATATACGTTCTCGAGCGTCTCTGCGGGCAATCCCGATATCGGCAGGGTCAATATGATGCTAAAGACGGAACCCTGTCCCGGCGCGCTCTTCAGCTTGATTTGTCCATCCATCAAATCGGCAAGCCGACTGCAAATAGAAAGTCCAAGCCCGGTGCCGCCGTACATTCTTGCCGTGTCCGCGCTTTCCTGGCTGTAGCGCCGGAAGAGGCGATCTTGTACTTCCCTGGCGATACCCGCGCCGGTGTCCTTGACGGAGAAGCATATGCGGTCGCCACTATCGAGGTGCTCAATGAGCTCCGCTCGAACCTCGATCTCGCCGGCCTGTGTGAACTTGATCGCATTGCTGACGAAGTTGTTCAGCACCTGCGAGAGACGCAGGGAATCCACGATGTATGCAGGCTGAAGCCTGGAGTCGGAATGCTGCCAGAGCATCAGGGACTTGGCGCTGGCCACGCGCGAATAGGCATTAACGACATCTTTAAGGAGCTGCTTAATGGAGGTAGAGCGGGGAGCAAGTCCGAGTTTGCCCTCTTCGATCTTCGACCAGTCCAAGATATCGCTGACAATACGCAACAACCCCCTACCCGAGTCCCACGCAGCATTCAGCGTCTCGCGCTGCTCGCCGTCCAGGGAAGTCAAGGAGAGCAGTTCCAGCATGCCCAGCATGCCGGTAAGCGGCGTCCGGATCTCATGGCTCATCGTTGCAAGAAAGGAGCCCTTCGCGCGATCGGCAAGCTCGGCTTGTTCCTTTGCGGCGATGAGATTCTGCGTCATATCCCTGTATTCGGTGACATCGCGCGCAGTAGCGTACATGAGACCTTTATTGTCTGGGACGGACATCCAAGACAGAATGCGCCATGTACCGTCCTTGCGCCTAAAGCGGTTTTCAAATTTCAGGATGTCTTCGCCGGCGTCCACCTGCTTCGCTACTGCACGAAGAGTGGGGCCGTGGTCGTCAGGATGAATGAAATCGAGATAGGGACGAGAAGTGAATTCCTCGACGCTCCACCCCAGTGTTTTTGTGAATGCAGGGTTGACGCGCTTGAAGTAACCATCTGCGCTGGATATGCATAGCATGTCCAAAGAAATAGAAAAGAACTTGTTGAAATGATTTTCCGCTTCCTTTCGCGCGGTGATATCGCGCGTAACGCCTATGAAATGCAGGACGTCACCCAGACGCATTTCGTTTACGGCCAATTCAAGGGGAAAGACACCGCCATTCTTTCTAAGGCCCTCGACTTCAATGACAGCGCCCATGATGCGCGACTTTCCGGTGGCGCGGTAACGATCGATATAAGTGTCGTGCAGGCGGCAATGCGGTTCTGGCATCAGCATGCTGACATTTCGTCCGACCACTTCTCCCGCGGGATAGCCGAAGATCCGTTCAGCTGCGGGGTTCATCATTTCGATGACTCCCTGCTCGTTGATGTTGATGATTCCGTCCACCACGGCATTGAGTATCGTCTCGATGCGCATAGAACTTTCCTGAAGCGCCGCCTGAGCAGCATGTTCTTTGCTCACGTCCCGAAAGACCAATACTGTGCCGATCGTTCTGCCATTTCGGTCGCGTATCGGCGCGCAACTGTCCGCTATAGGCGTCTCCTTGCCGTCCCGCGCGATCAGGAGCGTGTCGTTGGCCAACCCATGAATAATGCCTTGTTCAAGAACTGCTGTGACAGGTAAGGATGCAGGATTGCGCGTCTTCTGATTGATGATCTTGAAGACCTCGCCTATTGGTTTGCCGGATGCTCCGCCATTCGCCCAGCCGGTAAGCTGTTCGGCCACAGCATTGAGTCGAGTGATTTGCCCTTCCTCATCGGTGGCGATAACTGCATCGCCGATCGAGTTGAGCGTGACCGACAGGTTTTCTTCGCTCTCCCTAAGTCTGGCCGCAGCTTCTTCAGCCAGTTTGCCGGCGCTTTTCAGTCGCCAGTGGAAAACGCTGAAAAGTATCCCCATGATGCAAAAAAGGACGATCGAGACAAGCGCAATCGGGGATTTCCCCACTAAAGTGAGCGGCGGCGGGATGAAAAACCAGGTGACGAGCGTCGCGGAGAGGAACGTGGAAATTAACCCCGCAATCAATCCGCCTATCCAGGAACTGACGAAGACAGCAGGAAGGAAGAGCAGCCAGGCGTAAGGCTGAATGTCCGACCAGAACGTCCACTGAAGCGCGAACGTGAAGACCGGCATCAGCAATGCCAGAAATATGCGTAACAGATCCCGGTTTCGCGCTTCCATCACGGCCCCTAGTGCAGCTTGCGGTTCACGTGCTTGTGATTATTCGAGGTAAATATAGTTCAAAAACGGCGCTTCGCCGCTGTTCTCGATCCGGAATCTGTGCGGCAATTTCAGCGGCGATTGAATGAAGCGCTTTTGCCGCAGACGTCTGAATGGCCGGGCTGGGTCGGCACGGCATCAAAAGTAACACGCTGGACACGCATCATGATTTTCGTGCGAGCGCCCCGGATGCTTTGGAGTTCAGGCTGCGCCATGATGGGGCAATCGATGTCGATCAGGGAAGATCTCGAATATGCGAGCACATCATCCGCATAGTCGAAGGAATAATAAAGTGACAACCGTCACATAGACAGACGGATTCCCCGACTTCCATTCGCACATCCCGCATCGTCGGCTGCAGCACAGACGATCGCCTAGCGGTGCCTCCCGCGTCGACCCCGTGTATCCCGGCGCAAGTCTCGAAGCGGCAGGGGTCGGCGGTATAACCTGAAAAGGCGGCGCGCGGAAAATAACGGCGGCGAACCGCGCAGAGTTGGCCAAATCACAGCCAGGCGCAGATCTGCCTTGCATTCCGAAAAATGAAGAGAGAGTCGAGCAATGACAGAAACCGAATTCCCCGGCTGGACGGGGTAGTCGGGACTGACGGCGACGGCAGCGGAGTCTTGCGGCCGTCACCGCTCGACTAGCATCAAAAAATTCGGGATATGGCGATGGCGCCAGTTGGGTTGAGTTGCCGACTGGACGTATATTGTAGCTGCATTTGGCCGGATGAATTGGAGCTGATCTAAGCACAAAGCATGCGATGTCATAACCGTACGGGCGGGGTGACCCCTACATAGGTGCTGTCTTTCCAGGGAGTCGGTACGCCAGCAATGGCGTCCGAAAGGTCGGATGACCGAACAGCAGAAAAAATGGTTGTTCCGCTCTGCCGTGGGGCTGGTGCTTGCTGTCCTGGCGGTGCTCGCTTGGCAGCACTATGGTTCCAATAAAGCCGAGAGCGGCGTTGTCAGCGGCAACGGCCGCATCGAGGCCGTCGAAATTGACATTGCCGCCCGGATTCCCGGTCGCATCAAGGATATCCTGGTGCACGAAGGCCAATTTGTCCGGGCCGGCCAGGCTTTGGCCCTGATGGATACGGAGGTGCTCGGGGCCGAGCGCCGGCAGGCCGAAGCACAGCTGCGACAGGCGCAAAGCGCCGTGGCCACCGCGCACAGCCAGCTCGCGCAGCGCGAAGGCGAAAAGGCCGCAGCCCAGGCGGCCGTTGCGCAGCGCATGGTGGAGCTCCGCTCCGCTACAACGCACATGCAGCGTTCCAGGGCCCTCATCGAGAAGGGCTTCATTTCTGTCCAGGCGATGGAAGATGAGCGCGCGCGGGTGGCAGGTGCCAAGGCAATGGTGCGTGCCGCGCGCGCCCAGGTGGCAGCCGCCGAGTCGGCCATGGCCAGCGCCCGCTTCCAGGTAACCGGTGCTAAATCCTCCGCCGCCGCCGCCCAGGCCAATCTCGAGCGCATTCAGGCCGAAATTGCCGATACTATTCTGAAGTCGCCGCGAGATGGCCGGGTGCAGTATCTGGTCGCGCGCCCCGGAGAAGTCGTCGGCGCCGGCGGGCGCGTGCTCAGCCTGCTCGATCTCAGCGACATGTATATGACCTTCTTCTTGCCCACAGCCGCGGCGGGACGGATCGCTCTGGGTGCCGAGGCCCGGATCGTTCTGGATGCAGCGCCGCAATACGTCATTCCAGCGCGCGTGTCCTTCGTTGCATCCGAGGCGCAATTCACGCCCAAAACGGTGGAAACGGCGAGCGAACGCGAAAAGCTCATGTTCCGCGTGCGGGCCCAATTTCCACCGGAGGTGCTCCGGAAATATGCGTCCGAGGTCAAGGCCGGCCTGCCTGGAGTGGCCTACGTGCGGCTCGATAGCCGCACCCGGTGGCCGGCCCGCCTACAGGTGAAGCTGCCGCCATGAGCGCCGAAAGCGCGTCGGCCGGCAAGCCGATGGACCCAGTGCAGTATGTGGCGCGGGTAAGCGAGCTTGGTCTGCGCTATGGCAAAAGCCGCGCACTCGACAGGGTAAGCCTCGACGTGCCCGGCGGATGCATGGTCGGCCTCATCGGACCCGACGGTGTCGGTAAGTCGAGCCTTCTCTCGCTCATCGCCGGGGCGCGGAAGATGCAGTCCGGCCGTCTTGAGGTGTTCGGCGGCAACATGGCGGATGCGCGGCACCGGGGCAATGCCTGTCCGAGGATTGCCTACCTGCCCCAGGGTTTGGGCAAAAACCTGTACTCGACCTTGTCCGTGTTCGAAAACGTCGACTTCTTCGGGCGTCTGTTTGGTCATGGCCGCGCCGAGCGCGAGCGGCGCGTAGCCCGTTTGTTGCGGGCTACGGGGCTGGCGCCATTCGCTGGCCGTCCTGCCGGTAAGCTCTCGGGAGGCATGAAACAGAAGCTCGGCCTGTGCTGCGCGTTGATTCACGATCCGGACCTGCTGATCCTGGATGAGCCCACCACCGGCGTAGATCCGCTGTCGCGCCGGCAGTTCTGGCAGCTCATCGAGCACATCCGCTATTCACGCCCGGGTATGAGCGTGCTGGTGGCAACCGCCTATATGGAAGAGGCCGCGCGTTTCGACTGGCTTATCGCCATGAACGACGGCCGGGTGCTTGCCGCCGGCGCGCCGCATGAGCTTCTGTCCCGCACCGGCACCCGCACCTTGGAAGAGGCCTTCATCGGCCTGTTACCCACCGCACAGCGGAACGAATACCGGCCCGTGGTGATTCCGCCCCCGGAGGGCGGTAGGAATGCCGAAGTGGCGATCGAGGCCCGCGACTTGACCATGCGCTTTAACAATTTCGTCGCGGTCGACCACGTGAGCCTCCGCATACATCGTGGCGAGGTCTTCGGATTTCTGGGTTCCAATGGCTGCGGGAAGACCGTCACTATAAAGATGCTGACAGGGCTGCTCCCCGCGAGCGAGGGGCAGGCCTGGCTCTTCGGGCAGCCGGTGGTTGCGCGCGACATCGATGCGCGTCGCCGTGTCGGCTACATGACCCAGTCGTTCTCGCTTTACAATGAGCTCACCGTGCGGCAGAACCTCGAGCTGCACGCGCGGCTTTTCGCCATGCCGCCGGAACGCATCGCCACGCGCGTGCGCGAGATGGCAAGCCGATTCGGTCTCGCGGAGATTATGGATGTATTGCCGCCCGCGCTACCTCTGGGCGCACGCCAGCGCCTGTCGCTTGCGGTTGCCATGATCCACGGTCCGGAGCTCCTGATCTTGGACGAGCCCACTTCCGGTGTGGACCCGGTGGCGCGCGATGCCTTCTGGAACATTCTGATCGAGCTGGCGCGCAAGGACAACGTCACCATCTTCATATCCACCCACTTCATGAACGAGGCCGAACGCTGCGACCGGGTTTCCCTCATGCACGCCGGACGGGTGCTGGTGAGCGACACGCCTGCGGCGATCAAGGAACGGCGCGGGGCACGCACCCTGGAGGAGGCGTTCATCAGTCATCTTGAGGAGGCTACCGCGCAGAACGCGGCGATGCCCCCCGAGGCCCATGTCGAGGTTCCGCCACCAGCGCTGGTTGGTCCCGCCCCGCTGACCGATGCCGGTAGCCGGAGACTCAACGCCCTGCGCCGCATGTTGAGCTACACCTGGCGTGAGTCTTTGGAGCTGCGGCGCGATCCAATCCGTCTCACACTGGCCGGATTGGGCAGCATTCTGCTCATGTTCGTGCTGTGCCACGGGATCAGTCTGGACGTGGAGCATCTCACATTCGCGGTCCTCGACCGCGACCAAACCGCCCTGAGCCGCGACTACACACTCAACCTTGCAGGTTCACGTTACTTTGCCGAACAGCCACCCATCCGCAACTATCCCGATCTC
The DNA here is from genome assembly GCA_028068195.1 of Gammaproteobacteria bacterium. Classification (GTDB taxonomy): domain Bacteria; phylum Pseudomonadota; class Gammaproteobacteria; order Acidiferrobacterales; family UBA6901; genus JAJYCY01. Next base: position 13,276 of record JAPTTX010000030.1, read on the forward strand.
GACCGGCGCATGCGTTCCGGCGGCCTCGACCTTGCGCTAGAAATACCGCCGGGCTTCGGGCGCGATGTCGCGCGCGGCACGCCGGTCCAGATCGGCGCCTGGATCGATGGTGCCATGCCCATGCAGGCCGAAACCGCGAAAGGCTACGTCGAGGCCATGCATAATTACTGGTTGGCTACCCGGGCTCGCGAGGCTTACGGCGCTTCATCCGCTGCGGGGCTGGTCCGGGTCGAGACTCGCTATCGCTACAATCCCGACGTGCGAAGCCTGCCGGCCATGGTGCCGGCGGTGATTCCCCTGCTGCTGCTCCTGCTTCCTGCGATGCTCACCGCCGTCGCCGTCGTGCGGGAAAAGGAGCTGGGTTCGATTGTCAATCTCTACGTCACTCCAGTCACCCGCTTGGAGTTCCTGCTCGGCAAGCAGATTCCGTATGTCGTGCTTGCCGTGGCCAACTTCGTCCTGCTCCTGTTGCAGGCGGTTTTCGTGTTCCGTGTGCCGGTATCCGGCAGCCTCGCGACGCTGACGATCGCGGCATTCGTGTATGTCATTGCGGCCACTGCTACGGGACTGGTGATTTCGAGCTTCATGCGCACCCAGATTGCCGCCCTCTTCGGAACTGCTGTCCTGACAATGCTGCCGGCCACACAGTTCTCAGGCATGCTCGATCCGGTCTCGTCACTGGAAGGAATCGGCCGTGTGATCGGGGAAGTCTTTCCCACAACTTACTTCCTGACCATAGCACGCGGAACCTTCTCGAAGGGCCTCGATTTCGCCGACCTTCGGGACTCGCTCATTCCGCTGCTGATCGCGGTCCCAGTGCTCGTAGCGCTCGGGACGATCCTGCTCAAAAAACAGGAGCGCTAGGCGTGCGAACCGCGTCCAACATCCTGCATCTGGGCGTCAAGGAACTACGCAGCCTGATGCGCGATCCCTTGTTGCTCGTAATTATCGTGCTCGCTTTCACGGTGATGATTTACGCTGCAGCGACGGCTGCCATCGAAATCCTGAACAAGGTGCCCATCGCCGTTGTCGACGAAGACCAGTCGCAGCTGTCGCACCGCATCGTTGGCGCGTTCTATCCTCCGTACTTCCTGCTGCCGGCCACCATCACGGCTGGGGAGTCAGACCGCGGCATGGACGCCGGACTGTACAGCTTTGCGCTGGATATTCCTCCAAACTTCGAGCGCGATGTGCTTGCCGGCCGCGGACCGGCGGTCCAGCTCAACGTGGATGCCACCCGCATGACCCAGGCCTTTATTGGAAGTGGCCAGATCCAGGCAATCGTCACAGGCGAGGTGGACACCTTCGTGCAACGCCATCGCGCGGCAGCGGTCCCGCCCGTCAGCCTGGCGCTGCGCGCGCGCTTCAACCCGCAGCTGAACGCATCGTGGTTCACGGCGGTCATGGAGGTGATCGATCACATCACCCTGCTCTCGATCGTTTTGACGGGCGCCGCGCTCCTCCGGGAGCGGGAGCATGGCACGGTGGAACACCTGCTGGTGATGCCTGTGACGCCTTTTGAGATCATGGCCGCCAAGGTCTGGTCGATGGGCCTGGTGGTGCTGGTGGCCGCTGCCTGTTCACTGACTCTTGTCGTGCAGGGCCTGCTATCGATACCGATTCACGGCTCGATCATGCTGTTTCTCGCGGGAACCGCCGTCCACCTGTTCGCGGCGACTTCGATGGGCATCTTTCTCGCTACCTATGCCCGGTCCATGCCCCAGTTCGGCCTGCTACTGATCCTCGTGATGTTGCCGCTGCAGATCCTGTCGGGCGGAGTCACGCCGCGCGAAAGCATGCCGCAGCTCATCCAATATATCATGCTGGCTGCGCCTACGACCCACTTTGTCCTGCTCGCCCAGGCCGTCCTGTTTCGCGGAGCGGGGTTGTCGGTGGTCTGGCCGCAGTTCGCGGCGCTTGCGGCAATCGGCGCCACGCTGTTCGCCGTCTCGCTCGCGCGGTTCCGCAAGATGCTCGGGACCACGACGTGAATCCTTGGCGTCCGCACGGTTCGTCGCCCTTTCGGCACGGACCGAGCGCATGGCGTGCGCTGCCATCGGGCATCTGGGTATTGGGGTTCGGCTCGCTGTTCATGGACGCATCCTCAGAGATGATTTACAGCGTCCTGCCGCTATTCATGGTTACGGTGCTGGGCGCATCCATGGTGACCGTAGGTGTCATCGAGGGGGTTGCCGAAGCGACTGCGGCCATAATAAAGGTGTTTTCGGGCACGCTGAGCGATTATCTGGGAAAGCGCAAGGTCCTGCTGGTCGCCGGCTATGGACTCGCTGCGATCGGCAAGCCTGTTTTCCCCCTGGCCACATCGATAGGCTGGGTGTTTGCAGCGCGCTTCGTGGATCGTGTCGGCAAAGGTATCCGCGCCGCGCCGCGTGACGCGCTGGTGGCCGACATCACGCCTGCCCCGATGCGGGGTGCTGCCTATGGGCTGCGCCAGGGCCTGGATTCAGCGGGTGCCCTGATCGGTCCGCTACTGGCGGTGGTGTTCATGCTATGGCTCGCCGATGATATTCGGGCGACGATGTGGGCGGCTGCGTTGCCGGCATTCGTGGCGGTGGCGCTGATTGCCGTCTATGTGCGCGAGCCCGAGCGCGTGCACGCCCCCGGTCGCCTCAGGGCGCCGCTTGCGCTGTCCGGTGCCGGGCGCTTGCCCGCAGGCTACTGGCTGATTGTGATGGTCGGCGCAGCTTTCGCGCTCGCTCGTTTCAGCGAAGCCTTCTTGGTGCTGCGTGCGGAAGGCGTGGGTCTGGCGCTCGGATATGTTCCGGTGACCATGGTCGCGATGAATGCATTCTACGCAGGAGCATCCTATCCTGCCGGTATTGCCGCCGGTAAGTTCCGCCCGGCCACGATATTGCTGGCGGGGCTCGCCTCGCTGGTTGCCGCCGATCTGGTGCTGGCGCTGGCCCGAAGCGCGCCGGCTGTTCTGGCGGGTGCGACGCTATGGGGTCTGCACATGGCCTTTACCCAGGGACTGCTGTCGAAGCTAGTCGCAGACGCCGTGCCCGTGACCTTGCGCGGAACTGGGTTCGGCATCTTCAATCTTGTCAGCGGCATTGCCGTCCTGCTTGCGAGCGTGATCGCGGGCGCCTTGTGGAACACCCTCGGGCCCGTGGCAACGTTCCTGGCCGGAGCCGGATTCGCCGCTATCGCTGCAGTCGGCGTAGTGGTGCTGGGCAAAACGGTATCCCGACCCGCAGGCGCGTAGCATGGGCCACGATCAGCGCATAGGTCGCGTCAACTGCCGCAGAGGAACTGCGATGTGATAGGACCTGAGCCAAACGACTGGCGTGACGTGCAGGGCCTCGGGCAAACCGAGGCAGAGGCTCGCCTGCGCTCCGAGGGGCACAACGAACTGCCAGGTAGCGGGCGCCGTTCCGCAGCCGCCATCGCCCTGGAGGTGATGCGCGAGCCCATGTTCTTGCTCCTGGTGGCCGCGGATTCCATCTACTTCGTGCTCGGCGAGGTCGGTGATGCCCTCGTCCTGTTATGTTTTGTAGCGATGGTCATGGGGATCACCGTCTATCAGGAGTGGCGCACGGAACGGGTTCTCGAGGCGCTGCGTGATCTGACCAGCCCCCGCGCGCTCGTCATCCGGAACGGGCAGCAGCAACGCATCCCGGGCCGCGACGTGGTGCGCGGCGATGTGCTCATGCTTGCCGAAGGGGATCGCGTACCCGCGGACGCCGTGGTACTGGCTCAGCGAAATCTCCAGCTAGACGAATCGTTGCTCACCGGCGAGTCGCTGCCGGTGAACAAGACGATTTGGGACGGTACGGGGGCAATTGGGCGTCCCGGCGGCGAGGACCAGCCTTATGTCTATTCCGGCACCCTGGTTGTACAGGGCACTGCGATCGCCGAGGTGCTTGCCACCGGCATGCGTAGCCAGATCGGGCGCATCGGAAAAACGCTGCAGAACATTGGCGCAGAAACTACGCCGCTGCAGCGGCAGACGCGCAGGCTCATGCGCGTCCTGGCCATCGTCGGGCTCATCCTCTGCCTGCTGCTCGTTCTGACATACGGCCTCACGCGCCATGACTGGACCAAAGGCCTGCTGGCCGGCATCACCCTCGCCATGGCGACGCTGCCCGAGGAATTTCCGGTGGTCCTCACCGTATTTCTCGCTCTCGGCGCCTGGCGTATTTCACGCCGCAGAGTGCTGACCCGGCGCATACCGGCCATAGAGGCCCTGGGTGCCGCCACTGTTTTGTGTGTCGACAAGACCGGCACTCTTACCCAGAACCGGATGACCGTGCAAACCATCGTCGTTGCTGGCGAGCCTTTCCATGTGCCGGAAGAAAACGAAGGTGGCCCACTGCCTGAAAAATTTCACCAGCTTCTTGAATTCGGCATCCTCGCCAGCGCTGTCGACCCATTCGATCCGATGGAAAAGGCGATGCGCACCCTCGGCCGGCGCTATCTGGCCAATACCGAACACATCCATGATGACTGGAAACTGGTGCGCGAGTACCCGCTCACGCGGGAGATACGCGCGATTTCGCACGTCTGGCGATCGACGCGCAGCGCCGAGTTCGTGGTTGCAGCAAAAGGGGCGCCCGAGTCCATAGCGGATCTGTGCCATCTGGAAGCCGCCCAGGCCGCCGCGCTTGCGTTGCAGGTGGAACAGCTCTCCGGGCAGGGTCTGCGCGTGCTCGGGGTGGCGGCCGCGCGATTCAAGGGCCAGGCGTGGCCGCCCATCCAGCACGACTTCGAATTCCGCCTGCTCGGCCTCGTTGCTCTGGCCGATCCCTTGCGGCCCACCGTCCCCGCAGCCATAGCCGAGTGCAGGGCCGCCGGCATCCGCGTCGTCATGATCACCGGCGATTATCCAGGAACTGCGCTGGCCATAGCGCGTGACGCAGGACTCGATCCCGGCGAAGTGATGACCGGCGCCGAGCTTGATCGGCTCACCGAGCCCGAGCTGCGCGCACAACTCCCGAAGGTAAGCGTGTTCGCGCGTGCGGTGCCCGACCAGAAGCTCAAGCTGGTCAACGCCTTCAAGGCCAACGGCGAGGTGGTGGCCATGACCGGAGACGGGGTCAACGACGCGCCCGCGCTGAGGGCAGCCCACATCGGCATTGCGATGGGCGGCCGCGGCACGGATGTTGCGCGCGAAGCGTCTGCGCTGGTGCTGCTCGATGATGACTTCGCGTCCATTGTTGCCACGGTGCGACTGGGTCGGCGCATCTACGATAATTTGCGCAAATCCATGGCATATATACTGGCGGTCCATGTGCCAATCGCGGGCCTGTCGTTGCTGCCGGTAATGTTTGGCTGGCCGCCCGCCTTCTTTCCAGTCCATATTGCATTTCTGCAGTTCATCATCGATCCCGGATGCTCCATTGTATTTGAGGCCGAACCGGATGAGCCCGACATCATGCGCCGCCCCCCACGCCCGCCTGGCGAACCCCTGTTCCGTGGCCAGAACCTCTCGCTCAGCTTGCTCCAGGGTGCGGGCGTGCTCATAGTGTCCGTCGCCATGTTTGGCGTGGCGCTTCATCATGGTTTGACAGAAAATGCGGCACGGGCGTTGGCTTTCACCACGCTGGTCGTTGCGAACATAGCGCTGATTTTTACCAATCGCTCCTGGGAGCGCACGGCATTTGCTTCCCTGCGGGTGCCGAATCGGTCCCTTTGGCTGATCAGCGCCGCCGCAATGCTGTGCCTGGCCATCGTCCTCGATGTTCCCTTGCTGCGCGACCTCTTCCATTTCGCCCCGCTGGACGGCAGCAGCTTTCTTGTCGCCCTTGTGGTGGGGCTGGGAAGCGTCGCCTGGTTCGAGCTGTTCAAGGTTGTTCGCAAACGGCGTCGTTCATAGCGGGGTGAACGTGGCGTACGTGCCGGCGGATCGCTGGTCCCCCTGGGAAATTGCCTTGCCGCCGTGATGGCGGCCGTCGTCGTGCAGCGCCCGGCCCGCCTATCCCTTCGTGGTGCCGACCAAGCCATGCCGGCTCGATGTCTCCCGTGGTCCGGTGTGATGCGCCGAGCGTGCCCATTTGAACTTGTCGCTGATTACAGATTCATGGCTGCCGGCTTGCCTGTGCGCAGCGGTACGCACGGCTATTGAGACCGGCCCTAGACCCTGTGGGGCAACCCAGTCGTGCGCAATCATTGCGGGTCCGACCACTTTGGCGCCGGATTGTCAGGAGCGTCCGCTCCGACCCTCCAGAAGCGAACGATGCCGTCACCAAATCCGGACCGCGCTTCGTAAGAAACCAGTCACGCATCTGTAACCTGCGGTTCATATCCGTAACCTAGACTGCCCGCCCATTGTTCGAACCAAACTAAAAATCGAACTAAGAAAACACACCCCAACACAGTAACCAACGTGCGGAGGATGTCATGCCCAGTCGTACCGTTCGTCCTGTATTCAAGCCCAGCCGACTCGCCCAGGCGTTGCTGGTAGTCATGGTAGCAGCGCCAACGGCTGCGGCATTTGCGGCCGGGACGCCGACCAGCCTCGGCACGGTGCAGGCCGCCGGGCAGGAGGGATCCGCCGCGCAGTCCCAGGAAACCAAGAAGCTCAAACAGAAGCATCAGTTCCGCTCTGGCCAGTCCGTCAAGGTTATCGATAAGCCCGAAATCCAGGCGGTGGGCCCGGTCGCTGGTGCCGCGCAGGCGATTACCGTTGCGCCGGGTGTGGCGGTTACCGGGTACGGCGCCACCGGGTCGACCAAGAACTCCATCAGCCTGAATGGGCTCAAGCAGGGTTGGGGCGGATTCTCCGCCGGAAATATCGATGACGGGACGGTCTCGGTGACCTTCGACGGCGTGCCCATGGTCAATCCGTCCACCACGCTGTGGCAGACTCCTCAAATTCCGCAGCTGCAGATGCTGGAGGGAATCGGAATTACCTATGGCCCCGGCAATCCCGAGGACCGCTGGTACAACAACATCGCCGGGCAGATCGACTTCGTGCCGCTGCAGCCTACGGACAAAGCCGGTGGCACGATCGGCCTGGCCGCCGGCAGTTACGGCGCGCAAAACGAGTTTTTTGCCGCTGACACCGGCAGCCACGACGGCTGGTCAACAGTAATCGCGGGCGGGCACGGCAAATCCAACAGTTACCGGACCACTCCGGACGGATTCGAAAATCCGAGCAGCAACTACGCGTATTACCTTAAGACCCGCAAGACCTTCGATACCGGGAACATGTCGATCGGCTTCTACCAGGCGCAGGGCCAGGGCTACCGCCCGGTCATGATTCCGATCGCCCCCATCGCCGGGGTGACCGAGACCGGGGCAGCCGGCTCTCCGCTATACAGCCAGCCGACGTCCGGATTTTACGGCGCGATATCTCCCAGCGTCTGGTCCAAGCAGGACACCAACAAGACCCGGCTGATCTACAACAAGCTCAATGTCGATTTGGACCCGACGCTCACTTTTCATAACCTGATCTGGTATCGTCTTGGCGAACGGTTGCACACCCACTACGCCAACTACGGTCTGACCAATCCGGGCAATCTCATTGAATACAACGACCCGCGTAGCTCGGTCTACGGAGACAAGACCTGGGCCGACTTCAGGCTTCCGTACAACCTGGTGAGTTTCGGCGGATTTTTCCTGAAGGGCCAGTACAACTCACGGCAATCCTTCTACAATCCCTATGCGCCCTATTTCGGCAGCCAGGCGGTGCCGAACGCGCATTACCGCAGCGACTACTGGAATGAGACCGACGTGGCCGCCTTCCTGCAAGACCGGATCAGCCCCACCCCGAACATAGATGTCACGCCCGGAGTGCGCCTGATCAGCTATTCGACCACATACATGAACGGCGGCTTAATGGATTTCCCTCTGGCCAATCCGGCCAACAACCAGGCAACCCTGCCTGACGCCGTAGTGTCGCACGCCGAAACCGAACCCTCGATCGATCTGAACTGGCGGGCACGGCGCTGGCTGGCCCTGTTCGGGAATTACGCCGTTGCCTACAAGCAGCCGCAGGTCGGTGGCGGCGGTGGTCTGTTCCAGCAGATACCCCCTATATACAGCCTCGAGAAGAGCGCTGACTACAACCTTGGCTTCAAGGTGCACTTCCGAAACTATGGGGCATTGCACAACTTCCTGCTGAGCGTCTCGTACTATCACCTGGATTTCACCAACCAGTTCATCGCCATGTACGATGCCAACGGCAACTATCTCGGCGACGCCAACGGCAATTCAGTTTACAAGGGCTTCAACATCGCGCTGGCCGACGATCCGCTCTATAACCTGCATGTCTTCAGCAACCTGAATATCGAAAAGGCGGACTTTGCCGACTACACGACGGGCGGCGTGAGCTATGCCGGACTTCCGGTCTCGAACGTGCCCAACACCACCTTCAACTTGGGGGCAGCGTACAAGTACTATGCGGGCGGCGTCCTGTACGTGCCGCGCGCCTGGTATCAATACATCGGCCAGCAGAACATGTTCAACAACAACCTCGGCATTCCGAGCCAGCAGAAAATCCCGAGCTATGGGACGATGAACCTGGGACTGGATGTAAAGGTTGCCCGTCCGATTCAGGAGCTGCATGACGTGAAGGTCAGCTTTGATGTGCTGAACGCCTTCAACAAGCAGTACAACCCGTTTGAATACATCACCAGCGGCGGATTCCTTGGCGCCGCCTCGCAAGGTCAGGTTCTCGCGGTGCCCGGTGCCCCGAGAACGTATTACGCCAGCGTCACGGCTGATTTCTGACCGGATGTCGCTCGGCGCACGGCCTAAAGCCGGAAGGACCGAAATCCGGAATCGGACCAGAATGGGACAGGGAAGTCGCCGCGCCCGGGTTGCGCTCCCGGGTTGCGGCCGGTCTCCGGCTCGAAGCACCGAAGCCAGTAGCTGGCGCGAACAGGAAAATTCCATGAACGAGCTCCCGTGTCCTGCCCTCCGTTCAGTGCCGGCCGGTTGTGTTGCCTGACGACACATGAGCGCCGTGATGCACGATGCTTCATCTGTTCGGGTCGGAACGCATGACCGGCAGTGGCCAGCCGCCGCCGTCCTCGCTCTGATCATCGAGGCCGCACTGGTTGCGGGAGCGTTGTGGTGGGCGCGACCCGGCGCGCTGCCGCCGGCATCACCGGTGGTCCAGATCGTGTTGCAGGCCCCACCGGCGCACCGGACCGTAGTGCTGCCCCAGCCGCACCCGGCTCCGCCGCGGCCAGCTGAAAAGCCACGCCCGCATCCCGTGGTGCCCAGACCGATCCATCGCGCCCGACCCAAACCGTTGACGCCGCTTCCACCTCCTCCCCGCCCCGCGGCTCAGCGCAAGCCCTCTCCGGCCCCGATTACGGAGGACCAGCCGGTCGTGCCGATCAGCCCGCCGGCAGCCGTGACCGCTTCGATCCGCGCCAATTTCGAGGCCGCGTTGCGCAGCGCTATTCAGGCCGCCGTACGCTACCCGGCCGCGGCTCGATTGATGGAGCTCAGCGGCAGCACCGTAGTGGCATTCGGGTATCGCGACGGACGTGTCAGCGCGGTGCGGATAGCAAGAAGCTGCGGAATTGCAATGCTCGACCGTGCGGCAGTGCAAGCGGTGCGCAATGCGCCTTACCCTGTAACGCCGGTTGTGCTCCGTGGCCGGCGCATGGAATTCGACATCCACGTACGCTTTCGGCTGAACGCGCCATGAACCTGTCCTCTATGTCCACGCCTGTACCGGCGCTCCCGAGAACCCTGCGTTTGGCACTGTTCGCGCTGGGCGCGATACTCGGTCTTGCACCCCAAGTGCAGGCCGCTACGCTGACCGTCTATGCTGCTATGGGCTACGACGCCCGGGTTGCCCGAGCCTTCACCCATGCCACCGGCATTCGCGTCAACCTCGTACACCTGAGTACCGGACCGCTACTGGCCAGGGTTCAGGCCGAGGCGGCACATCCCCAGTGGGACGTGCTGTGGTTCGACGGTAATCTCGCAATGCGTCAATTCGCCCGCCATCGCCAGCTGAGCTGCGGCTGGTTGCCGGCGGTCCATTACACGCCGCAGGGTCGGGCGCTGCTGCCCGCTGATCGCTGTTACTTTCCGGTGGGCGTGACCTATGCAGGCATGATGCTGGTCAACACCCGCCGTCTGCCGCAAGGCGACTGGCCGCTGCAATGGCGGGATCTTACGAAACCGGCGCTGTACGGCAAGGTAGGCATGAACAACCCGGCGATTTCCGGACCAACGTATCCTTTCGTCGCTGGCATGATGCAGCACCTCGGGCTGAAAGCAGGTGAGCGCTATTTCGAGCGCCTGAAAGCCAACGGCCTCAAGATCTTTCCGCGCAACAGCGTCACACTGCGTGCGCTGCAGTACGGACAGATCGATGTCGCGGTGGTCCAGAGCTCGGCCGCGCTGGGTCTTGCAACAAAGGAACCGGGCCTGCGCGTGATTCCCGCGGCGCCCAGCGCTGAGCTGCCATCGGACCTGGCTATCGGGGCCCGTGTGCAAGGCCGGACGCTCCAATCGGCCCGCCGCTTTGTACAGTTCGTGCTTTCGCCCGCCGGCCAGAAGGTGCTCCAAGAGGGTGACGTGTCCGCCGACTCGAATTACCAGCCGCTGCTGACCGGCGTGCGGCCTGTATCCGCGCTCGCTAAGCTCACCGGCGTGCGGCCCTTGGTGCTGAACCCGGCCCAGTGGGGGCCTCTCGAGCCGAAAGTCGTGTTCTGGTTCACGGTCCATGTCGCTCGTTGAGGTAAGCGCGGATCAGGCGCAAATCCCAGGGCCGATGACGCAATCGCTGTCGCAGACATTGCGGCCGGTACCGGGTTCGAGACGGCGCAGCGCAGCCGGATTTGCCGGCGTCGTGCTGCTGGGGGCGGCAGCATGTGCGCTATGGGGCTGGCCGTTGCTGAGCTTCCTGCTGGGGGCGTTTTTTCCAGGATTGTTGCACGGCCGGTTCGTTCCGAGCCTGAGGCCATTCGGCCAAGCACTGCAAGGCGGGATGTCGCTGGCGCTGCGCAACTCCCTGATGGTGTCGCTTGCCGCGGCGCTGTTCGCGCTCCCGCTCGGCGCATGGCTGGCGTGGCTGCAGGTGCGCAGCCTAGTGGCGTGGCGCGGCTGGATTGAGCCGGCGATATGGCTGTTGCTCGTGATGCCGGGCTATTTTCTGGCATCCGGCTGGATCCTGCTCGCCGCGCCGGTCGGACCCCTGGCGCGCTGGCCCTGGATCCAGAGCGTTGCCGGACATCTCCTGGGTCCGGTCGGAATCGTATTGACGCTGATGTTCAAGGCGCTGCCGTTTACGTTTCTCGCGGTTCAGTCCGCCCTCACCGCAACCAGCGCCGCCCCGGACGAGGCGGCACGGGTGCTGGGACTGTCGCGCCGTCGACGGCTGGCATTGGCGGCCACACTGCTGCTGCCCGCCCTCGCAGCCGGCTTCGCGGCGGCATTCGCCGAATCCATGAGCGACTTTGCGGTGGCAGCGACCCTCGGTGCCGGAAGCGGGTTCGTTTTGGCGACCTATACCATCGAACAGGCAGTCAACGCCATGCCGTTGAACTTTCCCATGGCGGCGGCAGGCTCGTGGCTGCTCCTTGCCCTGATCCTGCCGGCACTGTTTCTGCAGGCATGGCTTGCCCGGCGTGCCGCCGGACGCCGCAGCCTCGGGCCACGCTTCCGGCCGGCAGCGCCATTGCGCCTGGGGCGCAAGGCTGCCGGGCTGCATGGTCTTGCCGCCGGCGGGCTGGCGCTAGTGGCTCTCGGCCTGCCTCTGCTTGCCGCCGGCAGCCTGGCCCGGGGCGGCACCGCGTCCGCAAACATTGGGGCGACGCTGAATTCCTTGCTGCCGGCATTCCGTTACTCTCTGGAGCTGGCGGTGCTGGCCGCCAGCGTTACGGTGATGCTGGCCTGGCCCATAGCGGTCGCGGTGGTAAAGCGCGGTCGCGCCGGTCGGATCCTGGACTTCGCGCTGCTGGCAGTGATGGCGCTGCCGGGCATCGTACTTGCCGCCGCCTACGTACTGGCCTACAACCAGCCCTACACCCCCTTGTATGGAGGCAGCAGCCTGCTCGCGATGGCCTACGTAGCCCTGGCGCTGCCGGCAGCGACGAAGGTTCTTCAGGGCCCGGTGGCGCAGTTGCATCAAGGGTTCAACGAAGCAGCGCGGGTGCATGGTCTGTCGCGGTTACAGGCGCTGCGGCATGTGGAGATCCCGCTGCTCGCACGGCCGCTATTTTCGGCCTGGCTGCTTTCCGTGCTGCACGTGGCTTTCGAGCTTCCGGCCTCGGAGCTGCTCTATCCTGCAGGCCGCCCGCCACTGGCCGTCGCCTTGCTGGATACGGTGAGCGGGGTGCAGTTTCACCAGCAGGCACGGTTGCAGCTGCTGGGAATGGCGCTGCTGCTGAGTTTTGCGGTGCTGGCCCGCGCCGTCTTCGCGCGGCTTTCCACCAGGGGCGGCCCCGCCATTGCGCCGGCAGGAGCCGCGTGAGGAATCGATGACGCTGCTGCAAATAGAAGCTGTGCACAAGCGCTACGGCCAGTACGCCGCCTTGTGCGGCCTGACGCTGAATGTCGGTCGTGGAGAAATTGTCTGTCTGCTCGGCGCGTCCGGCTCCGGCAAGACCACACTGCTGCGTCTGGTTGCCGGACTGGATCGGGTCGATTCCGGCCGTATCGTGCTGGACGGTGTGTTGGTGGATGCGCCGGGGGCGGCGGGCCTGCCGCCAGAGAAACGCCGGCTCGGCATGGTGTTCCAGGACTATGCGCTGTGGCCGCACCTGACAGCTCTGGAAAACGTGGCCCTGCCGTTGCGCGCGCGCCATGGCCGTGACGCACGCAGCCAGGCGCGCCGCATGCTCGAGCGGGTAGGGCTCGAGGGTTTCGCGGGCCGGTGTCCGCATGAACTCTCCGGCGGCCAGCAGCAGCGGGTCGCCCTCGCGCGCGCCCTGGCGGTGCGTCCGCGCTTGCTTCTATGTGATGAACCCCTGTCCAGCCTCGATGCCGGACTTCGCGAGGAGCTGCGGGACCTCATCGGCAACGTCGTGCGCGAGCACGGATTGTCTGCGCTCACTATCACGCACGACCGCCGCGAGGCGTTGGCTCTGGCAGATCGGGTCGGCGTGATCCAGGCGGGGCGCCTACTGCAGATCGACCCGCCGCGCGAGCTGTGGCACCGGCCGAACTGCGAAGCGGTGGCGCGCTTCACCGATGCCTTCGGCCCCTGGCCGGTGCAGCTCGACTCAGGACGTTTGCAGGCCCCGTGGGGTGCGTGTGAACTGGACTCACGGCGGGATCTGGCCGATGGGCTGGCGCAGCTGTATTTGCGTGGAGCGGCGCTGCGGCGGCTCGAGCCGCTGGAGCGGGCCGCCTGGCCGGCGCGAGCCCGGGTCCTCGGCAGCATCATCACCGGCGACGGCGTGGAGCTGCGCTGTGACCTGCATGGTGTTACGCTGTCCCTGCCGGCTTCCGAGGCGCTTCCCGTAGGGGCCGAGCTGGCACTCGCCGTGGATCCAGCGCAGTCGCTTCTGTATCAGCATTAGTTCAAAGAGGAGACCCGGTTACAATGAACGCGACACAATGGGGCGGAATGAGCGCGATCTTTCTGGCCTCTGCAGTGGAATGGGTGGAGGCATTCACCATCGTGCTTGCCGTGGCGCTGACAATAGGCTGGAAGCGGGCCGCCAGTGCTGCGCTCGCGGCGCTCGGTGTGGTGTCGGTGCTCGTCGCTGTGACCGGTGCCGGCCTCTCGATCGTGCAGACCGACATCAACCGCATCCGGGCGGCCATCGGCGTGTTTCTGCTTCTGTTCGGGCTGCGCTGGTACGTCAAGGCTATCCGCCGCTATGCCGGGCGAACCGCGCTGCATGATGAGGCCCGGGAATTCAGCGAGACGCGCGAGCACCTTGCGCATGCCGAGACGCGCGGGGCCTGGCTGGTGGCGTTTAAGGGCGTGCTGCTCGAGGGGTTGGAAGTCTGGCTGCTCGTGGTCGCGCTGGGTCATGCCCTCAGCTATGTGCAGGCGAGCGGCAGCGCGCTGGCGGCGCTGTTTGCGGTCACCGGAGCGGGCCTGATGCTGCGCGCTCCGCTCACGCGCGTTCCCGAAAACACCCTTAAGTTCACCGTGGCCTGTGCACTGCTCGCCTTTGGCAGCTTCTGGAGTCTGGGGGGGTTGCTGGGGGAGCGCGCCATCTGGCCACTGGGTGATGCGACATTGCTGCTGCTCGTTGCCGCATACGCCGCAGGCGGCAGGCTCATCGCAATCCGGCTGCGTCTCCCGGCCGCGGCCGTAGCCAATGGGGGTGGCGCATGAAGAAACTGCTTCGGCTCATCTTCGGTGACATCCGCAACATCATATCCGTGGGTGCGGCCATTGCATTGGCCTACGCCGTGCAGCGATGGGCGCCGGATGCCGCCGGCTGGGCCTTGGTTGCTGCGCTTCTCGCTGCCGGTTTTTGGCAGGCGGCGGGGTGATGGTGCGCGTGTTGCAACGCCATGGTGGTCTGCCATCGCGCATTGCCGGGATGCCGCGCGGCGTGTTCGCACCTCGAGTTGGTCACTTGCTTTGCAGGTGTCGGCATCGGTGAACCCGACATAGATCAATTATAAGAATACGTCCGGCACATAGCCCCGGTTCGCCAGCGGTACCTTCTCAGGTCGAGGGAGGGCGACCAAATTTGACACCCTTCTGCCCCTGCTGAGCCGCGGGTCTCGCTGGGTTTCTGTCGTGCATCGATATTCCCGTCGCTGCTATGCTCGGCAGTTGACCTGGATCAAAATCCGCTGGCATTGATCTTGCAACTCTCAACGGGCCGAGCCTCGACGTTCCAGCGTGCTTGCAATGCCCAAGAGGTCATGTGCTCTCGCTGGAGTTGAGACGCCCGACGGCAGGGCGGCGATGGCCGCCGGCCACGGCAACGAGCATCGTCCGCAGACGACTGCGGGCAAGCGGTACGAGATCATGGAATCCGCCCTGTTATCCAGCTGCCAGACCGTCCTCGGAGACCTCAGTCCGGAGGACAGCCAGACCCTGCGCAACCTCTGTGCCCGGGGCGAGCTTCCGATTTTCCTTTATGATCTGGACAGCCTGCAGCTGCTGGACGCCAGTCCCGCTGCAATCCGGTGCTATGGCTACTCGCGCGAAGAGTTCCTCAAAATGCGTGTTACCGACATCCGTCCTAATGAAGAAGTCGGACGCTTTCTCGAACATCTGCGCGCGGACCGGGACTCGCGCTATTACGAGGGCGAGTGGCGCCATCGTCGCAAGGACGGCCATCTGATCGACGTGCATGTGGTGCGCTACGCCTTTGATCAGGATGCGCGGAGGCTTGCCCTGGCGGTAGTGAGCGACATAAGCGCACGCAAGACAGCAGAGCGCCGGCTTGCTGCCGACAACCGCTTTCGCGACCAGGTCCTGAACCAGGTAACCAGTGCCATTTTCGCACTCGACCCTGCAGGCCGGTTCATTTTGGTAAACCGCGCGGCAACCCTGATCACCGGATACGCCACCAACGAACTCATCGGAAGTCCGTTCGCCACGCTGTTCGCGCCCGACACGGTACCATCCGTAAACGCCCAGTTCCGGCGGGTGGTGCTCAATGGAGAGACCGTCGAACATTACGAGGTCGATCTTGTCCGCTCCGACGGCGCACGACGCACAGTAAGCATCAGCGGTACGCCCCTCTACGAAGACGGCCGTCTGACGAGCGTGGTCGGAACGGCCGAAGATGTTACCGAGCAGCGGCGGCTCGAACGGCAGATGCGCTACCGAGAGTGTCTGCGCGATGCCATGAACCAATGCGCCCGTGCCCTAGCGCTGGCCGCAGATGAGCGGGCGTTGTTGCACGAGATCTGTCAGATCCTGGTGACCATCGGCGGTTACCGTCATGCCTGGATCTCGCCTGTATGGCCAATTGAGGCCGACGATTGCGGCAAAGCCGCTGTCGCTGTGACCGCATCCCAGGCCGTACCGGATGCAGCATTCGCGGATTCCGGGGAGCCAGAAGTCGTGGCGATTGAGCTGGCGCGACAGGCTGCATCGGGCGGCCCGCACATCGACGTTTCGGGCAGACCCCGCCCCGGCACGCAGCATGGTGGACCTGCGTTATGGGCCGCACTTCCTCTGATTGCGGCCGGAAAGGTGTGTGGCGCGATTTGCATCTGTGCAACCGAGGCCGCGGCTCTCGGTGCCGAGGAACTCAGCCTGCTGGACCAGCTCGCCCGTGATCTGGCGCAGGGGCTCGATGTGCTGCGCACACGCACGGCGCTAGTGCACGCCGAAAGCGCCCTGCAGGACAGCGAGGAGCGCTTCCGTGCGATATTCGAGCAGGCCGCAGTAGGCATGGTGGTGCTCGACCTCGACGGCCGAATCCGGATGGTGAATGCCAGCTATTGCGATATGCTGGGTTGCACCAGAGAGAATCTGCTCGCGCGGAGCATCCAGGACGTCGTCCATCCCGATGACCGTGCCCGCGTGTTCCCCGGGAGGACGCTCACGCCCGAACCCCCTCCGCGAAGATATGTCACCGAAATGCGCTACTTGCGCAGCGACGGGGCGGTCGGATGGATGCACGTAAGCAGTTCACTGATATGCGACAACAGCGAACGGCCCGCGTACTACATTGGCGTCATCGAAGACATCACTGGACGCAAGCGCGCCGAGACCGAACTCCAGCGCGGCAGCGCCGAACTCGGTGCCCGCATCAATGAACTGCGGTGCCTATATAGTGTTGCCCGTATCATCGAAGACATCGGAAGCAATTCCGAGACGCCAATCCCGGACGGTGCGTGGCAGCGGCTCGTCGACGCCCTGCCGCCCGCCCTTCGACATCCCGAGCAAGGGGCTGCGCGGCTGGACTTGGGAGACAAGACCTTCCAGAACGGATGTTGCGACCGGGCGGTGCATGCCCTGTCCGTGCCGATACGGCTCGACGGCCGCAACATCGGCGCCTTGCGGATCTGCTACCGGCAGCCCGTGTCCGAACCGGAGGCCTTTCTTCCCGAGGAGCGCCAGCTGCTTGAGGATATCGCCGCGCGTATTGCCAGGCTAATTGACCGACAGGAAGCGGCAGCACAACTGCGCAGTAGCGAGCAACGCTTTCGCGACCTCACCGAATCCAGCCCCGACTGGATTTGGGAGGTCGACAACCGCGGGGTCTTTACGTACGTGAGCCCGCGGGTGGCACCGTTGTTGGGGTTGGACGCAGCCGCCGTGGTCGGTACCGAACTCTTTTGCTATCTGGACCACGATGAGGCACAGCGCGTATCCGGGACGCTCTACGCCACTTTTGCGAGCCGCCAGCCGCTTTCGGCGTTCGAGTGTCGCTTCCGGCACAAGTCCGGACATTCCGTAGTTGTGGAAATAAGCGCCGTGCCGTACTTCGATGCCGCCGGCCATGTTATGGGTTATCGCGGAACGGGGCACGACGTCAGCGCACGCAAGCGACAGGAGACGCTGCTGGCGGGCGAAAGGCGCGTCTTGGAAATGCTGGCCCACGAGGAACCGCTGCCAGACATAATGGATGGTCTCGCGGCAATCTATGAAGTGCAGTATCCGGATGAAAAATTCGTGTCAATTTCGGCCTACGATCCCGACTGCAAGATCCTGCATATGGGGGGTGCCCCGGGCCTGCCCGATAGCTTCAAGCACAGGCTCAACCTGCTTGCCGCCGACGGCGAAGCGCCGGGGTCGCCCTGGCAGACCCTCGTTGCGCTGGCGATCGATCCCCGATTCGCCTCGGTGCGCGAGGAAGTGCATGCCTACGGCCTGCTGTCGCGATGGGCGCTGCCGATCTTCTCCGCCAAGCACGAGGTGCTGGGAAAAATAGTGATATATGGCCGCGACCTGGCAGCCCCTTCGGCACCGGACCGCGAGCTGTTCGATCGAATTGCCCGGATGGTCGGCGTAGCGATCGAAAAATACAACGACCGCCGGTCGCTATCGATAATGGCCTACCATGACACGCTGACCGGGCTGCCGAACCGCGCCCTGCTTCAAGACCGGCTGCACCAGGCGCTGATAGA
Organism: Gammaproteobacteria bacterium; assembly: GCA_028068195.1. Lineage (GTDB taxonomy): Bacteria > Pseudomonadota > Gammaproteobacteria > Acidiferrobacterales > UBA6901 > JAJYCY01. The sequence goes on from JAPTTX010000030.1 coordinate 31,210, forward strand.
GGCCGATCGCCACGAACAGCTTGTTGCTTTGATGTTTCTCGATCTGGACCGCTTCAAGACCATCAACGATACGCTGGGGCATGAGAAGGGCGACCTGCTGCTGAAGGCCGTTGCGGAGCGCCTTCGGGAGGCCGTACGTGCCGGAGATACCGTTTCCCGTCCGGGCGGCGACGAATTCATCATCGTGCTGGCGGGTATTGCCCACGTGGACAACGTGTCACGCGTGGCCCAAAAGATCATGGAGAGCTTTTCACGACCCTACCGCATTGAAGACCGCGAGCTGTTCGTCAGCTGCAGCATCGGCATTACGTTATACCCATTCGACGACCGGGACATAGAAACGCTGTTTCGCAATGCCGATGCCGCCATGTACCACGCCAAGGATGAGGGGCGCAACAATTTCCAGTTTTATAGTGCCGAGATGAACGCGCAGTCCCTGAAGCGGCTGACTCTGGAAAGCGCGTTGCGACGTGCCCTGGAGCGGAACGAATTCCGCTTGTACTATCAGCCGCAGGTGGGAATTGAGAGCGGTGCGGCGGTAGGTGTGGAAGCGCTGATCCGCTGGCAGCATCCCGAAATGGGGCTGATTTCTCCGGCCGAGTTCATCCCGCTGGCGGAAGAGACCGGGCTCATCGTGCCGATCGGCGAATGGGTGCTGCAAACTGCCTGTGCCCAGGCGCGCGTCTGGCACGACCAGGGCGGCCTGCCGCTGCGTATGGCGGTCAATATCTCGGCGCGCCAGTTTCGCCAGCGTGACCTGCTCGACCGCATCAAGGCCGTCTTATGTGACACCGGGTGCCGTCCCGATTGGCTCGAAATCGAGTTGACCGAAAGCTTGGTGATGCAGGATCTGCGGCGGACGCTCGACGTGCTGCGTGGGCTAAAGGATATGGGCATTTCCATCGCGGTTGACGACTTCGGCACCGGCTACTCCAGCCTGAGTTACCTGAGGCGCCTGCCCATCAACGTGATCAAGATAGACCGGTCGTTCATCGAGAGCGTAGACAGCAATCAGGACGATGCGGCCATCACAGCCGGAATCATCGCACTCGCCAAGAGCCTCAAGCTCAAGCTGATCGCCGAAGGTGTCGAAACAATTGGGCAGCTCGCGTTTCTGCGAGACCACCAGTGCGACGAGATGCAGGGCTACCTGTTTAGCCCGGCCATCGCCGCCTCCGACGTTAGCCATCTGCTGCGAAACTCCGCCATCCATTAAGCGCTCCGACCCCGGCGCACCCCGCCTGCGCCCCGCCCCGCGGCACCGGTGAATCCGCATGTCCGGTGGACGGCCGATCCCTCCCTAACCCAGGCGCTTCGCTGGCACCTCGGACAGTAACTGGCAGGTGCAGGGCCTTGCGCAAATCATTGATTGGGACATGTTTTCGCAGAGCACTGTCAAATTCTTTCAAAATTTCGAATGATGTGGAGCGACGGACCGGGATGGCGTTCGCATCCGTAAGGCCGTCACCCGGGGCGCGGGGACATCGGGTGCGGCACCGCCGGTTCCGCGCCCTTACCACCACTTTCCGCGCATGGAGGGCAGCATGTACATGTATACCCAGGGTCATTCCCGTCTTATCAGCACTGGTGCGTGCATTCCGGAAGAGCGGATCAGTTCGCGCGCAATCATGGAACTCATAGAATCCGAAGATCGCTTTGACGTACCGTATGATTGGTTGGAACGCATCACCGGTGTCAAAGAGCGGCGCATTGCACCGGAACATCTTCAGCCCTCCGACATGGCAGTGCAGGCAGCCGACGAGGCCATGGCTACCGCCGGCATCGGACCCGATAAAATCGACGCGATCATCTACGCCGGAATGAGCAGGGATTTCCTCGAGCCGGCAACCGCTCACGTCATCCAGAGCAAGATCAGGGCGCACAACGCCGTCAGTTTCGACGTCACCAACGCCTGCCACGGCTTCATGAATGGCATCCATCTGATGGATACCCTCATTGCTACCGGCCAGGTGCGTAGAGGGCTGGTCGTGACCGGCGAAAAGGCCTGGCGCTACACCCGCCTGGCCATAGATGCCCTCAGGCAGAGCCGCGACCGATACGAATTTCTCAGGCTGGCCTCCGGATTGGGCCTCGGCGATGCCGGCGCTGCCGCCCTCATGGGGCCAAAAATCGATCCCGATGGCGGGTTCAAGGGATTCATGCTGCAGTCGCAGGCGCAGTTCTACGCTCTCAGCGTCTGTGGCCGCAATGGGGCGCTGACGCCGCTTGAGGCCGATATGGGCCCGCTCATCCGGGAAGGAATCCAACTCTGGAGCCGGATGTACCGGGAGTTCATGGAAAAAATCGGTTGGAAGCCAGCCGAAATAGCCCGCTGTGTCCAGCACCAGGCGAGCCGTAAAATGATCAAGAGTATTGCCGCGTATGCGGGTGTGCCGTTCGAAATTATGGTAGATACGGTTACGCGTTTCGGCAATCTCTCGACAGCGAACATCCCTTTTAATCTGTATTTGCTCGAGAAGAACCGCGAAATCGCGCCTGGGGACAAGATTCTGCTCACCGGCGGCGGAAGCGGAATTGCGATCAGCAAAGCGGCGCTGGTCTGGGACGCCGCCTAGCTCCCGGCGCCCCGTCTTTATCGTGCATCGCGAAGTAACATCCGGAAATACCTCGAGTATTTCCGGAATGGAACACCTTTTGCACCAGAATTTGATATTGTTCACTTTCCGCGGGTGACGCCGAGACTTCAACCAGACAAGGAGCGGGATAATCAATTCCGATACCATATGGAGTGGGAAATCTATGTGTTCGTAATCTTCCCTGCGATCGTCGCGCTGGTCCTTAAGACGGGCCTGTTCGGCTATGCCTATGTCTCCAGGACGCGAAATGCACAGACGCGGATCTATATGGCGCTCCTCGTTCTGCTGTTCATTCAGAACGTGGCGCTCATCCCCGGGTATATCGCGATTGCGGCCGGGCATACACCGTATCCGGAGGCAACCCTTTTCTATCTGTCGGAGATTTTGGCTGTTGCCGTGCTGCTGCACCTCGCAGCCAGCCTGGCATTCGAGCGCGGCAGCTCTGCGGTCCGGCTGGCCGCGATCATGGCTTATCCCGCCGCCCTGGTGCTCTCCACGCTGCTGCTATGTTCATCGCTGCTGATCCGGGGATACGCCTTTCATCACTACGTCGTTACCCGAGTCCCGGGGCCGCTCTATTTTCTGCTCGAGTCCTATGCGATCGCGGTGGTGGGAGGCGCCGTCGGCGTCCTGCTCTATGGGGCATACCGTCAGCCGAACCCGCAGGGTCGCCTGCGCAATTCGATACTTCTGCTGGCCATCCTTCCGATGGCCGCCGTCATCGTCCTCGTTATCATCCTGCTCCACTTCGGTGCTACCTGGATCAACGTCTCGGCTCTCCAGCCCCTGCTGACGACCTATTTCCTCGTCGTGACCGGCTATGCCACACACCAGCACCGCCTGTTCGACGTCCAGTTCTACATCCCGTGGTCGCGTGAGCGCAAGCGCAAGACCGCGTTCTACCGCCGGATCCGCGAGCTGGTTGCCGAGATCGCTGATCTAGCCTCCTCCGGAGAGATCCTCGACCGGCTGGCCGCAACGCTCAATTGTCCGGTTGCGCTGGTGGGATCGCAGCAGCCGCTGCTGGCGGCGGTTGGCGGTTCGCGCCACATGGCGGAAATCCCGAAGCAGGTGCTGCACGGCATCGACCATATCGTGGTCGCGAATGAGATCGCCGACTCCTGTCCTGAATCCTACCGCTCTCTCCGACGCCACGGCATCGCCGCGGTGGTGCCCTTTCATCCGCACAGCCAGCACGCGGCAGGCTGGCTGTTGCTGGGCGGATCGTTTAGCGATCAGGTGTATACGCGTCTCGATTTCAAGGTGGTCGAGCAGCTTTTCGACAAGATGGCAGACCTGTTCCTCGACAAGCTGCTGGCCCTGCGTACCCAGCTGGCCGACGCATCGCGCACGATCGTCGAACTCGAGGGGCGCCAGCAAGAGCTGCAGGCTGGTCTCGATTCTCTTCGCCGCCACAACGAACGCCTGCAGCAGCAGAACGTGCGATTGCAACAGGGGCGTCCACCCAACTATCTGGCTGCGTCAACGGCGAGCGCCCTCGAAGCGTTCTCTTCCAGCGGACCGCTCGCCGCTGCGATTACGCTTCTTGGACGCGACAAGCCCTTGCTCGGGAATCTGCGGCTTCACTTTCCCCAAATCGAGCACTACGTCGGAATACACTCGGTGGGATTCCAGCGCCAGCCGGCACCAGACGTCGTGGTTGTCCGTATCGACGACCCTGCTGTCAAGTCGGTGGCCGGTGTTGCCGAATTCCTGGATCGGTACCGCGGCCAGGTGGCGATGATCGCTTACGGACCAGGAGCGGCCGCCTTCGTTGCCGGCCACCGCACGGCGCTGCGCGGTGGGCTGGTCGAGGTTCTGTCGGCTGCCCCCTCGCCGGAGATTGCCGCCCGCGCAATCCGCAGGCTCGCTGCCCTGCGGCAGGCGACATTCTCGATTCATGATCCGGATCAGCCGCTGATCGGGCGGAGCGAAGCCTTTGGCAGCCAGATGGCGGCCGTTGCCCGGCTGGCCGGATTCGACGAGTCCCTGCTGCTGCGGACGACGGATGTGGATCAGGCCGCTGCGCTGGCCATGCATGTGCATGTCGTCAGCGGTCGCCCCGGTTCCTTACATGCCGTCCGGTCGACGGCCGCAGCGGACCCGGTTGCGGACCTGGCCGCGCACGCTGCCGCCGCAAGGGCTGGGACGCTCCTGATTCCGTGTTTCTGCCAGCTGCCCGTCGAGATCCGCACGCGGTGTTGGGCGGCCCTGGCGGACAACCCCGGCGCGCGCGTGATTACGGTTTGCGACGTGATGACACGCTCCAATCCTGCGTCTGGGGATGAAGGATTCAAATCCTTCTTCATCGACATGCCCGATCTGCAGCAGCGGCGTGACGACCTAGCGCTTCTGGTTCACTACTTCACGATGCAGTTCAATATCCAGAGCGGCGCGCGTCTCAGCCTGACTCCAGCCGAGACGGAAGAATTGTGCGCCATCAGCCGGCCGCAGACAGTCACTGCGCTGAAGCGCGCGGTATTCCATGTTCTCAGCACGCGGCTGCCGGCGGCCGAGTCCGGCCTGGAGGTGGATGCAATCGAAGTGCCGGAGCAGAGCGGTACGCTCGATGATTATGTGGCTGCGTTCGAGGCGCGCATCATTGCGCAGACGCTCGAGCGTTGCGGCGGCAACAAGTCCAAAACGGCGCGCGCGCTTGGCCTCAGGCCGAATACCCTGCACTACAAGCTGGAGCGCTATGGCATTTCGAGTAGCCGCAGTGACTAGCCGTCCGCCCCGTCTTCGCGGTCTGTCGGCGTGGCCGGTGCAGCCGGTCCCGGCGGCAATTCGGGATGAGTCAGGTACGCGAAAATTCCTCCGGCCATTGCCGCTGCCAGGGTCTCGCCCCAGGCCTGGACCTGTGGACGGTTGCCTACGTCACACCAGAACAGCGCGCCTTCGGCAAATCGTCCGCAGTGGAAATAGACTCCCGGCGGCAGCAGGGACAAGGCGGTTTCTACGTCCTGCGTATAGGGCTTGCAGTCCTGCCCGCTGTCCGACAAACCCAGATGCTGCGCGATGAGCAAATCGGCTTTTGGCCCTGGGTGGCGCAGCGCATCGAGTATGGCCTGGCGTTGCCGGGCATTCGCGGAGTCGGTATCGGGGCTCATATGCCATGGCTTTGCAAAATGCGGGCCAAGCCTGGCAGTCGCTCCGCGGTGCCGCCACATCGCGAAAACCTGGCAAGCGTGCCGGACACCAGCATCCGTGCCCCCTGACAGCGGCCCGCTCGCACAGGGTTCTGCCACAGGCGTCCCCCAACACCTAGAATGCCAGACTCAAGCCGAACGCCCGCAAGTCCCGTCGGAGCTGCTGGTAATTGGGCATAATGCGCCCCACCTCCCGCCAGAACCGCGTCGAATGATCGCGATGCAGCAGATGGCAAAGTTCGTGGACAACAACGTAATCGAGGATTTCCGCCGATGCCTGCATCAGGCGCCAGTTGATGCTGACCGTGCCAAGCGCGGAACAGCTGCCCCAGCGGGTTTTCTGGCCGCGGATGGTCAGGCGGGATGGTGTGCGCCCGATCAGTCCCGCAAAGTGGTCTATGCGCTCCGATACATGATGACGGGCCGCACTCCGGTACCAGGCCACGACAAGCTCCGGCACCAGCGCGGCCGCTGGTGCCCGGATGACCAGTTCCTCGTCCCGGCGCACCACCTCGGGTCTGGTCCCCTCCGCCAGGCGCTGCCGCAAGATAAGCGTCCCGTCGAGCAGAGGCAGCCGTGCACCGTCTTCCAGCGGAAATCGGGGCAGCGGGGGGTATTCCCGCAGCGCCCGCTGCTTGGATTGGATCCATTGCCAATGCGCCCGCACGAAATCATTGATCTCTGTGCGCTGCGCCGATGCGGGCGCGGCTACGCGGAGTTCGCCTCCAGGCAGAACCTGAATGCAGATCGTTGAGCGGCGCGCACTCAGCCTGAGCGTGTAATGAAGCAGCACGCCACCGCAGTCAAGGCTGCGCCGTTCGGCCGGGGCAGGCGCCACTCAGATCTCGATCATCTCGAATTCATCCTTGGTCGCACCGCAGTCCGGGCACTTCCAGGTCTCCGGCAGGTCTTTCCACTCAGTGCCTGCCGGGATTCCCTGCTCCGGAATCCCCTTTTCTTCCTCGTAAATGAATCCGCAAATCACGCACATGTATGCCTTCATGCTGTTCCTCAAGTGCTCTCCCAAATTCTATTCCCCGCAGGGATGTCCCCGACCATGGGGTTCCCCTCCCTGCCGGCCAGACCCCGGTCCGGAAAGCCGCCCCGATGCAAAATTCTGGCATGTTTCGCGGGCTGGTGAAATGCACGGGCAGCCCGCGGTACAATGCTGCTCCGACCGCATGCAATATCCCTGTCCATGGAACGCAAGACCGCCGTCGTGCTATTCAATCTGGGTGGCCCCGATTCCCTGGATGCGGTGGAGCCATTTCTGTATAACCTGTTTTCGGACCCCGACATATTCAGATTGCCGCTGGCGTTCCTGACCCAGCGTGTCTTTGCGCGCCTCCTCTCCCGCCGGCGCGTAGCCCCGGCGCGCGCAGGATATGCCGCGATCGGCGGCAAATCGCCGCTGCTCGACAATACCCGCCGGCAGGCCGAGGCGCTGCAGCGTGCCCTGCAGGAGCACGGTCCGTTCGAGGTGTTCATCTGCATGCGCTACTGGAATCCGCGCGCGACCGAGGTTGTATCCCGACTCAAGGATCGCGGCCATACGCACGTCGTGCTGATGCCGCTCTATCCGCAGTACTCAGTCACGACGACCGGGAGCTCCTATAACGAGTTCATGCGCGAATGCGAGCGCCAGAACTATCGTGCTGCCACGAGGCTGATCCGCCAGTGGCATGATGCGCACGATTATCAGCAGGCGATCATCAGCAGCATCAGCGCAGAAATCGCCAAATTCCCCGACCCCGATCCGGCGCACGTGTCGCTCCTGTTCTCCGCGCATGGACTGCCGCAGAAAATCGTCGACCGGGGCGATCCCTACGAGCAGCAGATTCGCGCCACTTTCGAGGCGCTGAATCGCCAGCTTGGCTGGCCAGACGTCACCCTCTGCTACCAAAGCCGGGTCGGTCCGCTCAAGTGGCTGCAACCCTATACCGACGATGTCATCCGCGAAAAGGGCCGCGGTGGCGTCCGCCAGCTGTTGATCTACCCCATCGCCTTTGTGTCGGATCATACCGAAACGTTGTACGAGCTCGGTATCCTTTATCGGAAAGTCGCCGCGGATGCGGGAATTGAACACTACCGGGTGGCGCCGGCGCTCAATGATGATCCGCTCTTGATCCGGGCCCTGGAAAGGCTCATCCTTGCGGAGGCCAAGCAGCTATGACTACATCACGCCTCCCGGTGGTCCTCGTATTTGCCGGCAATGATGCGACCGGCGGCGCCGGACTGCAGGCTGACATCCAAGCTCTTACGAGCCTGGGCTGCCACCCGGCCCCTGTTGTCACCGCCATCACGGTCCAGGACACGATTGGCGTGAAGCAGTTCAGTTCGGTCGAATCCGGCCTGGTCATTGCACAGGCACGCGCCGTCCTCGAGGACATGCCGGTAGCGGCGTTCAAGACGGGAATGCTCGGCAGCGTTGCGAATCTCACCGCGATCGCCGGGATTGTGGAAGACTATCCGGAGATTCCGCTTATCGTGGACCCGGTCATGGCTTCCGGGCAGGGCGATGAGCTCGTCGAGGAGCCTATCGAAGATGCGCTGCGCGCGCTGCTGATTCCGCAGGCTACGCTGATCACGCCAAACAGTATCGAGGCGCGGCGCCTGGCGCCCGACGCCGACACACTGGATGCCTGCGCTCAGCAACTGCTGTCGGACGGATGCAGGTTCGTGCTCATTACCGGTACCCACGAAAACACGCCCAAGGTCGTCAATCGCTTTTACGGCAACCGCCGCCTGCTGGACACATTTTCGTGGGAACGTCTCCCCGGCAGCTACCATGGTTCGGGTTGCACGCTCGCCTCCGCCTGTGCCGCGACTTTCGCGCACGGATTCGACCCAGTCGACGCCGTTGCCGAGGCGCAGGACTACACCTGGAATGCGATCAGCCACGGGCAGCGCCTCGGCATGGGCCAATATTTGCCGGACCGCCTCTATTGGGCTCGTTCCGAGCCGGAAGAAGAGGATTTGCCATGACAATCGCGCCTGGACCGTCGCGTGGCCTGGATCCCGGTGGCGCGCAGCCGGGCTGTGTCAGGCAGCGGGTGCACGGCCTGTACGTCATTGCCGACCCCGCCTGTCTCGGCGCTCGGCCTCTGGGCACGGCAGTCGAGCAGGCGCTGCGGGGTGGCGCGCGTATTGTCCAGTACCGCGACAAGGACGCAGATGCCCGTGAGCGCTACCGGCGCGCCGCTGAGCTCGCGCGTCTGTGCAATCGGCACGCTGTGCCGTTCATCGTCAACGATGATCCCCGGCTTGCATCCGATGTGGGTGCGCAGGGCGTTCACCTTGGCCGCGACGATGGGGAGGCAGCGTACGCGCGCGCGATTCTGGGTCCGGACGCGATCATCGGTATATCGTGCTACAACGAATTCGAGCGCGCCATGCGCGCGGTAGACGCCGGTGCGGACTACGTCGCCTTTGGCAGCGTCTTTCCTTCCCGGACCAAACCGCGGGCAGTGCGTGCCAGCCACGACCTCCTGCGCCGCGCGCGGTCCGAACTTGGCGTGGCGGTGGTTGCGATCGGCGGAATTAAACCGGAAAATGGCGCCACCTTGATCGAAGCAGGCGCCGACGCGCTGGCAGTCATTGCCGGGGTCTTCGGCGAGGCCGACGTCTGCGCGGCTGCAAGCGCCTATGCGCGGCTGTTTCCCGGTTGGCGGCGCGAGCCTGTCAGCGGATCACCATGACCACCGTATGAGCAAACCCGTGAGCAAACCCGGCACGTCCAGCATGCTGTTCCAGGAAGCGCGGCGCTGCATACCCGGTGGGGTCAATTCGCCGGTACGGGCCTTTAAGTCGGTAGGTGGAGACCCGGTGTTCTTTGCCCGCGGGCTCGGAGCCCATTTGTGGGATGAGGACGGCCGACGCTATGTGGACTACGTGGGTTCATGGGGGCCCATGATACTGGGCCATGCCGACCCGCGGGTCGTGGAAGCCGTCAAGAATGCGGCTGACAAGGGTCTCGGCTTCGGCGCTCCCACCCGGATCGAGACCGAAATGGCGGAACTGGTCTGTTCGCTCGTACCATCATTGGAAAAGGTCCGAATGGTGAATTCGGGAACCGAGGCGACAATGAGCGCCATACGTCTGGCTCGCGGGTTCACCGGCCGGGACAAGATCGTGAAGTTCGAGGGTTGTTATCACGGCCATTCGGATTCGCTCCTGGTCAAGGCCGGCTCGGGAGCGCTGACATTGGGTGTGCCGACTTCTCCGGGCGTGCCGGAGGCGCTCGCCCGCAATACCATCACCCTCGAGTACAACAACAGCGAGCAGGTGCGCTCGGTGTTTGCCGAAGAGGGAGGCGAGATCGCATGCGTTATCGTCGAACCGGTGGCCGGAAACATGAACTGCGTGCCGCCGGTTGCGGGTTTTCTGGAAGAATTGCGTAGCGTCTGCGATCAGCACGGAGCGGTGCTGATTTTTGACGAGGTCATGACCGGGTTCCGCGTGGCGATGGGCGGGGCCCAAGCCCTTTACGGCGTCAGGCCGGACCTGACCACGCTGGGCAAGGTGATCGGCGGCGGATTGCCGGTTGGAGCCTTTGGTGGCCGGGCCCAGATCATGGACCGGATCGCTCCGGACGGGCCCGTCTACCAAGCGGGGACGCTTTCTGGCAATCCGCTGGCAATGGCTGCGGGGCTTGCCACCCTCCGGGCGCTGGCACAGCCGGGTTTTCACGAAGCTCTGGCCAGCAAGACCCGCTCGTTGTGCGACGGACTTCAGGCGCAGGCGCATGCCGCCGGAATCCCGTTTCTGGCGCAGGCAGTCGGCGGGATGTTCGGTCTCTTTTTTACCCACGAGGAACAGGTCACGCGCTTCTCCCAGGTGACCGCTTGCGATGTTGGACGCTTTCGGCGCTTTTTCCACGGCATGCTCGACGCCGGCGTCTATCTGGCGCCGTCCGCGTTTGAAGCGGGCTTCGTGTCGGCCGCCCATACCGACGCGGACATCGCGGCATCGCTGGATGCTGCCGCAGTCGTTTTCCGCAATCTGGCATAAAAAAAGGCCGGGGCTTTGCCCCGGCCTTTGAGGCCCACACCCCGGCACGCTGGTCCTGGTTTTGTTGTTCCCCTTGTTCCCCTGACTCAGCTCGAAAGGATGTATTCGTCGCCGAATTTCACCGCCGCCACGTGTGGGCGCAGCGTATCGTCGCTCAGTGCGATATCGACGCCCAGGATCGCAGTCACGTCGTCATGATCCCGCACGCCAGGAAGTTCTTCGCGCAGATAGCCGTAGTGCGTCTCGTTCATGTAGACCAGATTGGGCCGCACTCCATGATTCTTCTCATAGCTGCTTACCAGGCTGACAATAAAGCTGAGCATGATGGCTACTCCTGTCCGATCCGGCCCGAGGTCTGTCTATTCGCACGACTGCCCTCAGGGCGCGCTGGTTTCGTTGCTTTGATGAACGTACGAGCAAGAGCTATGCCAGGATGGCGCCAGGATGCAATATGTTGTTTCAAATGGGATTAATTGGCGGTTCGGCGGGGACTGCACCCTTCACGGGATGCGCGCCAGGGCAGGGGTGACGCCCATGGGCAGAAGAACGAACCGAAATCCGGGAGCGCGGGCCAGAAACCCGCCTAGGACTGATTGTCGGTCCCAGGCGGGGTGTTGCGGCGGCGCCTAGTGCAGGCCCTGGATGTACTGGGAAACCGCGTTGATCTGGGCCAGCGACATGCGGAAGGCAATGCTCTGCATGATGTGGTCGTCATTCGTACGCTGTCCGTTCTTGAAGGCAACGAGCTGCGCCTCGACATAGGCCGCATGCTGTCCCGCCAGGCGCGGGAAACGCGGCGGAATGCCCGCACCGGCCGGCCCGTGGCAGCTCATGCAAGCCGATATTCCGAACTTTCTGTTTCCTCCGCGAAAAAGCCGCTCCCCGAGCATGATTGTGTCCGGGCTGGCCTTCGTGACCCCCGGGGCCGGCTTTTGGCTCGAAAAATACGCGGCGACATCCTCCATGTCCTGCTTCGAGAGAGAAGCAGCCATTCCTGACATGATCGGGTTGGTGCGCTTGCCATCCTTGAAATCGGTGAGCTGCTTGACCAGGTAGCCCGCGCTTTGCCCGGCAAGTTTCGGATAGGCTGGACTGGCGCTATTCCCGTCAACACCGTGGCACGCCTGGCATGCGACTGATCTCGCCTTGCCCGCGGCCGCATTGCCCGCCGCGTGAGCGATGGTTATGGAACCGGCAACGAACAAACCCAGAAACAGCGCTACTTGCTTGTGCATAATACCCCCCTTGATTTACCGCCCACGGACTCCTGATCGGTACCAGACGGACAAGAACCCTCCCCAGGAAACCTCGCCGCAATGCTACACTGTCGAACCCAGGTGGCATGCCCCAGGACGAAAAGCTTGCGCGATTCGGGCATCGGGCGGCCCCTGAAAAATCGGGCCAATCAGGCCTGACCAGCGGCGCCCTATATACCAAGAGCCTGTCCCGAGGTCAATTTGCCGAAGCAAGTAATCGACACTTTTTTCCCCGAGGTGACTTTTCTCATAAGTGCTGACGCCCCGGAACAGCTGCCTACCGACCGCGGCGCGGAGGTGGCGTTCGCCGGGCGTTCCAACGCCGGCAAGTCCAGCGCGCTCAACGCGATAGCCGGCCGCCGTATGCTTGCGCGTACCAGTAAAGTGCCGGGCCGGACCCGGCTGATCAATTTCTTTGCGGCCGGCTCGTCGCGCCGCTTAGTGGACCTGCCCGGCTATGGCTATGCCAGGGTGCCGGCGGCGGTAAGGGAGCGGTGGCAGGATTCGATAGCCGCTTTTCTCGGCCATCGGCATTGCTTGCGTGGCGTCGTGATGGTCGTCGACAGCCGGCAACTGCTCGGACCGCTCGACTGGCAGATGCTGGACTGGTGCCAAAGCATGAGGTTGCCTGTCCACCTGCTTCTCAGCAAGTGCGACAAGCTGGGTCATGGTGCTGCGGCAGAGGCGCTCGCCGCCACGCGCCGGATGCTGGATGATGCCGGCATGTCCGTTTCGGCACAGCTGTTCTCGGCGAACACCCGTGAAGGCGTTGGCGAGGTCCGGGCCCTTGTTCTCCAGTGGCTTGGGCCAGCCCGGGATGAAGGCAAAAAAAACCCCGGAAACAAGGGGAGAGAGTCCGGGGCTTACAAGCAATCCCGGAGAAACCTCCGGGACTTTCCCCGCTCAGGGAGGAGGAGCGGGTAGGACGAATTAACGTCCATACTCCAAAGACCGCCGGTGTCGGCGAAAGTTCCTGGCCCCAGAATTCGCTGTGCCCGCCGGCCCCGTGACGGCGGGATTCAATGAGCTTCGTCCCAGTCCAGCCCGGTGCCGATATCGACGACCAGGGGGACGGCAAGGCGGGCCACCCCGGTCATGAGCTGGCGGACCTCCTGGCCGACCGCCCCCAGCTCCGCTTCCGGAACCTCGAAGACGAGCTCGTCATGCACCTGCATGATCATCCGTGCCTGGGTCCCGGATTCCAGAATCCACGAATCCACAGCCAGCATGGCCAGCTTGATGAGGTCGGCGGCAGTCCCCTGCATGGGTGCATTGATTGCCGTGCGCTCAGCGTATTGCCGGCGGGCCTGGTTGGCCGTGTTGATTTCCGGCAGGTACAGCCGCCGCCCGAATACGGTTTCGACATAACCGGCCGCATGTGCCTGGGCGCGAGTGCGGTCCATAAAGTCCCTGACGCCGGGATAGCGTGCGAAATACAGGTCGATATAGGCCTGTGCGGCGCCGCGGTCGATACGCAGCTGCTGCGCTAGCCCAAACGAGGACATGCCGTAGATCAGGCCAAAGTTGATCGCCTTGGCGTTGCGGCGCATTTCGTCGCTCACCTCATCGGGCGACACGCCGAACACCTCTGCGGCTGTCGCCCTGTGCACATCCGAACCCTGTTCAAAGGCAGCGAGCAGGCCAGGGTCGCCAGACAGGTGCGCCATGATCCGCAGTTCGATCTGCGAGTAATCCGCCGACAGCAGCCGGTTTCCCGGTTCTGGGACAAACGCCTTGCGGATACGGCGGCCCTCGGCGGTACGCACGGGGATGTTCTGCAAGTTCGGGTCGGAAGAAGACAGCCGCCCGGTGGCTGCTACGGCCTGATGGTAGGAAGTGTGAACACGTCCGGTGCGGGGGTTGACCATCTCCGGAAGTTTGTCGGTATAGGTCGACTTCAGCTTGGCGATGCCCCGATATTCCAGGATCACGCGCGGCAGCGGGTAGTCGATCGACAGTTCCTGCAGCACCTCCTCGGCGGTCGATGGCTGCCCCTTTGGAGTTTTCTTCAGGACCGGAAGCTTCAATCGAACAAAAAGTATCTCCTGAATCTGGAGCGGCGAGGCCAAATTGAACGGCAGTTCCGCAAGCCGGTAAGCTTCTTGTTCCAGTTCCGCGAGCCGCTGCGCCAGTTCTCCGCTCTGGCGACGCAGCATTTCGGTGTCGATCCGCACGCCATGGCGCTCGATCCGGGATAGCACCGGGACCAAAGGCATTTCTATATCCCGGAACAGCTTTGCCAGGGACGGCAGCTGTTCGAGCCGCGGCCAGAGGTTCTGGTGCAACCGCAGGGTAATGTCCGCATCCTCCGCGGCGTACCGGGTTGCGCTGTCGATCGGGACCTCCCTGAAATTGATCTGGTTCTTCCCCTTTCCTGCGACTTCCTCGTAGGTGATCGTCTTGTAGCCGAGATATTTCAGCGCCAGGCCATCCATGTCGTGGCGAGAACCGGTGCTATCCAGCACGTAGGATTCGAGCATGGTATCGAACTCAATGCCGCGCAGCTCGATTCCGTGGCGGGCCAGCACGCTCATGTCGTATTTGAGGTTCTGCCCAACTTTCTTGTGCCGGTGGTCCTCGAGGAGATCCTTGAGTTTTTGCAGCACCAGGCCGCGGTCGAGCTGCGTTTGCATTGCCGGGCCGGTGTGCCCGATCGGCACGTAAGCGCCTTCGCCGCAGCGATCGGTGAAAGACAGTCCGATCAGCTCGGCATTCATGACGTTGAGGTCGGTGGTTTCGGTGTCGATGGCAAACAGCTCGGCGGCCCGCAACCGCTCGATCCACCGGTCCAGCTGCGTCAACTCCAGCACGGTGTCGTAACCGGTAGTGCCGGCTTGCGCTTCAGTGCCGCGGTTGATTCCACCAAGCGCCGCCAACCAGCTTTTGAATTCCAGGTCTTTGTACAACTGCCGCAGCTGTGCGTCATCGGGCGCTCGCCGCCGCAGGTCATGCGCAGTCACGTCGAGTTTCACGCTGCGGTCCACCGTTGCCAGGCGCCGCGACAGTTCCACGGTTGCCAAGGATGCACGCAGATTCTCGCCGACCTTGCCGCCGATCTCAGAGGCGTGCTCCTTGATTGCATCCAGCGATCCGTATTGTTGGAGCCACTGGCTTGCGGTCTTAGGCCCGACCTTCGGTACCCCCGGAATGTTGTCGACCGGGTCTCCCACGAGGGCCAGATAGTCGACGATGCGCTCCGGGGGCACGCCGAACTTCCTAATTACCCCGGCACGGTCGTAAGTCGTGTTGGTCATCGTGTCGATCAGGGTGATGCGGTCGCCGACGAGTTGCGCCAGGTCCTTGTCGCCGGTGGAAATGACCGTATCCATGCCGGAGGCGGCTGCCTGTCCGGCTAGAGTAGCGATGACGTCGTCGGCCTCAACGCCTTCAATTCTGAGCAGCGTAAGCCCCATGGCCTGCACCACGGCATGCAGCGGCGCAAGCTGCGCGCTCAGCTCTGTCGGCATGGGCGGCCGATTGGCCTTGTATTCGTCGTAGATGCTGTCACGAAAGGTCTTGCCGGGCGCATCGAATACTACGGCAATGTATTCCGGGTCGTAGTCGGCCAGGAGCTTGCGCAGCATATTGGCCACTCCGTAGATCGCCCCTGTATGCTCACCGCGGGAGTTGGTCAGCTTGGGCATGGCGTGAAATGCCCGGTACAAGTACGACGAGCCGTCAACGAGCACCAGGGGCCTGGGTTCTTTCATGCTGTGAGGATCCCCCGCTTTATGCTAAAAAGGCAACTATAACCATGAAGAACGATTTCCCCGTATCCCAGAAGCCCGCCGACTCGCTCGCTTCTCCGTCCTCTACGCTCTCGCGCGAGTCCTGGAAGATATTCCAGATCATGGCCGAATTCGTCGAGGGGTTCGAGCGGCTTGCCCTCATCCGGCCATCGGTGAGCATCTTCGGGTCGGCCCGCATCGCGCCGGGACACCCGTATTATGTCGCCGCCGAAGAGATATCCCGGCTGCTGTCCGATGCCGGCTTTTCCGTTGTGAGCGGCGGCGGTCCGGGCATCATGGAAGCTGCCAACAAGGGCGCCTTTGCTGGAAAGTCCGCGAGCGTCGGGGTGAACATCAAGCTTCCGCACGAGCAGCAGACCAACTCCTACCAGAACATCAGCCTGAGCTTTCGCCATTTCTTCGCGCGCAAGGTCATGTTCGTGAAATATGCCTCTGCCTATGTTGTTCTTCCGGGTGGTTTCGGCACTCTCGACGAGCTTGCCGAAATACTCACCTTGGTACAGACCGGCAAGGGCAAGCGTATCCCGATCATACTGGTGCACCGGCCCTTCTGGGCTGGTCTCGTCGAATGGTTCCAGGACACCCTGGTGGCCGAAGGCACGATCAGCAAGGATGACCTGCAGCTGTTCGTGCTGGTCGACCGGCCGCAAGATGTGCTGGATGCCATATTCCGGTATTATGAAGGACGTGGGGGATTTGGACTATCCGCGGAAGAGCGGGAGAAGGAGCTCGATCTGTGAATCGATACGCCTCGGGTGCTGGATTTTCAATGCGTATGTCCTGGCTGCTGGCGGTTCTTCTGCTTCTACCGTGCGCCATTGCGTGCGCGGCAGACGGCAGTAGCAGTGCGGGTGAAGCACAGCCGCCGGTGCCGGCGGCAAAGTTCCCCCCGCCGCATCCACCCGCGGAATCCACCGACCGCCTTCCAGCCCCCGAGGTCACCATAACGACCCGCGGGACGACCCGCTACGAAGAGTATCGCGTAGGCGGTGTGCTGTACATGATCGAGGTGATTCCCGCCAAAGGGCCTCCCTATTACCTCATCGACCGAAGCGGCACCGGACATTTTACCCGCAGCAATATTGCCCCACAGTTGTCGCCGCCGATGTGGCTGATCAAGCGCTTTTGAGACCGTAACCGTGCCGGCTGCTGCCCCAGCCGATGACCGTGCGCTGCAGCGATTTCTTGACGAATACGAAGCCGGAGCAGTGCTGGGCTGCGACCGAGTTCCGGCGCCTTCCGGCGACGAGAATTACCTCATCGCCACGGAGCGCGGCGCCTACGTGATCACGCTGTTTGCGGCCGACGCGACTGCGCCGAAGCTGGACCTGGCGGACCTGCTTACCCGCCAGCGGATTCCCTGTCCACGACCGCTTCGAAACATCACGGGGGGGCGGAGTGGAACGCTATCCGGCCGGTCTGCTGTTCTCTCCATCCGGGGCCGTGGCCAGCTGCGGACCCGTGCCGGGGTGTCTGACTGCGCCGCGGTGGGAACGATGCTGGCACGGATCCATATCGCTGGCAGAAGCGATCCGCCGCCGCTTATGGAGAAACCTAGGGCACAGGGGTGGCGGGACCTGGCCGCTGGCGTCCGGACGCGGGTAGGCCGCGACGACGAGCGGTTGATTGCCGGCGAGCTGGCATTCCAGTCCCTCTACCGCTTTTCCGATCTGCCCCGCGGAACCATCCATTCCTGCCCGGTCCGCGCCGTTGTTCTGTTTGAGGAGGGGCGTGTCACCAGCCTGGTGGGTGTTCCAGGTTTTCGCGCCGATGTCCTGCTGTATGATCTGGCAGTTGCCGTAAACGACTGGTGTAGCCGCGATGATGGTGGGCTGGACGGGCAACTGGCGGGCGCGACTCTCGACGCCTACCATGCGCACCGCCCCCTGAGCGCCCTGGAGCGTGGAGCGTGGCCGGTGCTGCTGCGCGCAGCCGCCTTGCACAGCTGGCTACGCGCGCTTTACGATGCACACACTTCGCGCTCGCAATGCGGCCCATCCGGTGCCGATCCGGAGGCGCTAGGGCGGATTCTGCGGCAGCGAATCGACAACGAATCGATGGCGCGTGCTGTCTGGCCGGCTTGCAGGCCGTATGGGAGCGTTGGATAAGCGGGGCATGGACGCGCGCCGGCTACCACACCAGACACTTCTAGAATTGGAAGAGGAGTGGCGGTATTGAAATCAACGAATAGCGGGGCCCGGCGCGGACTGTCCTGGATCGCCGGAGGCTGGAGGCTGGTGCGCAGGGACTGGGTGCATTGGCTGGGAATGAGCGGCATTTACATGGCGATCGCCATCGCGCTCCAGATGGTCCCGTTCATTGGAGTCCTTATCCTGATTCTGGTCAGTCCTGCTCTGCTTGCCGGTGTGCTGCGTGGTGTCCGGAACCTTGAGGATCAGGCCCGGGGAGTGCGCGGAGGCAGTGCCCGCGGCGCAGGGGGGCATCTGCATCGTGCCATACGCCAGCTGTTCAGCGGTTTTTCGAAGGAAAATGACCTGCTCCCGGTCATGGTGATCAGTACGCTGACTTTGAGCGCGGCGGTGGTCATAGAGATTCTTGCCCAGCTGCTCAAGGTCGGAGGCCCGGCGCTGCCGGCAATGCTTGCCGGCAGTGTCGGGCCTGCGATCTGGCTGCCGGCGCTGGTGAGTCTGGTCATCGTTCTGGTATTGCAGATCGCCCTGGTGATGGCTATCTTCTATGCAGTGCCCCTGGTACTGTTCAGGAAGGAGTATCCGCTGGCCGCCATCGAGAAGAGCTTTCGTGCCTGCCTCCATAACGCACTTCCGCTCGTGGTGTTCGGTCTGCCGTTTGCGTTTGTCAGCACCATAGCGGATGTGCTGTATTTCGCGCTCCATTTTCCGAAGGATGATCTGGCGCTGTTCGTCCTCGGACTGGTCACGCTGCCATTGTTTGTGGGCGGCCTGTACTGCAGCTACGAGGACGCGTTCGGTTAACAACAACGACAAAGTCTTAGAAGACGTGTTAACGGCCACCGCGGTGGCCGTTTTTTTCTCCCCGCGAGCCGGAGCGTGACGGCTCGGTGGCAGCCGGCGAGGCGCGATCGACATGCGACTGCAGCTGTATTATGGCGCCGACCTGGCGCGTTACGGTTTTGGCGGTGGCCATCCCTTCGGTACTGACCGGCTGGACGCATTTTGGCAGCAATGCGTGAGCGGCGGACTGCGGGAGCGGGTGGACATTGCCATGCCGGTACTCGCCACGGAATCCGAGTTGTTGCGCTTTCATACGAGCGACTATGTCGCGCGCGTGCGGCGTCTCTCGGAAAGCGGAAATGGATACCTCGACAGCGGCGACACGCCGGCGTTCCCGGGGGTATTCGAGGCCGCGTCATACGTCGTCGGTTCTACTCTCGATGCGGTCAATCGAGTGGTGGCGGGCGGTGTGCGCGGTTTCGTGCCAATCGCCGGCCTGCACCATGCCCGCCGTGATTCGGCGGCAGGCTTTTGCGTCTTCAATGACGTGGGCGTGGCAATCGAAACACTACGCGAGATCCACCATATCCGCCGCATCGCTTATATAGACATCGACGCCCACCACGGCGACGGGGTTTTTTACGCTTATGAAAGCGATCCGGACCTGCTCATTGCCGATGTGCACGAAGACGGTCGTTATCTTTATCCCGGCACCGGTGCCGAAAGCGAAACCGGCACCGGCGACGCTGTCGGAACAAAAATCAACATCCCCATGAAGCCCGGCGCAGACGACGCAGATTTCTGGCGCGCATGGCCGCGCGTTGAGGAATTTCTTCGGAACGGACAACCGCAGTTCATCCTGTTCCAGGCTGGTGCCGACAGCCTCGCGGGAGATCCGCTCACCCACCTAAGCTATTCCGCCGCCGTGCACGGTTATGTCGCCACCCGCTTACGGCTGCTGGCCGACGAGTGCTGCGGTGGGCGCCTGGTGGCCATGGGCGGAGGGGGTTACGACCATGGGAATCTTGCCCGCGCCTGGACCGCAGTAGCCGAGGCGATGATCGGTTGAGGCGGCGTGGCCGCCCGACTCCGGACCGTTCAGGCTGATTTTTTGCCGCCGGCGCGGCCGCCGGCCGATTTCCCCGTACCGGACGCCGCGTGTTCCACCCGGGTGAGCACCTGTTCCAGATCCTCACCCTTGCGGAATTCCGTTGCGCCCAAGGTAACGCTGATCTTTATTTTCTGGCCGCCCAGCGACAGCGCCGCCGCGGCCACGCCCCGGCGAACGCGCTCGGTAATCTTGCCGGCGTCCTTGAGCTTGGTGTGTGGCAGCAGGATGAGAAACTCCTTTTCCCCGTATCGGCCGGCCCGATCAGGCATGCGCAGGGTCTCTCCGAGTACTGCCGCAACGGTCTGGAGAATCTGCTCGGCGGCCTTTCTTCCATGGGTATCAGCCAGTTGCTCGAGGTCATCGATTTTCGCCATCGCAACCGAGAGCGGATCTCCGTAGCGCTCCGCCTGGGCCATCGCCTCGATCAGGCTGGAGGTGATGCCGCGGCGGTTGGCCAGACGCGTCACCGGATCGGTCACGGCCGTGCGGTTGGTGTCGACAAGACCGGTTGCCTTCAGTCGCTGCGCATATTCCCGTGCCATGGGGGCCCGAATCAGGGCGTGGACCGTAGGCAGCAGTATTGCCGTCATCAGGGCCGACCCCGCCAGGACGAGGACTAACGGCGGCCTGGAGACCTGTGCCGCATAGACGATCAGCAGGGTAATTGCAGTGCTTGCGGCAAATATGACCAGCGCCACCGTCAGCAGTGGCAGCACCTGTGACCGCGTCCCATCGGATGTTTTCGCAGCGTGACTCGGCATGGCTTACCCCGCTCTGGACGTACAAATCCGCTCTCCGCGGCCATCCCTGCCCGACCGCCCCGCACCAGCAACTACTTTATCCGACAGATTGGCCCGCCGCCGGCAAAGTGTCAAATCCGCAGCGGCACTGGCGGGCTCAGAGCGGGTGCAGATTGGCGTAGGCAGCAACCAGCCACTTTGCGCCGGTATTCTGAAAGTTGACCTGGACCCGTGTGTGTTCGCCGCGGCCCTCGACGCTGAGCACAACGCCTTCGCCAAACTTTTCATGGTGCACGCGCCCGCCCAGGCGCAGGCCGCCGGGGTTACCGGACACCCCGGACTCCGGGAAGGATGGCCGGTCCGGGGCGGTAGACAATGCTGCCGCCGGCCCGTGGTGCCGGTCCAGGGCCGGTTGCGCCCGAACTTCTTCGGTCAGTTCCGGCGGGATCTCTGCGAGGAAGCGCGACGGGCTGGTGTAATGCTCGCTGCCGTAGAGCCGTCGGACCTCGGCGCTGGTCAGGTACAGTTCCTTCATGGCGCGCGTCATGCCCACATAGCATAGCCGCCGCTCTTCCTCCAGGCGGCCAGGCTCCTGCAGCGAACGCTGATGTGGAAACAGGCCCTCTTCCATGCCGGTCAGGAATACCAGCGGGAACTCGAGACCTTTGGCAGAATGTAGACTCATGAGCTGGACGCAGTCCTCCCAGCTCTCGGCCTCCCCCTCGCCCGCCTCGAGCGCCGCATGCGCCAGAAAAGCGGAAAGCGGATCCAGCCCCGAACCCTCGTCGTGCCGGTAGTTGCGCGCTGCGTTGACCAGTTCTTCGAGGTTCTCTACCCGCATTTCGGCCTTTTCGTTCCTGTCGTTGCGGTGAAAATCCACCAGGCCGCTCAGACGCAACGCCTGCTCGACTTGGCCAGCCAAGGAGTCACCGGCGGTTTCGGCTGCCATCCGTTCGATCAGGTCCAAAAAGGCGCGCAGAGCCTTGGTCGCGCGGCTACCCAGCTCGCCGGATGCGATCAGGCGGGTTGCGGACTCCCACAGTGACAGTGAGCCCGCACGCGCGTGCGCGCGCAGCGCCTCCAGAGTGCGCTCGCCGATGCCGCGGGTCGGCACATTGGCGACCCGCTCGAAGGATGGATCATCGGAGCGGCTGGCCATCAGTCGCAGGTAGGCAAGTGCGTCCTTGATCTCTGCGCGCTCGAAGAACCGCAGTCCGCCGTAAACCCGATAGGGAACGCCGGCATTAATCAGGGTTTCCTCGAAAACCCGTGACTGGGCGTTGGACCGGTACAGCACCGCGACGTCTGCGCGGCGATGGCCGGCCGCAACCCACGTCTCGATTCGATCGACCACGAAACGGGCTTCGTCGATATCGTTGTAGGCAGCGTAGATCCGGATCGGTGCCCCGCGGCCACCTTGGGTCCAGAGCTCCTTTCCGAGGCGTCCGGAATTGTTCCGGATGACGCTGTTGGCGGCATCAAGAATGGTGCCGGTGGACCGATAATTCTGTTCCAGCCGGATCACGACAGTGCCAGGGTGGTCCTTTTCAAACCGTAGGATGTTTTCCACCATCGCACCGCGCCAGCCATAGATGGACTGGTCATCATCGCCGACGACGAACAGATTGCCGCGGCCTCCGGCAAAGAGCTTGAGCCAGCTGTACTGGATGGCGTTGGTGTCCTGGAACTCATCAACCAGAATGTGACAGAACCGCGCTTGATAATGCGCCCGCAAGCGGCTGTCGTCGCGCAGCAGTTCGTAGGCGCGCAGGAGCAGTTCACCGAAGTCGACGAGTCCGGATCGCCGGCAGGCTTCCTCGTAGGCCAGGTAGATCTGCGTCCACTGGCGCGTCTGCGGATCGGCCGCCGACTCCAGATGCCTGGGCCGGCGGCCAGCTTCTTTGTGACCGTTGATGAACCACTGGGCCTGGCGTGGCGGCCAGTACGCCTCGTCCAGTTCGAGTGTCTTGAGTACCCGCCGGATCAGGCGGAACTGGTCGTCGCTGTCAAGAATCTGGAAAGTCTGCGGAAGTCCTGCCTCCCGGAAATGCGCACGCAGCAACCGGTGCGAAAGGCCATGGAAGGTTCCAACCCACATCCCGGATACCGAGAAGCCGAGCATCGCCTCGATGCGACCGCGCATTTCATGGGCGGCCTTGTTGGTGAAAGTTACGGCGAGGATTGACTGCGGTGACACGGCCTGGGTCTCAACGAGCCAGGCTATGCGATGGGTGAGAACCCGTGTTTTGCCGCTGCCGGCGCCGGCCAGAACCAGCAGCGGACCCGGCGGAGCCGCGACCGCATGCCGCTGGGCTACGTTCAGGTTTTGAAGAAGGTGCGTTGCGTCCACGTACGGCATCATAACAAGCGCACGGTCGCGGTGCGACGAGGAATAGCTGCCGCCACCTCAGCCCGCGCAAATCCCCGCCTGCGGCCGTGCCTGCAGCGGGCGGTTGTCCCTTGTTGAGCAGTCATCACCCAACGTATTGTTATTTCTGGCATCCAGAGGTACATTCTATTGAAGACAACCCTGCCACTTCCAGTGGCCCTGAGGAAACAGCCCAGTGTCTGTCAGCGAATTCGTTTCCGCGGATCCGACCCTGGCACAGACCCTCCGGCGCCACCTCGACGGCCTCAGGCGCAGCGGCAACGGCGGCGGGCTCATTCGGCTGCTGGAGCGCGGCCTCGGCCTGGGTGAAGCTGCGGTGGGCCGGCAGGTTGGTAGCACTTCCGTGAGCCGTCTGCACGCCCAGCTCGGTGCCTACGCCTCCGATGGCGACAATCCGCCGGCGTTGCGCATCAAGGCGCGCGTTATCCAGCAGCATATTGCCCCCTATCTCGCGCCAACCGTCAGCGTGTCCATGCACGGTAACCCCTTTCAGTCGTACATTGACGCTATCAACGGGATCGGAAGTCCTGCATCGCCTGCGCCGCTCGAGTCGGTCGTGGTCGACCGGCATCCCTCACCGGTGGTCGGCGGAACGTCCGAGGCCGGGGGGCTGCCGGCATCACGGCGGGTACCGGCTGTTGAGGGCGAGTCGGGCAGCAAAGATGCAGATCTGGCGGAGTGGCTAGAGGGCGCACTGGACGATCGTCCAGCAGGAGATCGTGGCGAGCAGCGTTACGAGGCGTTGCGCCGATCCGAGCTGGGCGCTTGGCGCGCAATCTATGGGGCAATCAAGGATTTCAGAAGTCTCAAGCAACTCTGGGCGGGGAGTCTCGATGAGCTGCGGCGCGAACGCGTGGATCTCGAGCAGCAACTGGCAAGCGCCGCCGACCGCCTCCAATCCGTGGAGTCCGACCGCGAGCGCCTGCGTGCCGAACTCGACCGGGTGCGCCGGCGAAGCACCCGGGTTTCGCGTCTGCCGCCACCGGCGCGGATGGGGAGCAAACGTCCGCGGCGCGCTGCGGTTCTGCCCAGGCGCGAGGCGTTTCTTGAGCAGCTGACATCCGAGATCGAGCGGGTGCGTCGGCACGCCGGCTCGCTGGCTGTGGCACTGATTGGTCTCCGCGATCTCGACGTCCTGATTGCCCGTCACGGCGAAAGCGTTGAACCGGCGATTCTGCGCTGTTATGCCGAGGAGATCCTGTCCGGATTCCGAACCTACGATTATATCGCCAGCTATGACTGTCATCAGTTCGCGGCGCTGTTCCCGGGTGCCCAGCGTGACGGGGCGGTGCGGGCCTTGGCGAAGGCGCAGAAACGCGCAGCCGAGACCCATCTCACGCTCGAGGGCGAAAGCGTCGCGCTTCCGGCATTTTTTAGTGCCGTCAGTTTGCTTGCGGCCGGCGAGGATGCCGGCGCCCTCATGGAGCGGGTGGTGGGTGCTGCCGAAGACGCCAGGTTGGCCCCGCCACCGCATGTTCTGTTCGTTGAGATGCGCACGGCGCTGATGGAGCCGGGCACCTGCCCGTGAGGCCGCGCCCGGTGGCGCCGGTCTCCGATGTGCATGTAAAGATCGGTTTCGCCACGCCCGCCGCTGGAGTAAGATCGGGCAAACCTTCGCAGAAAGGAAGGGGGGACAAAATGCCAAGCGAACGCCGTGATGCGCCGCGAATCCCATACGCGCTGGATGCTGTCATCACAGGCGGCGGATGCCGCGCACTGCCATGCAGGACCCGAGACATCAGCGTCAATGGCGTTTTTGTGCAATTCCGCGGCGCGCAACCCAATCCGACCGGCCCGATTGAGTTGATGGTGAAGATGCCGTCAGCTTTGGCCCGCCCGATGAGGCGCTTTCATGCTCAGATCGTGCACACGAGCGCCGAAGGCGTTGGACTTTTGTTCGATCAGACCAACGCCGACGGCTATGTTCCGCTGATCAAACTGGTCTTCGCAAAACCCCGGCTGCCGGAACTGCTCTGAGGAAGAACGTCACGGCCTGGCTTGCGGTGCTGTCGGCGCCAAGGCACGGCGCCCGGAGAATGCGGGCCGAGCATCCGGCACCAGCCTTGTCCATGACCCCGCACGCCGGGAGAGGCAAAATCCCTGCGCGATCCGAATCGGACGGATATCCTGTGCGCGGGCCGGGAGGGTCGCGTGAAACGGTTGGTTGTCTGGATCAATGTTCTGCTGTATCTCTGGATCGGAATTGCCCTCGCGCATGGGGCGCTGGAAGTCCGTGCTGCGCGTAACTGGAACCTGACGTTGCCCGGATCGCGTTTGGCATACGCCGGTCTGCTCGCCTTCGCCGCAATTTACACCGCTGCATGTGCCTTCGGGCTTCTGCGTCGCAGCTGGTGGAGCCGGAGCATGGCTTTCTGGTGGAACCTGGCGCTGGCGGCGATCATCGGCGTGCTGCCGGCGCTGATCGCATTCTGGTCCGCTCGTCTCGAGCGCGCGGATGCGGCACATGCGCTGGGTTCGGCAGACGTGATTGCGGGGCTGCTCGCCGCCTGCCTGTTTGTGGCCCTGAGCCTGGCTTTGCGCACCCGGGCGTTGCGTGACTACTTCGAGCGCGCCGGGGCACCTTAGCGCAACAATGCGACACTCTTGACTTGGGCGTAGATGGCAGTGCCCGGAACAAGTCCCAGCGAATGCATTGACCGCCGCGTGACCCGGGCGAGAAGTACCGTGCCCGCCGCATCCAGCCTGATGATAGCCTGCGCGGGCCGGTCTTCCGTCATTTCCAGTACGCGCACCGGGAAAATATTGAGGATGCTGGTATTGCGGTGGTGTTCGAGGCTCAGGCTCACGTCGCGCGCCAGGACACGCACCCGCACCGCTGTTCCTTCAGGCAGCTGCTGTTGCGGTATTGCCAGGCGGCCGCCGGGGAAGTCGAGCAGCACCAGCTGATACTGCGCGTCAAAGCCGCTCACCACGGCATCCAGGATGGCAGCTGCCTCGTCGCTGTGGGCGAGCGGCAGATCCAGACGGGTGAGCATTTCGTGCAAGGTGCCGCAGGCCACAACGCGTCCTGGTTCGAGACTCACCAGATGGTCGGCCAGCCGCGCCACCTCATCGATGGCGTGGCTCACGTAGAGCATGGGAATCGACAATTCGCCGTGCAGGCGCTCCAGATATGGCAGCATCTCGGCCTTTGAACGGGCATCGAGTGCTGCGAGCGGTTCGTCCATGAGCAGCATCACCGGATCTCTCAACAGGGCGCTGGCAATCGCCACGCGGCTGCGCTCTCCGCCGGAAAGTCCCTGGATGCGGCGCTCGAGCAGCGGGCCGATGCCAACCCACTCCACGGTTCTCGCAAATAGCGGCCCGGAGCGTGCGCGCCCCCTGCGCTTCATCCCGTATTCGAGATTGCCGCGCACGTTCAGGTGGGTGAGCAACCCTGCATCCTGAAATACATATCCCACGCGGCGCCGGTGTGCAGGCACGAAGACATTCGACTCGCTGTCCTGCCAGAGTTCATCGCCTACCCGGAGTGTGCCGCGCACGGCAGGTTCCAGACCTGCGATGCAGTGCAGCAGGGTGGATTTTCCGCAGCCAGATGGTCCGACCAGCGCGGTCACGCCGTGTGCCGGTGCCCGGAACGTGGCATCGAGCGCGAAATCGCCACGGCGCAATACGAAGCGTGCGTCGATATTGCTCATATGCCGCGTGCCTGCAGACGCCGGTTGGCGACATGGACAATGAAGAGCACCGCAAACGAAAATGCCAGCAATCCGGCTGACAGCAGGTACGCGCGTCGGTACTCGAGTGCCTCGACGTGATCGTAGATCGCGATGGAAAGCACCTCCGTCTTTCCGGGAATGTTGCCGCCGATCATGAGCACGACGCCAAACTCGCCGACGGTATGGGCAAACCCGAGCGTGATCGCAGTCACCAGTCCGCGCCGCGCGAGCGGCAGGGCGACGGTAAAAAACCGGTCCACGGGCCCGGCTCCCAGCATGGCCGCTACCCGGAGGGGGCGATCGCCGATTGACTCGAAGGCGGTCTGCAATGGTTGAACCACGAACGGCAGCGAATACAATACCGACCCGATCACCAGACCGGAAAAACTGAATGCCAGCGAACCGCCGCCCAATGCGTGCCAGGCTTTGCCTATGGGCCCGGTAGGCGCCAGCGCGATGAGGAGATAGAAGCCAAGCACGGTCGGAGGAAGGACTAGCGGCAGTGCGACTACGGACTCAACCGGCAGCTTAAGGAACGAGCGTGTCCGCGCCAGCCACCACGCTAAGGGTGTTCCGATGATGAGCAGCAGTGCAGTGGCGGTTGCGGCCAGCCGCAGCGTCAGCCAGACCGGAGCAAAGTCCATCGCCAGTGGGTTCATGCTGTATTCCGTGCCTGCAAGTCCAGACAAGCGACGAGGATCACCTGCGGCACCAGCTCAGTTGATGCCGTAGCCGTAGCGGCGGATGATCGCACGCGCCCGCCGGCTGTGAAGAAACTTCATGAACGCGACCGCCGCCGCGTCATTCCTGGCGCGATCGAGCAGCACGGCCTGCTGGTCGATTGGTGCATACAGTCTCTGGGGCACGATCCAGCGGGATCCGCCGGCCTTGAATGAGGGGTCTCTGAGCTGCGCCAGCGCGACGAATGCAAGCCCCGCATTGCCGCTGACCGCGAACTGGAAGGTCTGCCCGATATCTTCTCCATAGACGATCCTCGGCAGCAGCGTCCGCCACAGTCCCAGATTCCGCAAGGTCGCGCACGCCGCTTTCCCGTAGGGCGCAAATTGCGGGTTGGCGATAGCGAGATGACGGAACTTTCCCTTGGTCAGCACCAGACCCTTGCTGTCCACCCGCCGGGGCGAGCGGCTCCAGAGCACCAGCTTGCCGCGCGCATAGGTAAAGCGGCTCGCGGCCACAGCCAGGCCCTGTCTGACCAGCAGGCCAGGCGTGGCGGCATCGGCTGAGAGCAGTACGTCATAAGGGGCGCCGGCGCGGATCTGCGCGTACAGCTTACCGGTTGATGCGGCACTGATCACGAGATGCCCGGCACCGGTGCGAGAGAAAGCCGCGCCCAGGTCCTTAAGCGTGTCGGTGAAATCGGCCGCGACCGCGACATTGACTACGTCAGCTGCGGTTTCGTCAGGCGTGGCGGCGTGCGCCGGAACGTGGACGGCGATCAGCAGCCCCAGGGCGAATGCGAGGCTGCGCGCTTGCGCCGCGTGTGTGACCATGGAGTGGTCTCCTGTGCCAGGGGTCGGTAAGGCAGCTAATGTAATCGATGCCCATACCGTCTCGCCATACGGGCCTATGCGGGCTGCGCCCGGTGGACGCACGGTACCAGCGGGAATTTCGCGGAGTTATAGGGTCCGCCACCGCGGCAGCTAATGATCGGCCCGATGCGTGTCGGCGGCCTTTCCTTGTTCCGGGACGACCCGCACCCGGCCGCCGGTCAAACGCGCCTCTCGAGCCGCATATGTGCCCCCGGCCGGAGCGTGTACCTTGCGGTCCGCGGGACAGAGTTAGAGCATGTTGACGACCCAGCGAGTGACCGTCGCGGTGGCGTGGGCGCATTTATTGCCCCGGGCCTCGCTGAAGGCTTTGTACTCCGCCGGGTTCCACATGTCATAGGTGCGACCTGCAAAGCGCTGTTGTAGTTCCTCGCAGGTGATTCCGCCGAATTCCCTGCGGAACCGGTCGACCAGCTCGCGACCTTTCTGGAAGTTGCCCATGCCGCGGCCCTGATCCAGCTTGTCGCGGTCGCGGCCGCGCTTAGCGCTTAACGCCATCAGGCCCCCGGTCAGGGCACCGCATGTCCCTTTGCCGGTCAATCCCCCGCCCCCGGACAAGCCGTGGCTGGCCTTGATCGTAGCATCGTCAACAACGCCGATTGTCTCCTGAACCGTCGCCAGGACGCACTGCGGGCAACAGCCGTAATCAAGTTCGTAGCGCAATGCCTTGCAGTAAGCCTGTTCAGCCAGAGTTTCTGTGCCTGAGTCTGCCATAGGGCCTCCAAGTATATTAGCAATCACTAATATAAATTATAAGGCACATTGTTTGCCGCTTCCATTGCCGCATTTCTGCTACGTGTATGGCAATCGCAGCGTGCGGTACGGGAATGCAACCCGTCGGTGTGTGGACAGGCTAGGCCCTGGCTGCCTTGTAGCCAAAGCCGGCAGGGGTCGGTCGGGTCAGCCGCCGAGAGCGCCGCCGCAGCTGGAGCCCTGGCCTGCGGTACAGCCGTAACAGTGGTCAGCGACCGCGATGGGATTGCCATCAAGGTCGGCATGAACCAGGTCCCGCAGGTGCACGCGTGCGCGACCAGCCCGGTGCAACGGCAGCCCGAGCATCTGGTTGAAGTCGCAATCGTAGACCCAGCCCTGCCAGTCGACGCTGACGAGCGAGCGGCACATGACCGAATCCAAGTTCTCAGGCCGGTGCGCGGCCCTCAGGGTGTCGAGGTAGGACTGGAATTTGCCGTGCGACACCAGGGTGCTCCCGAAGCGCTGGATAGGCATGTTGGCGATGGTATAGAGGTGGTTGAAAACGATGCCGTACCGGGTGCCGAGCTCACGCCGGTACGTGTCCTCGAGCACCCTCTGCGGTGGCGGAAGTGCCGTGCCTGCCGGGTTGTACACGAGGTTTAGCATGAGGCTTTCTTCGCGTCCGAAACCGAGATCGTTCAGCCGCTGAAGCGCAGTAATGCTCTTGGCAAAGACGCCCGGGCCGCGCTGCGCCTCGACATTCGTCTCCAGGTAGCATGGCAGCGAGGCGGTGATCTCCACGCGCTCCTGTGCCAGGAATCCGGCCAGATCCTCCAGTCCCGGTTCAAGCAGGACAGTGAGATTGCAGCGGTCGATGACGTGAATGCCCCGCCGGCGCGCTGCCGTGACCAACGTGCGGAAATGCACGTTGAGTTCCGGTGCTCCGCCGGTGAGGTCCAGATTTCGTACCGCGGCGGTGTCGAGAAAGGCCAGCACATCGGCAATGGTATCGCGCGACATCTGCTCCGTGCGCGACGGCCCGGCATTCACGTGGCAATGCAGGCAGGATTGGTTGCAGCGATACCCGAGGTTGACCTGAAGGGTCTGAAGGGGTCCGCGGGTAATGGGCGGAAAATCGGTATCTTTCAGCAATGGAAGTGTGGCATGCATCGGAACGAACCGGGCCTGGGGTTGGAAGTCATCCCGCCTATGGTATCAGTCGTTGCAGCCAGCGTACGAGCCGACGTGTCGCAGGGCTGAACAGTGCCGGCGCAAAGGCCGCGTTGGCGGTGCGGCGATGGATCTGGGAGAGTGTGGGGTAGGCGTGAATCGTAGCGGAAAGCGTTGCTACCGACACGCCGGCTTTCATCGCCAGCACGAGTTCGTGAACGAGTTCCCCGGCATGCGGACCGAGCAGTGAAGCGCCGAGGATCCGGCCGCGGTGTGTGATCAGTTTCGCCTGTCCCGGTCCGGCACCCTGGACCAGAGCCCGGTCGATCTGAGAAAACGGGAAACGTAGCACTTTCGGGTCGAACCCTTCCCGCCGCGCTTCGTCCTCTGTGAGTCCTACCTGGGCAAGCTCGGGATCGCTGAACGTAACCCTGGGCACCACGCGGTAATCCACCTTTCGCGGCAGCCGGAACACGGCGTTGGCAATGACGATGCCGGCCTGGTATTCAGCCATGTGAGTAAAGGCGTGCGGCCCGCAAACATCACCACAGGCGAAGATGTGGTGCTGCGAACTGCGCAGGCGCCGGTCGACTTCGACCCCGCGCGCGCCCCAGCGCACCCCGGCCGCGTCCAGCCCGAGTTTCTCGATGTTGGGCCGGCGGCCGACCGCCACGAGAATTGCGTCTGTCTCCAGCGCCTCCGCGTCGGCGCAGCGGATGATCTTCGTATCGCCATGCTGTTCCACGCGCGTAACAGCTGTTCCGGCAAGTATGCGGATGCCCTCGGATTCCAGGCTTTCGCACAGCATGCGGGCCAGCTCGCTGTCCTCCCGGGGCAGCAGCTGCGGCAGCCGCTCGATGACTGTGACGCGGCTTCCCAGACGGCCGAATGCCTGTGCCAACTCGATACCGACCGGGCCGCCGCCGAGCACCACCAGTCGCGGCGGCAGGACCCGCATGCGGAACACATCAAGATTCGTCAGGTAGCCGGCCGCACTCAGACCTGGCACCTCCGGCACTGCGGGCCGCGAGCCCGTGGCGATGACGAATCGCCGCGCCCGTATCGACTGCGTGCCGACGCGTAGCTCCCTGGGGGAGACGAACTCTGCGGGTTCGCCGAGCAGTACTTCGCATCCGTAGTTGCGGAAACGCTCGGGGTCGTCGTGCTCCTGGATGCGCTCGATCACCTGCTGTATCCGTGCATTGACCTCGGACAGATCCACCCGCAGCGCCGGTTCTGGCAGGCCGAACTGCGGAGCGCGACGCATCAGCGCCGCCACCCGGGCGGCATGTATGAGCGCTTTACTCGGGACGCAGCCGTGATGCAGGCAGTCGCCGCCGAGCCGGGCGGACTTTTCCGCCAGTGTTACCTTAAGCCCAAGCTGTGCCGCCACGCTCGCCACGACGAGACCTCCCGCGCCGCCTCCGATCACCGCCAGATCGCGCCGCATCATGGGCTGCCGGATGCCCCTTCGTTCCCAAGAAGCATGCGGCGCCGGAACAGCACAAGAGAAATCGGTGCCCGGTAATGCAGGCGTGCGCGGTGCGACTTGTCCATCAGCCAGTAGCGTACCGCTGTCTCGGCGGCCGCCGGCCGCGGACGGGTGCCAGCAGAATACCCGATCGTGTCCGTGCGCGTTTCAAGCAGGCGCAGCCGCGCATCGCGCGGCTTGACGATCAACGGCCGACACAGTACGTCACGCTCTAAGGTGATAGAGCTCGGTCCAGGCGCGGCGGTGCATGATTGTGCTCCGTTCCCGGCAATTGTCGCGTTGACAGCCGCCGCAGTTGCATGCGCTGAGATCTCGGAGCGGTGGAACCGGAGTTGCCGGCAGCGGATACGCGAACCGCTTCGAAATCGAAAAGATCTCGAGCGGCCGTACCATGTGCCATCTGAGGAACAGCGCGACAGCACGACGGTCGCTTCCAGCGACCTCCCCAGCATGGTCTTGACCATCATCCTGGCACGTACCCAGGCTCTTTCAGGTAATGGCGCATTCCGCATGATCCACGAAGACTAACATGGTTAGTCCTCACGATCCCGCGGCCGGACCGTCTGCGCCGACGGAGCTGCCCCGGCGCCCGGCTCCAGGTGCAGTGGCCGGGTGATGAAATGCGCAATCCGTCTCCCGGCACGATAGACCCGGAGCTCGCCTGGTTCGAAGGCCGACCATGTGCTTGCGTCGGTGAGCGGCTCAGTGGCGACCACCGCAATCTCGGTCGTGCCCTCGCTGTTGGCGGCGGAGCCATCAGCCAGACTCCATAGCCGGTCGTGGCCGTAGGCGATGAGGTGCAGGCCATCGGACATCAGGAAATTGAATCGACCGTGCGAAGCCAGCATCTCGGCAGCAGCAGCAAGCGTGTCTAGCCACTGTCCCGTGTGTACCGCATGCGGTACGGAAAGCGAAGTGGCGATGCGCTCCAGCACCAGGCAGAAGGCGTGCTCGGAATCGGTGTCGCCACCGGGCACGCACGGAGATATGCTGTCCGCCGCTCCCAACTTGGCGTGGTCGGGGATGACGCCATTGTGGGCAAACACCCACTCGCGCCCACAACAGACGCGCCGGAAGGGATGGGTGTTGGCGGCGACGCGCGCCGTCGGGGGATTGGCTTTGCGCACGTGTCCCAAAATGAGCGGTGCGCGGGCGCTTGCACAAAGTTCGCGGAAGCGGGCGCTGTGCGCCGCCGCCCGTGGTTCCTTTTCAATATGGAACGATGCGCCCTCGATCCAGGCAAGTCCCCAGCCGTCCGGGTTGTCGGCGACACCGCCGCCGTGCGCGCCGAAGCGGCACAGGAGTTCCCGTGGCTGCAGCGCCTGATTGCTGCTCAGTCCGAATAGTTCGCACATGGCATCCTCAATGCGTCAGGTCTGCCCTTCGTCTAATCCGCCTTCCGACCGGGCCCGGTCCGATCATCGGACTCGCCCCGCTTCTGCAACCGGGCGGCGCCGTTCAATCTCTTGCCGAGGCCGGCCGCGGTGCCTTCCAGCGCCACGTTGAACCCGTGGCGCTTCCAGCCCACCATGCCGTCGCCAACGAGCAATGCCTGGGTGAAGCCCGCCGCACGCAGCAGTTCCACGGCTTTCCCGGACATGCGGTTGGTGCGGCAGATGACGGCGAGCGGGTATTCCCGCCGCTGCTCGAGCTCGAGCAAACGCCGCGGCAGGTCATCGAGCGGGATATTGATCGAGCCGGCGATGTGGCCGAGATCACCGGTAAAGTCCGCGACCGGCCGTACGTCTAACACCGGGAGTTCTTCGTTCCGGTCGAGACGTTGCTTGAGTTCAGCGCTCGAAATTGTCCCGGTGGGCGCACCGGGCCTGGCGCGAAGCCGCTTTAGCAGGTTTGGCAGGAAGGCGGCAATGCCGATCAGCGTTATTGCCATCAGCCCCTTATGGATCAGGCCCTGGCCGCCGGATGCAGCTTCCCGGCCGGCATAGCCGAGATAGGTGTAGGCGAGCGCCCCGGGAAGCATGAACACATAAGTGCCGACCACGTAAGCCAGCAGACCGATGCGGGTGAGTCCCAGCGCATAGTTGAGCAGATTGAACGGGAACAGAGGCACCAGGCGCACAAACGCGACGAAGCGCCAGCCCTCCTGCTCCACGCCCTGAATGAGCTGCCTGGTCCAGCCGCCGGCGCGGCGATGTATCCAGCCGGATGCCAGGTAGCGCGCAACCAGAAATGCAATTGTGGCGCCGACAGTAGCGCCGGTGAGGCTGTACAATGTACCCCACACGGGCCCGAAGAGCGCGCCGCCCGCCAGTGACAGCACGGCGCCAGGCAGGAAGAGCACGGCCGCGGCGGCATATGCCGCCATGAAGAGGAACGGCGCGAAAGTGCCGCTGGCGGCGATGCGTGAGCGCAGCGCCGCTGTATCGAGCCAGCCATGATGAAGGAATGCAATCGCGATCGCCGCCAAGAGCGCGGCAAAGAGGGCAGTGCGTGCAACGATCCGGCGTGTCATGAGGGACGGTTCCATGCGCGGCGGTTGATGGCGTAGCCGGTGATACGTCCGAGGAATGGCAGGACCAACATGCCCGGCAGGTCGTTCACGAGCCTCGGCGCGCGGTAATCCCGGATGCCGAGGGTCATGGCCTCGTGGCCGGCGTCGGGCTGCGCCATGTAGGTGCCGAGCAGCCGGTCCCAGAGCGAGAGGTTGAAGCCGAAGTTGCTGTTCGCCTCTCGGTCCTCGACCGAATGATGCACCCGGTGCATGTCGGGGGTGACGATGAACAGGCGCAACGCGCGATCAAGCGCGATCGGCAGACGCAGGTTGCCGTGGTTGAACATGGCCGTCGCATTCAATACCACCTCGAAGATCACCACCGCCACGGCCGGCGCACCGATGACCGCGATGACCGCGAATTTGATGAGCATCGATAGCAGGATCTCGATCGGATGAAAACGCGCACCGGTCGTGACGTCATAGTCGAGGTCGGCGTGGTGCATGCGGTGCAGCCGCCAGAGGATAGGCACGGCATGAAACATGACGTGCTGCAGGTAGATGGCAAGATCAAGGATGACGATCGACCCGAGGACGGCGACCCAGAAGGGTGCTGCGACCAGGTTGAAGAGGCCCCAACCATGGGCTGTCGCGCTCATCGCGCAGCCCACCGCGGCTGCCGGGAACAGCAGCCGCAACACAACGCTGTTGAGGAACACGATCCCGAGGTTGCTGGTCCAGCGGCGTACCCTCGACACACTGAGTGTCCGCCTCGGCGCCGCCAGCTCGAGGAATATCATAACGATCAATACCCCGAAAAATGCCCCCAGCCGGATAACCTGCGCCTGATCCATGATTATTTCCGACATAAAGATCTCCAAACTTGGAAAGAATACGCGATCGATTGGTAATGCGGCGGCCGATCTGCTAGTATTCAATAATTCAATTGAATACTAGTTATATCGTGAGCGTCATGTCAAGCCCGGATGTGAAGCAACGGCTCTACGGCGAGATCGCCCGGATCGGGAAAGCAGTGTGTCATGGCTACCGCCTGGAGTTGCTGGAGTACCTTGCGCAAGGGGAGCGGACCGTAGAGTCACTAGCCAGGCTCGCAGGTCTTTCGGTTGCGAACACCTCCCAGCATCTTCGCAGCCTGCGCCAAGGCGGGCTGGTATCCGCGCGCAAGGATGGCCAGTACGTGTACTACATGCTGGCGGACGACGAAGTCATCCGCCTGCTCGCGAGCATGCGCAAACTGGCCGAAGCACACCTTGCGGAAGTCGAGCGGCTGGTCCGCTCCTACCTGACCGTCAAGGACGATCTCGAGCCCGTCCCGCGCGCCGAGTTGCTCGACCGTGCACGGCAAGGGCTCGTGACCGTCGTGGATGTTCGACCCGAAGAAGAATATGCGTCCGGCCACGTTCCGGGCGCCATGAATTTGCCGATCAGGAATCTTGAGCAGAAACTCCGGGATTTGCCACATGACCAGGAAATCGTCGCCTATTGCCGCGGCCCGCACTGCGTGCTCGCCTATGACGCGGTAGCGCGGCTGCGTCGGGAGGGGTTCCAGGCGCGGCGCCTGGAGGGTGGCTTCCCGGAATGGCGTGAAGCGGGCATGCCGGTGGAAATCGCAAGTTCCAGGAAATGAACGTGCCGCGAGCGTTGGGCGTAAGCCCGGGCACGCTGCTGTCCCAGGCGGCAGGACTCTTGAGCGGATATAAATGGTGGGATGCTTATCGGCAAGCAGCGACATGCATTCGAACCCAGTTTTTTCACGCCTTGCCATTGCGTTTCTCGCAGCAAGCCTGCTGCTCGGCTGGGTTCCCGCAGCTGCGGGCTCAGCGGGTCCGCAGCTGGCCCGGCGCTGGTCGCTTGTGACGCCCGAAGGGCTGGCGGTAGAGTTTGTCCAGCGTCCCCTGGACCTGACCGAGGCGTTCTTCCAGGGGCGCGGCTTCACTCCCGCCGTATCGCGGCAAATCGCCAATGCCTGCGTGCTGGCGGTCGTTGTCAGTAATCGCTCGGCTTCGACGATCTTCCGGGTCGATCTCGGCGATTGGCGGGTACAGGGGCGGGACGTTCGGCCGCAGCAGCTGCGCCTCGACGCCGACTGGCAGCGAGCATGGAAGAGAATGCGGATCGCGCGGGCACAAAGGATTGCCTTCCGGTACGCTATGCTGCCGACCCGGCAAGTGCTTCGACCGGGGGACCGGTTGCAGGGAATGATCACTACCAACCTCAGCACAGGCCAGCGCTTCGATATGAACATCCGGTGGGAGGCAAACGGCGAGCCCGGACAGGCCTGGCTGCGCGGTCTGGCCTGTGCGATGCCGTCACAGCGGGGAAATCGGCCATGATAGCCCGTTATGTCGCGGCCCTAGCGGCGGCGGTTTGGCTGACAGCCGTGCCCGGCTCCTCTGCCGCCGTGGTAGGTCCGAATGCACAGCCCGTCGCCGCAAATTTCTCGCTCAAGGATCTCAACGGGAAGGTGCGCCGGCTCTCCGATTACCGTGGCAAGCTGGTCATCGTCAACTTCTGGGCGACATGGTGTCCGCCTTGCGAACGGGAGATACCATCGATGGAGCGAACGTATCGGAAATTCAAACATCGCGGCCTTGTGATTCTGGGCATCGAGGAAGGTGAGGGCTGGGAGACGGTGGAGCCGGTGGCAGAGCAGATGAAAATCACCTACCCGGTTCTGCTCGATCGTGATGCGTCGGTCAGCCGCAGGTACAAAATTATCGGGCTGCCTACCAGTTATCTGATCGATCCACGGGGACGCATCGTCGATGTTCTGGTCGGCGGCAGAAACTGGACGAACCCAGGTCTTCGTGCCCGCCTCGCCCGGCTGTTGCCGGGTCCGTCCCGGGAGCGCGCAGGGCTCCACGCCAAACCGCCACGCCGACCCTGACCCGCCCAGGTTCGCATCCGCCCGGCCCCGGGTTGCCGCGCCGGCTCATTGTCACGATTTCCCCGATATGTGGATGGCCCGCCTCACCCGCGACCTGTCGGACGGCTTCGGCGTCGGCCCGCCACGTGCCTGCAGCAGGGACAGACTCCAGCGCCTCCCCGGTCCTCTCCCGGTCTTTGCTATAACTATCGGTATACGGAACAATAAAAAGACATGTCCTCCTCGGTCGAAGTCATCATCATAGGAGCCGGACCCGCTGGGGTTTCGGCGGCGCTGCGACTGGCGCGTGCTGGTGTATCCGTGATGCTGATCGAGGGCGCGGAGTATGCCGGCGCGGAGAACTGGTCCGGCTGCGTCTACCATGCCGAAGGCCTGCTGCGTGAAGATGTGCTGGGGCAGGAGCTGTGGCGTCAGGCACCGAAGGAGCGCCGCATTATTGGCCGCAGCCTGTTCCTGCATGACGGCATCAACGCGGGCGGATTCGAGGCGCGGGCCCATGCCGGCAATGATTTTGGCGAGGCGTGGACGGTCCTGCGTCCCAAGCTCGACCGCTGGCTGGCAAGCCGCGCCGTCGACTTCGGCGTTACGCTGATCACTGCCACGACCGCAACCGGCCTACGCTATCGCGGGGACCGCGTCATTGGTGTCAATACTGACCGCGGACCGATCAGCGCCGATGTGGTATTTATCGCGGAAGGCGATGCGGCCGGGCTCCTGGCCCGTGAAGGGCTGGAGCGGAGCCGGAATCCGCATTACGCCCAGGGCATCATGGCGCTATTCCGTCTGTCGCCGGCGGAGATTGAGAGGCGCTTCCGGCTGAATCCTGGAGAGGGGGTGGCGCAGGAATGGATGGTGCGTAACGGCCAGTTTGCCGGCCGCACGGTTCGGGTCAACATGACTGCCTTCCTGTACACGAACGAGGACTCTCTGTCCCTGGGCCTGGTGCTTCCGCTCGAGCGCCTCGCGCAAGAGGCGGTTGCCGATCATCCGCACCTGTTCGAGCGCGTACGCAAGCTGCCCGTCATTGCATCGTACCTCGAAGGCGCACAGCAGATCGCCTATGGTGCCAAGGTGATCCGCTCCGGCGGAATTGACGAGACTCCGCAATGGGTGCGGGACGGGCTGGCTGTCGGCGGCGGCAGCCTCGGCCTGGGACAGGAGGTGCCCTATCCAAACTTCATCGCCCCCGCCATTACCAGCGCCCTGACTTTTGCTGACGCGGTTTTGCGCATTCGCGGCAAGGGGGCTGACTACACCCGTGCGGAGCTGGAAATCGAGTACGCCGAGGCCCTGCGCCGAACCACAGATTTTCGAAACGCCACGCTGATACGGCGCTGGCCGCGCGCGATTCATGGCGGGCCAGCCCTGTTCGACCACCTGCCTGCCATTCTGGGCCAGATGATAGATGCTAGCCATCTGGCGCCCAGTGCGGCGCGCGCTCAGCGGCGGCGCGCGTTGGGCGTGGAGCTGGCCCGCTTGCGCCGCGATTCCGCCCAGCTGCTGCGCCTGGCGCGCGGTTTTGGCCCGCGCCTGCATGCGGACCAAGCGGCACCGCCCCTGCACGTGCAATTCCTGGTGGCCCGCGCTGGCGCCAAGCCGGCCCCGGCCGCATCCCAAGAGGATCCTCTGATGGCGCTGGCCGGTGAGGTGATCGGCCATTTCTACGGTCGGCGGCTACCGGCATTCGCCGACCGTGTGGCGATGGTCTGGCGCAGCATGGCGCGCCTGCCGCTTTTGGTGCCTCGGGTGGCGGGTCTGGGACTAAGTGCGCTCTATGGCGGCGCGGCGCTGCTCGGCGACCTCGCGGCGTATCGCATGGGCCACGTGCGCCTGCGGGCACTGCAGCAGCGACCCTATTACCGCTATGACGAAAGCGCGCGCATCGGGCTCGACTGGGGCGATGCACGCCGAAGCGCCGCATCGCCAACGACCTGGATCGCCCCGCTCGTGCGTTATCGGCCCGACCTGCGGCATGTGACCGTTTCCCTGGACCTGGGCGCTACTGCCAAGCAGCTGCGCAACGTCTGTCCGGCAGAGGTCTATGGTCTGGCCGGCCAATTCGGCGGTGTATCGAGCCAGCACGAAAACTGCATAAAGTGCGAATCCTGTCGCGTGACTGTGCCCGGCGTGGACTGGAACCGAACCAGTGGCCACCGGTTTGCCTACCGCGTGCCGGGAGACGGGCGCAGTGGCCCGGATTCCTCCGTGACCTCGACGCTCGATCCGCTTCCGGAAAAGCCGCTGATCCTGGCCGAATCCGAGGGCAGCCGCTGGCAGCGTCTGTACCAGTCGCTGCGGGCACGGCCGTCGACGGTGAGCGCGGAATGGCCACGTGTATGGGCGGGGCTCCTGAAGGAGATGTCCGATAGTGAGCTGACACGCCCGACAGTCGTGCGCCTCGAGTCCTGGCTGCAGCGCCATGCCTACGGTTGGATGGAAGCCGAAGTGCGCGCGCTGCTTGAGCAGGCGCACATGGTACCCGCCGACTGGCCCAGCGTGCGTACCAGGCAGTCGCACGCCCTCCTGCGCAGCATCCACGGTTGGGAGCGGCTGAAGGAGGATTTTCCGGAAAAAAAACTCAAGGCGCTCGCACTTACGACCTGGGACCCCGGTAGCCGGCGCGTGCTCCACGCCTGGATCGCCGCGGCCCGCAGCCACCGCGTGGCTGCCGTGGAGTGGCTGGCTGCCTGGTCGGGTGCCCTGGCATGGATCACTGCCGGGCACTACCTGGCCGAAGCCGTCGCCGGACACCCGATCACGGATGTCCTGGCTGCACCACTGTGGCGTGAGCAAGACGGGGCTTCAAACTGGATACCGGCTGTCGCCGAGCAGCTTATCGATGCCCGCGGCGATGTCTGGCCCGCCGGCGAAATTATCGCGCACGGTGCCGGCGCCGACGCCGCCCAGCCCGTGCGCCGACGTGTCGACAAGGGTCTAGGCGAATTCTGTGCGACGACCGTGGTTGCCGAGTTGATCCTGGCGCTGGCGCGTGGACAGGCGGCGGTTTTGCGCCGCAGAGCGCTGGACTATGCCTCCGCGCGCGTGCAGTTCCGTGGCGACCTACGCGACAGCGAGGGGCGCGAGAGCATCGCCAAATTCGGTGCCGTGAAACAGATGCTGGCAGGCATCGAACTTGCGTGCACGCTGCTTGAACTGGCACGCCCCTGGTGCGAGCGCGAGCCGACGCAGGTGTTGCTGCTCGCGCGGGAATGCATGGGCCCATGGATGGACGCCGTGCCCTGGCTTGCCGGGCAGGTCTTCGGAGGGATGGCATACTCCGAAGAGGATATTTTTGCCCCGCGCTACCGCGACGCAATCCTCTTCAGCCAATGGCCGGGGTCGCGTACGTTCCCGAACGCGGACCCCGAATTTGGCATGAGTCTGCTCAGGCGGGCGGCGGAGTCCGGGGTCGGCCCCGTTGCGTCCGAAAGCCTGATCCGGTTCGCGGAAGCCCGCCGTCGCGCCTGTGCACTGGAGCGGCCTCAGGCCGGTCCGCCGCGCCGGAAAGGGTCCGGTACGTTCCGCCCGCTCAACTGGGAGGCGCACGGCAAGTTTGTCTACCAGAGCGGGGGATTCCTCAACGGGCACCTGCTTTCGCCCGACAGACTGCTCGTTCCTGAGCATTTCCGGCGTGACCCGCTGCTGCGCCGCACGCGCGCGGAGGTTCTGCGGTTGCTGCGCCGCGGTTTTCGCAGTCCGAATCCGGGCGAACCCTACGGCCGCTACATCGATGCGCTGCACGGGATGCCACCGGGCGACATCCAGTTGCTTCGTGAATTCAACGCCTTCGCCACCATTGTGCCCGCGGCGTTCGGCGGAAAGAACTGGAGCAAGGCCCAGTACTCGGTGCTCACCAACCTGTGCATGGGCGAAAAAGATACCGCCACCGGCCTGCTGATCATGGCCAGCACCAGCATCGGTACGATGCCGGTGCTGCTCGGGCGCGACAAAGATCTGCCACGGTTGCGCCAGGAGACCGGTGCCTGCCTGGCCGACGCTGCAGGATGGCAAGCATTACAGGCAGGCCTGGATGAGCTGATCGGGATGGTCGAGCGCCCCGAGCCGGGGCGGCTGCGGCGCGCGCTGGAGCGCACCGGCGCACAGGTCCAGCGCATGTTCCTGTTTCCGGGCTCGACGCTGAAATATCTGATACGTGATTTCCTGAAGCTCGTGCAGCAGACGGTGAACGCCGCGAAAGCCCGCGATCTCGAGGCATTCGCCGACGGACTGCGCCGGTGCCGGGACGAGCTGCCGGCGGTGCGTGCCCGGATTGAAGAGGAACAAGGCGACATCGAGGCGCGCGAGCGTGCGCATGACCGCTTTCTGCAGTTTCTCGCTTGCGGCCAGATCAGCGCTTTCGCGCTGACGGAACCGGCCGCCGGCTCCGACACCGGTGGCATTCAGACACGCGCAGTTCTGAGGGAAGCGGCAGCGCAACCCGATGAGCACGGGCTGTACCGATTTGCCGTTGCCGGCAAGCCGCGTCTGCTGCTCAATGCGCAGCGTCTGGTATTCGAGTCGCGCCGTGCGCTCTTTCGTATGCCGGACGGCCGCCTGGCCAGCCTGGACGATGGCGGTTGGGATCTGGGTCGCAACGGCGGACGCCGCCGGATATGCGTCGGCGGCCAAAGCTATCCCTACGATGACATCGGCACAGTTGTCATCAAGGACGGCAATGCCTATTACCGCTATTGGGAGCTGTCTGGAAGCAAGATGTGGATCACCAATGGCTCGATCGCGGATCGCTACTGCCTGTACGCACAGACCGCGTTCGGGGAAACCGGCTTCATGGTGGAGCGTCGTTCCGAGGGCTTGCGCATAGGGCCGAACGAAAACAAGCTCGGGCAGCGGGCTTCGCCAACCAACGAGCTTACGCTGGACGGCGTTCGCGTGAGCGCCGATCAGGTGATCGGCTTTGCGGGTCATGGGCAGGTGAACGCGCTTGAGACCTTGAGTGTCGGGCGCGGCGGTCTCGTCATGAGCTGCGCGGCACTGGCGGAACGTGCACTGCAGGAGTTTTCGTCGGTATGGCTAAAAGATTCGCAGCTGCATGCCGCGGCCCAGGCCGAGCGTGACCGCCTGCAAACGCTGGCGTCGCGCCTGATGGGTCTGATGGACAGGGCGGATCTGCAGCGCGGTGATTTTCGCATCGAGGCGGCTCTATCCAAGTACCTCGCTTCCGAGGGCGCCCACCGCATCTTGGGCTGGCTGGAAAATCTGTACGGTCCGGATGCCGCCGCCCGCGAGGCGATACTGGAAAAATGGCGGCGCGACATACGTATTCTGAACATTTACGAAGGCACGAACGAGGTTCAGCGATTTCTCGTGCTGAAGGATCTTCCAAACCTGTTCAGCGAGCCGGCTGCTGCGGTTTCGGACAATGCCGTGCTCGATGAGGCGCTGCAGACATTTCGCGGATTCGCTGCAGCGCGCGTGGCAAAGCTTGGTGCCGGCATCTGGCAGAATCCAGATCTCCAGGCGCGCTGGTTTCCGGTAGTCGACTGGTTGGCCGAGCTCTACAGCTGGTCGGCGCTGCACGAGCGCGTCCGGCTGCTGGAGTCTCATGGTGATCCCGCGGACCACGAGAACATCGTGCGCCTGCGGGCGAGCGAAATCAGCATTGCGCGGCATGTGGGGGAAGTTGCCAGGATGGTGCAAGCGGATTTCGAGCAGGCCGAGCATGGCGATATGGCCCCAGGAGACGCCGGCCTGTCCCTCGCTCGCGCGGTGCTTGCCGGTCCGGGCGGGTCTGATGATGGCCCCGTGGCAGTGGGCGTGCTGAGCGGGGAGTGGGGTGTCGTGCTGCGTAGCCGTTTCGAGCCCGGTGGCGGTAGCCTCGAATGGGCCGGATGGAATCCCGCCGATCTGGCGGTGCTAGACCGGCTTCTGTGCTGGGCTGACCGGCATCCGTCAATGCGAGTGAAGGTCGCAGCAATAGGACCGCATGGCATTGTCGATTCGTTGCGCCGCCTGCAGGCGGCGGGCGCAGAGATATTGCATATTGTCCAGCCCGCTGGTGCAGCCGATACTGCCGGTGTGGCCCGGGAGATCCTGCGCGTCTGGCCGCAAGTGCGGCGCTGGGCGTTCGGGTGTGCCGCCGCCAGCACCCGGGATCACATTTTCGTAGCCGGGATGACAGAGCTGCTCCGCGTGGTTCCTGTCCAGGATGTGATGGCTGTAGGTGGCGGCAGACGCGGGCTATGGTTTGATGACGCTTCCTGGCAGCGGCGATACGTAGCCGGACAGCGGCGCGTCGCGTTTGTCTGGGATTTGAAGCCCGGTAGTCGCATAGGAAGCTATAGCATACAGAGCTGGTTGGCCACGCTCCGCACACCGGTTCAAAGCTGCGAACCCGGTGCCGAGCTGCTGCCAATAACCGTCCGACCCTTGGCTCTGCCGCCAGCCGCCAACCTGCCCCAGCGGTTCGCCGATGCCGGCGAGTTGGCCGCTTGGCTGCGTGGTCGGTTCGGTGCCGGCGCGGCGTCCGACGGGGCAGCGGCAACACGTCCGGCACAGGCACCGTTGCCTGGCTGTACCCTGTGGCTGACCTCGGCCGATACACTGGCAGGCGCCAGTCGTGCGCCCGCACTGGAGGCGCTGGTGGCGCTCGGGGGCGCTTTTGGCGTCCTCGCATGGCATCCCGCCAACCAGCCGCCACGCCCGCCCTCGGCGATGCTGGCTCAGCCGGGATTCGCCGGGCTGTGGCAGTTGCCGTTAACCGGAGCGGTGACCCCTGCGGCTTTGGCGGGACTGCTGGCCGGACATGTAGGTGTACCGCGTCGGATGGTGCTCGAGGCCGGAGAGGGCGCACTCGCGGCGGCGCTCGCGGCGCGCATCGGGGTTGCGCTGTTCGACGGGGTAACCGGCGTCACGCCTGATGCCGTGACCTGTTCCGGCGAAGGTTACGAGGTGGATTATGCGCTGCCCGACGCCGCGCTGCTGGTTGTTGGCCGATCCTGCGGCGGACCGGCCCTGTCGGTTCCCGAATTCGCGGCGATCCCGGTCAGCCGTCTACCGGCGGCGCACCTGAGGGGTCCGGTGATGGCGCGCACCCAGACGCGTGCGGTCGCGGGCCTGACCACGGCCAAGCTGATCGTCGATGTCGGGCTCGGAGCGGCAAGCCAATCCAATTTTCAGGAACTTGTTCCGCCCCTGTGTGCGGCGCTCGCGCGTCTCAGCGGATTGGCCGTTGAGCTTGGGGCAACGCGCAAAGTGACCCAGGAGCTCAAGCTTTTGCCC
Organism: Gammaproteobacteria bacterium; assembly: GCA_028068195.1. Taxonomy (GTDB): domain Bacteria; phylum Pseudomonadota; class Gammaproteobacteria; order Acidiferrobacterales; family UBA6901; genus JAJYCY01. Next base: position 75,346 of record JAPTTX010000030.1, read on the forward strand.
ACCGACCGGCAGATCGGCCAAACTGGTGTCCCTGTAGCGCCCGATTTGTTGATGGCACTGGGCATTTCCGGGGCGCCCCAGCACATGGGCTGGATTGATCCGGGGGCCATCGTGATTGCCATCAACCGCGATCCGGATGCCCCGATTTTCAGTTGGTCGCGCCAGAATCCGGGACCGCACGTGATCCGCTGCGTCGGTGACCTCGGAGAATGGATACCGGCGCTGCTCAGGCTGCTGGCGGTTGACAGCAACTCCGCGCCGGGAGACGGGCGAACCTAGGGGCGCACAGCGGCAGGCGGCGCCTGGGCTGCTAGTATTCTGCGGACCGGCCGCCGCGGCATGCGGAACCGAAGCGCGCAATGTGGCGCGGCAGACCTTTGCTGCGCGGGTATCTAGGAGGCCACTATGTCGGATGCGAAAGTCTACGTGATCGATGGTGCGCGTACGCCGTTTCTTAAGGCGCGCGGTCCAGCAAACGAGTTCAGCGCGGGTGATCTGGCGGTGGCGGCCGCGCGCCCGCTGTTGGCGCGCGCTCCATTTGCACCGGAGCAAATCGATGAAATCATCGTTGGCTGTGTGATCCCTGCCCCGGACGAAGCGAATATAGCGCGCATCATCGGTTTGCGTCTGGGCTGTGGCAAGGCGGTTCCGGCCTTCACGGTCCAGCGCAATTGCGCGTCCGGGCTGCAGGCGCTGGCGAGCGCGCGTGAGCGGATTGCCCAGGGCCGAGCGCATCTCGTCCTTGCCGGCGGCACGGAAGCGATGAGCCGCGCGCCGATCCAGTGGAATAACGCCATGGCCGGCTGGCTTGCGGCAATGATGCGATCACGCAACCCGGTTGCGCGTCTGCGGGCCATCGGCCGGTTCCGGCTCTCGCACCTGGTGCCGGTATACACGCTGTTGCTGGGTCTGACAGATCCTCTGGTCAAACTCAACATGGGCCAGACCGCGGAAATCATTGCGCACCGGTTCGGCATTACCCGATCAGAGCAGGATGCCTATGCGCTGAGCAGTCACCAGCGTCTGGCGGCAGCCTATGACACCGGACTGATGCGCGGTGAGGTCGAACCTTTGTTCGATTCCCGCGGCCGCATCGTCCAGGAGGACACCGGACTACGCAGGGATTCCGACATGGACCAGCTTGCCAAGCTGCGCCCGGTGTTCGACCGCAAATACGGATCGGTCACTTCCGGAAACAGCTCTCAGGTCACCGATGGCGCCGCCATGCTGGTGCTCGCAAGTGAGGCCGCCGTGCAGCGCTACGGTCTGCAGGTGCTTGGCGAACTCCTCGGCGAAGAGTGGGCCGGTGTCGATCCGGGCCAGATGGGGCTCGGGCCGGTGCATGCCGTGGCCAAGCTGATCAGTCGGTTCGGGCTGCAGATGGAGGACATACGGCAGATGGAGCTCAATGAGGCATTTGCGGCACAGGTGCTGGCCTGTCAGGCTGCTTGGGCCAGCCCCGAATATGCCCGCGATGAGCTCGGCGTCGACGCCCCGCCGGGCCCGATGGACCCGGCGCGCCTCAACATGGACGGCGGCGCGGTTGCGATCGGCCATCCTGTCGGAGCAAGCGGGGCGCGGATCGTCCTGCACCTGTTACGGTCACTGCGGCGGCACGGGGGAGGGCTTGGCGTTGCAACGCTGTGTATCGGTGGTGGCCAAGGTGGTGCGATGCTGGTGCGCGTGCCGGGAGAGTCGAAATGAGCGCAGAAATCGAGGCCGACCACTGGCGCTGCGAGGAAGTCGACGACGTCATTGTGTTGACGCTTGATGTGGCCGGGCAGCGTGCCAATGCACTGTCTTCTGCGGTACTTGAGGAATTCGACCGCATCCTGGGTCAAATCGAAGTCCGTCCGCTTCAGGGCCTCATCATCCGCTCGGCAAAGGCCAACAGCTTCATCGTCGGCGCCGATGTCAACGAGTTCCAGAAGATTGCCGACTCGGCGCAGGCGGCCGCCCTTGCGCGCGCTGGACAGGCCGTGTTCAACCGGCTTGCCGGGTTGGCATTTCCGAGCGTTGCGTTGATTCACGGCAATTGTCTGGGCGGAGGTCTGGAGCTGGCACTCGCATGTTCCTACCGCATCGCGCGCGAGGACGATGCCACCCGTCTGGGTCTGCCCGAAGTTCGGTTGGGAATACATCCGGGTTTTGCCGGAACTGTGCGCCTACCGCCCCTGATCGGAGATCTTGCGGCACTTGATCTCATTCTGAGCGGCCGTACGGTGAGCGCCCGCCAAGCGCTCGGGCTCGGGCTAGTCGACGAGATCGTGCCCGAACGGCATCTTTTGCACGCCGCGCACGCGTTCGTTGCGCACCATCCGCGCCCGCGCCGCGCCGCCTGGTGGAAGCGCGTGCCGTCGTGGCCGGCTCTGCGCAAGCCGGTAGCACGTCTGTTGCAGCGGAAACTGCGGAAGAAGGCGAACCCCGACCATTATCCTGCGCCCTACCGGGCGCTCGACTTGTGGTGCAGGCGCGCTTCACAGGAGGAGGAAGCGCTATCGCTCGGTGATCTAATGGTAGGGCGCACGAGCAGGAACCTAGTCAGCATCTTTCTGCTTGGTGAGGATCTGAAGCGACGCGGGCGCCGCCAGCCGCACGGCGTGACCCACCTTCACGTGATTGGTGCAGGCACCATGGGCGCAGACATCGCCATCTGGGCCGCATTCAAGGGCTTTCGTGTCAGTCTGCAGGATCAGCAGCCGGAAGCGTTGGCGCGGGCGGTAAAGAAAGCCTACGGATTCTACCGGAAGAAGCTCAAGAAGCCGGTGGCAATCCAGAGCGCGATGGATCGGCTGATGCCCGATTTGGATGGCAACGGCCTGCGCCGCGCCGATCTTGTTATAGAGGCGATTGTCGAGAAGGCCGATACCAAGCGTGAGCTTTTTCGGGCCATCGAGGATGTAGTCCGGCCCGACACTCTCCTGGCAACCAATACCTCGAGCATTCCCCTGGAAGTTGTGGGCGAGGTGCTCAAGGATCCGTCGCGCCTGGTGGGCCTGCATTTCTTCAATCCGGTTGCGCAGATGCAACTGGTCGAGATCGTGCGCGGCAAACGGACCAGCGAGTCGTCGCTGGAGCGCGCCCGGTCATTCGCTGTCGCCATTGAGCGGTTGCCGCTGGACGTTCGGAGCAGTCCTGGCTTCCTGGTGAATCGCGTGCTGATGCCGTACCTCATCGAGGCGATGATGCTGGCGCAGGAGGGGGTCGCGATGGAGGAAATCGATGAGGCGGCAACCCGTTTTGGCATGCCCATGGGCCCGGTGCTGCTGGCTGACACTGTGGGCCTGGACATCTGCCTGTCGGTGGCAGAGATGCTTTCCGGGCCGCTCGGCATCCCTGTACCGGAACGCCTGCGCGAGGCCGTGGGTCGTGGCGATCTCGGCAAAAAGTCAGGTAAGGGTTTCTATTCTTATGACAAATCCGGCAGGCCCCGTCGCCGTGCAGTTAGCGGGCACAGCGACGTGCCGGTAACCGAACGGCTGATCCTTCGCATGCTGAATGAAGCTGCCGCCTGTCTGCGCGAAGGTGTCGTGGGCGATCCCGATGCGGTCGATGCCGGACTGGTCTATGGAACTGGCTTTGCGCCCTATCTGGGAGGGCCCATGCGCTATGCCGAGGCTCTGGGTGAAGCGGGCATTGCCAGCAGCCTGCGGCGGCTGGCGCAGGAGTATGGGCCGCGCTTCGAACCCGATACGGCTTGGAGCGGGGCAGATCTCTTCGTCCGCCGCGCCGAATTGCGGAGCTGACCATGCGGATTTCGGTCGCCGCGCACACGACTTTGTCACAGATGTTCCTGGCGCGTATCGAGGATACGCCGCATAAGCCGGCCTACCGCCAGTATTACCCCGATCCCGGCGCCCTCCGGGACACCAGCCGCGGCCATTGGCGGGATATCACCTGGGAACAGGCGGGGCATGAAGTGGGACGCTGGCGGGCGGCACTGCGTAGCGAGGGGCTCAGGCCCGGAGACCGGGTGGCGCTGTGTATGCGAAACCGGGTCGAGTGGGTCCTGTTTGATCAGGCGGCCCTAGGCCTCGGGCTGGTCGTGGTGCCGCTGTTCTACAATGACAGGCCAGACAACATGGCCTGGTGCATGAATGATGCTGGCGTGCGCCTTTTGCTCCTGGAGGACGGCCAGCTGTGGCGCGTCCTGCACAACCAGGTGCCGATGCTGGCGCGTGTAGTCTGTATCCACAGCGCCCCGGCGGACGATGGCACCGCAGTTGCGGTATCCTCCTGGCTACCGGCGCAGGGCGAGTCGCTGGATCCCGGTCCCGCGCGCGCCGCAGACTTGGCAACCCTGGTCTACACCTCGGGCACAACCGGGCGGCCGAAAGGTGTGATGCTGAGTCACCGCAATGTCGCAAGCAACGTCAGCGCCAGCCTCGATGCCGTGCCTACCGTAAATGCGGATGACATCTTCCTGTCCTTCCTGCCGCTGTCGCACATGTTCGAACGTACTGTCGGTTATTATCTGTCTCTCTGCATCGGAGCCCGCACCGTTTTTGCGCGCGGTATACCGGAACTGTCGGAAGATTTGCTGAGCCAGCGTCCGACGGTGCTAGTATGCGTACCGCGCATCTTCGAGCGCATCTACGCGCGCATGCAGGAGAGCCTGCCGCCATACTCGCTCCGGCGCCGTCTTTTCGATTTGTCGGTGGACATCGGGTGGCGGCGGTTTACTGGGCAGGTGCGGGTCCGAGACAGACTGCTGTGGCCCGTGCTTGACATACTCGTTGCACGCAAACTGCGACAACGCCTCGGGGGGCGCATGCGGCTGGCAGTCTCGGGCGCTGCTGCGCTCGCGCCACAGCTGTCGCGCACATTTCTGGGGCTCGGATTGCCTCTGCTCCAGGGGTATGGCCTTACCGAGTTTTCGCCCGTCGTGAGCTGCAACCGCCTCGGTGACAACGACCCCTTGTCGGTTGGACGACCGGTCACCGGAATCGAGGCCAGAACCCTCGACAACGGCGAACTTGTGGTGCGCGGTCCGGCAGTAATGCTCGGTTACTGGAACAATACGGCCGCCACATCCGCCGTGATCGACGGCGACGGCTGGTTGCATACGGGAGATATTGCGCGCATCGAAGGCGGGCGAATTTATATCGTCGGACGTGCCAAGGAGATTATCGTGCTCAGCAATGGCGAGAAAGTGCCGCCGGCGGATGCCGAACAGATGATCATGCTCGATCCGATCTTCCAGCAGGTAATGGTGGTGGGTGAAGGCCGTCCCCATCTGGGTCTTCTGGTAGTGAGCGCGCTTGCCGACGAACGCGCCCTGTGCCAGAGAGCCAATGACCAGCTTCGGTCCTTTCCGGGATATGCGCGTGTGCGCCACATTGCGCGAATCTCCGAGCCGTGGACGGTCGAGAATCATCTGCTCACGCCGACGCTTAAGCTGCGCAGGAACAAGATCGAAGAGCGTTTTTCCAGGGAAATCGAGGAAATGTACCGCGATCGGGATCTATGCCACGACTCCCGGTGAAGCGGGTGCCTGAAATTAGGATGCCGCCGGGCGGCTCAGTCTGCATCGTGGTTTCGCGCGGATTCGCGAAACATCATCTGGTGCCGCACCAGCTCCGCCTGGTCCAGCAGGAATACGCTTTCGTCGCCGCTGCGCGTGCAAAGCCACAGGAACGGCACGCGCGGAAAGCGTTGTTCCAGCGCCTCGCGGCTGTTTCCCACTTCCACGACCAAGATTCCGCCGGGCGCGAGGTGCTCATCGGCTTGCGCTAGAATGCGGGCGATCGCATCGAGACCATCGGGTCCCGAGGCGAGCGCGAGCCCCGGTTCGTGGCGGTACTCCTCCGGCAGCGACGCCAGCTCACCGGCCGGTACGTATGGCGGATTGCTGACGATGAGGTCATATCGTTCTCCGGCAAGACTGCCAAACAGGTCTGAACGTACCAGGCGTATCCTTCCCTCCAGGCTGTAGGCGGCGACGTTGATCCGGGCCACCTCCAGGGCGTCCACCGAAACATCCGCCGCATCCAGCGTTGCGTGTGGGAAGGCCTTCGCAACTGCTACCGCGATGCAGCCACTGCCGGTACACAGGTCCAGCGCCCGGCGCACATTGACTGCCTCGATCCACGGCTGGAATTGTTCCAGGACGAATTCTCCGATCAGGGATCGCGGCACGATGACGCGTTCGTCCACGTAAAATCTGAGGCCCGCGAACCATGCCTCACGCAACAGGTATGCCGCCGGCTTGCGCGTGCTGATGCGCATTTCAACGATCCGCCGCGCAGCGGCAACGCGGGAAGGATCCGCAATGCGATCGAGTTCGCTGTCGAGGTCGGCCGGCGCCACGCCGATAGCCGAGCCAACGAGCCACGCTGCCTCATCGAGGGCGTTGTCGGTACCGTGTCCGTATGCGACGCCAGCCTTGAGCAGCTGGCGTTCACTCCAAAGCACCAGCTGGCGCACGGTTGTAGATTGCCGGTGGGATCGTGTGCTCATGACGAGCGCGGATTGTACGGCATCGGCCGGTGGGTTTGCCATTGCGGTGTCCTCTCAAAGCTGCTGAAATTCCTTCCGACCGCGCCCAATCAGGCTGCGGGCGTAGCGGGTGGTTACCATAGGGGGCGCATTCGATGAGCGAGCTGTTTTCGTTTTTGGAGTTACGTGGATTGCGGTTAAAGAACCGCATCTTCGTTTCACCCATGTGTCAGTACTCGGCGCCAGAGGGGCTCGCCAACTCCTGGCATCTGGTGCACCTTGGCAGTCGTGCGGTCGGTGGTGCAGCCCTGGTTATGACAGAAGCCGCGGCAGTAAGCCCGGCTGGCCGCATTTCGCCGCAGGACCTCGGAATCTGGTCGCGGTCGCACGCCGACGCGCTAGCCCCGGTTGCACGCTTTATCAGTGAGCACGGTGCGGTGCCTGCCATACAGCTTGCGCATGCCGGGCGCAAGGCGTCGACCGATGAACCGTGGCGGGGGGGCGGACCGGTGCGCCCGGACGGAGGCGGGTGGCAGCCCCTGGCGCCCAGCCCGGTATCCTTTGCGCCGAATTCACCGGTACCCGCAGCGCTCACCATCGCCGATATCGACCGCGTTGTCGGAGAGTTTGCCGATGCGGCGCGCCTCAGCCTGCACGCCGGATTCAGGGTAGCGGAAATACACATGGCGCATGGCTACCTGCTGCATGAATTTTTGTCGCCGATCAGCAACCGGCGGGACGACGAATATGGTGGCAGCCTGGATAACCGGATGCGGTTCCCGTTGCGCGTCGCACGCGCAGTGCGTGAGGCGTGGCCCGAGGACCTGCCGGTGTTCGTGCGCATATCCGCCACGGACTGGGTCGATGGCGGATGGGATCTTGGCCAGTCGATACAGTTGGCGCTCCGCCTCAAAAGGGCCGGAATCGACTTCATTGACTGTTCCAGCGGCGGTCTGGTGCCGGACGCGCGAGTTCCCGCAGGTCCTGGATTCCAGGTTCCGTTTGCGACCGCGGTCAAGAGCGGGGCCGGGATTTCCGTCGGCGCGGTGGGGCTAGTTACTGGCGCATTCCAGGCCGAGCAGATTGTCGCGACCGGCCTCGCTGATGCGGTACTGCTCGCGCGGCAACTGTTGCGCGATCCGTATTGGCCGCTGCATGCTGCGCGTTCCCTTGGTGTCGATCTGCCTTGGCCGGTGCAGTACGAGAGGGCGAAGCTTCGCTGAAAAGCGGGTCCTGGCAAGTCGCGCGCGGCCGGCCAGGTCCTCGGGCTTTCGGCCAGCCTGGCCCGGTCGTGTGCATACGCTCCCCGAGCAACCGCCGGATTCTCCCCTTAGGGCTGCCCGGCCGGCCGAACGAGCATTGGACTCAGCACGCGCCATACGTTGTCGAGCACCTTCGGTTCCCCCACCGCCCGCGGGTGCAGACCGTCTGATTGCATCAGCTGCGGTTTCATGGCTACGCCCTGGAGCAGAAACGGAACAAGAGGTACGTGGTATTTGCGGGCAAGGTCGACGTAGACCTGGTGAAAGCCATCGGAGTAGACCTGGCCGTAATTGACAGGCAGATACATGCCGACCAACAGCACGCGAGCCTGGTGACGCAGCGCCATTGCGATCATGGCCGAGAGGTTGGCGCGCATCTCCGTCAGCGGGAGCCCGCGCAGGCCGTCATTTGCTCCGAGCTCGATAATGACGATGCGGGGCCGGTAGCGCGCCAGGGCGGCGGGAAGGCGGGCGCGTCCGCCGCTGGTCGTATCGCCGCTTATACTGGCATTCACTACATGGTAGGAATAGCCTTGACGCGCAAGACGCTGCTGGAGCAGGACCGGCCAGGCCGAGTGCAGCGCCAGGCCATAGCCTGCGCTCAGGCTGTCACCAATGACCAGGACGACGGACGACGCTGCGGCGGCGGTTCCCGCATACAGCAAGAGCACTAGCAAAAGGAATCGTCGGGTCACGGAGGTATTACATCATGTACATGGTGCAGGCGCAAAAGCTCTGCAAGCGCGTGGTGAGTCCGGAAGGAACGCTGACGCTTCTCGACGCAGTTGATCTGCAGATTGCTGCCGGGGAGACCTGCGCCATCGTGGGCGCGTCCGGGTCCGGCAAATCGACCTTGCTGGGATTGCTCGCCGGACTTGACGTGCCAAGTTCCGGGCGTGTGCTTCTGGATGGCGTCGACCTCGGTACGCTCGACGAGGATGGGCGTGCGCGTTTGCGTGCTGGACGGGTCGGCTTCGTATTCCAGTCGTTTCAGCTTCTGCCCGCCCTTACCGCGCTGGAAAATGTCATGCTACCGCTGGAACTGGTCGGGCGCCCGGCGCCGGGCCGCACCGCGCGTGAAGTCCTGGCCCGCGTCGGGCTCACTGAACGCCTGCGCCACTACCCGAACCAGCTGTCCGGCGGCGAGCAGCAGCGGGTCGCGATCGCGCGCGCATTTGCGTCAAGCCCGAAGATTCTGTTTGCCGATGAACCAACCGGGAATCTCGATCGGGCCAGCGGCGAACGCGTGATCGAGCTCATGTTTTCGCTCAATCGCGAGCACGCAACCACCATACTGCTTGTCACCCACGACCAAGCGGTGGCTGCACATTGCCGGCGCTTTCTGCGCCTTGCTGACGGGCGGCTGCGCGACGAGTCTGCAGACGGTCAGAATGGCCTGATCGGGATGCCGGAGGTTGCCGGTGAGGATATTTAGGCTCTCACTCCTCGGCTTGTTGCGGGACTGGCGGGCCGGTGAGCTGCGGGTCCTGGCTCTGGCGCTTGTTATTGCCGTCGCCAGCACAACCGCGGTGGGATTCTTCACAAATCGGGTCAACCAGCTCATGGAACGCCAGGCCTCCACACTTCTCGGCGCAGATCTTGCGGTAATTTCCTCAGACCCGGTCAACCCCCTGTTTTCCACGAGAGCCCGCAACCTCGGACTGGAAACCGCGGAAACGATCAGCTTTCCAAGCGTCGTGCTCGCCAATGGCAAGACCGAACTGATGGAAGTGAAGTCGGTGAGCGCCGGCTATCCACTGCGCGGAGTGCTGCGGGTTTCCCATGTGCCCTATGGAACGGAGTCCCCGACGCGAGCCATCCCGGTGCGCGGTACGGTTTGGTTGGGTCCGCATGCGATCAGCCGTCTCGGGCTGCGCGCAGGTGACCGGATCCGGCTTGGTTCCTCGGTCCTGACAATCGCCGAAATTCTCAGTTACGAACCTGACCGCGGCGGCGACCTGTTCAGCATCGCGCCACGGTTGCTCATGAACCTAAAGGACCTGTCGGCCACCGGTTTGATCGGTCCGGGCAGCCGCGCCACTTACCGGCTGCTTATCGCCGGTCCGGCCCCGGCGCTCGCGAAGTTCCAGAGATGGATTAGGCCACACCTGCAGCCCGGGGCGCGCCTCGAAAATGTGCGCGATGCGCGCCCGCAGCTGCGTGAAGCGCTCGACCGGGCGCGAAAATTTCTCGGTCTTGCGGCGCTGGTCAGCGTACTGCTCGCCGGTGTCGCAATTGCCACGGCGACCAGGCGGTACGCGGCGCGACACCTAGACAGCACCGCCGTGATGCGCTGTTTCGGCGCGACACAGGGCTTTGTCGTGTCGCTTCATGTCCTGCAGATGTTGTGGCTCGGCCTGGGAGCCAGCTTGGCCGGTTGCGCTGTCGGTTACCTGGCCCAGCAGGTGCTCGTGCGCCTGCTTTCCGTTCTGGTCGCAGCGTCGCTGCCTCCGCCGTCCTGGCTGCCGGTAGTCACCGGACTGCTTACGGGTCTGGTCGTCCTGCTCGGGTTTGCGCTCCCCCCGATGTTGCGGTTGCGAGATGTGTCCCCGGTGCGGGTGTTGAGGCGTGACCTCGGACAGCTTCCGGCGCGGACCGGAATGGTTTACCTCGCCGCGCTGGCCGTTGGTGCGGCGCTCATGTTATGGCAGACGCGCGATCTGCGGCTTACGCTCTACTTGCTTGCTGTCACGGCCGCTGCGCTCGTGGGTCTCGGCGCCGTGGCGTTTGGCCTCGTGCGCCTGCTAAAATTGCTGCGCGTGCACTCCGGAGTGTCCTGGCACCTCGGACTTGCAGGCATTGCGCGGAGGGCAGGCGCGAGTGTGGTGCAGGTGGTCGCATTCGGCGTCGGCATCATGCTGCTCCTGCTGCTGTCTCTGGTGCGCAGTGATCTGCTCAGCACCTGGCAGCACAGCCTCCCACCGGATATCCCAGACCAGTTTGTCATCAACGTCCAGCCTGGCCAGGTCGCCGCGCTGCGGCGGTTCTTCGTCGACAATGGCCTGAAAGGCGCGGTGCTCTATCCTATGGTGCGGGGGCGTCTTCTGGCGATCAACGGCAGGCCGGTGCACGCATCAAGCTATTCCGATATTCGTGCCCGACACCTAGTTGAGCGGGATTTCAATCTGTCGTGGGCGGCGCGACCGCAGCGTGACAACCGAATCGTCGCCGGGCGATGGTGGACTGATGAGCAGTATGGCAAGCCCCTTGCCTCGGTTGAACAGGGTCTGGCGAAGACTCTGGGAATCAAGCTCGGCGATGAGCTCGAGTACCGCATCGCCGACCGCGACATTTCCGTCCGGGTCGAGAGCCTGCGGCGCGTCGAGTGGGACTCGTTTCGCGTGAATTTCTTCGTCGTGACTCCGCCCGGTCTTCTCAACGGTTACCCGGCTACCTACATCACCAGCTTTCACCTCGCCGCCGACCGGCACGGACTGATGGAGAGAATGATGCAGCGTTTTCCCAATCTCACAGTCATTGACGTGCAGGCCTTGATGGCCCAGGTACGCAGCATCATGCACCGCGTGAACTTGTCCCTTGAGTACGTGTTCATGTTTACCTTGTTGGCGGGGTTGACCGTGCTTTATGCGGCGGTCCAGGCCACCCAGGACGAGCGCAAGCGTGAGGCTGCCCTAATGCGGGCAATGGGGGCGACCACGCGCCAGCTGATGAAAAGCCTGGCAGTCGAGTTTACGGTGCTCGGTCTGATCGCCGGATTCCTGGCCGCCCTGGGAGCGACCGTTTCTGGCTACCTCATCGCGCTGCAGCTTTTTCATCTTCGCTACCATTTCGATCCCAGGCTGTGGATTGCGGGGCTGGCTGTCGGCGGAATCGGTGTCGGATTTTTCGGGGTGTGGGGTACCCGCTTCGTTTTTACGCGCCCGCCTCTGGAGACTTTGCGCGAGTTCTCTTAAAGAGGGCAGGATGCCTTGCGCTGAGCAGGGGGGCCGTCGCCTGCCGTCGCAGCGGTTCATCGGGACGTAACGCTGGCGTCATATTCCTGGTTTAAATTTCCGTGCGGCTCCGGGACCATCCGTGCCGGCAATGCCGGCTGAGGACAGCCGCGCGGCGTTTGCGCCGCTGTCTCCGTCCCCCCGCTGTGTCCGGACAGCCGCCGGACATCTCATCGACCCGGACAAATACATGAACTTCGATACCTTTCTGCAGGCGGCAAACTCGACCGGCGACATCGTTTATCTGCTGGCGGCGTTGCTCTTTATTGGCCTTACGATAGCACTGGAACGGACCTGGTATCTCAAGCGCGCCCTGGTAGCGGGAAACCGGATCATCGTCGATCTTGATCCGGTAAACCGGCTCGAGGCGCAGCAGCTTCGGGATCTTGCCGAGCGCAGCGGAAACTTGCCGTCCGCACGGGTGCTCACCGCCACTCTGCGGCACGATCTCGATCACGATTTTGAACGCCTCTCGGACCGCATCGAAGAGGCGATATTGCGGGAAGCGCCCCGTATTGACCGACTTCTCTGGGTGCTCGACACGATTGTCACGCTTGCACCCCTGCTCGGTCTTCTGGGAACGATTCTGGGCATGTTTAGCACGTTCCATGTGCTGTCGGGCAGTGCCGGGGCATCTCCCAAGGTGACCGGCGGCGTGGCCGAGGCGCTGCTCGCCACAGCCACCGGACTGTTTGTGGCCATCATCGGGCTCGTACTGTTCAACGGTCTCAACAATCGCGTGCGCACCATACTGCATCAGCTCGAAATTCTGAGAGTGATGATCATTAACCGGATGTATCCGCACTACCGGGTTCCGCTGCAACCGAGCTCCCATGGTCGTGAACGCTCCAACGCGCCACGCGCCATCAGGGCCGGGGAAATCTGACGTGCGCTACTTCGAGAGGAAGAAGGCCCGGATCGAAATAATTCCGATGATCGACATCATGTTTTTCCTGTTGGTCTTCTTCATCATGATCACGCTGCGCATGATTCCTTCATCCGGGCTCCCGACAAACCTTCCGCGCAGCTCCACAGCTACCTCGCTGCCCCATCCCAAAGTGCTGGTGGCACTGAGTCCGGACGGCACCATCAGCGTGCATGGCCGTACACTCACGGCAGCAATGCTTACCGCATTTCTGGAGAGTCGTGATCCCACCCATGCAGTAGTCACGATCGAGGGCGCCAAACAGGCCTCTATCCAAAGTCTTATGGTGGTGATGGACGCCTGTCGCCACGCAGGAGTCATCCACATCGGTCTGGCAGCCCAGTCGAGCCACTGACCCGGCGGCGCCTGTTTCCCCGGCGGGAACGGCCCACATTTCAGGACCTGAGGCCGACCATTTAAAGTCGTCGTCCCGCCAGCGCGGCTCCCAGGAGATGGCAAGCCGGATGCCTTTCGGCTCGCCGCGAGAGTTTCGATGCGGCGCGTCACAGCGCACCTACTTTGAAAGCGGACGCGGGCCGTGCGGGGTTGCCGCGCCGCTCGCGGGCGGTGATTAGGGCTGTGATGGCTGAAGGGCATGTTTCAGCTGTTCCGGCTCCTGTAGGTTTTGCGGCGGCAGTGGACAAGCGGGAGATGTCCTGCGGTGGGAGCGCGGGATAAGCTTTCTTCACTGCAGTCCGCCCTCGGGAAGGTCTCCAGCCAAGCTTCCAGACAACGACCTCTCTCCCTCCCTCCGGCGCCCTCCCGTTGGGTGTTCCAGTGGCCGCGAGGTTGCGCGCAGACCACAATATCGACGCCACCTGCTGTTCAAGACCTTTTACCGACCCGGCGGCTTCCGGGGGGGCAGGCCCGAGATAGGGAACGATCCGTTGCAGGATGAGGATGGCGCGCACGCCGGTGGCGGGATCCCTCCCGGGGTTTCTGCTGTAGCGGCGCAACAGGGCATGAACGAAGGCAATAAACGCCCGATCGACCGCCTTGCGGATGTCCGCACGCAGGCGGTTGCCCTGCTCCAGTTGTGCATGCAGGACCGCACCGTCCGTTGTCTGGCGCAATGTGCCCGGTACGGACACCCGGGAAACGAGCCGCTGCGCTAATCCAGGGCCATGTCCCATCTGGCTAACGTAAAAACCCAGCAATTCGGCCCCAAATCCTGGTCAGACGCGATCCACCAAGCCTCCCGGGCTAATTTGTGGTGCCGAAATGAACCCTAATCATCAAAGGGTGGCGTTGGGCATGGATCTTGCTGCTTTCTAGGATTGCCAGCCGGGAGATGCGAATACGTGCCCGAGACAGGCTGGGCCCGAGGTGTTTGGGGCACGGGAACCTTGCCGGCGCCGGCGAGGTGTCGCTGCATTTGTCCTGGGCAATACCAAATTCAAATTGAAGAAGGAAACATCTTGCAGCAGATTTCCTCAAGCAAGGCGGGCCGGGCTGACGCAGAGGCGATCTTCATCACGGCCGGCGCGGGGACATCAGTGACTGCTCATCCCGACCGCCCACAAGGGTCGGGCGGCGTCACGTCTTCCGGACTTGTCATGCGGCTTTGGCTGCTAGGCGTGGTCTTGATGTTGGCGATCCTGGCCGCTTCAGGCTGGAACGAATGGGGAGCAGTCCAGCGTAACGCCTGGTCCCTGCTGCAAGCCTATGCCGGCGAGTATGCTGCTGGCTTCCGCAGCCTTCTGATGATTCGCGCCGACGAGCTTCACAATGCCGATCAGGAGCTGCGCAAGGCGGCGCCAGCGCAGCGAAGCCGGATTCTCAGGAGCCTGTTGCAAGCAAGCCCCAATGCGCGCAATGTCCTGCTGGTCAATGGCGACGGCCATCCCGTCGCTGAGGTCGGTGTGCCGTGGACATATCCGGCCCTCGACGCGCGACTCACGCGAAAAACCCGATCTGCCTGGACCAGCTGTGCCCCGGGTGTGATCGACTGCCTGGCCCCTCCTGTGCCGGACCCGGATCATCCCGACCGCTACCTTGTTGCCGACATGCATCATCTTATGCGGCCTCTGGGTACCGCACAGTGGTTGGTACTGGTGCATCCGCAGAATTTTCCCCTGCCGGTCACAAGTTTGCGACGCGTGTATCCACGAGCAGTCGTGGCGCTGCTGCGCACATCTGATCACCTTCTGCAGATGCGGAATCCGGTGCCAACCAAGGTCGGCTATGGTTACCCCCAAACGGGCATCGTGGTAAAGATGTTGCGCCGCGATTCCGATGCCTCGGTGGTTACATACTCAGGAAGCCAGACCGCTACCGGCAGCCGGGTTGTCGGCGCATTTGCCCGAGTACCTGGATACCCGCTCGTTGCCATCGCCCTGGTCCCGCGCAATGCCCTTGTCGGTGTCTGGGCCCGCTCGATGGTATCGCTGGCAGCGATTCTGGGGGGCGTGGGGCTGCTCGGCAGTCTGGTGCTGCTCGTGGGAATGCGCCGGCTTCGTGTGCTCGAGCATGCCCAGGCGGCTAGCGAGGCGGCATTGCATGAACAGATCCGGATCAGCCGCCGCCTAGCGGATTTCAATGCCATGTCGGCCCGGGTCAATCAGATCGTTGCCGGCGGCCACAATGAGGCCGAGATTCTGCAATCGGTCTGTGATGTAGCTGTGCGATTCGCGCACTTGAAAGTGGCATATATTGCTCGCCCGGATGACAGCGGAACGTTCCGGTTTCTTGCGAGTTGCGATTCGACCGGCTACCTAGACGGCCTGTTCATCTCGGCTGATCCCGGGCGCCCCGAGGGACAGGGTCCGGCCGGGCGGGTATGGCGCGAGGGTGTGCCCTACTACACCCCGTCTTTCGGACAATCCTCGCTGCTGCTCCCGTGGCGGCAACGCGCCCAGGGTTTCGGACTCAAGGCAACAGCCACCTTGCCGATTCACCGCAACGGCCAGGTGTGGGCAATCCTGACGGTTCTGCACGCCAAGGAAAGCGTTTTCGACCGGGAATTGCAGGCATTGCTGGAGGACCTCGTCCGTTCTCTCTCCCGGGGTCTGGATCGGCTGGACACGCTGGTCCGGGAACGGCGCCTTCTGGCCACCCAGAGCGCCTTGCTGGACAACACGGTGGCGGGCGTGGCCCTGGTACGGGATTTCCATCTTATCCAGGTTAATTCCCGGTTCGTACAGATGCTGAAGTACGCGACCGCCGAGGAGCTCCTGGGCATGCCCACACGCATCCTGTTTCATGACGACCGCGAATATGCGCGCATAGAAGGCGCAAGCCCGATGTTGGCGGAACCGGGCAGCCTCAGCATTCCCTCCATGCGCTTTCGGTGCAAGGACGGATCCGTCCTCCTGTGCGATGTCTCGGCGGGCCCTATTCGGGACCAAGACATCCAGACCTTTGTGTGGACTCTGCAGGACGTCACCAAGCGCGAAGAAGCCCAAACGGCGCTTAGGGAGCAGGCACAACATACCCGGGCCATCGTCGACAACATCGTCGATGGAATTATCACCGTTGACGCAGACGGCGTCATCCTGTCTTTCAATCCGGCGGCAGAACGCATATTCGGATATTCAGGCGGCGAGGTGACCGGCCGCAACGTAGCGATGCTGATGCCACAACCTGTTCGCGAACAGCTCGCCGCTGCTCCGCTCGCCCGAGTAACAAACTTCATCGGCATTACGCGTGAAATCGAAGGGCAGCGCCGGAATGGAGGCCTTTTCTCGATGGAACTGTCCGTGTCGAAAATCACGCGTCAGGGATTGCCGGTGTACGTGGGAATGATGCGCGACATCAGTGAGCGCAAACGCCTGCAGGCGCAACTGCATCAGGAAAAGGAGCTTGCCCAGGTCACGCTGGCTTCGATCGGTGACGCAGTCATCACGACCGATGCCCGAGGGCGGGTGACCTTTCTCAACTCCATGGCCGAGAAGCTGACCGGGTGGCATACGAGCGAAGCGGGTGGATGCACGGTCGCGGAGATCTATCATATTGTCAACGAAGGCACACGGCAGCGTGTCGACAATGCCGTGGATGAAGCACTCATGCGCGGCAGAACGGTAAAACGCAGCAGCCACAGCGTGCTGATCGCGAGCGATGGGCACGAATACATCGTCGAGGAGTCTGCGGCCCCGATTTTTGCGGAGAGTGGCGCCCTGCTCGGCTGTGTGCTGGTGTTTCGTGACATTACCGAGAGGTATCAGGCTGCGAAGCGGCTCGAATGGCAGGCTGTGCACGATCCGCTCACGGGCCTGCCGAACCGTGTTCTACTAGGGGATCGCCTTGAGCGTGCCTTGGCTGCGGCGCGCCGCCACGACCAGATATTCGGCTTCTGCCTGATGGACCTGGACCAGTTTAAGCCGGTGAACGATGCCTATGGCCACAAGATAGGGGATCAGGTCCTCGTACAGGTCGCGGCACGCCTGAACCACGCCATCCGCGGTGAAGACACCGTCGCTCGGCTGGGCGGGGACGAATTTGCACTGCTTCTGTGCAATCTGGCCGACGTGCAAGAACTGAAATGCGTTCTGCAGCGCATGCTTGAATCCGTTTCGGCACCCTACTTCATCGAGGGTCTTGAAATCAGGATTTCCGCGAGTATCGGCGTCACGATATATCCGGTCGAGGACGGAGATGCGGATACGCTCCTGCGCCATGCCGATCAGGCGATGTATCAGGCAAAGCAGGCCGGACGCAATCGCTATGACTTTTTTGACATTGCCAACGACAGGCAGGTGCAGGCGTCCCAGCAGACGCTGGCCGAGCTGCGCCAGGCGTTGCGTAACAATGAACTGGTGCTGTCCTACCAGCCGAAGGTGAACATGCGACGGGGCGAGGTGGTTGGCATGGAAGCCCTGTTGCGATGGAACCATCCGCAGCGGGGCCTGGTTCCGCCGCTGGACTTTTTGCCGCTGATCGAGAACTCCGATCTGATCGTGGATATCGGAGAATGGGTGATCGGCACGGCGATCAGACAATATGCCGAGTGGGCCGCAGCCGGGCGCGACTGGCCGGTCGCCGTAAACATCGCGGCGCGACAGTTTCAATTGCCGGATTTTGTCGATCGGCTCAAGTCCATTCTGGCCCGCCATTCCAATGTCCCGCCCCATAGGCTGGAAATAGAAGTTCTCGAATCGGCAGCGTTGGGCGACATGGAACATGTCCGCCAACAGATCCACGCCTGCCAGGCGCTGGGCGTGACCTTTTCCCTGGACGATTTCGGAGCTGGCTACTCGTCGCTGAGCTATCTCAAGGCGCTGCCCGCCAACAGACTGAAAATTGACCAATCATTCGTGCGTGACATGCTCGATGACAGAGACGACCTTTCGGTCGTGGAAGCGGTGATCGGATTGGCCGCGGCGTTCAGCCGTGAGGTGGTGGCCGAGGGCGTGGAGACGCCGGAACACGGCGTGTTGCTGATGAGGATCGGGTGCGATATTGCCCAGGGTTATGGAATTGCGGGGCCAATGCCGGCTGGACAGGTACTGGACTGGGCGGCCGCCTTCAAGCCGGACCCGCAATGGGCCCGGTGGGCGGATACGCAATGGGAGCTGGATGCCTTGCCGCTGCTTCTGGCTCTGCACGATCACGCGCGATGGGCTAAGCGCATGATCCGTTCGGTGGAGGACCCCCATTCCCGGCTGTCGCTTGAGGAGCTTCAGAACCATCAGCTTTGCCGCTTCGGACGCTGGTATTACAGCGAAGGGCGGTCACGTTACGCCCAGCTGGACGAATTTGCGGCCGTCGAGCCGATTCATACAAAGATCCATCAGACAGGACTGGATATCGTGCGCCTCCAGGCTGCCGGTGAGATCAGTGCGTCCCGTACGCTGTGCGCTGCGCTCCTAGACCTCAATGACCAGGTTGCGGAAAGGATTCTGGCGCTGCAGGCAGTGGTGCTCCGGAAACAGCGAGGCGGCGCCCCCCGCCTGATCCTGCCGTCCCCCGATGGCTGACCGGTGTGCCAACTACACACGGGTTTGAACAGTGACGGGAGCACGTGCCGGATGCGCGAGGCGCCAAGACGAGGCCGCCGGTCGGCCAGGGTAAATATGAATGCCGGCAGGGCTAGGCCCTTGGCAGGGCGGTCTCAATGCGGTTGATGCCTCCGCTCTTGGCGCGGCGCAGGGCCTGCGCCGCGCGCTGCAGCAGATCTTCGGGACATTCCCCAGGAAGATACCAAGCGAGGCCGGACGAGAATGTCGGCGCCGAAAGGAGCCGGCCCCGGAGCTTAAAGGAAACAGTCGGTACCCGGAGGCCGGCCTTGCGCAGCGCCGCAACCGCCTGCTCGCGCCCCGCGTTCGGTAGCAGGACGGCAAACTCGCCATCGCCGCCGCAGCGTGCCACCATGTCGTAGGCCCGGAAGTTCGCGAGGATCTCCTGTGCATAGCACCGAACCACCTCGGCAGCGGCCGCAGCGTCGGCAGGGTCGCCGATGTCATCCAGCCGGTCGGGATCGATGATGGCCAGCGCCAGCGGGATTCCATAGCGCTGCGCCCTTCCGGCTTCGGCCCGGAGGCGATGCAGCAGGGCCGTGCGGTTGGGAATTCCGGTCAGCTCATCAGTCAGCGTCGGGTCGCGCTGTCTTGCAGCCTCTTCCACAAAGCGGCTGTCCAGCAGCCGCAGCTCCCGCGCACGGCCCTCGGCTGACCGCAGATAACCGGTCAGACGGTCCAAGTCATGCACCAGCTCGGTGATGCAGTCGGAAAGAATATGCCGGTGCATGGCGACCTCAGACGCGTCATCGGCCTGATGCA
Source organism: Gammaproteobacteria bacterium (assembly GCA_028068195.1). Lineage (GTDB taxonomy): Bacteria > Pseudomonadota > Gammaproteobacteria > Acidiferrobacterales > UBA6901 > JAJYCY01. Next base: position 94,640 of record JAPTTX010000030.1, read on the forward strand.
GTGCCAGCTGTGCGGTCTTCGTGTGGGCGACGAAATCGATCGCCTCGGTGAGCGCCCGGTCCAGGTTCTGTCCGAGCTCGGCATGGAGATCAGCGAGTCGGCTGCGCCCGGCTTCGTGGTCGCCGCCGCCGTTGTCGCCAGTTCTCTGGCGCATTTGGCTGCGCCCCTCCGGCGCCCTCCCGTTGGGTGTTCCAGTGGCCGCGAGGTTGCGCGCAGACCACAATATCGACGCCACCTGCTGTTCAAGACCTTTTACCGACCCGGCGGCTTCCGGGGGGGCAGGCCCGAGATAGGGAACGATCCGTTGCAGGATGAGGATGGCGCGCACGCCGGTGGCGGGATCCCTCCCGGGGTTTCTGCTGTAGCGGCGCAACAGGGCATGAACGAAGGCAATAAACGCCCGATCGACCGCCTTGCGGATGTCCGCACGCAGGCGGTTGCCCTGCTCCAGTTGTGCATGCAGGACCGCACCGTCCGTTGTCTGGCGCAATGTGCTGGCGAGCACCAGGAGCGTGCGGATCCAGTCCGATTCGTCGGGTGGTATTGGACCGGCTGTCAGAAAGCCCCCTAATTTTGTACGGAGCGTGCCGAATTGGCATGATCCGCAAAGGAAAATTTACCTTTCAGGAAGGAAAATAACAATTGTCACAGAAACTGAACAGCCGGTTCCCACGGCTGACCTAGCGGGCATGGCTTGATGGCATGGCAGTCTGCCCACCGGCCGCCATGGGCGAGGGCGTACACTATGCACGATCGGAAAATAAACTCCAGGAGATCCGCGACATGAAAGGCCTGAGCAAGACGTTTCTCACCGGACTGGCGGCAATATTGCCGATTGCCGTCACCCTTTTTGTGCTGATACGGCTGGCCTCCTGGGCAGAATCGATCCTGGGCGCGGGCATCGAGCTGGTGTTGCCCCATGGCATGTATCACGTAGGCATGGGCATGGCCGCGGGAATTTTGTTGGTATTCATGCTGGGTGTCCTGATGCGAGTCTTCGTGGTACGGCGTCTGTTCGGCTGGGGGGAGGACATCCTGAGCCGGATCCCGCTGGTCAAGGTGATTTATGGATCCGTCCGCGACCTCATGGGCTTCTTCTCCGGAGGCCAGACACGGGGCTTCAGTCATGTGGTACTGGTGAATCTGGGACAGACGAACCTGACCGCGCTAGGTTTCGTTACCCGCGAAGACTTCACGGGATTCCCGCAGGGCCTGAGCAGTGAGGATATCGTGGCGGTTTATATACCACTGAGTTACCAGATCGGCGGGCACATGGTGCTCGTCCCGCGTGCCGCTATCAAGCCGCTGTCCATGTCGATGCAGGACGCAATGCGCTTCGCGATTACCGCAGGCATGACCTCCAACCTGCCATCCTGAAGGCGGCGCGTCAGCCCAGCTGGAGGCGTGCAAGGTCCGCGCGGACGTTCTCTGCCGAACGGCTGAATTGAGCGGATTCATCCTGGTTGAGTTCCAGTTCCACCACTTGCTCCATGCCGTTGCTGCCCAGGATGACGGGCACGCCCATGCATATCCCATGCTGGTGGTATTCCCCATCGAGGATAGCCACGCACGGCAGGATTCGCCGGCGCCCGTGCTGAATGGCGTCGACCATTGTTGCCACTGCCGCCGCAGGGGCGTCATAGGCGCTGCTGGTTTTGCGCAGAGCCAGGATTTCGGCGCCACCCTGCCGCGTGCGTTCAACGACACGAGTCATGGTCTTTGCATCCAGGAAGCGGCTTATGGGTATGCCGTTGACGCATGTATACCGGGGCAGCGGTACCATGGTGTCTCCGTGCCCCCCCAGTACCATCGCGCTGATATCTTTGACCGAAAATCCGGTCTCAATCGCTACAAAACTGGCCATGCGTGTCGAATCGAGGACGCCGGACAGCCCGAAAACGCGGTTGCGTTGCCAGCCGCTGCGCTTCCATGCCACATAGGTCAGCACGTCGACGGGGTTGGTTACCATGAGAATCATCGCCTGTGGTGCCGAGCGCACCGCTTCGTCGACAATCGAGGCGATTACCGGGACATTGACATCCAAGACGTCCGACCGGGACATTCCCGGCTTGCGCGGCACGCCGGCGGTGATGATGATCAGGTCCGAGCCGGACATGGCGCTGAGTTCGTTATGCCCGGTCAGCTTGGCGTCAAATCCGAAGATCGGTGCCGACTCCTGTATGTCCAGAGCCGTGCCTTGTGGCATGCCTTCCTTGATGTCAATAAGGGCAATCCGCCGGCACAGCTCCGCCTTGGCGAGATTATGGGCAGTGGATTCGCCCACCCTCCCCGCGCCTACGATGGTGATCTTGTCCATGAGCCGCTCCTTGAGTTATTGGCCATTTCCGCTTCGCGCCTTAGGTACTTGCTAGTATAGGAGAAGAAGAACGCAGGGAGAGTTCCTGGCCCTGACGCTGCTGGCGATCCGGATTGTGTTCCCGCCTGTCGGGCTTCAAGCCTTGAGCGCACCTGCGATGGCGTGGGCTATTCCGACGATGCACTCTCGACCTGGCGGAACGGCGTTAACCCGCCCTGCGGTTTGCGGTAATGGGCGGGGAATGGCGCGCGCGCCACACCCGAGTCGAGGGCCGCCTGGGCGACGGCCGGCGGAACCACCTGAATCAGTCTCGGATCCAGCGGCTTGGGGATGATGTAGTCGGGCCCGTAGCTCAGGCTCGCCAGCTTGTAGGCTTCGAGCACCTGGGCCGGCACCGGTTCATGGGTCAGGGCGCAAAGCGTTTTCACGGCGGCGATCATCATTGCGCGGTTAATGGTGCGCGCACGCACGTCCAGGGCTCCGCGAAAAATAAATGGAAACCCCAATACGTTATTGATCTGATTCGGAAAATCAGATCTGCCAGTGGCCATGATGAGATCATCCCGGCTGCGGTGTGCAACTTCGGGGCGGATCTCCGGGTCCGGGTTGGACAGGGCGAACACGACGGGCCTTGGAGCCATCGACCGCAGCATCTCCGGGGTAACCAGGTTGGCAGCCGACACGCCCACGAACACATCCGCGCCGTGCATGGCATCGGCAAGACTACGTGCGTCGGTGGGGTGCGCAAAACGCTGTTTGTAGACGTTCAGGTCATCACGACCGCTGTGGATGACGCCCTTGCTGTCAACCATCAGCATGTTTTCGATCTGCGCACCGAGGGTTTCCAGCAGGCTCATGGACGTGAGTCCGGCCGCACCTGCGCCCAGACAGACGATTCGTGCTTCCGCCAGCTTTTTGCCCTGAAGCTCGAGAGCGTTGAGCATGCCGGCGGCAATGATCACCGCCGTGCCGTGCTGGTCGTCATGAAAAACCGGGATATCCAGGAGTTTAATGAGAGCTTCTTCGATCACAAAGCATTCAGGTGCGGCAATGTCCTCAAGGTTGATACCCCCGAATGTCGGAGCAATCGACGCCACGGTGCTGATGAATTCCTCGGTCGTCCGCGCTGCGACCTCGATGTCGAATACGTCAATGCCCGCGAAGTACTTGAACAGCACCGCCTTGCCCTCGAGCACCGGCTTTGCCGCTGCGGGGCCGACGTTTCCCAGGCCCAGCACCGCGGTGCCATCCGTAATGACCGCAACCAGGTTGCCGCGGTTGGTGTAACGAAACGCAGCCTCGGGGTCATTGGCAATCTCGCGCACCGGTTCTGCCACCCCCGGGGTGTAGGCCAGAGACAGGTCGTATTGTGAGACGCAGGGTTTGCTCGGGGTAACGCTTAGCTTTCCCGGTATGGGCATTGCGTGATAGTCGAGGGCGGCTTGCTTCAGGTCGTTATCCATGATGTTTCCGATTTAGGCGCCGCAGGATTTGCACCGGCGCCACTCTGGCCTGCCATTCGGTCTGCCGGGGCCTGCCTGGGCCACCGCTACCTGTCGCAGGCATGGTTTTGCCGGCAATCGCTCCGGCCTAAAGCAAGAAGGCGCCGTTGGGCGCCTTCCTGGAGCTCGTCAAGAGGAGTCCCACCGCTAGCGCTTCGCGCTCATACCGTACTTCTGCCGGAATTTCTCCACCCGTCCGGCGCTGTCCACAATCTTCTGCTTGCCGGTATAGAAGGGATGGCAGCTAGCGCAGACTTCAACCTGCAGGTTGTGGCCGAGCGTGGAGCGGGTCGTGAAGGCGTTGCCGCAGACGCAGGTCACCTGGATTTCCTTGTATTCGGGATGTATGCCGTCTTTCATGGGTTTACCTTTGCTCCGGGCAGGTTAATCAAGACCCCAAGGGCCGAGCATCTTAAGCAAAACTCAGGGGTGACGCAAGCCCGGCTCACCGCTTCATGGAATCAAAGAATTCGGCGTTGTTCTTGGTCGACCGCATCTTGTCGAGCAGGAATTCGGAGGCTTCCATGTCGTCCATGGGATGTAACAGTTTGCGCAGGATCCACATCTTCTGCAGCTCTGCCGGTTCGATCAGCAGTTCTTCGCGGCGCGTGCCGGAGCGGTTGATGTTGATGGCCGGGTAAACCCGCTTTTCCGAAAGCCTGCGATCAAGGTGGATCTCCATGTTGCCCGTGCCCTTGAACTCTTCGTAGATGACGTCGTCCATCTTGGAGCCGGTCTCGATCAGCGCCGTTGCCAGGATAGTCAGGCTGCCGCCCTCTTCGATGTTGCGTGCCGCACCAAAGAACCGCTTTGGACGCTGTAGTGCATTGGCATCGACGCCGCCGGTGAGCACCTTTCCGGAGGCCGGCACAACCGTGTTGTAGGCTCGGGCCAGGCGCGTGATCGAATCAAGCAGGATGACCACGTCCCGTTTGTGCTCCACCAGCCGTTTAGCCTTCTCGATCACCATTTCAGCGACCTGTACGTGACGCGTTGCAGGCTCGTCGAACGTCGAGGAAATGACCTCGCCCCGGACCGAGCGTTGCATTTCGGTGACCTCTTCCGGGCGCTCGTCGATCAGCAGCACGATCAGCACGCATTCGGGATGGTTGGCGGTAATGGAATGGGCGATATTTTGCAGCATGACCGTCTTGCCGCTCTTGGGCGACGAGACGATCAGGCCGCGCTGTCCCATACCTATGGGAGCGATCAAGTCGATGACCCGTCCGGTAAGGGCTTCGCTCGCCGTACTGTCGCGTTCGAGCTTGAGCCGGCGATTCGGATGCAGCGGCGTCAGGTTTTCGAACAGTACCTTGTTCTTGGCTTCCTCCGGAGACTGGTAGTTGACCTGATCTACCTTGAGCAGCGCAAAGTAGCGTTCCGACTCCTTGGGCGGTCGGATGGTGCCGCTAACTGTGTCGCCGGTACGCAGGTTGAAGCGTCGGATCTGGGATGGAGAAACATAGATGTCGTCGGGGCCGGCCAGGTAGGAACTATCGGCCGACCGCAGGAACCCGAACCCGTCCTGCAGGATCTCAACCACCCCTTCGCCGGTGATGTCCTCCCCCTTTTTTGCCTGGGCCTTGAGCAGCGCGAAGATCAGATCCTGCTTGCGTAGACGGCTGCCACCTTCCAGGTCCATGGCCGTTGCCATGTCGACCAGCTCGGTAGCGGGTTTCTTCTTCAGTTCGGAAAGGTTCATAATTCTTTGGGTCGGATCGGTGGCAGCTGGGTACATAGGGAGGGAACAGGACGGGCTTGCCCACGGGGCAGCCCTATGGGTTAAAGAAAAAGAGCTTGGACCTGACTAATCGGAATTGGAAAACTCAAAAAAGGAATTTTTCGATTCTTAGAAAGCCACCTTACCACCTGTTTCGGCCGCCGTCAAAGGTTGCCGTCAATGAATGCCGACAGCTGCGATTTGGAAACTGCGCCAACCTTGGTGGCTTCCACGCTGCCGTTCTTAAACAGCATCAGCGTCGGAATGCCGCGGATGCCGTATTTCGGCGGTGTCGCGGGATTTTCGTCGATGTTGAGCTTGGTGATCTTGAGCTTTCCTGCGTACTCTCCCGAGATTTCTTCGAGCACGGGCGCGATCATTTTGCAGGGCCCGCACCATTCGGCCCAGAAATCGACCAGAACCGGTCCCGGCGCCTTGAGTACTTCCTGCTCAAAGGAGCTGTCCGTAACGTGACTGATGCTCTGACTCATGGTCGCTTATCTCCGAAATGACTGTGGGATGGGTGGCCGAACGGTGGCTGACATTCCATTGCCGTACGACTAGCCGCATATTTTGAGCGGATTAGCCCTGCGATTGCAAGGATGGAGCGGGAATTCCGCAGTTTCAAGCCAAGTTCTGAAGTTTCAGTGCCCAAAGCGAGCATTTCCTGTTATCCTTGATACACTTTCCGATGAGCACACAACACCTTACCGACCGGAGATTTGCCGACCTGAGCCTGGCGGAGCCCCTGCTGCGCGGAGTCCGCGATCTCGGATTTGAGTACTGCACCCCTATCCAGGCGGCCGCCCTGCCGCTGGCGCTGGCGGGCCGTGATGTTGCCGGCCAGGCCCAGACAGGTACCGGCAAGACAGCAGCATTCCTGCTGGCCGCATTCAGCCACCTCCTGACCCATCCGTCGCTCCCGAGCCGGCGCCCTGATCAGCCGCGGGTAGTGATTCTTGCGCCCACCCGCGAGCTTGCCATACAGATTCACAAAGATGCGGAATTGCTGGGGGCGCACACCGGCCTGCGGCTGGTCCTGGTCTACGGCGGGACCGGATACGACTCCCAGCGCCGAGCCCTGGAGCAGGGGGTGGACGTGCTGATCGGAACGCCCGGCCGCATGATTGATTATTTCAAGCAGCACATCTTCGGACTCGGGGCGGTTCAGGTCATGGTGCTGGATGAAGCAGACCGCATGTTCGACCTCGGATTCATCAAGGACATTCGTTATCTGCTGCGGCGAATGCCACCGCCTGACCAACGTCTGGGCCTGCTGTTTTCGGCAACTTTGTCCTACCGCGTCACTGAGCTTGCCTATGAACACATGAACAATCCGCAGCTCATCAAGATCGAGCCGGACAGGATTACCGCGGACAAGGTGACGGAGCGGATCTACCACACCGCCAACGAGGAAAAAATTCCTTTGCTTGTCGGCCTGTTGCGGAAAATGGACCCGACGCGCAGCCTAGTGTTCACCAACACCAAGGGTGCGGCGGAGCGGGTACGGGCGTGGCTGTCGGCGAACGGCTTCAGCGCTGAAGTGCTTTCCGGCGACGTGCCGCAGACCAAGCGTCAGCAGCTGCTGAGCGAATTCCAGGAGGGAAAGCTTCCGATCCTGGTCGCGACCGACGTCGCGGCGCGCGGCCTGCATATTCCGGATGTAAGTCACGTATTCAATTTTGATCTGCCGCAGGACTCCGAAGACTACGTGCACCGCATCGGGCGTACCGCGCGTGCCGGCGCGAGCGGCGACGCCATCAGCTTCGCCTGCGAAGAGTATGCATTTTCGCTAATGGAAATAGAGCAGTACATCGGACACAAGATTTCGGTCGCGCGCGTGAGCGACGACCTGCTGCCTGCGCTGGTGCAGCCAGCAGGCTTTTCGGCGCGCCGGCGGGAACATCCGGGCCGTCGGGACGCGCGGACGCGCGGACGCGGGGCGGACCGCCCACGGCGGCGAGACGGCGCAAAGCCGGTCAGCGCAGCGCGCGAACAATCGCCGCCGGTCATTGAAGCTGAGGTTCCGAAGGCGCCACTTGCCGGAACCGAAGCACCGCGGCCGAAGCGCGGCCCGCTGCACCGCCACAGGCACCGGGAGAAGCCGATAATCGGTTGATTTCGGCGCGCACTTCAATGCCTGTCCGGGCGAGGTCTGGCGGCGGGGCTCCGGTTCCGCGGCGGTCGAAGTGGGTGGGACGAATTCAGGACTGACCTGCCGTCAACAGAGCGATCAGCATCCGCAGGCTCGCGGCGGCACCGAGTGCCGCGGGAATTGATCCGGGACGCCGATTTGCGCCGGCACGATGCCCGGGCTTTTTCTACTCAACCCAGGGCAATGCTGGTAATGTAATCGCATGTCGCGCGCACGCCTGCTGGTCCTGTGTGTGTTCGTCGCCCTCCCAATCCTTTCCCCGGGGACTGTTCGGGCATCGGACAGGGTCGTCGTGCAGCTCGACATTCGCGGGTCCATCGGCCCGGCCACCAGCCAGTATGTGCACCGCGGGCTGGCCCGCGCGCGAGCGCTGCATGCCGTGCTCGTGGTGCTGCGCATGGATACGCCGGGCGGTCTGGACTTGGCGATGCGCCGAATCATCCGCGACATTCTTGCCTCACCCGTGCCCATTGCCGGCTTTGTCGCCCCCAGTGGAGCGCGCGCCGCCAGTGCCGGTACTTACATCCTCTATGCCTGCAACATCGCGGCCATGGCGCCTGCTACGAACCTCGGTGCCGCAACGCCCATAGAGATCGGCATGCTGCCGGGGTCTGGCAAGGGAGCATCGCCCGAGGGCAGCAACGGCGGAAAGTCAGGTGCAGGGGTCCGCGCGCCGGGCACCGAGACGCGCAAGATCGTCAATGATGCTGCCGCCTACATTCGAAGTCTGGCACAGCTACGGGGGCGCAATGCGGACTGGGCGGTAGAGGCGGTGCGCCGGGCAGTGAGCTTGCCCGCAGAGGAAGCGCTCAAGATGCGAGTAATCGACCTGATTGCGCGGAACGTTCCCGATTTGCTCGACAAGGTCAACGGGCGGGAGGTGAGCGTTCCGGGCGGTTCAGTGCTGCTGGATACCGCCGGCGCGCACGTCGTTCGCATCGAACCCGGCTGGAGAAATCGCCTGCTCTCCGTGATCACTGACCCCAGCATGGCCTATATTTTGATGTTGCTCGGGATCTACGGCCTGTTTTTCGAGATGTGGCATCCGGGTCTCGTTTTCCCGGGCGTGCTCGGAGTCATATCTCTGTTGCTGGCCCTGTTCGCCTTTCAGGTTTTGCCGGTGAGTTTTGCAGGATTGGGGTTGATTTTGCTGGGCATTGGCCTGATGGTGGCCGAGGCGTTTATGCCGAGCTTTGGTGTGCTCGGTCTGGGCGGAGTCGCCGCATTTGTCGTGGGTTCGGTGATGCTGCTGGATACCGCGGCGCCGGGGTTCGGTCCGTCATGGTGGCTGATCAGCGGCGTCGCGCTGCTCAGCGCGGCATTTTTCATGACCATCGTCAGTCTGGCGCTGAGGGCGCGCAGGCGTCCGGTGGTTAGTGGGCGCGAGCAGATGATCGGAGCCGTTGGCGAGTCACTTTCTGCGTTCAGGAGTGACGGGCGCGTAAGGGTGCACGGCGAGGAGTGGCAGGCGCACACGCACCAGCCCCTGGTCCGTGGCCAGAAAGTCAAGGTGGTGGGCATGGAGGGTCTGGTGCTGATCGTGGAACCATACGGCGAGGAGGTCGACTAGCATGGAGTTCCTGTCTTTGATCGTCATCGTTTTGGTGGTGCTGGTTTTGCTGCTTTCGGCGCTGCGTGTCCTGCGTGAGTATGAGCGTGGTGTGGTATTTCTGCTCGGGCGGTTCTGGAAGGTCAAGGGACCGGGCGTGGTCCTCGTGATCCCCGTGATCCAGCAGCTCGTAAAGGTGGATTTGCGCACGATCGTGTTTGAAGTGCCGCCACAGGACGTAATATCGCGTGATAATGTTTCCGTTAAGGTGAGCGCCGTTGTCTATTTCCGGGTTATCGACCCGCAACGGGCCATCATCCAGGTGGAAGATTATCAGGCTGCGACCAGCCAGCTCGCGCAAACCACGCTTCGCAGCGTCCTCGGCAAGCACGAACTGGACGAGATGCTGGCCGAGCGCGATAAACTCAATATCGACATCCAGAAAATCCTTGATGCCGCAACCGATGCCTGGGGTATCAAGGTCGCGAACGTTGAAATCAAACACGTAGACATCGACAGCGTCCTGGTTCGTGCCATTTCGCAGCAAGCCGAAGCCGAACGGCAGCGGCGCGCTAAGGTGATTAGCGCCGAAGGCGAATTCCAGGCGGCGGAAAAGCTAGTGCAAGCGGCGCAGCTCATCAGTCAGAGCCCGCAGGCTCTGCAGCTGCGTTATCTTCAGACCCTGGTGACCATTGCGGGAGACAGGACATCGACCATCGTATTCCCGCTGCCGGTAGACATACTGACCTCGTTACGCGATAGCCTGCAAAAAGGAAAGGCTTAGCCCGGTCGATGCCTGCGGGCTCCGGGCACATGGTTGCGACTAGACCCAGTCGCGCGGCTTGAGGAACAGCTCGTACAGGCGCGCTTCCGCCGTTCCGGGTTCGGGATGCCAATCATACTGCCAGCGGGCGAGCGGCGGCAGCGACATCAGAATCGATTCCGTCCGCCCGCCGGATTGGAGGCCGAACAGTGTGCCACGATCGTACACGAGGTTGAATTCGACATAACGTCCGCGGCGGTAGAGCTGGAAATTGCGCTCGCGCCCGCCATAGGCGGTATTGCGGCGGCGGTCCACAATCGGCAGGTAGGCCGCCAGAAAGCTGTCACCCACCGAGCGCACGAAGGCAAAACTGCGCTCGAAACCTGGTTCGTTGAGGTCGTCGAAAAATATCCCCCCGATACCGCGCGGCTCGCCGCGGTGCCTGATGAAGAAATACTCGTCGCACCATTGCTTGAAGCGCGGATACCAGTCGGCGCCGAACGGCGCGCAGGTCTCGCGGGCAACACTATGCCAGTGTATGGCGTCTTCCTCGAAGCCGTAATATGGCGTCATGTCGTAACCACCACCGAACCACCAAAGAGGCTGTTGTCCAGGACTGTCCGCCACGAAAAAACGCACGTTGCAGTGGGCAGTAGGCACGTAGGGGTTGCACGGATGAATCACAAGCGACGCCCCCATAACCTGGAACGAGCGCCCCGCCAGTTCTGGGCGCCGCGCGCTCGCCGAGGGCGGAAGCTGGTCGCCATACACGTGGGAGAAACCGACACCGGCCTGCTCGAACACAGCGCCTTCAGACAGGATGCGCGTTCGGCCCCCACCGCCCTGCGGCCGCTGCCAAGAATCCTCGCGGAACGGCGATCCACCGTCGACGCGCGCCAGTTCGGTGCAGATCCGGTCCTGCAAGCCCAGCAGGTAGTATTTGACGCTCTCGATATCACGGCCGTCCATGCATTGGCTCCAAGCCTAGCCGGGACGCACCAAACGACCGGAGACGGCGTCCCGGATGGGAGTCGGGCGGCGGGCGCCGCCAACTCGGCCGGGCAACACATAATCGACGAGACTACCGAACCGGCGCCGCACCTCGCGCTCGCTGCGCGCCGGCCGCTGGCCCGCGCGATTGGCGCTCGTGGACACGATAGCCATGCGGCAGGCACGGCACAGTGCCGCGGCCTGACGGTGGGCCGTTACCCGCACGGCGATGGACCTTGACCGCCCGGTTATCCAGGAATAGGCGATCCCGGAACGCGCCGGCACCAGCCAGGTATGAGGCCCCGGCCAGGTCGCGAGCGCGCGCGGCGGAATAGCCCAGACATAGGGGGCCAGCTGCCCTGGATGTGCTGCGATCAGGATAAATCCCTTGCGAAGGCTACGTTGCTTGATCCGCCGCAGCCGATCGACGGCGCGGCGATTGCGCGGATCGCAGCCCAGTCCGAAAACCGCCTCGGTCGCGTAGGCCACGATACCCCCAGCGCGGATCGCCGCGACCGCCTGCCGCAGGTTCCCTGCTGGCACCGCTATTTCCCTTGCTTAAGCTGTAGCGCCCGGTCCTTAGCGATGATTTCGGCCGCGTTGGCAGCGCGCTCATCGGCTAGCCGCCCAGCCAGGGTCGGGTCGCTCACGGCTAGGATCTGTGCCGCCAGATAAGCGGCATTCTTTGCTCCATGCTTACCAATCGCCACGCACGCCACCGGTACTCCGCCGGGCATCTGTACGGTGGAGAGCAGAGCGTCTTTTCCATTGAGCGGGCCGCCTTCCATGGGAACGCCAATCACCGGCCTTAGGGTAAGCGCCGCGACGGTGCCTGCAAGGTGGGCAGCCAGTCCGGCGGCAGCGACAAACACGGCGCAGCCGCGCGCGTCGGCTTCCTTGACGTACGCGTGGGTGGCATCCGGTGTGCGATGGGCAGAGGTGATTTTCAATTCATGCGGCACCCCGAGCTTCGCGAGCACGGAGGCGGTCGTCTCCATGGTCGGCAGGTCAGAATCAGACCCCATCAAAACCGCTACGAAAGGCGTGAGCATCTGTATTGTCTCCCGGCGCTGGAACATCGTCGTAATAGCCGTGCCAGATTATACAGGGAAACGCTCCGGTGTCGGTGTGCCGGGAGCAGAAGATGAACCGCGCGGTCGGCGAGGCAGACCTTACCGGCCGTGGGCGATGGCGCGATGTCCTATGTCTGTGCGGTACTGTACCCCATTCCAGCTGATGCTGTGCGCTAGCGCATAGGCAAGTTGCTGCGCTTCGGCAACGCTTTCGCCCAAGGCGGTGGCACACAGAACCCGCCCGCCGTGGGTAAGTACCTGTCCGTTCAGCCTCACGGTTCCGGCGTGGAAGATTTTCTGCGCTGGACCGGTTTCCGCATCGAGGCCGTGGATTACGTCGCCCTTGCGGTAGGGTCCGGGATAGCCGTCGGCCGCCATGACCACGCCCAGGGCTACCCGCGAATCCCACATTGCCTGTACGTGATGCAGCCGTCCCTCGATGGCGGCCTCCACCAGCACCAACAGGTCCGACCGCAAGCGCATCATCACCGGCTGGGTTTCCGGGTCCCCGAAGCGGCAGTTGTACTCCAGGACTTTTGGTGTGCCGTCGGCGCCGATCATGAGGCCAGCGTAGAGAAAGCCCGTGTAGGGACGACCTTCGGCGGCCATGCCACGTACCGTCGGCGCGATCACCTCGCGCAGGATGCGGTCGTGGATTTGCGGCGTGACTACCGGCGCCGGTGAGTAGGCGCCCATGCCCCCCGTATTCGGTCCCTGGTCCTGGTCACGGAGGCGTTTGTGGTCCTGCGAGGTTGCAAGCGCCAGCACATGCTCGCCGTCAACCATCACTATGAAGCTGGCCTCTTCGCCGGGCAGGAATTCCTCAACCACCACACGTTGGCCGGCATCACCGAAGGCGCCGTCGCCCAACATGGCGCGGGCCGCCGCCACCGCCTCATCGGTAGTCTGTGCCACGACCACCCCTTTACCGGCGGCCAGGCCGTCGGCCTTGACGACGATCGGGGCGCCAACGCGCCGTATATAATTCTCAGCCTCCGAGAATGCGGTAAAGCTGCCGTAGGCGGCGGTTGGAATGCTATGCCGTGCTAGAAATTCCTTCGCAAATACCTTGGAGCCTTCAAGCTGGGCAGCTGCGCGGCTGGGACCGAAGCAGCTCAGCCCGGCTTCCCTGAAGCGGTCGACGATGCCGAGCACCAGCGGTGTCTCCGGGCCTATGATCGTAAGTTCGATTCCGGCGGAAATGGCGAAGTGCAGCAACCCGTCAATATCGTCGGCAGCGATCGCAACATTCTCGCACTTGGGTTCGCTTCCGGTACCCGCATTCCCAGGTGCCACGAATATCTTTTCCGCCCGCGGCGATTGCGCCGCCTTCCAGGCGAGTGCGTGCTCGCGTCCGCCGCCTCCCACGATCAGGACTTTCATTTTTATCGGTCCAGGCTCAGGCAGAAATGATGGGCCGAGATGTGCATGTTTCGGGCACAATAGAAGCGGTGGGCAGCAAAACGCTGTACGCCGGAGTCGAGGTGCAATTCAGCGCAGTTCTGCGCGGCGGCGTAGCGGACCAGCCAGGCGAATAGCTGGCTGCCGTAGCCGCATGATCGGTGATCCTCCGCGGTAACCAGGTCGTCCACGTACATCATCTTCCCGTGCGACAGCCTCATCATGAGTCGGAATCCGGCCAGGGACCGCACTTCGCCGCGGTCCTCGAGGCAGGCAAGCTGGTAGCCTTCGCGCTGCTGAACTTGAACACGTCCGACGAACTCGTTCTCGTCCAGCTTGTTTCGCAGCTGCGCCATAACCAAAAAGCAGTGCCTGATTTCCATTTCAGAATTGGCGACGAAGATGTTCATGACCGTCCGGCAGGGGCTCTTGATATCGCTGCGCGCGGATGCCTTCAGTGCCGGAAGTGGCGCACGCCGGTGAAGACCATGGCGATGCCGTGCTGGTCGGCCGCCTCAATGACCTCCTGGTCGCGCATGGAGCCGCCGGGCTGAATCACCGCGGTGACGCCGACTTCCGCGGCCTGATCCAGGCCGTCACGGAACGGAAAAAATGCATCGGAAGCCATCACCGAGCCGCGGATTTCCAGGCCCGCATCCGCGGCCTTGATGGAAGCTATACGGGCGCTGTATACGCGGCTCATCTGGCCGGCACCCACGCCCAGGGTCCGGCCGGCCTTACAGTAGACGATCGCGTTGGACTTCACGAACTTGACGACCTTCCACGAGAACAGGAGATCGGTGATCTCTGCGGTGGTTGGCGCACGTCGCGTCACCACCTTTAGGCTGTCCCGGTCAAGGATGGCGTTGTCGCGTTCCTGAACCAGGAGCCCTCCGGCGACGCGTCTGAAATCGAGGCCGGGGGGCCGCCTATCGGACCATTCGCCGCACTCCAGAACGCGTACATTCTGCTTTTGGGCAAGAACCGGGCGCGCCTCCGGCATCACCGATGGAGCGATGATCACCTCGACGAACTGGCGGCCGATGATCGCTTGGGCCGTTGCCGCGTCCAACGCGCGGTTGAAGGCAATAATGCCGCCGAATGCCGAAGTCGGATCCGTAGCGTAGGCGTGCTCGTAGCTGTCGAGCAGCGTACCGGCTACCGCCACTCCGCAGGGGTTGGCGTGCTTGACGATGACGCAGGCCGGCTCATCAAAGGATTTTGCGCATTCGAGTGCGGCGTCGGTGTCGGCAATGTTATTAAATGAAAGCTCCTTGCCTTGCAGCTGTACGGCAGTAGCGATACAGGCCTCTGCTGGAGCCTGCTCGCGGTAAAAGGCCGCTTGCTGGTGGGGGTTTTCGCCATAACGCATGTCCTGGGCCTTGATGAACTGGGTGTTGAACGTGCGGGGAAACTGTGCCCGGACGCCACCAGGCTCCACTGTGCCGAGATAATTGGCGATCGCTCCGTCATAACGCGCGGTGTGTTCGAATGCCTTTACGGCCAGCGCGAAGCGCGTCGCATCCGATACGGCCCCGCCGTGCGCCTTCATTTCCGCCGTCACGATGCCGAAGTCGGCATGGTCCACCACGACCGTGACAAATGCATGATTTTTTGCAGCGGCGCGCAGCAACGTCGGACCTCCGATATCAATATTCTCGATCGCCTGTTTGAGTGTACAGTCCCTTCGTGCCACGGCCTGTTCAAACGGGTAAAGGTTGACAACAACCAGGTCGATGGGTTCGATGCCGTGCTCATCCATGGCCTCAAGATGGGCCTGCCGGTCACGTTGGGCCAGGACGCCGCCATGGATTCTGGGATGCAGTGTCTTGAGTCTTCCATCAAGCATCTCCGGAAAGCCGGTGTAGTCGGAAACCTCTACGACTCGGATGCCGTTTTCGGCAAGAGTCCTGGCAGTTCCGCCTGTTGAAATGATTTCGACTCCCCGGGATTGCAGGAACCGGGCAAACTCGGCGATTCCCGATTTTTCCGAAACGCTGATCAGCGCGCGCCTGATGTTCGACATACTGCCTCGTAACTGGTTGTTGGCGGAACTGCGGCAGGAGACCGGCGATGCCGGTAGCCGTCGTGCTGTGGCACGCAGAGGTCAGCCCGGCTCGTGCGCGCTTCCTCTGCGGTCATCTGCCGTTTTCACTCCAGACCGTATAGTTTGAGTTTCTTTCGCAAGGTATTGCGG
Source organism: Gammaproteobacteria bacterium (assembly GCA_028068195.1). Lineage (GTDB taxonomy): Bacteria > Pseudomonadota > Gammaproteobacteria > Acidiferrobacterales > UBA6901 > JAJYCY01. The sequence continues at coordinate 110,307 of JAPTTX010000030.1, forward strand.
TTGATTCCAAGCATCCGCGCTGCCTTGCACTGGTTGCTCTGTGCGTGATGCATGACCGCTTCCAGCAGTGGCCGCTCGATCTCGCTGATGACCAGGGCGTACAGACTGCCCGGCTTCTCGCCGTCGAGGTCGTTAAAATAGCGTTCCAGGGCGTTCCGGACACAGGCAGCAAGCGGGCCTTTGCGGTGGTGTTCCTTCATGCGGCGATCCCGGCGGTCCGCCCGATGGCATCGGCCTGCCGCGCGAAAAACTCCTCAATCATGTCGTGCTGTGCGGCCGCTGTCTCTGCCTGATTGATTGCATGACGGAAGGCGCCGCCGCCGACGAAGCCTTTGCTGTACCACGATATGTGCTTGCGCGCGATGCGTACGCCCAGTTGCTCGCCGTAGAATCCATACAGATCCGCGATGTGCCCCAGCAGGATATCGCGGATCTCGCCCGGACTTGGTTCGGGCAGAAGTGTGCCGGTACGCAGAAAGTGGGAGATCTCCCGGAAAATCCATGGCCTACCTTGTGCGGCGCGGCCGATCATTATGCCGTCAGCGCCGGTTTTCTCGAGAACGTACCGGGCTTTCTGAGGAGAGTCGATGTCGCCATTGGCGATGACGGGAATTCGGACGGCCGCTTTGATGATGGCAATGGTTTCGTATTCCGCTTCGCCTTGAAAGGCGTCGGCGCGGGTGCGGCCATGCACGGCCAGCGCTTGGACCCCGGCCGCTTCGGCGATCTGTGCGATCCGCACCCCGTTTCGATGATCCCGGTCCCAGCCGGTACGGATCTTGAGCGAGACAGGAACATCCACGCTGCGCACAACCGCCTCAAGAATGCGTGTGACGAGCGGCTCATCGCGCAGTAGCGCGGAGCCGGCCTGCACATTGCACACCTTCTTGGCCGGGCAACCCATGTTGATATCGATAATCTGTGCGCCGCGATCCACGTTGTGTCGCGCGGCTTCGGCCATCATTGCCGGATCAGCGCCGGCGAGCTGCACCGACTTCGGTTCCGGTTCGCCATCATGGTTCGCGCGCCGCAGGGTTTTTTCGCTGCCCCACAGCAGCGAATTGGAGGAAACCATCTCGGAAACCGCCATGCCGGCGCCAAGCCTACGACACAGCTGGCGGAAAGGGCGATCGGTGACTCCGGCCATGGGGGCGACGATTAGATTGTTCGTGAGAGTGTAGGGGCCCAGTCGCATCGAGGTCTTGTTCGAGTCGCAGAGGGAAAGGGCGGCATAATACTCATAAATTGTGCGTGCAGGGAAGGGGTGTCGTCGGGCGCATCGTCTGCGCTGAACCGAATAGCGGCTGTACTGCGCTCAGCCCCGTTAATTTGGTGCCGGATCGCACGCTGTCGGCCCGCAACTACCGCGAAGCGGCAAAAATCTGAATCTCGTAACCCACTGCACCGTTGCCGGGATTTAGCACGTCGAATGAGACTGGAACCGCGACGTTTGGAGGCATACCGGCACTCGATCGGGCCTGGCCAAGGTATTCGCGGGCGCGGAAGACACGCCTTGCGATTATATTGCCGCCGCTGTTGCTGAAGGTCACCTCCAGCAGCGGGAAGGGCTGCGTGCGCTCAGCGCGGTTGACCAGCGTTGCTGTGACGCGCAACGCATTGGCAATGTTCGGGTGCAGGGCGATCTGGGCCCGCTCGAGGTCAATCGAGCCAGCATCCGTTCGGACCGCTGTCTGCAGTCCCAGCCAGTGCCTCGCGTCTGTCGCGACCTGGCCGATCCACGGGTACCAGCGGGAGAGATCCGTTCCAAAAAAATAGAGTCCTTGTGCACCAAGAAGAAGCAACAGCAGCAGGTTCCCAAGGATCCAGAATGGCGTGCGCGTGCGGGGGCGTCTGGCACGGCCGAGCAATGGAAACTCGGCAAATTCGGTGCTGGAGGAGGTTTCCGACGGCGTAAAGCCCGCCGCGTTGCTGATATTGTCCGTGTCGGGTTCGCTGCCGGGTGCATCGTTCTCGAGAGGCAGCGCCGGCAGCAGCGCCTCGTTGCTCTGGAACACGGTGGCGCACCGTCCGCACCGGACCAAGCCTCGCCGGGCCGTGCGTTCCGCCTCAGAAAGGCTGAAGATGGTGTGACATCGCGGGCAGCGGGTGTACATGATTCGATGGCAAGGAAATGTTCAGTCGCCCTGCACGGGCTTGCGACACACCAGCAACGCCCAACCGTCGCGGGTGCGGGCTTCGATGGCAAAATTTTCGGAATAGCGATGTCCGACTTCGGCCAACTGCGGCTCCAGCATTCCGGACAGCAGCAAAATGCCGCCTGCACGGGTCAGTGTAGCCAGTCGGGGCGCGAGCTCGATCAAAGGATCTGCCAGAATGTTCGCGACGACGACATCGGCAACCATGTCCGCTGGCAGTGAACTTGGGGATGTGGCGGTCAGCCGGTCGCTTACCTCATTGCGCTGGGCATTGTCGCAGGTTACCGTCAGGGCGCCGGGATCGATATCGACGGCCCAGGCGCTGCGTGCGCCGAGCTTCAGTGCTGCAATGGCGAGGATGCCGGAACCGCAACCGAAATCCACGACCTCAGTTCCCACCAGCGTGTTGGTGGCCAGCCACTCCAGGCACAGCGAAGTCGTGGCATGCGTGCCCGTGCCGAATGCGAGGCCTGGATCGAGGACGACCGCCACCGCGGGTGGCGGCGGTGGGGCGAACCAGCTTGGACAGATCCACAGGTTTCCGCCGACGTGCATCGGCCTGAACCGGTCCATCCACGCACGTTCCCAGTCCTGGTCCGGCACGCGGTCGACCTCCCAGGGTGGCGTCTGCACGCCGAGCAGTGCTGCCACGTCGGCCGCAAATCGAGATGGCTCCATATCGGCTGGTAACAGGGCGCTCAGGCTGGTCTGGGCCCACAGGCGCGGCTCATCGCTGCCCGGGCGGGCAAACATGGCCTCGTCGCCGGCGTCTTCTAGTGTTACCGCCAGCGCGCCGCACTGCTCCAGGGCATCGGAGATGCTGTCCGCCTGGTCGCGTTCAGCCCTCAGCCGGATGCGTAGCCAGGACATTTTAGCTCAGCGAATGGGGTTCGTCGGGGAAAGACCGCCGCTTCCTGCCGGCGGGATGCGGCGTCTGGGTCCGTTGCCGGATGCGGACTGAGTTAGTTGCCGGAATCCGCCTATCCATCAGTGCCCAAGCTTCTTTTCCAGATAGTGAATGTTTACTCCACCTGCTCCAAATGCAGCATCGTTCATGATGTCCTGATGCAGGGCAATATTTGTCCGTATTCCGTCAATCACCATCTCGCTGAGCGCGATGCGCATGCGCGCCATGGCGGTTTCGCGATTCGTTCCGTACGCAATGAGCTTGCCGATCATCGAGTCGTAATAGGGTGGGACCACGTAGTTATTGTATACATGCGAATCGACCCGGATGCCGGGTCCGCCTGGCTGATGAAATTGGGTAATGCGCCCCGGCGAAGGCATGAAAGTCCGCGGGTCCTCAGCGTTTATTCGGCATTCAATCGCGTGTCCATGCCACGTGATGTCTCTTTGGCGGTATGACAGGCGTTCGCCCGACGCAATGAGAAGCTGCTCGCGGACGATATCCACCCCCGTAACCATTTCGGTTACCGGATGTTCGACCTGTACGCGCGTATTCATCTCTATGAAATAGAACTCGCCGTTTTCATACAGGAATTCGAAGGTACCGGCTCCACGGTACCCGATCTTGCGGCAGGCGTCTGCACAGCGTTCGCCGATGCGTTGGCGTACCCTGTCCGAAATGCCCGGAGCAGGGCTTTCCTCAACCACCTTCTGGTGGCGCCGCTGCATGGAACAGTCGCGTTCGCCCAGATGAATGGCGTTGCCATGTTCATCCGCCAGCACCTGGAATTCCACGTGGCGTGGATTCTCCAGATACTTCTCCATGTATACAACATCGTTGTTGAAGGCTGCTTTTGCTTCGGCGCGGGTGAGCGATATGGCATTGCGGAGGGCGGCCTCGCTGTGGACCACGCGCATTCCCTTGCCGCCGCCGCCGCCGGTAGCCTTAATGAGTACCGGGTAGCCTATATCCGCCGCAAGACGGAGATTTTCGTCGTCGTCGTCGGCAAGCGGTCCGTCGGACCCTGGCACGCAGGGTACGCCAGCTTTTTTCATCGCCCGGATCGCGGAAATCTTGTCACCCATGAGCCGGATAGTCTCGGCGCGCGGACCGATGAAGATGAACCCGCTCTGTTCGACACGCTCGGCAAAATCCGCGTTTTCGGAAAGGAAACCGTATCCGGGATGGATGGCGACGGCATCGGTGACTTCCGCGGCGCTGATGACTGCCGGAATATTCAAGTAGCTGTCCCGGGCAGCGGGCGGACCGATGCATACCGACTCGTCAGCGAGCTTGACGTACTTGGCGTCTCGGTCGGCCTCGGAATGAAGCGCAACGGTTCGGATGCCCAGGGCACGACAGGCCCGCTGGATGCGTAATGCGATCTCGCCGCGATTGGCTATAACTACTTTCTCGATCATGGAGTTGCCGGAATGAGCGGTGATTATTCGATGACAAACAGGGGTTCGCCGTATTCCACGGGCTGGCCATTTTCCTTGAGGATGGCCTTGATAGTTCCCGCCTTGTCGGCCTCAATCGGATTGAGCATCTTCATCGCTTCGATGATGCACAGCGTATCGCCCACCTTGACCTGGCTGCCAACTTCCACGAATGGTGCCGTGTTGGGCGAAGGCGCGCGGTAGAAGCTGCCGACCATCGGCGAAGTTACAACATGGCCCGAGGGGGTAGCGGGAGCCTCCGCAGGCTTCGCGGCGGCACCTTCGGCCACCGATGCGGGTGCGGATGCCGTCGGGGTCGGAACTGCTGCATGAACCATGGACGGCGCGGCCGGCATGACGGTCAGCATGCGACTTAACCGGATGGTCTCCTCGCCTTCCCGGATTTCGATTTCCGAGAGGTTGGATTCCTCAAGCATCTCAATGAGTTTCTTGATCTTGCGTATGTCCACTGTGTTTGTCCTGGTTTTTCAAATACCGGATCGCTGCTGAGAGCGCCAGCTCGTAGCCTTGGGCGCCCAGACCGCTGATGACACCCTGGGCGAGGTCGGAAAAATAGGAGTGGTGGCGAAATGGCTCCCGCGCATGAATATTGGACAGATGAATTTCAATGAACGGGATGCCGGATGCCGCGAGCGCGTCCCGTAGTGCGACGCTTGTGTGGGTAAAAGCGGCAGGATTCAGCAGGATAAACCCCACCTTCTGTTCCATAGCCTGATGGACACGCTGTACGAGCTCGTGCTCGGCGTTGCTCTGGAAAAAGCTCAGATTATGGCCCGTTCCATCCGAAATCCGCATCAGTTCGGAGTTAATCGCCTCAAGACCGGTAGAACCGTAGTACCGGGGTTCACGGACCCCCAGCAGGTTCAGGTTCGGACCATTGAGCACCAGAATCTCGGCCATAGACCCCTGATCGATACCCGCTACCGCGAGTCAGGATGGAACGGCACGCAACCAATCGGTACCGGTGTGATTGGGCTGAGGATAGTACGCAGATGAGCAGGAATTGTCCAGTTGAAGACAGATTCCAGCAAATTCGGCGGAGTTCGCGCAGAGAAACCGATATTCGAGATGCTTCCCCGTTCTTACGACGAGGACTTGAGCAGAGGTTTCAGGGTTTGGGTCAGCTCGGATTCCGTAAACGCACCAAGCTTGCTCGCCACGATCCGGCCCTGCCGATCGAGGATAATGCTGAAGGGCAGGCCGCCCTCGGCATCACCATATTTTGCCATCAGCTGCGGTCCTGCCCCCTCTCCTAACAATACGGGGTAGTTCATGTTCCGCGCCCGGTAGAACGCCGTCACACGGGAAGTCCTGTCAACGGCGACCCCGATTATCTGTAGTCCTTCGTGTCCATAGCGTTTTTGGGCTCTGATAAATTCAGGGATCTCCTCACGACACGGCGGGCACCAGGTTGCCCAGAAGTTCACGATACGGACCTTGCCCTGCCAGTCCTGAATGCTGCGGTCGTTTCCGCGAAGATCCGGAAGCGAAAACGTGACCGCCTGATTCCCAGCCACGGTCGCAGGGGGCACGGGAGTGACGATCAGAGTTTGAGGGTGAAAGCGCTGCCCGATCCACATTCCGGCGGCGCCGGCGATCACGGCGGCCGCCGCCAGTAAAAGAAACTTTTTCATCAGGTTGCTCCAGTTTGTGATGGACCCGGGCCCTTCCCGGAAATTTCTGCTTCAGCCCGGCGTACCGTGTCCAGGAACCGGTTCGGGGAGCGGTATCCGTAGAAGCGCAGACGCTTCATCTCCTTGCCGTCCGGGGCGAACCACAACACAGCCGGCGGGCCAAGCACGCCAAACCGCTGCTTCAGCGCCAGTGTTGCGGCGTCGGTGTTGGTCACATCAGCCTGCAGCGTGACAAACGGGTGCAGCGCCGCACGCACGCGCGAATTGGAAAAAGTGCCCCGTTCCAGTTGCACGCAGTCCACGCACCAAGTTGCGTAAAAATCGAGGACCACTGGTTTGTTTTGGGCCCGCGCCTCGGCCAGAGCTGCCAGAATCTTGTTTGGCTGGGAGTAGCGCTGGAACAGCGGTGCCGGCCCCGGCTGTTTGCCGGCCGTGATCCGGGCGGTGATGCCCGCAATCCCTTCGGGGGGGAGCGGGTTGAGTATGTCGCGCCGGCCGCTCAGGCCGCCGAGGAGCGCCACAATGCCCCATATGAGCATGACCGTGCCAATTCCTTTCCACAGGAAGCGCCATCCGCCCGCATCCTTCGGCAGGGACTGCGTGGCCCCTAGGTATACTCCGGTGACGATCAGCAGCGCTGCCCACAGCAGCAGCACCGGCACCTGTGGCAATGCACTCAGAACGTAAATGGCAATTCCAAGAAGCAACACACCAAAGACGTGCTTCACCCGGTCCATCCACGGTCCGGCTTTGGGCATAAGGGCGCCGGCGCCTACGCCGATCACGATGAGCACCGCGCCGGTCCCCATCGCGATCGAGAACATGATGGCGGCGCCAAGCGCCGGATCATGACTGGAAATGGCGATGCCCAGAGCTGAGATGAGCAGGGGCGACACGCAGGCACCTACAATCAGTGCCGAGAGCAGGCCCAATGCGAACGTTCCCAAAAATGCCCCGCCACGGAACCGGCCGCTTTTCTTATGCAGTTCCTGACTGTGACGGTGCAGCTGCGACTGGATGAATGCCGGCATCTGCAATTCGTAGAATCCGAACATCGACAGTGCCAATAAAACGAATATGGCACTGAACAGGCCAATCGCATAGGGATTCTGGAAATATGCCTGCAACTGAATTCCCGTTGCTCCGGCCAGTGCACCGGCAGCAGTGTAGGTCGCGGCAGTGCCCAGCACGTAGGAGAGCGACAGCAGTCCGGCGCGCAGCTTGGTAACGTTACGGTCGCTCTGACCCACGATGATGCTCGAGAGAATCGGGATCATGGGCAAGACGCAGGGGGTGAAGGCCAGGAGGATTCCAGTCCCAAAAGCCGCCAACATCGCGATCACGTAAGTCCGGAGGCTGGCATGCCGAGCCGGTGCCCCGCCCGTAAGATCACCGGCCAATGTCGTTGCATTCGGCCCGCCGGCCCCTGTCATCGCTACGGTAACAATCTTTGTGACCGGAGGATAGCAAATCCCCTTCTCGGCACAGCCCTGGTAGCTTGCCCTGAGCCGGAGCGAAGCTACCTGGCTGGCGTTGCCGGCAAGGGGCAAGATGACCCGTACCGGGGTCCGGTAGATCTCTGTGCGGCCAATGAAGGGGTCGACCTTCACGAAACCGCGCGGCAGGACATAGGGCGCCAGACGCACACCCTGGCCCGGCATCAGTCTGAAATGAACTTTGTCACGATAGAGGTAATAGCCAGGCGCAATGATGAGGCGTGCGCTGAGGGAGTGGGCATCGTGCTGTACGACCTTCAAACGGAAAGCCTGCCCGGGCTTGAGGAACTGCGTATCGGTTCCGTCCAGTGCCGACGGTGTCGTTGCCGCGGAAACGGCAGGAAGGGTAAGTGCCACAGTCTTGACGATCGGAGGATAGCATATGCCGATATCGGAGCAGCCCTGGGCGGTCACCCGCAGGATCAGCGTACGGACCGCCGGATCGGTTCGTGACAATGGCAGTGATACGCTTACTGCATTGCGGTAAATCTCGACATTTCCGACATGTTGGACATGTTCCGTGATAGCGGTCGGGAAGACAGGGTGTCCCAGACCAATACCGCCACTGCGCGCCACGAACCGGAACTTGTCGCGATGCAGGTAATAGCCCTTGGCGATGTTCCAGTGCGCGACTACGGAGTTGGCATTCTGTACGCGCACGCTGAGCGCGAATGCCGCATCAGGTTTGAGCAGTCCATCCGGCAACGAGCTGGCCCGGACTGACGGCATCAAGGATAGGGCCAATAACGCCCCGAGCATAGTGTAGACCAGTCGTTTCATGGAGCAGTATCCGGGTTATGGAGCCATGCCAGGTAAGCGGGTAAGCCGTCCGCGATTGGGACCGCGATGATCTCGGGAAGTTCGTAAGGATGCAAAGCTTGAATCCGTTCCTCAATGATCTTGTAGTGCGACACCAGGGATTTGACGAGAACGACGTATTCTGTGTTGGTCTCGATCTGGCCGTGCCAAGTATATATCGACTGCGCTGCAGGCAATATGTTGACACAGGCCGCAAGGCCTTCACGCACCAGCGTTTCGCCCAGTCGCTGCGCAGCCGGTCCGTCCGGCAAAGTGGTCACAACGATCTGGCAGAAGGATTCGGTCATGGGGGGAACTCCGATGAATATCCGGCAGTCACAAGAATTGTCCGAAGCGGGTCTGCACCGTAGCTTTTTCGGACTCCTCCTTGGTGTTAAAGTGTGGTTCGTGTGGTTAGGGTGACATAACATTACGTCATGTCGCCCTTTTTTTGTGGGAGCCCGCATATCGGATAGCGGCCAGCCCGGGTGCCATCCTTGGCGGTAGCCGCGCGGTTCCACTGAAATGGGGTGAATCGGGATATCCCGGCAGGCCGCCACGGATAGTGGCTTGGGAGGCTCCTGATTGCATTCTGCCTCCATCCGCCCCGGAGGCCATGCGGACTCCCCCCCGGGGCGCAAACACCCGCTGGTATTTGACGCCAACGTCGGCCTGGATATTCCGCCCCAACGCCGCGAGTGCCCGCCGCGGCTGCTCCGGCAGAGGGCTCCCGGCTGGGTCGAAGCCGGGGATGGTCCGGTTCCCGCCCGGATCCGTATTTTCCAGCCCGGACAACAGGCAAACCGATCTTCGAGGTCGGGAATGCCTCGTTGTCGGAGTGTGCCGTGTCTAGGTCTGGACCGGGGTCTGGTCGGTATCGGGCGCAGCCGGATGCACCGCGTCGGGACTTGACAATGAATTGATAACCCCTATCATTAGCACTCACCTCGGGCGAGTGCTAATAAAAGTCGCGCAACGCCTTTAAGGTTAGACCCGTCATTGGCAAATCAGGAGGAAAAGCAATGACTGCACAATCTGCCAAGAAACCAGGAGAAGCATCAGTGAAAATTCGTCCACTTCATGACCGTGTCATCGTGCGCCGTCTGGAAGAAGAGCGCAAAACCGCGGGTGGCATCGTGATTCCCGATACCGCAAAGGAAAAGCCCATACAGGGCGAAGTCGTTGCGGCCGGCAACGGAAAGATTCTCGAGAACGGGCAGGTGCGTCCGCTCGATGTAAAAGTCGGCGACCGCGTGCTATTCGGCAAGTATTCCGGCACGGAAGTGAAGGTTGGCGACGAAGAACTGCTCGTGATGCGCGAAGAAGACATCATGGGTGTGGTCGAGGGCAAGTGATTTTCATTTGCCCGGACATGTTACGAACTCAGTGAGGAAGGCATATGGCAGCTAAAGACGTATTGTTTGGAGACTCAGCGCGCATTCGCATGCTGCGCGGTGTGAATATTCTGGCCGATGCGGTCAAGGTGACCCTGGGTCCGAAGGGACGAAACGTGGTGCTCGACAAGGCCTTTGGTGCGCCGACGATCACCAAGGACGGCGTGTCGGTCGCAAAAGAGATCGAGCTCAAGGATAAGTACGAGAACATGGGGGCCCAGATGGTGAAGGAGGTTGCATCGCAGACCTCAGACATCGCGGGCGATGGCACCACCACCGCAACCGTGCTAGCCCAGGCGATCCTGCGCGAGGGACTCAAGTCCGTCGCTGCCGGCATGAATCCGATGGATCTGAAGCGCGGAATAGACAAAGCTGTAACCGCCGCGGTCGATGCACTGAAAAAGCTCTCGAAACCCTGTTCCGACCACAAGGAAATAGCTCAGGTTGGCACCATTTCCGCCAACGCCGACGAATCGATCGGCAAGATCATTGCCGAGGCGATGGACAAAGTGGGCAAAGAGGGTGTGATTACGGTGGAGGAAGGCTCGGGTCTCGACAACGAGCTGGAGATTGTCGAAGGCATGCAGTTTGACCGGGGTTATCTGTCTCCCTACTTCATCAACAAGCAGGATACGATGAGTACGGAGCTCGAGAATCCGTACATCCTCATCTACGACAAGAAGATCTCCAACATTCGCGAGTTGCTGCCGATTCTCGAAGGCGTGGCGAAGGCCGGCCGGCCGTTGATGATCATCGCCGAGGACGTTGAGGGCGAGGCTCTTGCAACGCTGGTGGTAAACAACATCCGCGGCATTCTCAAAGTGTGTGCGGTCAAGGCGCCCGGTTTCGGTGACCGGCGCAAGGCGATGCTGCAGGATATCGCCATACTTACCGGTGGCACCGTAATCTCTGAAGAGCTCGGAATGAGTCTGGAAAAGGCCGACACCAGTGTTCTGGGTTCCGCCAAGCGTGTCCAGATCACCAAGGAAAATTCCACCATCATCGATGGCGCAGGAAATCCCAAGGACATCGAGGCGCGCGTCAAGCAGATCCGGGCCCAGATCGAGGAGGCCACCTCGGATTACGACAAGGAGAAGATGCAGGAACGGGTGGCCAAGCTTGCCGGTGGCGTCGCCCTGATCAAGGTGGGTGCTGCGACCGAAGTCGAGATGAAGGAGAAGAAAGCGCGTGTCGAGGATGCGCTGCATGCAACCCGCGCAGCAGTCGAAGAGGGCGTTGTCCCCGGTGGCGGCGTGGCGCTCGTGCGCGCAATCGTTTCGGCCAGGCAGACCAAGGGCGAGAACCATGATCAGGATGTCGGCATCCAGATCGCGTTGCGTGCAATGGAAGAGCCGCTGCGTCAGATAGTCGAAAACGCCGGCAGTGAAGGCTCGGTTGTGCTTCACAAGGTTGTGGAAGGTAAGGGAAGCTATGGCTTCAATGCCGCGACCGGCGAGTACGGCGACATGCTGACCATGGGTATCCTGGATCCGACCAAGGTGACCCGCACGGCGCTTCAGAATGCCGCGAGCGTGGCCGGCCTGATGATCACCACCGAGGCTATGGTGGCCGAGTTGCCGCAGGAAGAAAAGGCTGCGGCTGGCGGCGGCATGGGCGGCGGCATGGGCGGAATGGGTGGCATGGAAGGCATGATGTAAGCGTCCGCTGCAGCGCAAGTACCGAAAGGCCCCGGTTCGGGGCCTTTCTTTTTTGGCGCGCTGGTACGGGCGCATTCTTGCCAGCGCAAGTCCTGGCCGAGTCAGCACGAATTCCCGGAGGACCCCCTTCACCGCTGCTGGCGAATGCGCTGGTCAGCGGTTTGAGCTGGACGCGGGGGCGGCGGGGCCGCGATTTCCCGGCTGTGCAGAAGACGGCAACATGTGGGCGTGCAGCCGGCGAGCTGTCAGCGTTTACGCGCCAGGGTCACGCCGTCGCGGACCGCCATCATGACAATTTCGACACGCCAATCACGCCGTATGTGATCATTGAAAGCGACTATGGCGTGATCGCTACGCTGTACCGGTTTCAAGACCGCGCCAGACCACAGCACGTTGTCCACAATCACCAGACCGCCGGACCGCAACCGAGACAGGACTGCCTCGTAATAGCTGAGATAATTTTCCTTATCGGCATCTATGAAAACCAGGTCAAACTCGCGTCCCGGCTCCAGCGCCGCAAGCGTATCCAGCGCTGGCCCCAGGCGCACCTCGATCTTTCTGCCGTGAGGGCTGCGGCCGAAAAAAGTTTGCGCAATGGCGGTGGTATCCGGGTTGACGTCGCAGGATAGTATCGTGCCGTCTTCCGGCAGCGCCTCGGCCATCGTGAGGGTTGAATAGCCGGTGAACATCCCGAGCTCGAGAATCCGGTGCGCTCCGGTGAGTTGCACGAGCAGCCGCAACAAAGCCCCCTCCAAGGGGCCGGTAAGCATCTGCGGTTGAGCGCAGTGGGCAATCGTGTATGCTTCCAGCTCCTGGAGCAACGCAGACGGTGCGGCGGAATGTTCCCTGCAGTAGGCTTCTATGGCTTCGCTGACAAGCGGATTCATGGTTCGTCTCCTGTGCGTCCTCCTGGTCGAGGACGGAATCGTCGGGCCGCTACCCCAGCGGCCAGGAACTGCTACCCAGTATATAAGTTCGTGTGAGCCATGGTCGATCCTTCGGAAGCAACGGTCGAATCCGCACTCGCTGCCCTTCCGCAGCCTCTTCGGTCTCGGGTGCGCGACTACTGGACGGACTTTCGGGACCACGCCGGGCCTCTGCCGCCGGAAGCGGGCGATGCGCAAGATCTTTTCGCGTCGCTGCCGCGAGTCTGGGCTGCGAGCGAGTTCGTCGCGCGCACCTGCCTCGCCCGTCCCTCCCTGTTTCATGACCTGGCCGGCAGCGGCGAATTGTTCCGACGTTATGTCAGCCGCGACTTTGCCGATCGAGTCGGTGCCGCCGCCGGTGGCGCTGTGGATCCCGCCGGACTCAAGGTGGCGCTGCGGGCCGTTCGTTTGCGTGAGATGCTGCGCATCGCCTGGCGGGATCTGGCCGGTTGGGCTCCGCTCGCGGAGGTAATGTCCGAACTCACCGGATTGGCTGATGCTTGCCTGGAAGCCGCCTTGTCGCGACTGTTTGCCTGGTCAGTCGAGCGTATGGGTCGGCCCGTGGCGGAAGATGGATCAGCGGCTTCGATGGTGGTGCTTGGCATGGGCAAGCTCGGTGGCGAAGAACTCAATTTCTCGTCCGACATAGATCTCATTTTCGCCTACACAGCAGACGGCGAGGTCGCGGGGCAGCTTCCTCTCAGTAATAGTGAGTTTTTCTCGCGCCTGGGGCGCAGTCTGATCGATGTTCTGGGCGAGCTGACGGTAGGCGGACGAGTGTTCCGGGTGGACATGCGATTGCGCCCGCACGGCTCCAGTGGCCCGCTGGCGCTTTCCTTTGACTCTATGGAACAGTACTACCAGGCCCATGGCCGGGAGTGGGAGCGTTACGCCCTGATCAAAGCACGCCAGGTCGCAGGCGACCGTACTGCAGGCGGGGAGCTGCTCGACCGCCTGCGGCCGTTCGTATACCGGCGCTATCTTGACTATGGCGCCTTCGATGCCATCCGCTCGCTGAAGGTCTTGATCGAGCAGGAACTGCTGCGCAAGGGAATCGAGCAGAACATAAAGCTCGGTCCCGGAGGAATCAGGGAAGTCGAATTCATCGGGCAGGCGTTTCAGCTGGTACGCGGCGGACGCGAGGCGGCGCTGCGCCAGCGCCCTATTCGCGAGATTCTGGCGATCCTGGGCCGGCGTGGTGACCTCACACCCGAGGCCGCGAAAGATCTCGATGCTGCATACGAGTTTCTGCGGCGTACGGAAAACCGTCTGCAGATGGCCGAAGACCGGCAGACTCATGTGTTGCCGCAGGATGCTGTGGAGCAGCTCAGGCTATCCGTCTCCATGGGGTTTGGCGACTGGGTGGATTTTCATGCCGAGCTCTCTCGGCACATGGCCAGGGTGCATGGTTATTTCGAGCAGGTATTCATTGCGCCCCAGGTCGGGTCGGTTCCGGAAGGCGTCGGGCTTGCGGGCGTGTGGCTCGAGACGGTAGATGGCGTGACTGCGGTGCAGCAGCTTATGCAGGCCGGATTCCGCGATGCGCCGTCCATTCTGGATATCCTGCGCGGTCTTCGACAGAGCCGACAATATGATGAGCTATCGGCTGAAGGCCGCGAACGGCTTGACCGGTTGATGCCGCTGTTGCTCGGCGCGGCCGCACTGAGCGCCGATCCGGAGGCAACGTTGACGCGGCTTGTGACCCTGATCGAGGCCATTGCGCGCCGCTCGGTGTACTTTTCCCTGCTGGTGGAAAATCCGATGGCTTTGTCACAGCTGGCCAAGCTTTGTGCTGCCAGCGCTTGGATTGCTGGCTGGATCAGCCAGCATCCGATCCTGCTCGATGAACTTATCGACCCAGCAAGTCTCTACTCGCCTCTGGCGCCCGCGCCGATGCGTGCGGAGCTTCGTGCGCGCCTCTCGGCTTGCCCGGCGGAAGATCTGGAAGAACAGATGAATATCCTGCGGGAATTCCATCATGGACATGTGCTGCGTGTTGCAGCCGCCGATGTGGGTGCAGGACTGGCGGACGCGCAGGTAAGCGCACAGCTTGCGGAAATCGCAGATTGCGTTCTGGCCGAGGCGCTTGCGCTTGCGCAAGCGAACCTGATCGAGCGGCACGGCCGACCGGCGTGTCGCACTGCGGAAATGACCAGTCATCCGGGATTTTCCGTCATCGCCTACGGCAAGCTCGGCAGCCGCGAGATCGGCTACGGATCGGACCTCGACATGGTCTTCCTGTACGACGGCTGCCAGGGCGAGGCCGTGACGGATGGCGCCCGTGTGGTGGCCAACGAGGTCTTCTTCACGCGCCTAGGCCAGCGGCTGATCCACATCATCACCACACGCACTGCGGCCGGGATCCTGTACCAGATGGACATGCGGCTGCGCCCGAGCGGCGGGAGCGGCCTGCTGGCCACAAATCTGGACGCGTTTAGACGCTACCAGCTTACGGAAGCGTGGACCTGGGAGCATCAGGCGCTGATACGCGCCCGTCCAGCGGCTGGCAGCGAGCAGCTGGGCCGGACCTTCGAAGCGGTACGCAAAGAGGTGCTGTGCCTACAACGCGAGCCGGATCGGCTGCGGCAAGATATTGTCGAGATGCGTGCACGCATGCGCACCGCCAGGCTCGGACAGCCGGGGCCGCTGTTCGACCTGAAGCAGGACCCGGGAGGTATGATTGATATAGAATTTATGGTGCAATACTGGGTTCTATGGCGGGCACATGAATTTCCCGAACTCACCGGCTATCGGGACAACATCCACCTGCTGGAGGCCTTGTCCGGCGCGGGTCTTATCGGCGCTGATGAGGCGGCGGTGCTCGCCGCGGCTTACCGTAGGTATTTGTCAGTCGAGCACCAACTGAGGCTTCAGGAGCGCCAGGCCCTGGTTGCAGCCAGTGAACTTGGAGATTTTCCAGAGCAGGTCGTACGGGCGTGGCGCGCCAACATGGAGGCGGTTCCACGTGCCCGCTGAGTGTTATATCCGAAAATATCTTCTTAATTGAAGGAGAAAGCAACAGATGTCCATGGCTGACCGTGATGGCGTCATCTGGTATGACGGCAAGCTTGTTCCCTGGCGTGAGGCAACGACCCACGTTCTGACCCATACTCTTCACTACGGCATGGGGATATTCGAGGGGATACGCGCGTACAAGACCGCGCGGGGAACCGCGATTTTTCGCCTGGACGCGCACATTGACCGCCTGTTCCGGTCGGCACATATCCTCTCCATGCCAATGCCCTACGACAAGCTGACGCTCGATTCCGCGGTGCGCACCGCAGTTCGCGAAAACGGACTGGAATCGGCCTATATACGCCCAATGTGTTTCTACGGATCAGAGGGAATGGGCCTACGTGCCGACAATCTCAAGGTTCATGTCATTGTGGCTGCCTGGACCTGGGGCGCCTATCTCGGTGATGAAGGCCAAAAAAAGGGAATCCGGGTTCGCACATCCTCGTTCAACCGCCATCACGTGAACATCGCGATGTGCCGTGCCAAGGCCAACGGCAACTACATGAATTCCATGCTCGCATTGCGCGAGGCGATATCCTCAGGGGCTGACGAAGCGCTGCTTCTCGATACCGAGGGCTTTGTGTCGGAAGGCAGCGGCGAGAACGTGTTCATCGTGCGTGACGGAACGCTGTTCACTCCCGAATTGACTGCTGCCCTGGACGGCATCACGCGTGACACCATCATCAGGTTGGCCGCTGAGATCGGCGTTCCAGTTCGGGAGAAGCGCATTACGCGTGATGAGATCTATATTGCTGACGAGGCATTTCTTACGGGTACTGCAGCCGAAGTTACGCCGATCCGCGAGCTCGATGGACGCAGCATCGGTTCCGGCAGCCGCGGCCCGATTACGGAGCGGCTGCAGGCGCTTTATTTCGACCAGGTGCATGGTCGGCGCGCGGAATTTCCAGAGTGGCTTGCCATGGTGGGCGACTGACGGAGGCAGCGATGGCGGATATGCACGGCACTGGAGCCCCGCGGCGGGCGCCAAAATCTAGGGAAATACAGGCTAATGCCCAGAACCGTTATGAGGTGACCGAGGAAGATTTGCCGCTGCATTGCCCTATGGAAGGAATGAGTCTGTGGAATTCGCACCCGCGGGTCTATCTGCCGCTGGAGGAGAGTCGTGAAGCCCGCTGCCCCTATTGCGGCGCGGTGTATGTGCTGAAAGCCGACGAATGACCGGCCGACAGCGCTGCTCGGCCCCTGGGCCTTCGAGTTTTGCGTCCGGCGCGACTTCTGCTCGTCTGAGATGCCGCGATTCCGAATAGGACCCACTCTGGCTGTCTTCCGGCTTGGTACCTTAAAGTTCGGCGTGCAACGATGTGCAATTGTCCTTCCGCCGGGTCCGGGGGCCAGTCTGGCCCGCCCTCCGCTTTCCGCCCGGCAGTGCGCACAGTTGTTGCGGCCTGCAGCGATATCACCGGGCTGCTCGCCTGACAATCTCTTGGCTTTGTTCGGGAAGCCGGCGTGGTGCGCGGGCTGGCGTCTTTCAGCAGAGCGTGCGCGGCGGGGACGCGAAGGCCTTTCCAAAGCATGATGACTGACGGAGAGAGTTTGCGGTAGCGAGTACAATGCTCGCTGAATTCCGCTGCCGTATGGAAATGAACGTGACAAGAAGAATCTATTCGCTGCTGCTCTACCTGTTGGTGCCGGCAGTGATCGTGCGTCTGCTGGTGCGCGGCTTCCGCAATCGCGGCTATTGGTACCGGTGGAGTGAACGGTTCGGATTCGTTGCACGCATTCCGGAAGGAGCGCTATGGGTGCATGCGGTGTCGGTTGGAGAAGTGCGTGCCGCGGTTCCGCTCGTGGCAGCGCTTGAGCAGCGCTGCCCGGGCCGCTGCATTCTGGTTACCACCATGACCCCGACAGGATCTGCGCAAGTGCGGGAGCTGTTCGGTGCTCGTGTTGTGCACTGCTACCTTCCCTACGATCTGCCGTCGGCGATGGCGCGTTTTCTTGAACGCACCCGGCCCTGTATCGCGCTGATTATGGAAACGGAGCTGTGGCCAAACCTATTCCATGCCTGTGCCGCACGGGGAGTTCCGGTTGTGGTCGCCAATGTGCGCATGTCCGAGAAGTCGATGCACCGCTACCTGCGCTTTCCCCGATTTACACGGACAACTCTTTCCCGAGCGAGCCTGTTCGCAGCCCAATCCGATGCCGATGCCATGCGTCTGCGTACGCTGGGCGCCGATCCCCGGAACATCCACGTGACGGGCAGCATGAAGTTCGAGATCAGTCCGCCGGCCAGTCTGCGTGAGCAGGCGCAGGCGTTGCGGCGCCAATGGGGTGCCCAGCGCCCGGTATGGATTGCCGCCAGCACGCGCGAGGGCGAAGATGAACTGGTGCTGGAGCAGTTTCAGCGGCTGCGGGAGAGATTCCGGGACTTGCTGTTGGTGCTCGTTCCCCGACATCCCGAGCGTTTTGCCCAGGTAATCCGGCTGTGTCGCCGTACTGGCATGGTAGTTGCCTTGCGCAGCGACCCCGAAGCGGTGCTGTCGGCCGGCGTCGATATTTTGGTTGGCGACACGATGGGAGAGTTGCCGCTCCTTTATGCCGCGGCAGATGTGGCGTTCGTCGGTGGAAGCCTGGTGCCCACTGGCGGACATAATCTGCTTGAACCGGCAGCGGCGGGCGTGGCCGTCGTGTTCGGTCCGCATATGTTCAATTTCACAGAAATCGCCCGTCTGATGGTGGAGCGCGGCGCCGGCAAACGGGTGCGCGATAGCGGCGAGATGGGCTCGGCCGTCGCTGCCTACCTAGCGAACGCAGACCTGCGGTTCAACGCCGGGGAATCCGGCCGCAGGGTCGTAGAGGAGAATCGGGGTGCGCTGCAGCGCACTCTCACGTTGCTTGAAACATTGCTTACGGGCTGACTCCGCGGCGGTATGCCATCCGTTTCCCCAGTTCGCTAATCTGTCCAGCCGAAAGTGCCACTTCTGCCGCCGGCAGGATTTTGGCATTTTCGCGTTCGATGTGGGATATGTAAGCCGCGCGGAATTCCGCAATGTCGTGGGCGAAAGCCGCAAAGTCGGTTACCGACCCGATGTTGGCGAGGCTGGGTTCTATCCGGATCCAGAGATGCTCCATCTCGCGATGCTCGTTTCTGAGTTCGAGGATAGTGCCTGCCAGTTCCGGACGTACTGTAAGCAGCGCCGGAAACAGGTCCTGCTCCTCGTCTTCGTGATGGTGCTTGCCGGAAGTTGAAAAGTATCGGTGCGCTCGGTGTGCCGCGTCGCGTGCTTCGTCAGTCACGCCCACGGCGCGGAGATGCTGCGCCACGCGGACCAGGGTATCGCATTGCCGCAGAATCCGTGCGTGACACGCTTGCAGCATGCCCAGCGGGTGGTCAAACCCGGGCGCGGTCTGTGGAAACAGCATACCGTACTCCTCGGGCGTTCATGAATATCCCAACAGGATAATTCTATCGTTCCTTGCCATCAATAGGGTAGCCGTCATGGTCCTGCCATCCGGCATCCCTAATTTGTTTCCAGCCTCGGTGTCCGGGCGCAGCTTCCGCGGCAAAGACAGCACCATCCGCAATAGCGGGGACTGCAGCCGTCAGTATGTTGCCATTTCGGGATCGATCTCGCGAGCCCAGGCGTCAATGCCGCCGCTCAGGTTGTACACGTCTGCAAAGCCCTGCAGTTCCAAAAAACGGGCGACCTGATGGCTGCGTATACCGTGATGGCATATCACGATGGTCTGCCGGGATCTGTCGAGTTCGTAGAGGCGAGCCGGAATCTGGCCCATCGGAATGTGGAGTGAACCCGCGAGCGCGCACAAATGCACTTCCCAGTGTTCGCGCACGTCGAGCAACTGCGGTAGTTGGGACTCTTTATCGAGGTGGGCCTTGAGCTCCCGCACGCTCAGCTGCTGCACAAAGTGTCGTCCTGATCCGCACTGAACCGGTTAAAATACGAATTTCTCAGGTTCTGAGGCATTGATCAGCGCCGCCAGATCGGTCTCGAACAGAGGCTCCCCGGTGAAACTATCCGGTCCGGTGCGCCGTACCAGCATCGCTTCCATAACCGGCGGCTCGCCAACCACAGCAACCAGGCGGCCCCCGACAGCAAGGCTGTTGCGGAACGCATCCGCCAGGACGGGCACTGAACCGGTCAGCAGAATAGCGTCATAGGGCTGATGGCGGCCCCACCCCCGCGATCCGTCGCCGACCTCAAAGGTGACGTTTGTGACTCCCAGTGCGGCGAGTTTCGCCGCTGCCCTCATCTTGAATTCCGGTATGATTTCGACGCTGAAAACGTGGCCGCCGAGGGCAGCGAGCAGCCAGGTCATGTAGCCGCTTCCCGTTCCGATCTCCAGGATCCGGTCGTTGCGGCCGACTTCAAGGGCTTGCAGCAGCCGCGCTTCGAGCTTCGGTGTCATCATCACCTGACCCCGTCCGAGCGGCAGGCTGAGGTCGGCATAGGCCAGGCTGTGAAACCGCTCTGGCACGAACTGTTCGCGCGGCGCCCGAGCCAGGAGCTCGATCACGCGCGGATCCAGCACTTCCCATGTGCGGATCTGCGATTCGACCATGTTCTGTCGTGCCACATCGACATTGACTTCGGGCATGAAATTTCCCTGAACGACACCGGAAAATGGGACGAACAAGACTAAGCACTTTGCCTGCTCGGCGCAAGCATGAATGCCACCGGAATAGTTGCAATCTGGCTGGGAATCCGATAGCTTTTCGGGTTTGCTGGGGGTGCCCGTGTGGCGGGCTGAGAAATACCCTTTGAACCTGATCCGGATTGTGCCGGCGTAGGGAAGCGCTACCCCCGCCGTTTCGCCGAGCCCGCCGGGTCACAGGACTGAACCCATGGGCGCCATTCCACAAGAATTCTTCAAACGGACTGCTGGCCTTTCTCAAGAGGCGACCAGGCCCTATCCGAATTCTCGCAAGATTTATATTGCGGGTAGCCACCCGGATATCCGCGTCGGCATGCGCGAGATCATGCAGACCCCGTCCGCCGGTGCGGACGGTGTCCGGGAAAATCTTCCGATCCCCGTATACGACACGTCTGGACCGTACACCGACCCCGTGGCGCGCATCGATCTGATCGCGGGGCTTCCAGGTCTGCGGGCCTCTTGGATCGAGCGACGCGGCGACACGGTCGAACTGTCGGAGCCGTCGTCCGAATACGGCCGGGCCCGGCTGCGTGACCCGGCGCTGAGCAGCTTGCGGTTTGCGCATATCCGCCGGCCACGGCGCGCCGGGAACGGCGCAAATGTGACGCAGATGCACTATGCCCGGCAAGGAATAATCACTGCGGAGATGGAATATGTGGCAATCCGAGAGGCCATGAGGCTTGAGGAGTTGCGCGCAGATCCACGGTATGCCGAGCTCATGCGACAGCACCCGGGAACCAGTTTCGGTGCGGCGCTGGCGGAGACAATAACTCCAGAATTTGTGCGCTCGGAGGTCGCCCGTGGCCGGGCCATTATTCCCGCAAATATCAATCACCCGGAACTGGAGCCGATGATCATCGGCCGCAACTTCCATGTAAAAATCAACACCAACATTGGCAACTCCGCCGTGACTTCCGGAATCGAGGAAGAGGTGGAGAAGATGGTTTGGTCGGCGCGCTGGGGTGGCGACACGCTTATGGATCTTTCCACCGGCAAGAACATTCACGAGACGCGCGAATGGATCATCCGCAATGCACCAATGCCGATCGGCACCGTCCCCATCTATCAGGTCCTTGAGAAGGTCGGCGGCCGAGCCGAAGAACTCAGCTGGGACCTGTTTCGCGATACGCTGATCGAACAGGCCGAGCAGGGCGTGGATTATTTCACCATTCACGCGGGCGTGCGCCTTGGCTATATTCGCCATACCGCTGATCGGGTTACGGGCATCGTTTCGCGCGGCGGGTCGATTCTGGCCAAATGGTGTCTGGCGCATCATCAAGAGAATTTTCTCTATTCGCACTTCGAAGAGATCTGCGAAATTATGAAAGCCTATGACGTTTCATTTTCGCTTGGCGATGGGCTGCGTCCTGGCTCGATTGCGGATGCCAACGACCGGGCCCAGTTCGCCGAACTTGAGACGCTGGGGGAGCTCACCAGGATTGCATGGCAGCACGATGTGCAGGTCATGATAGAGGGTCCCGGGCATGTTCCGATGCAGCTTATAAAGGAGAACATGGACAGGGAGCTGCAGGAATGCTTCGAGGCGCCCTTTTACACCCTGGGGCCGCTTACCACCGATATCGCGCCCGGTTACGACCACATCACGTCCGCTATCGGCGCCGCTCAGATCGGCTGGTACGGCACGGCGATGCTGTGCTACGTCACTCCCAAGGAACATTTGGGGTTGCCCGACAAGCAGGACGTGCGTGACGGAATTATTGCGTACAAGATCGCAGCGCACGCGGCCGACCTGGCCAAGGGCCTCCCGGGGGCGCAGCTGCGGGACAACGCGCTTTCCAAGGCGCGCTTCGAGTTCCGCTGGATCGATCAGTTCAATCTAAGTCTTGATCCCGATAAGGCGCACGAGTTTCACGACGAAACCCTGCCGCAGGAAGGCGCCAAACTCGCCCATTTCTGCAGCATGTGCGGTCCACACTTCTGTTCTATGAAGATTACACAGGAAGTCCGAGACTTTGCTAAAGCCCAGGGACTTCCGGAGCAGGAAGCGCTCAGGAAGGGCATGGAGCAGAAGGCCGTGGAGTTTGTGCGGCAGGGAGCGGAAGTCTACAGGAAGGCCTGAAAGCTCGGAGGCTGGTGTTTCCGGTTGCGGCAGTGCCGGAGCTGCGGGCCGCGAGAATCCTGAAGACTTGTCACCCGGCTGGGCGGGAAGGTTGCCCCGAAGTCCGGCAGGCGAGCTGGGCCCCGGAACTACCTAGCTGTGGCCGTACACTGGTACCGCGGCTCCCGTGACGGACCGTGCCTCGTCTGACAGCAGAAAGGCGATGACATTAGCGACATCGGCCGGGGGGACCCAGGAGGAAAAGTCCGCCTTCGGCATGGAGTCACGGTTCTGCGGCGTGTCTAGTGTTCCCGGCACGACGCAATTGACGGTTATGCCCCGCGTTCTGAGTTCTCCCGCCATGCTTTCCGTAAGCCGTAGCACCGCTGCCTTGGCAGCGCTGTAGGCAGCGTAATTGGCTCCTCCCTGAAAGGCGTTGCGACTTGCTATGTTGACGATGCGGCCTCCATGGGATTGCAGCATGTACGGGACCGCCGCGCGGCAGGCATTGAGCGCGGTTCGCACGTTGATATCGTAGAGACAGTCCCAGTCTGCGATATCGGTCTGGTGGACCGGCTTGCCGCCTCGAAATCCCCCAACCGTGTTGACCAGTCCGTCCAGTCGCCCGAAGCGCCCGTGAACTTCAGCCATCAGGGTGTTTACCGCCTTCGGGTCGGTCATGTCGACCCCTTCCGCAAGCCAATGCGTGGCGCCGTCCTTCAGGTCCCCGTAGACTTCGTGCAGCCGGTCTCCGGAGCGATCAACGAGAACCATGCGACCATCCAATACCTGTACGCACCTTGCCACGGCCCGGCCCAGATTCCCGACCGCTCCGGTAATGACCACTATCTTATCTTTCAAGCTCAGCATGCCCGTCAGCCCTCTCGTTGCCCGGGGGTCAGCGCGCCACGCGGCGATCGTGGCCGATGCCCCTTTCCTGCTGCGGACGGTTTCCACCGACATAACAGGCCTAATCTCGATGGCGGACTCGTATCGTCAGTGACTGACCGATACCTCGCCCGCTACAAGACCACCTGCCGCAGGTTAATCGACATTTTTATGATAGCATCATGGGGTTTCAACAAGCGATACTGTTTTTGTTCCGGACACGCCGGTCACGGCTGGCTCCGCTGATCGCTCCGTCTGCGCGATATTTGCCAAAATTCCCGGCAAGATTTGCATCCGGCCGCCGGTATCGGATCCGTCTGGCAGCGCGCGAAATTAAATTCGGTTGCCGAATTTATGCCAACCAGGCGACCGGCCGGATTTGATTCTGCGCGGGGACTTCCATCAACGACGGGCATTGCAGTTTCGATGACCGTCCAATGCGAATTCACGTCGCTTTCCACGAATCTATCTCCGGCAGCCTTTCCCGAGCACTATTGCAGCAGGACTTCTCCGTGTTGCGGTGCCGGTCCGTTTGCGGCGCGACCGTCAGGGCCGGGCAGGTCTGGCCGGCGCGCTTCCGCAGGACGAGCGGTAGGGGATGAGTCGCGAACGGGCTGGAAATTATAGGCGGTCGCGATTTAGTATAAAATTCCATGCGAAAACTCGGCCGTGCATTTTATGCGAGAGACACAATCGTTGTTGCCCGTGAACTGCTGGGAAAGTATCTCGTGCACGTATCGCGCGGAGTGCGGCGCGTCGGCAGGATCGTGGAAGTCGAGGCCTATCTGGGCCCGCACGACCTTGCGGCGCATTCGGCCAAGGGGCTGACCGAGCGGACAAAGGTAATGTTCGGCCCCCCTGGCCATGCCTATGTCTACATGATTTACGGTATGTACTATTGCATGAACGTCGTGACCGAACCCGCCGGCCACGCTTCCGCTGTACTGTTGCGCGCCATCGAGCCGGTGGAAAACGTAGCCGGCCGCACGCAGGGACCTGGTCTGTTGTGCCGGGCCATGGGTATCGACCGGCGCCTGAACGCCCATGACCTGGTAAGCGAGGATTTCCATATCGCTGTTGCCTCCCGATCAGCACCCATGCGGATCGTCAATAGACCGCGAATCGGTGTCGATTATGCCGGACCGTGGGCGAGGCGTCTGTTGCGGTTTTACATCAGCGACAACGCATATGTCTCCAAACCGTAGAGGGGTTCATCCGACCGGTTGCGGTGGACGGGAAATCTAGAAACAGAAACTAATAGGAGTGAAGTCGATGAAATTCAAAGCAATTTCCGGTGGCGCTATTGCCAAGCTGCTGGCTTGTGCGTTCGCGGCAGCATTAATCATCAGCGCTGGCTCACCGCGCGCGTTTGCGTCCGGGGAAAGCCTGAAGCATGCCGCGAAGCAGTTTGGTCACGCAACCAGTGAAGCAGCCCATGAGGTCGGTCACGGCGCAAAGAAGGTAGGAAGGGTCATCGTTCATGACGCCAAGAAAACCGGCAAAGCCATCGGTGCTGCCGCCAGGGCTGGGAGCAGAGCTTTCAAGCGCGCAATGAGAGACCATGGACACTGACGCCGGGCCGGGCCGTATTCCACATGGCGCTGTAGCGTAGCTTCTCGGACCTGACGCCGGTCGGTGATTAGGCCGGCGGACAACGCAATTGCCGGAATCATAACTTTCGTATGGAGTCCCGTCAGATTGTGTCACCGGCCTGCGGATGGCAGATTGCGCGGCGCTTCACCCCACCTATAATGTCGGCTTCCGTAAGCGGACGGCTTTAGCATGTGTGGAATCTGCGGAGAAATGAAGTTCGACGGCACAGACCCGGATCTTGGGGCTGTGGCGCGCATGATGGCGGCACTCAGGCGCCGCGGACCGGATCACGAAGGCGCGCACGCCGACGGACCGGTTGCTTTCGGCCACCGGCGGCTGGCGATCATCGATCTGTCGGAGGGTTCCGATCAGCCGATGGTAGACAGCGAACTCAAGCTCTGCCTCGTGTTCAACGGAACGATATACAACTACCGCGAGCTTCGTTCCGAACTCATCGGGCTCGGCTATCACTTCTTCTCCAGCGGTGATACCGAGGTGATACTGAAGGCGTACCATGCCTGGGGCGAGCACTGTGTCGAACATTTGAACGGCATGTTCGCATTCGTGGTATGGGATGCCCATAAGCGCGAGCTGTTTTTGGCACGAGACCGGCTCGGAATCAAGCCCCTGTACTATTCGGTCGACCGGTCCCGTTTCCGCTTTGCCTCGAATACCCAGGCCCTGCTCGCTGCTGGTGGTGTTGACACCGCCGTGGATCCGGTCGCGCTCCACTTCCAGCTTACGCTGCATGGCGTGGTCCCTGCGCCACGCACCATTGTGCGTGGAATCCGCAAGCTCGCGCCGGCCACGACCATGCGGGTCACCGCGGATGGTGGGCAGCACGAGCGCCGATACTGGGAGCTACGCGCCCTGCATCCGACCGATGACCGCCCCGCTGCCGACTGGGTAGATCTCGTTCGTGGCGCGCTCGCCCGGGCGGTGCAGCGCCAATTCGGGGCCGCCGACACCCCGGTAGGTGTGCTGCTCTCCGGCGGTCTCGATTCGAGCTTGCTGGTCGGACTCCTGGATGCCGCCGGGGTCAAGGACATACCGACCTTCTCCATCGGCTTTGAGATGTCCGGCAGCGAACGGGCCGATGAGTTCGAGTATTCCGACGTTGTCGCCGAGCGATTTCGGACCCGCCATCACCGCTACCTGCTGACCAATGACCAGCTGCTAGAAGCGCTGCCCGACACGGTCGCCGCCATGGCCGAGCCGATGGTGAGCCAGGATGTGGCTGCCTTCTATCTGCTGGCCGAGCGCGCGGCGCGGGAAATCAAGGTGGTCCTGTCCGGACAGGGCGCCGACGAGGCCTTTGCTGGGTATTACTGGTATCCGCGCATGCAAGCGGAATCGGGCAGTGAACTGGAGCGCTTTCGCGCCCACTATTTTGACCGCAGCCATGCAGAGTTCAGCGCTGTGGTAGCACCACGCTATCGCGGTCCCGATTACACCTCGGCTTTCATCGAGGAGCGCTTCGCGGAGCCGGGAGCGGAGTCGTTTCTGGACCGGGTGTTGAGGTTGGACGTAACGACGCTTCTAGTGGATGATCCGCTGAAGCGTGTGGACAACCTCACCATGGCCTGGGGGCTGGAGGCGCGCGTGCCGCTGCTCGATCATGAGCTCGTGGAGCTGGCGGCGCAGATGCCGGCGGAACTCAAACTCCGGGACGGCGGCAAATATCCGCTCAAGGCGGTTGCCCGTGGCCTCATCCCGGACGCCGTGATCGACCGCCCTAAAGGCTATTTCCCGATGCCGGCGCTCACGAGCCTGCGCGGCAACTTCCTGGATTTCATGCGCGACGTACTTAACTCCGAAGCATGTCGCCGGCGCGGTCTGTTCGACCGGTCATCCGTGGAAGGCCTGCTGGCGGCGCCGGAAGCGAAGCTCACGCCTATCGGCGGGGCGCCGCTGCGGCATCTGGCGTTCCTTGAGCTCTGGTTGCAGATGAACGTGGACCGGGTTGCGCCCTGAGTGCCAGCGCGCCGCGCTGATGGCTATTTGCGTAGTCCGAGCGGATTGTTCGGATCAACGCCCTCCATGAATGGCAGCCTGCGGTCGTTGTTGGTGATCTGGTAGACCTTGCCCATCCAGTTGTTGATGACGGCTTCGCCGGTATCGTGCCAAGTATTGTCCAGGGTCTTGGTGATCAGCGATTCAGGAAGATCCGGAACCGGTATTCCCTTATTGCGTGCAGCGGCAAGCTGGTCCCGGTGTTCGTCCAGGACCGCTTGGGTTCTGAGGGAGAAGTAGTTTTCGGGGCAGGGGGGATAGTCGTCGCGTTCGCCTCTGATGAACCGGCCAATTTCACGCTTGTATTCCTTCAGCAGGCTTATCGTATCGTATTCCGGATGACCCTGAAAAAATACTATGCGAAACAGATCTTCGCTTACAGCGAGATGCACGCCGGGCACGTCACCCTCGACCAGCACGTGCAGCCTTGCCGCCTCGAATTGCTCGCGGCTGACATCGTTGAACCGCGAGTGCGGGACATCAAAGCGCGTATTTACATCCGACACAAGTGGATGACGCCGGTCGACAACGCGATGCGAATAGACGCCCCAGCGCTTGAAACCGAGCCGACGCCGCTTCTGTCCGTAGCGGAACTGAAGTACGGCATGGGTGGCAAGGCAGGAGCAGAGCGTGGACGTTACGCTTTCGTAGGCCCAGTCGATTACTTCGATCAGGGGCTTCCAGAACGGCTCGTGAGAAAGATCCGGCTGGGTCACGTTCGCCCCGGTTATGATCAGCGCATCTAGCCCGTCGCGCCGGACCTGGTCGAAACTCTCGTAGTAGCGTTCGACATGGGCGGCGCCCTCTGGCCCGCGTCTCAGTTCCGCCACCGTGAAGGGATGCATATAGAATTGGGCGATCTGGTTGCTCTCCCCGATCAGCCGGAAGAACTGGCGCTCGGTTGCTGCCAGCGCCGCATCCGGCATCATGTTGAGAAGTCCGATGTGCAGTTCCCGGATATCCTGACGCAGCGCGATCTCGCGCGGCACCACGTTCTCGCCTTCCTGCTTCAGGCGGTCAAAGGTAGGAAGGTCGGTACTGGCAACGAGCGGCATGAAAGGTGGCCCCGGCAGCAAAGAGTGCGGTTATTATAATCCCACAATGCGGTCACGACCGCCTATCCACGGCTTTCTCCAGCAGCCGCAAGAAGCCGGAATCATCCCTGACGTGAGCCAACTCCTCCGTTGTTATGGTGTATCCGTATTCGCCAGCGATAGCCTCGTATCGGGGGACGCGCGCGTAGAACAGGCGCGGGAACATCCAGCGCACAAATCGGTCTGGATCGATGAGCGCTACGTACGGCAGGCCGTTGTCGCGCATATATATGGCAAGCTGCTCCTCCAGGAATTGCTCTCGGTAGTACAGGGGCTTGGGATCCTCTTCCGCGCGCCTGATGAGCTCCTGTTCATCGTGTTCGGTGGCCTTGATGTAGATGATCAGGGTATGCTCGGCCAGCGTCCGTATGGCATCTTCGTCATCGAGCTCGCACACGCTGCCACCGGCATCGTTGACGAAGTGCTGATAGCCATAGATCTCGCGGGCTTTCCGGATGAACTCCGGCACATCCTTCATCGCGGCTATTTCGGCGTGCAGATGTAACGCCTGCCGCCGCTTGAATTCCCCGAGACCCAGGCCACCGAGCTCCGGGTTGCCGAGCTTTCCGAGGAAGCTCGCAACCGGCTTGAGGTTGTCGACCGTAATGTTGTTGCTGATGTATATGGAATCGGATCTAAGCAATTCGCGCAGGAACGAGATCTGCATCGCCTGGCTCTTGATGTTATCGAGTATCGGTTCGTCGAGATAGCGCGTACCTATGCGGTAGTCGGCGGAGTAGTGGAACCAGTTGCGCTTGCACAGCGTGTTCGCGAGACGCGTCTTACCGACACCTGACATTCCCAGCAGGGTCACACA
This sequence comes from Gammaproteobacteria bacterium, assembly GCA_028068195.1. Classification (GTDB taxonomy): domain Bacteria; phylum Pseudomonadota; class Gammaproteobacteria; order Acidiferrobacterales; family UBA6901; genus JAJYCY01. The sequence continues at coordinate 138,847 of JAPTTX010000030.1, forward strand.
CTTGTTGTCCCAGGACCTGAATTCTTTGCCGCTGAGTCTCACATTCGCGCTCCAGGCAGTTGATCGCGCTTATTGTAATCCACAATGCGCCGCTGTCCTCCAGTTTGGCGCACGGAGCAGGCCTGGGCGCTCTGCAGTGAGACGGCCCGAAGCCGCCTCGGGGTGCGGCAACCGTGGCGGATGACGCGTGCTGCGGCGGCTACTGCGCCTGCCCCGAAGGGGCGGCCCGGTATATGAAGTTCGGCTGGATCGATTTGATCCGCGGGTCCTGACTGCGTAGCGCTTCCATTTTCCGCGGTCCCGGGTCCTGCCCCAGAACCATCAGGAAGCGACCTGCGCCGAGCGCCTCGATACGTCTTATTCCGAAGCGGCCGTAGAGAGCGGACAGCACCTTGGGGCCGGTTCCAGGTGCCAGGGTGACGAGATATTGCCCTGCCACCCTGGACCGGTCCGCCGGTGCACGCATCGAGGCGGGTCTCGGAGGCGGCGCAACTTGGCCGCACGCCGGGACGCCGACGAGGGCGGCGAGTGTGAGGATTCCGAGGAATCCGCGCGGCGGTCTGGCTGTCATGGGATGTCGCTACTTTATGGTGGCCTGAAGCCCGGTCGGCGGGCTGAGGTAGGCGAGCGATTTCATGACGTCGATGGCGTTGCCAGACGTGGTCATGCCCGCGAGGCTTGCGACCGGCCTGCCGCCAAGCTCAATGGCGTTCACGACATCGCTGTAGTTATCCTGCGGGTTGTAGGCGCGCAGCATGGCGGCAAGTCCGGTGACCTCGGGCGTAGCCATGGAGGTGCCGTTCAAAATGTTGTAGGCATTCGTGGTGAGTGTAAGCGTATTGACGCTGAGGCCGTAAAGTGCCGCCCCGTAATCGGCGGTCGTGCCGGTGGATAGCTCGACGCCGATGGTGCAGGTCGCCGTTGCGCAAGCGGAAATGTCCGCGCTGATCGAAAAGAGGCTGGACGCGGAGGGCTGCGTCGGGGAGGTGTCGGTGTAATAGGGCCCCCACAGGTAGTACGGAGACGTCGGCGCGAACGGGTCGCCGCCGCTCGGACTGTAGGCCAGGCTGATCGATCCGTCGGAGGTGACATTGGCGTAGAGGTTGGCATTGACCACCGCCGCGTTCACCCCGCTCAGATTGAACGTCGCATAGGCCCGATCGTCGGTATTGGGCGCATACAGGCCGGTCGGCCAGCCGGAAGGGTCGACCAGCATGGGTACCGGCGTGCTGCCGCTGAGGCCGGTATTGGCCGCGGTCCAGCCATTGCTACTCGCTGAGGTTTTTGTCTCGGTCCAGCCGCTGGCAAAGGGGACGGTGACCTCCCCGTTGTTGCCGGCATAGGTGCTCACGATATTCGTGCCTGGCGCCCCCACGTCGACGCTGGTGGGTCCCCAGTCCGAGAAACTGGCCAGCGCAAACTTCTGATCCAGCGCTGCCACGCAGATGAGGTTCGGCTGGGTGAAGTCGCAAGGGTAGAAGCTATTGCCGGCGGCGTCGTTGTCGGTGCCGTTATTGCCTGCCGCTACTACGACCACCACGTCATGATTCTCGGCGTTCGTGATGGCATCGCTGAATGCCTGGTCAAACGGACCTTCCCCGCCGAGGCTCAGATTGATCACCTTGGCGCCGTTCGCCACCGCAAAATCGATGCCCTGAACGACATTCGACGTCGTGCCGGAACCGCTCGCGTCCAGGACGCGCACGGCCATGATGTTGGCCTTCCAGCACACGCCGGTGGTGCCGATGCCATTGTTGCCTACGGCACCGATGATTCCGGCAACATGGGTGCCGTGACCCAGATAATCCATGGGATCATTGTTGTTGTCGACGAAATTGTAGCCGTGATTGACGAGCGGGAATCCATTGTAGGTCACGCCAGAACCATTCCACATGTTGGCGGCGAGATCCTCCTGGTTGTAGTTGACGCCGGAGTCGACGACCGCCACGATCACGCTGCTGCAGTCCGTGATGTGATTCCAGGCGGGCACGATGTCCATGTCATCGCCGGGCGTGCCGGGGTTGTCGGTCGGATCGATCCTGCCTTCGCCCTGCACAGGAGCGAAGGACACCGCCTGCCCAGTGTTCTGGAATGCCCAGAGCTGGCCGAATTCCGGGTCATCGGGGAGCGCGGTGGCGTGATAAATATAGTTCGGCTGCGCGTATTCAATGTTCGGATCACCCTGGTATTCCGACACTGCCTGCCGCACCGACTGACCGGGACCGAGTGTGACCCGCACCCACTGGCTCTGGTAGTTGGTATGGGCCGCGCTACCCATTGCCGACACCATCGCCGCCCGCTGTTGACTTGTTAGGGAAGGCTTGAACTTCACCAGCACCTGACCCGGTGCGTACTGGCCGGCGGGCGTGCCGGCCGCGACGCTGGCGGCGCAGAAAGTCGCCAAAACAATGCCGCCGAGGAGCACGGCAAGAAGACGGCGCAGGCCCATCCTTGCAACCATCGCTTTCTCTCCTTGGTTTAGGGCACCGAGATCAACAGTAGCTGCGAGGGAGCGCTATACGAGCCGCTACTGCCGCCCTGGGCGTCGAGCGCCGCATAGGCGCGGACGGCCACTGAGTAAATGCCGGTATTGAGCGTAACCTGCGCCGTAGTCGGCGCGAGGGTCCCGGAAGCATACGGAACCGTCGCGGAGACCTTGCCGTCTATCAGGACCTGATAGCCGCCGCCCGCGCTATTGACCCCGCTCTGATGGCTGGCCGCCCAGGTGAGGGTGACGATATGCGAGGTAATAGGAGTGGGTCCGGCTGACCCACCGCACGCGGAAAGCATCACCGCCGCCAGCAGTGCCACCGAAATAAGTCGCACTTTCTCCACCTACGTCTCTCCCTGTCTGGCCTGAGATGAATTTCGATTCGAAGTCCCGATGAAGCCCCCGCAGCTTTCTGCTACACTGCCGTTTTCTCCGGGCAGCCGGGAAGTCATGAACAAGGCAATCACCATTCCAATCAAAGTCGAAATTACCCCAGAAAACAAGTGCGGCTTCTGCACGAATTCCACCTGCTGCACGTACCTTACCCAGCAGCTTGATACGCCCCGGTCCATGGAGGATTTCGACACGCTGTTGTGGCAAGTTTCCCACCACAGTACCCAAGCCTACAAGGATGAGGATGGCTGGTTTCTGCTGGTCAACAACCGCTGCGGGCACCTTCTGGCTGACGGCCGCTGCGGGATCTACGAGAATCGCCCGCAGATTTGCCGCGAACATTCGAACGATGGCTGTGAATTTGAGGGGCCGGCCGGTGCTGATGATTTTGAATTGTTCTTTCCCGATTATGGCTCATTGCTCAAGTATTGCAGAAAGAAGTTCAAGAACTGGGACCGGCGCCTGAAAAAGAGCGCCAAATAGGTCTCGGAAACCGCACGCCGCTGGCGCGTGTGGCGCGGGCGTTCAGCTGTCCGAGCCCAGAATCAGTTCGGCAGCGGCTCCGATGTCGCTGACGCAGCGTACCCCGGCGGCAAGTGTCGGCCGTGATCTAGCGCCGTAGCCGGTGGCTACCAAAATAGGTGTGACCCCGGCGGCGAGGCCGGCCTCAATGTCCGCGATCTTGTCGCCCACGATATAGGAGCGGGACAGGTCGATGTCCCAGTCCCGTTGGGCCTGCAGGATCATGCCCGGCGCCGGCTTGCGGCAGCTACAGGAGGTCCGGTCGCCGAAATCAGGGTGATGGGGGCAGTAGTAGTAGGCGTCTATGCGCGCGCCCAAGGGCGCCAGCATCGCATCGATCTGATCATGGAGCCTGCGCACTTCCTCCTCTCCATACATCCCGCGCGCAATCCCTGCCTGGTTAGTCACAACGATGACCAGGTATGCGGCGCGATTGAGACGCAGGATCGCATCGACTGCTCCCGGTATCCATTCCCAGTCAGCGAGGCGGTGGAGGTAGTTCTTCTCCACATTGATCGTGCCGTCCCGGTCGAGGAACACCGCCTTTCGGGACTTGGGCGGCCCACTATCGTTCATGCCGAGATCCGGTCGCGAGCGAGCGCATATGTTGCCCGCCGCTTACGCATCGAATATTGCTTCTTCCACGCATTCGCACAGTGAGTGCGCCAAAACGATGTGCAGTTCCTGGATGGTGCTTGTGTTGTGCCCGGATGCAATGATGCAATGGTCCGCCAGCTGCCGTACCTGACCGCCGTCGCGACCGCAGAATACGATGCTTGACAGCGCCATTGTCCGGCACTGTTCGAGCGCCCGCAGTATGTTGGGAGAGTTTCCGGAAGTGGTGATGCCCAGAAACACGTCGGGGCTGCGCATTTTGCCGGCCACTTGGCGCGAAAACACCTGATCGTAGCCGTAGTCATTGCCGATTGCTGTAAGGGTGGAAGTATCGGTGGTAAGAGCTTCGGCCGCCAGCGAAGCACGTTCGCGTGTTCCGAGGCGCCCGACGAATTCAGCAGCCAGGTGCTGGGCATCCGCAGCCGATCCGCCATTGCCGGCGATGTACAACCTGCCTCCATGGCGGTAGGCACGCACCACTGTTTCCACCGCACGGCCAAAACTCTCGATCTGTTCTTCGCGCTGCATGAATTCCTGTTTTGCAGCAATCGAAGTCCTCAGATTACTGAGCAATCTGTCTCGATAGGTCATGACTGTGTTCCAGTCGCCTCCGGCTGTTTCCCGTTAAGCCAGCCCATATATTCATGGACACCCTGTTCCACCGTCTTGAATGGTTCCCCGTAGCCGGCCGCTCGCAGCGCACTGATGTCTGCCTGGGTGAAGCTTTGGTAGCGTCCCCGCAGGTGTTCGGGAAACGGGACGTATTCGATTTTGCCGCGCCCGTGCCAGGCAACGACTGCTCGGGCTACGTCATTGAAACTCTGGCTGCGCCCGGTGCCCACATTGAAAATCCCGGAACGGGCGGGATGGTCCAGAAACCAGAGTTTGACCAGGCAAGTATCGCCGACGTAGACAAAATCTCTCCGTTGCTCGCCGTTGCCGTACCCGTAGGCCCCTTCGAACAGGCGAACGCAGCCGTCGCTGAGCACCTGGTTGTTGAAGTGATAAGCCACGCTGGCCATGGAACCCTTGTGCTGCTCGCGCGGTCCGTAAACATTGAAATACCGTAGGCCCACCACCTGGCTTGTGGCTGCCGGCATGATGCGCCGAACATACTGGTCGAAAAGAAACTTTGAATAACCGTATACATTGAGAGGATTTTCCAGCTCGCGATCCTCGCGAAATACCATTCCTCCGCCATAGACTGATGCTGAAGACGCGTAAATGAATGGAACCCGCCTGTCGAGGCAGTAGTGTAGAAGCGTTTTGGAATACTCGTAGTTATTCCGCATCATGTAGCGACCATCCCATTCGGTGGTGCTGGAGCAAGCGCCCAAATGGAAAATCGCCTCGACCGGTTCGGCCAGTTCTCTAGAGGCTGCGATCGTCCGCAGAAAATCCTCCTTGTCCTGGTAGTCGAAGATCTCGCAGTCGGCAAGGTTTCTGAATTTGACGCCATTGCTGAGGTTGTCGACCACGAGCATGTCGCGGCGCCCGCGCGCATTGAGTGCCGCGACCAGGTTTGCGCCGATGAAGCCGGCACCGCCGGTTACTATGATCACCGTTGTTTTCCCATTGTTGAACCGTCTCGGAATGGCGTGTTCGGCGTCAGCTTCCAGCGCCGCGTATGGCTGCAATGATGTTGCTCGTGGAGCAGCCGCTCTCATAGGGAAGAATCCGTACTTCGCCGCCGCGCGCCGTAACGCAGCCGTAGCCCGCGACGTCCTCCGCCCGATAATCTCCACCCTTTACCAGGAAATCCGGCGCCAGATCGCAGATCAGCCGCTCTGGTGTGTCCTCCGAAAAAGGAACGACCCAGTCCACGGCTGCAAGGCCCGCCAAAACCGCCATGCGCCGTTCGAGTGCGTTGACCGGCCGGCCCTCGCCTTTGAGTCGTCGCACCGACTCATCATCATTGACGGCCACAATCAGCCGGCTGCCGAGCTGCCTAGCCTGTTCGAGGTAGGCGACATGTCCGGCGTGCAATATGTCGAAACAGCCGTTGGTCATGACGATCGTCTCCCCATGCACGCGTGCATCGTCCACTGCGACCTGCAGCTGTTCCTCGGTCATCACACCGCGCGTCGGTGCCTGTTCGCCCTGTAGTGCCCGCCTCAGTTCTGGGACGCTCACGGTCGCAGCTCCGAGCTTGGCAACCGAAATTCCCGCCGCCAGATTGGCCAGCGCAGTGGCTGCTTCCATCTCCATGCCGCTTGCAAGCGCCACCGCTAGCACGGAAATCACCGTGTCGCCGGCACCAGTGACGTCGTACACCTCGCGTGCCTGGGCTGGCAAATGAAACTCCTCGGCGCCGTCGCGTATCAGCGTCATTCCGTGTTCGCCCCGTGTGATGAGTATCGCGTCGAATCCATGTGTGCGCAGCAGCGCCACGCCCTTTTCGACTATGTCGCGTTCACCCGAGCAGGGTCCGACGACCGCTTCGAACTCGGCAAGATTCGGCGTAATAATGCTGGCGCCACGGTAATGGCTGAAATCCCGGCTTTTCGGGTCTACCAGCACTACCTTGCCGGCCGAACGTGCAACGGCGATGAGCTCCCGCGCTGACCGCAAAGTGCCCTTTCCGTAGTCCGAGAGCACGACGATGTCCACGCCCGGCAGGCAACGCGCGAATTCGGCACGCAGAGAATCCGGATCGAAGCCCTTGAATCCGTCTTCGAAGTCCAGCCTGATCAGCTGTTGGTGCCGGCTCATCACCCGTAGCTTTGTCACCGTGGAAAACCCGCTCTGGCGCTGGAACAGGCAGCGTATGCCGGCAGCAACAAGGCGGGTCTCAAGGATATCGGCCGCCTCGTCCAAGCCGGTCAGTCCGAGCACGGTTGCCTGGCTGCCGAGTGCGGCGACGTTGAGGGCGACGTTTCCGGCACCGCCTGGTCGCTCCTCGATGTGCTCCACGAGCACGACCGGCACCGGAGCCTCGGGCGAAATGCGTGCCGCTGATCCATGCCAGTATCGATCCAGCATGAGATCGCCGGCTACCAGGACGCGGGCGTTCTCAAAAGCGGGCATAAGAATGCGCATATCTCTATAGCGAATCGGGAAGAAGATCCGAAATTGGCCAACATTTCCCGCTTACATCATACCATGTGGTTCCCGGATTTTGCTTGAAAGCGGGCATCCCGTCCGTCTGTCATGTGCGGGTTACCGTCGGAGCGTCTCCGGTGCCGGAGCCTACCGCAGGCGCTCCCGGTGGTATCCGGCGGGCAGCGCTGCACGGTGGCCGATCCCCTCATTCAGTCCCTAGCGGGGCATGATTTCAAGAAACGAGCGAATCGCAACAAAGTCACCAACCTCCTTGTCGGGGCCCCTGGAGTCGGGATTCGTGACGGCCAGCAGCTGGGCGATGCCGTAGTTTTTGGCAGAGCGCAGTACTGGAATGCTGTCGTCCACGAGCAGCGTCTGCTGCCGGTCGAAGGGTTCGATGCCCTGCATGTGGTTCCAGAACCGGTCATGTTCCTTAGGCATGCCGAGTTCGTGGGAGCATATTATGGCGTCAAAATTGGCCGCCAGTTTCGTGCGATCCAATTTGAGGGAAAGGCTCTTGCTGTGCGCGTTGGTTACCAGAACAATTCGTCTTCCGCTGTGGCGTACCGCGCCGAGAAAGTCCGTGACGTGTGGTCGCACGGCGATCAGATGAGCAACCTCCTGCTTGAGCAGCGGAATGTCCAGATCGAGTTCCCGGCTCCAGTAATCCACGCAGTACCAGTCGAGCGTGCCCTCGGCGCGACGAAAACGCGGAAACAGCTCATCTTTCGCTGCTTCGAGCGTAAGGCGGTTTTTTTCCGCAAAACGTTGCGGAACGTGCACCTGCCAGAAATGATTGTCGTAATGCAGATCGAGCAGTGTGCCGTCCATGTCGAGCAGGACCGTGCGAACTATTTCCCAGTTCACCATAATGGCAGATTATGTCTGGCTATCGAAAACCCGAAAGATGGACGCTTTGACCGGTGATCCGATCCTGAAGGCTCGCCCGCTTGGCCAGCCCGTGCCGGGAAGTCGGCCGGCAGGTATCATTATACGCGCTTCTCGAAGCTTTCCGATATCGGAGGATTCGCGTGAATTTGTATTTGCGGCTGCTGGCTGTCCTGATCAGGACGCTGTTCTCGAGACGGCATGAGCTGCTCGAGCCGTCCCGTCTTTCGTTTCGAGTGACGCCGCTCGACTGCGATCTCAACATGCACATGAACAACGGCCGCTACCTGACATTCATGGATCTTGGGCGCATCCATATGCTCGGTCAGACCGGAATGCTCGCACCGATGGTACGGGCACGCTGGATGCCGGTGTTGGGTGCGGCTGAGATAAATTTCATTCGCCCGCTCCGACCGCTGCGCAAGTTCGAACTGGTGACCCGTCTGGTAACATGGGATGAGAAGTACTTCTACATTGAACAGCGTTTCGAGACGGAGGGTCGGCTGTGCGCCATAGCGCTGGTAAAGGGACTGTTCATGACAGCAGGTCGGCGGGTGGAGAGCAGCGCAGTGCTTAGAGTGCTGGGTCTGGATATCGATGCGCCGCACATGCCAGAAGTGGTCCGAAGCTGGAATGATCTTTCTGCTATGAAGCGGAAGCATTACGGATGACGAGAGACGTATCCAGTCGGCCCGGCGCATGTCCGATGTGCCTGGCCAGCGACGAAAACGTGCTGTGGCACGGCCGCCGCTGCCGCATCATTCTGGTTGACGACGAAGACCACGCCGGTTACTGCCGCGTCATCTGGGGTGCCCATGTGAAAGAGATGACAGACCTTGCTTCTACGGAACGCGCGCACTTCATGCGCATTGTGTTTGCGGCAGAACGTGCGGTGCGTACCGTCATGCATCCCGATAAGATAAACCTTGCGACGCTCGGGAATCAGGTGCCGCACCTGCATTGGCATGTTATTCCACGTTATGTCGATGACGCCACTTATCCCGATTCCGCCTGGTCGCCCCCGCATCGCGCCGGCGTGCAACGCGGCGTCGACGCTGCCGGTCTTGTCAGGGAATTGCGTCGTCGACTGCAGTCCGGACAATAAGCGGACCTGTACCGGGGACCCACCCACAGGTCACGCGGTCGGCGCGTTGCGTCTGGCGATCGCCTGGTCACTGACTTTACGCCGCCCCCTGGGGAGGTTTGCAGGCAATGGGCTCTGGCACGAGGTAGCCTTCAGCCAGGGTCGTACCGGCGGAACTGTACATTGATGGCGCCCGGCACGAGGCATGCCGGCCCCCCTGGACAGTATCCGGTTCTCGTGGGTGGCAGGTTGTGACATCTGGTGGCCAAGCCGCTTTCAGCGGCCGCGTGCCCAGTCCTCTGCCGGACCGGAATCAGTGAAGCTGCTGATTTGCGCGTCGGTGAATGCGGTTGCCAGCCATCCCAGCCAGCTTCTCCACTGATCGTTGGTCAGCACCGCTATTCGGGCAAAGTCGTGGGGGTGGCTGCGCGTAAACTTGATATCTTCCCAGGCGACGTCCAGGGTGAAGCCGGCCATGTTGGTCAGATCCAGCAGCAAATTCAGTTTTCTGTGTGCCTTCAGCTTTCCCGCAATCGCGTCTTCCAGTTCGCGATAGTCGGCAACTGTGAATTCGGCGAAGACACTGGCCTTTAGAAGACCCTTTTCATCCTGAATGACAATCATGTGTTAGCGCTCTAGGATATAATATTCTATACAAGGATCGCGGACGTTCGGCGCAGCTATTTCAGCTGCCCGATTACAGTCCGGCCATACTGGTACTATAGAGATTACCATAATTGTAGTCCTGGAAGATCCTGCCGTGTTGCGACATGGCCGGCATTCGGGTCGAGTCGGGGCTGCTGGTCGCCGAGAGGTGTAGCGTGGCGGGAGATCAGAATCGGTGCGCGGAGATTGAGCAGATTGTCGCGATCGCACGTGCAGCCGGGGACCGTATTCTCGATGTATACCGGCGCGACTTCCGCGTTGACAGCAAGGCCGATGGTTCGCCTCTTACGGAAGCGGATACTGCCGCTAACCAATTGATCGCTGAGCAACTCGCAGCCCTCAAGCCGTCGCGTCCTCTGCTATCCGAGGAAGAGAGGCAGGTAGGTTACAGCGAACGCGCAGGCTGGCATCAGTACTGGCTTGTAGATCCGCTGGATGGTACTAGGGAGTTTACCAGCCGCAACGGCGAATTCACCGTCAATATCGCACTCATCGAAGGCAGGCGACCGGTTCTCGGTGTCGTCCATGTGCCGGTGTCGGGCGTTACCTACCTGGCATGCCAGGGGCTCGGCGCTTTCCGGGAGGAGGCAGACGGAACGCGACGCAAGATACACGTGCGCGTTTATGATGGTGGCCGCGCCACAGTGGTGGCTAGTCGTTCTCATCCGGGGCCGGAACTTGGCAAATTTCTCGCGCGCCTCAAGGTCCGGGAAGGCGAATATGACACCGCAAGTCTCGGCAGCTCGCTCAAGATCTGCATGGTTGCCGAAGGCAGCGCCGACGTCTATCCGCGGCTCGGTCCGACCAGCGAATGGGATACAGCCGCAGCGCAATGCGTCCTCGAGGTTGCCGGTGGCCGGCTTACGAACCCCGATGGGGAGCCCCTCATCTATAACAAGGAGTCACTGCTCAACCCATGGTTTCTTGCGAGCGGCGGCGGCGCCTATGATTGGACATCTGTAATGAAGGGCGACGACTGAATCCGGCGCGAGGATGAGCGCGCCCGGCACGCACGCGTCCCTATATCTCGCAATTGATCAGGGCGGGCATGCAAGCCGCGCGCTGCTGCTTGATCATGCCGGACGCGTTGTCAGTCATGGCAGCCGGCCGGTGCAGTCGCGCGAACCCCATCCTGGTTGGGTCGAACAGGACCCGGAGGAGGTGTTACACAGCGTTGATTCGAGTATCCAGCAGGCTCTTGCCGGCTTTAAAACCGAGGAAGTGGTAGCTGCTGGCCTGGCAACGCAGCGATCGAGCATTGTATGCTGGCGCGGTGGCAGCGGTGAACCTCTGTCGCCGGTAATCAGCTGGCAGGACAGGCGTACCGGTGATTGGGTCGCGTCACTTGCGTCGCACGAGGCCCAGATCCACGCTTGCACCGGCCTGCGGTTGTCGCCGCACTATGGAGCGAGCAAATTGCGCTGGTGTCTCGAGAACCTGCCGGCGGTACGTCAGGCGTCCGCACGTGGCGATCTGTGCTTCGGCCCGCTCGCAAGCTTCCTGGTGTATCGCCTGACCGCGGAGCATTCGTTCCTTGTCGATCCTGCCAATGCCGCACGCACGCTGCTATACAGTCTGGAGGCCCGCGACTGGGATTCCGGACTGCTGGAGCTGTTTGATATTCCGCGTGCGTCCCTGCCACGCTGCGTGCCAACACGCTATGGATTCGGCAGCCTGCGGACCGGCGGTCGTCCCATCGCTTTGCGGATTGTTACGGGCGATCAGTCGGCGGCGCTTTTCGGTTACGGGGCCCCGCGGCCTGCGATTGCCTATGTGAACATCGGTACCGGAGGGTTCATACAGCGCCTTTGCGGGCCGCAGCCGCAGCGTCACCCGCGGTTGCTCTCCAGTATCGTATTCGAGAGCCATGGTTTTTGCAGCTATGTTCTCGAGGGTACAGTCAACGGTGCTGGCAGCGCGCTGCGGTGGGCCGAGCAGGAGCTCGGGCTATCCGGCCTCGGCGAACGGCTTGCCGCCTGGCTGGAAAGCGAGCGTGGCCCGGTGCTCTTTCTCAACGGCATAGGGGGTCTCGGGGCACCATTTTGGATCGCGGACTTTTCCTCCCGCTTTGTCGGCTGCGGGGGGCCGCAGCAGAAGGCCGTGGGTGTAGCAGAAAGCATCATTTTTCTGGTTCATGAGAACCTTCAGGCGATGCGCGCCTGTTCCGCACCGCTTGAGCGCGTGGTGTTAAGTGGGGGCCTGGCAGTGTTCGACGGTCTGTGTCAGCGGCTGGCGGACATCAGCCGCCTGCCGGTGTTCCGTCCGTCCGAATCGGAAGCGACTGCGCGCGGGGTGGCATTTCTCCTGCAGGACCCCTCCTTGTCGTGGCCAGAACCTGCCGGCGGCTGGTTCTGGCCGCTGGAAAATGCGCCACTTGTGAAGCGTTACCGGCTGTGGCGCGCCGCGCTCGACCGGGCGCTCGAGCCGCGGCGGCCTCTCCCATGGTAGAATGAACAATTGCAAGGAAACCATGATCGTGCGTGACCCCGGTTTCCAGTTCAGCCGCAGGAGTTTCCTATGAGTATCAGCAAAGAACAGCGGGAACGCGCCATGACCCAGGCCCAGGGCGCGGTCGCTCTCGAAATCGCATTCATAGGCATAGCCAATGGGTTGCTGTCGCTGCTCGACCGTCTCGGAAAGGCGACCGCAGACCAGCTCTCTGCCGCCGCCAGCGTGGATGCCGGTTATGTCACGCGCTGGTGCGATGCTGCCTATGCCTTTGGGTATCTGTCGGAATTGGAGGGGCAATTTGAACTGACCGAGCTAGGCCATGCGTTCCGGCCGGAGGTTCCAGGTACGCTCATGCCATTTGCGGTGCAGTCCGTGCTATCAGCGCATATGGCGGAGCGGGCTGCAACCTACATGAAAACCGGGGAGCGCCCTGGGGAAAAGGTGCTGGCTGAGCGCGAAAGCATCCTCCCGTGGTTCGGCGCGATGCTGGAAGGCAATTTCGGTCCTCTGTTCGAGCAGCAGATCCTTCCCCAGACTCCGGCATTCGCAGAGATTGAGGCACGTCAGGGCGTCGCGGTCGACCTGGGGTGTGGCAATGGCTGGTATCTGCGCAGGCTGGCTGCACGTTATCCGCATATTCGCGGCATAGGTCTTGACGGGTTTGACGAGAACGTGCGCCAGGCGCAAGAACGCGCCGCTGCAGCGGGATTTGGGGCACGCCTGCATTTTCAGGTCGGCGATATCTATAATTACACCGTGCCTGAACGGGTGGATCTCATTTCCATGACGCGCGCGCTGCACCACGTGTGGGATCAGAAGGAAAAGGTATTCGGCATACTGAAAGATTCGCTACGACCCGCGGGAATGGCTGTGATCTGGGAGCCATGCTGGCCAAAGCAGCGATCAGACCTGGCGCAGCCGGGACGCAGGATGCTGGCGTTTCAGAACCTGACGGAGCATGTCCAAGGCAACCACTTTCTGCATCCAGACGAGATTGCCGAAGCGTTCCGTCAGGTTGGTATGATTCCCAGCGTGCACCTGTTTGCCAACGGCAACGAGGCAGTAGTAGTCGGAAGAAACCCCGGCTGATCGCGCGGCGCCAGAGCGCCGCCCTTGATGGCAGCTTCTATCCGGAATGCGGCAGTGCGTGCGCGACCTCAACGTGCCGTTCGGGAAATTCGTGCAGCAATTCCGGAACATGAACGGCGTTGCCCTGCACATAATCGATGCCAAGGCCCCGCAGCTTTTCCAGTATGGCCTCGTTTTCAGCGGACTCCGCGACTGTGTATATGCCAAGCACATGACCGACGCGGTTGATCGCATCTACCAGCGCGAAATCCACTGGGTCGTGGGCCATATCCGAGACAAACGAGCCATCTATCTTCAGAAAATCTACTGGAAGATGTTTCAGATAGGCAAATGAAGACATGCCGCTGCCGAAGTCATCCAGGGCAAACTTGCAGCCGATGTCCCGCAGCTCCCGCATGAAGCGCGATGCCTTGTTCAGGTTGGTAATCGCAGCGGTTTCTGTCAATTCAAAGCAGATGGCATGGGGCGGTATGCGATGCACGGAAATCTGATCCTGCACGAAATCACGAAACGCGTCGTCGCCGATGCTGGTTCCGGAAAGGTTGATTGCGCACAACGGCCTGGCCGGTGAGCTGCCCAGGGTCGTGTGGCTCCGCAGAAACGCGCCATGGATACTGAAAAGCGTGCGTATCACCCAGCGGTCTATTGAAGGCATCAAACGGTAGCGTTCTGCGGCAGGAATGAACGCCGTGGGCAGGACGATATGATCCTCTTCGTCCAACATGCGCAGGAGGATTTCGTAATATAGGTCACCACCCGCCGTACCAAAAGGCAGGATCTTCTGGAAATAGAGACGGAACCGTTTTTCCTCGAGGGCGCTCCCAATGCGCGCGATCCAGTGCATTTCGCCACGCCTGCGGGCCATATCGCTATCATCCGAGTGGTAGACGTGCACCCGGTTGCGTCCGTTGTCTTTTGCGGTATAGCAGGCTTCGTCGGCAGCGCTCAGGATGCTTGCCACGTCGCGACTTTCCGAATCTATCGCCACCAGTCCTATGCTCAATCCGACCTCAAAGATCTTGTCCTGCCAGACAAAGCGGAAATCACGCACCGCATCAAGCAGGCCGTTAGCGACGCGCTTCGCCTGGTCGCCAGGGCAGCCGTCCAGTAATACGCCGAACTCGTCTCCACCGAGCCTTGCCAGGATATCCGTTCCGCGCAGCCGTTGGCCCGCTATCGTGGCGAGCTGCCTCAGCAGTTCGTCGCCTGCAACGTGTCCGCAGGTGTCATTAACAACTTTAAACTGGTCCATGTCGATGTACAGGAGGCTGTGGCGTCTGTTAAGCGTCTTGGCGCTTCGCAGCATTTGCTCCAGCTCATGCTCGAACTCGCGCCGATTGAGCAGACCGGTGAGCGGGTCATGCGTGGCCTGCCATCTCAGTTGCTGTGCGAGCTGGTGTGCCTGGGTTACATCACGAAATACCACGAGCGAGCCGATGGCGGGTCCGGAATTGTATCGAATCGGGGAAACAGAGGCTTCAATGATAAATTCGCTTCCGTCCCGGTGGCGAAGGATGCTGTGTTGGGGAATTCCGGCAATCGGCCCATCCGGCGCTCCCAAAAACATGCCGGCCTCGACTGGCCTGCGGGTTTTTTCGTCCAGAATGTGGAGTACCTGGTTCAGAGGCAGTCCCTGGGCTTCGGCCGCTTTCCATCCGGTCATCTGTTCGCTGACTGGGTTGGCGTAATCCACGTTGCCTGCAACATCAACCGTCATTACCGCGTCCCCAATCGAATGCAGAGTAGTTTCTGCGAGTTCCTTTTCCCGAAAAAGCTCGTGTTCGGCGTGCGCAACCCGCCGTATCACGAACAGTGCCACGAGAACGCAAAGGACGACGGCAATTGTCCCAAGCGAGACCATGTACAGGTAGGCGTCATGGTAAGAGCGCTCCGTGCGCGCGACCCGGTCCCGTCCAGTGCTCATTTGCAGTCTGAGCAGGTCCCGGAGTTGCCGCAGTACCGCATCTTGGGCCGGTACGGTTCTGGATAGCAGCAAGGCCGTAGCGCGGCTCGCGTGCCCGGCAATAATGAGGTTTGCGACACGCCGCTGGAGGAATTCGGATCTAGCAATGAACCTGGCCTGGCGCGCAAGAATAGCCCTTTCCTTCGGGTCCAGATCCGTTGCCAAAAGCTGTCTGCGCGCGACCGCGAACGCCGTCGCCATCTGGTTGAATCGAGTGAATTGGTCTTCTCGTGAAAATGGGTCTTGCGTCATTGCCATCGAAAATAGCAACAGCGCACGCTCGCGCGCAGCATAGTGCATCGCGAATATGAGCTCGGTTCTGACGCTATTTTGCTGGATTATTCGTTGCAGACGGCGATTAATGAGCTTCATTTCGCGCAGCCCGATCGCTGCAACACCAAGCAATAATGCCAGCACCAAGGCAAAGCCAAGCGCAATGATGGTACGCGTCTGTTTTTGGACCATATCAGGCCTGTCCCAACGTTACTCGAACAGAATCAGCTGGTTGGCGGACTGATCGACTTCCGCCGGCACCTCCGATCGGGAAAGTAGCGTATCCAGTGGGATTTTCTCGAACTGATTCAGGCTCAAAA
>JAPTTX010000075.1:0-13485 GCA_028068195.1 Gammaproteobacteria bacterium
TGCGCCGTGGTTGATCCCGGACACCACGATATCGGGCTCACGCTCGAGCAGGCCTGTGATCGCCAGATGCACGCAGTCGGTGGGCGTCCCGTCGACATACCGGAAGCCGTTGCCGGCCTGGTGCACACGCAGCGGGCTGGTGAGGGTGAGGGAGTTGCTGGCGCCGCTGCGGTCGCGCTCCGGGGCCACGACATCGACCTGCGCCATAGGGCGCAGCGCCTCCGCCAGGCATGCAAGCCCGGGCGCGAAGTAGCCATCGTCATTGCTCAGCAGGATACGCATTCCGCGCGCGAAGATACATAAATCTGAACGTAAAACCAACCTGCCGCCGCTATCGCGCGTTCCGCGACTGCGCGTCAGCCCCGCCCCAAAGAAGCCTAGGCACGGCGGTGGGACCCGATTTGCCGGCTTGGCTGGCTTCCCAGGCACCGCTGACAGCCGATGGCTTCTGCTGCTGCCACTCCCTGACCCGATATCCGCTCGATGGGGCACTGCGAGGCCGGCCGCAGCCTGCGGATTGCACCGGAGCAGTGAAACCGGCGCCCAACCGGACAGCATGCGGATGCCAACGCCGGCAAATTGCCGCCGATGGAATCGGTATCGGTTGCCGAAGACGCTTCGGGGCATGGAACAACGATGCTCCCGCCGGACCCGTATGATGCCAAGAGACCCTGTTCCATGCGACGACCCGGTGGTACGCTCGCGCAATGCCGCAGACCACGCAAGCACCGGTCCTCAGCCAGGTAAACCTGGTGGCGAGGGACTTGGCTGTATCGATCGCGTTCTACCGGCTGCTGGGGCTCACCGTCGAGGAGGCCGCACGGCCCGAGTGGGTCCGGCATCACGCAACCGCCATCATGCCCAACGGCAGCCGCATTGAGTTTGACAGCATCGAATTTGCGAGACAGTGGAACCCAGGCTTCAGGCAGCCCAGCACCGGCACCATGGGCGCGGTCCTGTTCTTCGGCGTGCCGTCGCGGGAACAAGTCGATCTCGTGTTCCGGCGGATGACCGCCGCCGGCCATGCCAGCCAGCAGCCGCCACAGGACGCGTTCTGGGGATCGAGATACGCCATTGTCGAGGATCCCGACGGCAATGCGGTGGGCATAATGAGTCCGGTCGACCCGGCACGACGGTGCATTCCGCCGCCTCCTGACTGATCGAGCCGATCCGCGTCACGGGACGGCTCCCGCCATCGCGGTTTGATCATCGACCCCGCGCGCCCCACGCCAGGACTGTCGTTCGACGGCTCGAGGATGGGCGGGCCGTCAGCGGCAACGCGGGCACCTCCACGCAGTGCCGCATGGCGCGGCAAGACGGAAGAATCATGTGCCATCGGCCTGATGGCGATCCGGTCCGGGGAAACGACCGAACCGGATGTTCCACTCTTCCCGCGTCAGCCAGAGAACGTCTGAACGGATATATGGTCGGGGCGAGAGGATTTGAACCTCCGACCACCTCCACCCCAAGGAGGTGCGCTACCAGGCTGCGCTACGCCCCGTCGATAGCCTGTGCCGAACGGCACACCGGCGGACTCTTGCCCGATCCCGGTAAAGCCGCCGCAACGCCGGCACATGATACCCGAGAACCCGGAAGGGCGGAACTGCCGTTCACACCCGCAGCAGCTGCAGCACCTCTTCGAGCTCCTGGATGAGCTGACTGATGAGTGCGGCGCGGTGGGTAGGGTCGCTCAAATCGTGTTCGACGACCAGCTTGTTGCGCGCGCCGCTGATGGTGAAGCCGTCGACATACAGGAGGCAGCGGATCTGGCGGATCAGCATGACGTCGTGGCGCTGATAATAGCGGCGGTTGCCGCGCCGCTTCACCGGCTTCAGCTGCGGGAATTCCTGCTCCCAGTACCGCAGCACGTGCGGCTTGACGCCGCACAGGTCGCTCACCTCACCGATGGTGAAGTAGCGCTTGCTCGGTATCGGCGGAAGCTCAAGATTGTCCGCGGGATCCAGCATTCAGCTCCACTCGTTCTTTTAATTTATGGCTGGCGCGGAAAGTCACGACACGCCGTGCCGAGATCGGAATCTCTTCCCCAGTCTTCGGATTCCGGCCCGGGCGCGGGTTCTTCTTCCGCAGTCCGAAATTGCCGAAACCAGAGAGCTTGACCGGTTCTCCGTTCTCAAGCGTTTCGCGTATCTTTTCGAAAAAGAGTTCTACAAACTCCTTCGCCTCCCGTTTGTTTAGCCCCAGTTCATTGAATAGCGATTCGGCCAAATCAGCTTTTGTTAACGCCATGGATTGCGCCCTTCTTATTTACCTGCTCTGCTTATTGTCTGAGCCCTGCTCCCAGCTGCGACGCCAGAACTTTCACCACCTGTTCCATGAGCGCCTCAACCTCCCCTTCTTTAAGAGTGCGCGAAGAGTCCTGTAAGGTCAAGCCCATGGCCAAACTTTTTCTTCCGGAATCAATGCCTTCGCCACGATATTCGTCAAAAAGCTCAAGGTTTGCCAGTAACTTGCCGGAAACTTGCGTGACACAGTCGAGCACTGCCTGGGCGGGTACGCGGTTATCCACCACCACCGCAATGTCCCGGCGGATCGAAGGAAAGCGCGAAACCTCTTCGAACGCCGGGATCTGGACCTTTTCCAGGAGATCGAGCCGCAATTCGAACAGAAAGACAGACTGCTCCAGCCCGAGATGCGCCCGTACTGACGGGTGCAGCGAACCGAGCAGACCAATGGGCTGACCCGATGCGTCCGTAACCTCCGCTGCCTGACCCGGATGAAGCGCCGGATGACGCGCGGGACGAAACCGGAAACGCCCGCTTGTACCGCCCGCCGACACCAGCGCCTCCACGTCTCCTTTGACATCATAGAAGTCTGCCTCCCGCGCCGGAGCGCCCCACTGCTCAGGCAGTGCCGGGCCCACCACAATCCCCGCGAGGCTGGCCACTTCCGCGACGGTTCCGTCGTGACGCAGCAAAAACCGACGGCCCACCTCGAACAGCCGCACCCGTTCCTGCTGCCGATTCAGGTTATGGGCGGCAGCTCCGAGCAGGCCCGGCCACAGGCTCGTGCGCATGGCCGCCATGTCCGACGCAATCGGGTTGGCCAGCACGATCGGCTTGTGGTCCGGATCGACCAGCGCCTGCAGTGCCGGATCCACAAAACTGTACGTTATGGCCTCCTGGTAATCGCGGTCGACCAGCATCGCCCGGAACCGGTCCGCGGACACGCGCGTTTCCGTGGCAGTACCGGCCTGCAGCGGTGCCTGCGGCCGGCGCGGCGCGAGCTTTTCGTATCCCGCAATGCGCGCCACTTCCTCGATCAGATCGCATTCCTCGGAGATGTCGAACCGCCACGACGGCGGCGTCACCATCCAGCCGTCCGCCACTCGGACCGACCTCATGCCGAGGCGCTTCAGGATGAGCGCAATCTGCTGCCGCGGAACCGGCGCCCCCAGCAGGCGCGCCACCCGCTCGGCGCGCAGCTTCACCGCCGTGCGCACCGGCAGCTGACGTGCCGCCACCTTCTCCACCACGGGTCCGGGCCGACCTCCGGCCAGCGACAGGATCAACTGCGTGGCGCGCTCCAGAGCACGCCTCTGCAGCTGCGGATCCACGCCACGCTCGAATCGATGGGAAGAATCCGTGTGCAGCCCCATCTGCCGCGCCCGGCTGGCGATCGCTCCCGGACGGAAATAGGCGCTCTCCAGAAAGACACTGCCCGTGGCGGCAGTAACCGCCGAATCGAGTCCACCCATGATTCCAGCCAGCGCGCACGGACCCTTGCTGTCGGCAATCAACAGCGCGCCTTCCGGTACCGTCACGCGATTACCGTCGAGCAGCGCCAACACCTCTCCCGGCTGTGCCAGGCGTACCGTCAGTCCGCCGGAAAGCCTGTCCAGATCGAAGGCATGCAGCGGCTGCCCCAGCTCGAGCATGACATAGTTCGTCACATCCACTACGGGGTGAATGCTGCGCACGCCACTGCGCCGCAGACGTTCACGCAACCATGACGGCGTCACGGCAGCCGGGTCGATGTCCTCGATGACCCGACCTGCATAGCGCGGACAATCGCGCCCGGACCGGACTGTCACCCTGAACTGCCGCCGACTGCGCACCTTCGCCGCGCGCACCGCCGGAGCGCGCGCGGTCACGCCTGTCAGGGTGGAGAGTTCCCGCGCTAGCCCGGCCACGCTCAGGCAGTCGCCACGGTTGGGGGTCAGGTCGAGTTCGATCTGGTGGTCGTCCAGTCCCAGGGCATTGCACACGGCCATGCCCGGCCGTGCGCCGGAATCGAGAACCATCAGGCCCTCGGCTGCTTCTGCGAGCCCGAGTTCCTTGGCCGAACAGAGCATGCCCTGCGATCCCACACCCCGGATCTCGCTGCGAACGATACGCACGCCGCCGGGCAGTTCCGCACCCGGCAGCGCCACCGGCACCTTGAGGCCAACGGCCGCGTTGTCGGCACCGCAGACGATTTCCAGCATGTGGTCCCTGCCCACCCGCACTGCGCACACACGCAGGCGGTCAGCGGCGGGGTGCGGCGCGAGCGCGGTGATCTCTCCGACCACGACCTGATCAAGCGGCGGCGAAACCGGAATCCGCGCATCGACGGCAAGCCCGGCCATGGTCAGCCGCTCGGCGAGTGCGTCGCCGGACATGCGCACCGGAACCCACTCGCGCAACCACTGTTCGCTGATTTTCATGGTTCGGTGTTCACTTCTCGTTGTTCTTCACGCCTGCCTGCAGCGCGGCGATACGCCGCTGCCATCAGCGCTTCGGCTCTCAGCGGAACTGGCGCAGGAAGCGCAGATCGTTTTCGTAAAACAAACGCAGGTCGTTGACGCCGTAGCGCAGCATCGTGAGACGCTCCACGCCCAGGCCGAACGCGAATCCACTGTAACGCTCGCTGTCGATTCCGACGTGGTCCAGAACCCGCGGGTGCACCATACCGCAACCGAGCACCTCGAGCCAGCCTGACTGCTTGCACACACGGCAGCCTACACCGCCGCAGATCACACATTCGATATCCGCTTCCGCGGAAGGTTCGGTGAAAGGAAAGAATGACGGACGAAAGCGCAGTTTCAGCGGACGCTCGAAGAAACGTTCGAGGAATTCCGCCACAATCCCCTTCAGATCGGCAAAGCTCACCAACTCGTCGACCATGAGGCCCTCGATCTGATGAAACATCGGGGTATGGGTCACATCCGAGTCGCAGCGGTAGACTCGCCCGGGGGCAATGACACGCAGTGGCGGCTTGTTGCGCTCCATGTAGCGGATCTGGACCGGAGAAGTGTGGGTGCGCAGCAGCAGTCCGGACCCGAAGTAGAAGGTGTCGTGCATGGCGCGCGCCGGATGGTTCTCCGGAATATTGAGCGCCTCAAAATTATGGAACTCATCCTCGATTTCGGGACCATCGGCGATATCGAAGCCCATGTGCTGGAAGAGCGTCTGCAGGCGCTGCACGGTTCGCGTGATCGGATGGTATCCGCCCTGACGCAGCCCGCGGCCCGGCAGGGTCACATCAACAGTTTCTTCGGCGAGTTGTGCTTCGCGCTGGATGGACTCGAGTTCCTGCCGGCGACGGTTGAGCTCGCCCTGCAGGGACTGCTTGGCGTCATTGACCAGCTGTCCGGCCTGCGGCCGTTCCTCGGGAGGAAGCCCTCCCAGCCCTTTCAGCTGCTCCGTCAGGATGCCCTTCTTCCCCAGGTACCTGACACGCAGCTGCTCCACGGCCGCCACATCGGCTGCATCCGCAGCTGCCCGACGTGCCTCATCCAGCAGTTGGCTAAGTTGTTCGCGCACTGTCAGACCGCGCTCCGGGGACGAAAACAGGAGAGGGAAAGGTACGGAACCTTTCCCTCATTTAGTCGGACCGGCTGCACAGGGCGGCCGGGGCGCTGCCCTGCGCCGGCCGGCAACTACGAAAGACTGGCCTTGGCCTTTTCCGCCAGCACCGAAAAGGCATGTTTGTCGTGCACAGCAATATCGGCCAGGACCTTGCGATCGACGGCGATTGCAGCGCGCTGCAGGCCGTTGATGAACCGGCTGTAGCTCAGACCGCATTCCCGCGCCGCCGCGTTGATGCGCGCAATCCACAGCGCACGAAAATCGCGCTTGCGCACGCGCCGGTCGCGATAGGCGTACTGCCCAGCCTTGTCAACCGCCTGCTTGGCGACGCGATACACTTTGCGTCGCGCGTTGAAATAGCCCTTGGCCCGGCCCAGCACCTTCTTGTGGCGAGCGTGGGCGGTAACTCCGCGTTTAACCCGTGGCATGGCTCACCCCCCTCAGACGTACGGCAGCATGCGCCGCACGGCCGCCACATCGGAACCATGCACTTGCATGGTGCCGCGCAGATGACGTTTGCGCTTGGTCGGCTTCTTCGTCAGGATGTGACGCACGTACGAGTGGCCGGTTTTGAAACCGCCGCTCGCAGTCTTGCGGAACCGCTTGGCGGCCCCGCGATTGGTCTTCAACTTCGGCATTTCCGTACTCCGCATTCTCACGCCGGAATCCGTCCGTCGAACGGAAGTCTCCCGGCGCTACAGGTTGGACCGCACGATGGCGCGGCCTTATCGTTTGGGGTTGACCACCATGACCATCTGCCGACCTTCCAGGCGCGGATACTGCTCGACCGTCCCGACTTCCTTGAGGTCCGCCTCGATGCGCTTTAGCAGCTGGAAGCCCAGCTCCTGATGCGCCATCTCGCGGCCCCGGAAACGCAGAGTGATCTTGGCTTTGTCCCCGTTTTCCAGGAAACGTATCAGGTTGCGCAGTTTGACCTGATAATCTCCGACGTCCGTCCCAGGACGAAACTTCACTTCCTTGATCTGGATCTGTTTCTGCTTGCGCTTCGCCGCGTGCTTGCGCTTGCTCTCCTCATACTGGAACTTGCCGTAGTTCATGATACGGCAGACCGGCGGCGAAACATTGGGCGAAATCTCAACCAGATCAAAGCCCTCCGCCGCAGCCATTTGCTTGGCTTCGGCGGTTGAAACCACGCCTATTTGTTTTCCATCAGCACCGATCAACCTCACATTCGGTGCCTTGATCTGTTCATTCAGGCGTGTCTCTTTATCTGAAGCGATAGGTGCAACCCTCCGTCTAATCAGCAAAAAAGCCGTGGCTCGCGATCTCCTGGGTGAGTCGCTCGATGAACGCTGGCAGCGCCATCGAGCCCAGATCCTCACCCGTGCGCGTGCGCACGGCCAGAGTCCCGTTCTGCGCCTCCTTTTCCCCGACGACCAGCAGGTACGGGATGCGCTGTAAGGTATGTTCGCGGATTTTAAAGCCAATCTTTTCGTTTCTCAAGTCCGTTTCGATCCGGAAGCCCTCTTTGCCCAGTTTTTCGGCCACGGAGCGGGCATAGCCATCCTGCCGGTCGGTGATTGTGAGAATGACTCCTTGGACTGGTGCCAGCCACGGAGGGAAAGCTCCGGCGTATTCCTCGATCAGAATTCCGATAAACCGTTCGATCGATCCGAACACCGCCCGGTGCAGCATCACCGGAATCTGTTTGCTGCCATCGGCGGCAATGTAACCCGCCCCGAGCCGTCCGGGCATGGAGAAATCCACTTGGACGGTCCCGCACTGCCATAGCCGCCCGATGGAGTCCCTGAGGGAAAACTCGATCTTGGGGCCATAAAATGCCCCTTCCCCGGGCTGCAGGTCCCAAGGCAACTGCTTGCTGTTCAGCGCCTGCTCCAGGGCATGCTCCGCCCGGTCCCACGCTTCTTCCGAGCCAATGCGGCTGGCAGGCCGGGTGGAGAGCCGGTACTGCAGCTGGCGGAACCCGAAATCCGAATAGACCCGGTGCAGCAAATCAATAAACGTCGACACCTCGGACTGAATCTGGTCTTCAGTACAGAAAATATGCGCATCGTCCTGGGTGAACCCGCGCACGCGCATCAGGCCATGCAGGGCGCCGGATTGCTCGTTGCGGTGGCAGGAACCGAATTCCGCCAGCCGCAGGGGCAGATCGCGGTAGCTCTTGAGGCCCTGGTTGTAGATCTGGATATGGCACGGGCAGTTCATCGGTTTCACCGCGAAGGTACGTTTCTCCGACTCGGTGGTGAACATGTCGTCGTGAAACTTCTCCCAGTGCCCCGACTTCTCCCACAGACTGCGATCCACGAGTTGTGGCGTGCGTACTTCCCGGTAGCCGTGGTCACGCCACAGCCGGCTCATGTAAGCCTGAATCGTCTGGTAGATGCGCCAGCCGCGCTCATGCCAGAACACCATGCCCGGGGCTTCCTCTTGCATGTGAAACAGGTCGAGGGCCTTGCCGATCTTGCGGTGATCCCGCTTCTCGGCCTCCTCAAGGCGGTGCAGGTAGGCATCCAGCGCCTTCTTGTCCCCCCAGGCCGTGCCGTAGATGCGCTGCAGCATTTCGTTGCGCGAATCGCCCCGCCAATAGGCGCCGGCCACCTTCATGAGTCTGAATGCCCCGAGCTTGCCGGTGGAGGGGACATGCGGTCCACGGCACAGATCGATGAACTCGCCCTGGCGGTAAAGCGAGATTTCCTCGCCCTCGGGGATGCTCTCGATAATTTCGGCCTTGTACCGCTCGCCCATGTCGCGAAACAGCTGCACCGCCTGCGCGCGTGCCATGACTTCCCGCCGAACCGGGAGATCGCGCTTGGCAAGCTCCTGCATGCGGGCCTCAATGGCGCGCAAATCCTCTTCGCTGAAGCCGCGCTGAAAGGCGAAATCGTAGTAGAAGCCGTCCTCGATGACCGGACCGATGGTCACCTGGGCTGCCGGGTAGAGCGCCTTGACGGCCTGGGCCAGAAGATGGGCAGTCGAGTGCCGTATCACCTCCAGGCCATCCGAATCGCGACCGGTGACCACGGCCACGGTCGCGTCATGATCGATCACGAAAGAGGTATCGACCAGCCGGCCATCGACCCGTCCGGCAAGCGCAGCCTTCGCCAACCCCGGACCGATGGATGCTGCCATTTCACCCACGGTAACAGGCTGTGGATATTCGCGCCGGCTTCCGTCAGGCAGGGTGACTACAGGCATCTGGGTTGGACCCTTTTGTCAGTGGCGGCCGTCACGAAGGGCCGCATGGGGGGTTCGCCCCTTCCGGCTGGATGTACGGCTCGGAAAACCGGAGCGGGAAATCTGGTAGGCGCGAGTGGGATCGAACCACCGACCACTACCATGTCAAGGTAGTGCTCTACCACTGAGCTACGCGCCTGGATTCAGGCGCGCAAAATAGCACAAGTGCGCAGCCGGTCACAAGGCGCTGCCTGCTGCGCGCCGGACCTGGAACGGGGCACTGGCCCGTTGCGTGACAGGCCGCCGCAGTTTGCCGTAACCATGGGAAAGCCGGCGGGTGTGCGCTAATATCTTCAGATACGGCCCGCCGCCGGTGTGCCGGATTCCGGCGGCCACGCGACTGCCGAACGGCCCGTGCCACACAATGCCCGGTCCTCGCCGCTGCCGGTCGCCCAAGGCCAGGCCTGGGCAAACCCGGGCCTATGTCAACCGGACGCCAGGGAAAAGACATGCCATCCGAAAACCAGCGAAGGTTTACGCGATTTCCGCTCGATGCCGTGGTGCAGATCCGGCACGGCTCCGTGCAGTGGGAGGCGCGACTGCTCGACATATCTCTGAACGGTGCACTGCTGACCGTGCCACACGACTGGAACGGATCTCCCGGAGATGCCGTCGAACTTGCAATGCACATCGCAGACAGCGCCGTGGTGATAAGGATGGAAGCCGAGGTCGCACACCAGGGACCCGGATATGTCGGATTCCGCTGCCGGCGCATCGATCTCGACAGCATCGAGCATCTGCGCCGCCTGGTCGAGCTCAATCTCGGCGATCCGGCACGGCTCAACCGCGAGTTGCACGCGCTCGGCAGCCAGGAATAGCGCAGCCGCGCCCGCTAGCGTCCGGCGATACCCGACTCGGTCGCCCCGAGGTTGCGCGCCTTGATGGCTTCGATCCGGTCACGGATCGCGGCGGCCTCCTCGAACTCCAGGTTCCGGGCGCGCGCGAACATCTCCTTCTCGAGCTTGCTCAGCACCCGCCCGAGCGCCTCCGGCGCAAGACCGGCGTACTCCATATTTTCCTCCGCTGCCCGCACCGACACCCCGGCGCCGCCTCGCCCACCCGTCCGAGCGTAGGGAACACCCTCGATGAGATCTTTCACCGCCTTGACGATACTGGTTGGCGTGATGCCATGGGCCTCGTTGTAGGCAAGCTGCCTGGCGCGCCGACGGTCGGTTTCCTCGATCGCCTGCTGCATGGAGCGGGTAACCGTATCCGCATACATGATCGCCTTGCCGTGCACGTGGCGGGCAGCGCGACCGATGGTCTGGATGAGAGACCGGGCGGAACGCAGAAAGCCCTCCTTGTCCGCATCCAGAATGGCCACGAGCGACACCTCCGGCAGGTCGAGTCCTTCGCGCAGCAGGTTGATCCCTACCAGCACATCGAACACGCCGGCGCGCAGGTCGCGGATGATCTCCACGCGTTCCACCGTATCGATGTCCGAATGCAGGTAGCGCACCCGCACGCCGTGCTCTGCGAGATACTCGGTCAGGTCCTCGGCCATGCGCTTGGTGAGCGTGGTGACCAGGACGCGCTCGCCGACCGCTGTGCGCTGCCCGATCTCGGAAAGCAGGTCGTCCACCTGCGTGAGCACTGGACGCACTTCGATCTGCGGATCGAGCAAGCCCGTCGGCCGGACCACGAGGTCGATCACAGCCCCGGAGCGCTGCGCCTCGTACGGCCCGGGCGTGGCCGACACGAAAATCGTCTGCGGCATCAGTGATTCGAACTCCTCGAACTTCAGCGGCCGGTTGTCCAGGGCCGAAGGCAAGCGAAAGCCGTATTCCACGAGCGTTTCCTTGCGTGCCCGGTCGCCGCGGTACATGCCCCCGATCTGCGGCACCGTCACATGACTCTCATCGATGACCATCAGACAGTCGGAGGGGAGATAGTCGATGAGCGTCGGCGGCGGTTCGCCGGGCTTACGCCCCGACAAGAAGCGGGAATAGTTCTCGATCCCTGGGCAATAACCCATTTCCTGCAGCATTTCGAGATCCAGGCGGGTGCGGCTCTCCAGGCGCTGGGCCTCGACCAGTTTGTCGGCCGCCCGCAGCGCCTCCAGACGCACGCGCAATTCATCCTTGATGGCGTCGATTGCCTGGATCACCGTCTCGCGTGGAGTGACATAATGCGATGAGGGAAAGATCGTGGCACGAGTAAGCGGGTTCAGCGTCTCGCCCGTGAGCGGATCAAACTGGCTCAGGCTCTCGATATCGTCGCCAAAAAGCGTCACCCGAATCGCCCAACGTTCCGATTCCGCCGGAAAAATGTCGATGACGTCGCCCCGCACCCGGAAGGTGGCACGGTGCAGTTCATAGTCATTGCGCGTGTATTGCAGCTCCGCGAGCCTGCGCAGGATGGCGCGCTGGTCCATAACCGCCCCGACACGCAGGTGAAGGATCATGTCGTGATAGGCGACGGGATCGCCAAGACCGTAAATGGCCGAGACGGTCGCGACGATGATCGAGTCCGGACGCTCGAGCAGGGCCTTGGTGGCGGACAGACGCATCTGCTCGATATGCTCGTTGATCGACGCGTCCTTTTCTATATAGGTATCGGAAGCCGGGACATAAGCTTCAGGCTGGTAGTAGTCGTAATACGAAACGAAGTATTCCACTGCATTATGGGGAAAGAAATCCCGCATTTCGGCATACAGCTGTGCCGCCAAGGTCTTGTTGGGCGCCATAATCAGCGTCGGGCGCTGCACCTGCTCGATCACGTTGGCGATAGTGAAGGTCTTGCCCGAACCGGTTACGCCAAGCAGGGTCTGGAATGCTTCGCCGCGGCACAGACCGTCCACCAGGGCGGAAATTGCCTGGGGCTGGTCACCCGCCGGACGGAACGGGCTTTCGAGCAGAAACCGCTGGTTCATCGACGTTGGTGACATTGAAGATTGTCGGGTATATTACTCCAGTTTGATCGGACACCGTCGGGAACAACAATTTGCCAACGATTCGCCTTTCCAGCCGCGTTCAACGCATCCAGCCGTCTTCCACACTCGCGGTCACGGCCCGTGCCCGGGAACTCAGGGCGCAGGGCAAGGATGTCATCGGCCTCGGCGCCGGTGAACCGGATTTTGATACGCCGGAACATATTAAAGAAGCCGCCATCCGCGCCATCCGCCAGGGCTTTACCAAGTATACGGCGGTGGATGGAACACCCTCCCTGAAACAGGCAGTGCGCGCCAAGTTTGCGCGCGATAACGGCCTGGATTACGGTCTCGACGAAATCCTGGTATCGGTGGGGGGGAAACAGAGCTTTTTCAACCTCACGCAGGCACTGCTCGATCCGGCCGACGAGGTGGTGATTCCGGCTCCGTACTGGGTGTCCTATCCGGACATGGTGCTGCTGGCGGACGCCACCCCGGTGATTATCCATGCCGGCATGAACCAAGCTTTCAAAATCACGCCCGAGCAGCTCGACAGCGTCATCGGATACAAGACCCGGCTCGTGGTCATCAATAGCCCGTCCAACCCTACCGGGGCAGTCTATTCGCGCGCGGAACTGGAAGCTCTGGGCAGTGTCCTTCGGCGCTACCCCGATGTCCTGATTGCCACGGACGACATGTACGAGCACATACTGTGGACGAAGGAGCCATTCTGCAACATTGTCAATGCCTGCCCCGATCTCAAGGATCGCACCATTGTCCTGAACGGGGTGTCCAAGGCCTATGCGATGACGGGCTGGCGCATAGGCTATGCGGGCGGCCCCAAGCCGCTGATTGCAGCCATGCGGAAGATCCAGTCGCAGAGCACATCCAACCCGACGTCCATCGCCCAGGTCGCAGCCGAAGCGGCGCTCAATGGGGATCAGGGCTGCATTACCCCCATGCTCACGGCGTTCAAGGAACGACATGACCGGGTGGTCGCGCGTCTTAACCAGCTGCAGGGCGTACGCTGCCTGCCGTCCCTGGGTACTTTCTATGCTTTTCCGTCCTTCGAAGGGGCAATTGCAGCCGTCAATGACATTCACAACGACGTAGAAATGGCCGAATTTCTGCTTAACGAGATTGGTGTGGCGCTGGTTCCTGGGTCGGCTTTTGGTGCCGAAGGCTATTTGCGGCTGTCTTATGCCACCAGCATGGAAAACCTTGACGCCGCGCTCGACCGTCTCGAAAAGCTGCTTGGCCGGGTAGAAAGCTAGGTCCAAACCCAAACTGCGAAGGAATCTCCCACCCTGGCGCCAGGGTGACCGACTCCGCCTGCGACACCAATTGATTTTCGGCTGCGTGAATGGGAGGCATCAGGTGGCCCTCAATCTACCCTGGCGCACCCGGATTTCTGCTTGATCTAACGCAGTAGTGGCTTGACCGGTCCTCTGGCCAACAGTAGCATAGCCACCCTTCTGTTCCCCGGTAGCTCAGTCGGTAGAGCAGGTGACTGTTAATCACCGGGTCGGCGGTTCGAGTCCGTCCCGGGGAGCCAATAGATCAAGCACTTACATAGAGTCCCCCTCCCCTTCC
>JAPTTX010000072.1:0-13223 GCA_028068195.1 Gammaproteobacteria bacterium
CGCAGGTGGAACTGCGCGGCGAAGTACGTTACGACAAGTCGGACAAGCCCGTATTCGAGATGGTCAACGGGACTTCCAAGGACAGCCAGTCTTCAGTGGGCGTGGAAGCCCTGTATAAATTTTAACCGTTGCACAAAGATGGCGCAGCAGCGCCATTCCGAGTGCGGAAGGAGAAAAGCATGAAACTCGTCATAGCCATTATCAAGCCTTTCAAGCTCGACGATGTGCGCGATGCGCTGTCGGAGGTCGGCGTTCAGGGCATCACCGTCACCGAGGTGAAAGGCTTCGGGCGGCAAAAAGGGCACACCGAGCTTTATCGCGGAGCCGAATACGTCGTCGATTTCCTGCCCAAGGTGAAGCTCGAGGTCGCAATCGATGCCAAGATGCTCGACAAGGTCACCGAGGCGATTGTCCGTTCGGCGAAAACAGACAAGATCGGGGACGGGAAAATATTCGTCTTCGATCTTGAACAGGTAGTTCGCATCCGCACCGGTGAGACCGGCAGAGATGCGCTTTGACATGGGGGGAACTTTGATGCGTAACCAACTCCGTACCAAGACATTCATCGGCGCCATCCTTGGCGTGCTGCTCTTGCTGGCTCCATTGCTGGCGTTCAGCGACGAGGGGACGGCACCGGCGACACCGCCCGCCGCCACCACCGCTGCGGCTCCGGCCGCCGCACCGGCTGCCCCGGTCGCCGCTCCCGCGGCACCTGCACCCACCGAAGCGGTGAGCGCGGACCCGAACCCAAAGATCAATCCTGGTGACACGGCGTGGATGCTGACTTCCATGGCGCTGGTGTTGATGATGACGGTCCCGGGTCTGGCGCTGTTCTACGGCGGCATGGTGCGAAACAAGAACGTCCTGAGCACCCTGGCCCACAGCTTTGCCACCACGTGTCTGGTGACGGTCCTGTGGTATGTCATCGCCTACAGCCTGTCCTTTACCGACGGCAACGCCTATATCGGCAATCTGAGCAGGCTGTTCCTGCACGGGATGGGAAAGTTTACCGTGTCTGACCTGTCTGGTGCGGTGCCGGAATCGGTGTACATGGCTTTCCAGATGACCTTCGCCATCATCACCCCGGCCCTGATCTCTGGCTCGTTTGCAGAACGTATCAAGTTCTCCGCGGTGCTGTGGTTTATGTCGCTGTGGCTGATCCTGGTGTATTCGCCGGTGGCGCACTGGGTCTGGTCGGCTAACGGCTGGCTCGCGAAGCTGGGCGCCCTGGACTTCGCCGGCGGAACGGTGGTGCATCTGAATGCCGGTGTCGCGGGTCTGGTAACGGCGCTAGTCATCGGCAAACGCGTCGGCTACAAGAAGGAGCCTATGGCGCCCCACAACCTGGTACTCACCGTGATCGGAGCCTCGCTGCTGTGGGTCGGCTGGTTCGGCTTCAATGCCGGCAGCGCCGTATCCTCTGGTGGACGTGCCGGCATGGCGATGGTGACCACGCAGATTGCGACTGCCGCTGCGGCGATGGCCTGGATGTTCGCCGAGTGGATGGCGCGTGGTAAGCCAAGCGTTCTGGGCATGGCCTCGGGTGCGGTAGCCGGGCTGGTGGCGATCACGCCGGCGTCGGGTTTTGTCGACCCGACCGGCGCTCTCATCATCGGCATTGCCGGCGGCGTGGTCTGCTTCTGGACTGCGACCTACATGAAGAACATGTTCGGCTATGATGATGCGCTGGATGCTTTCGGTGTCCACGCTGTCGGTGGGGCGCTGGGTGCGATCCTTACCGGCGTGTTTGCGGTGAAGGCCATCGGCGGCACCGCCGGCGTGCTCGAAGGCAATTTCCACCAGCTGACGTTACAGTTCATCGATGTTGGCGCGGTGCTGGTTTACGACGCAATAATGACCTACATCATCCTCAAGGTGGTGGATATGATCGTCGGTCTGCGTCCGACCGAGGAAGAAGAGCGTGAAGGCCTCGATATCTCCCAGCACGGAGAGCGGGCTTACGGCGACTAGCTCTCGGCCGACCGGAACGAGGTTGCATTTGCGGGCGCTTCGGCGCCCGCCTTTTTTTGCGGGTACCCAGGTTGCGGGGGTGCGCTGCACCTCAGATACGAAGTCGCGATCCAGTAATGGAAATCGGCGGTGGTTAGGCTAAGGGTTATCGTCCGGGAAGACCGGATAGCTCGAGGAAGCTGCAGGCAAGGCCGTTGGCGGACTCAAAAAACAAAGGCTGCCGGCACTGCGCCGGAAAGGGCGCAGTTCCGGCCGGACTTCCGGATGCAAACCTTCCTCGGCGGGCTCCCAAATGACGGCCAGGGCAGAGTGTGTCACGGCGCGATGCGCCAGCGGAACAGCCAGGCGCGGCGGACTCAGGTCGCGTGAA
This sequence comes from Gammaproteobacteria bacterium, assembly GCA_028068195.1. GTDB lineage: Bacteria > Pseudomonadota > Gammaproteobacteria > Acidiferrobacterales > UBA6901 > JAJYCY01. The sequence continues at coordinate 2,342 of JAPTTX010000072.1, forward strand.
CCGTCCGTGCAGTGCGATGGAACCTGCCAACGCCGGGATGCTGCGCGTCAATACGGGAACAGCTGGCCCCTCAAGAAATTCGGCGCGTGCGCCCTGCCCCGGGACCAGCTACCGCCGTGCCATGAAGCCGTCACGCCCATTACGGTCCGTGCGCTGACTCCCCCATTTCCGCCGGCTGGCCGTTGATCGTCAGATGTCCACCATGAATGGCGGCAGTAAGCATGTAGTCCGCGCCGGCTGATACCAGATGCCAGCGGGCCGCAATCCGGTTCATGTACATGGGCAGGGCATTGCGGATGATGTCTGCCACCCGCTGATTTGTCAGCTTTCCGGCCTCAGCGGGTGTCAGAATGCCCTGAGCTTTGTAGCGGTCCAGCTGATGATGAATCTCGTCCGTCGCGACGTTGGCGACCACCGCCCTCGGCACCAGTAGTTCGAACGAGCCGTTCATTGCCCGCAACAGCAGCGCCGAATAGTCCGGACCATCTATGTCGGTGCCGTCCAAAACAAATCCGCCTTTGCCCACTACATTGCTGCCGACCGCCTTGAATGCCAGGCTGGCGATCGTGAACTTCGGCTTCTTGCGCGCCTGCGCCCGCAGCAAGCCGGAGGTTCGGGCCAGCATTACCGCGCCCAGACGGTCTGGGGGCAGGCGCCGCGCTGCCAGCACGCGGACAGCCCGCCCGAACGCGTCCAGGCTGACCCCGTCCAGATTGTCGATCCGCAGCAGTATTTGTCCCGGTCCGTAGCTGCTGATGCCATCGTTCACCATCTGGACCTGAATTTTTATGCGGGCGGCAACATTGCTGAGTCGGCGCTGATGCCACAGCGTGATACGCAGGCCGTCAATGGCAAACTGGCTGCTCGCGCCAGTCTTGCTGATGCGCTGTGCTGACAGACTCGCCTGCCCCGAATCTGATGTGCCAGGAGGACGTGCCCAGCGGAAAGTCGCCTGAGAAAGAGTCACGCTGCTGCGAGGGTTGAAGATCTGCGCTTCCGGAAAATTGATAATCCCCGTGACCGTCTTCGAGCCAGCAGTTGCGATGATTTCCCCGTTTGCCGGAAGCCAGCCGAAACCCTTGGCACCGGGCGCGCCGCGCCTGAAGGCCGGGATGCTCAGGCGGGTAACGCTGTTTCCGGCGAGATAGATCATCGTGTGGGCAGTGATCGGCTGAAAATTCACCAAGGCCTTCGAAATCACCCTGATCTGGGTTGTCACCGATGCCATTCCAGGCATGAATCCCAAATGGGCGAGTTCCGGAAACGGCCCGGGCCGGATCCGGCTGGTCACTGAAATGTCTGCCGGAAATCCGGGTGGGGTAAGCGTGGCGGTAGCCGTGGAGGCCAGCCAGCCGTTCTGGAAGTGAAGATACGAGACGCCAAAGCCGCTATTCTGGGCAACTTGCTGCAGAAGCGCCGCGTAACTTTGCCGTGCCCGCATCCCAAGCCAGTACGAGGCGGAACCCGCTACCACAGCCACTCCGATCAGCACGGCAACAACAACGGCAGCAGTTTTCCTCATGGAGACCTCCCTCGGCAGAATCCGTTGCAACGGTGTTCAAGACGGGTTTACGGCCGCGCCTCCAGCCGCGCGGTCCCGTCAGGCGCTGGCGATCAGAACCTTCCGTGAAGCGTCGCTACAGCTTCTTATGTGTGCCGTCGCAGTAAGGTTTGCTGGCGGAGTGCTTGCAGCCGCACAGCGCCACGCTCGTGGCACTGTCGATATCGATCCGCACCGGAGTGAACTCCGTGCCCTGATGCGATCCATCGCAGAACGGCTGGGTCTTGGACCGGCCGCATGCGCACCACCAATAGGTGCCAGGCGCTAGATCTAGGGCATATGGGGCTTTCTGGGCAATTCGAGGGTCAGTCATGGTCGGTGCTCAGATTGATAGGCAAGGTCGTTGTGCATTCGAGATGGCCGGATTTATACCGCGAATGCCGCGGATATTCAATCTGGTGCAGCTCCGTTCTGTCACAGGAGCAGTTCGAACAGAAATTCCGGAGTGGCCATGGCTGCGGTGTGTACGCCGAGATTGTAATAGCGGGTAGGGAATTTCTTTTCCGCAACCGCCTCCTGGCGGAAGCCCGACAGCGACGCATCCTTGCAGGCGAGTGTTGCACTCCACCACCCCGAAGGGTACGTGCACTGCGGGAAATTGAGCACCGCCACGTCCAGGAAGCCAGCGGCCCGCAGCGCCTGGTGCATGGATTTGATCAGGTTCGGATGAAAAAGCGGAGACTCGCTCTGGCCAGCCAGTATTCCATGGCCTGACAGGGCGCGGAAGCAGTTGCGGTAAAACTCCTCCGAAAATAATCCGGCCGCTGGCCCCACGGGATCGGTCGAGTCGACGATGATCACGTCATAGCTGCTGGGCTGGGCCTGCGCGACCCACCGGATTCCGTCGTCAAACCGCAAGCGCGCCCGCGGATCACCGTTCGACGCGCACAGCTCGGGGAAATACCGTTCCGAGACACGCGTGACGCGTTCATCCAGCTCCACCTGCTCGACCAGCTCCACGGACGGATGCTTGAGGACTTCATGCAGGGTCCCGCAGTCGCCGCCGCCGATGATCAGCACCCGGCGCGGCGCAGGGTGGACGAACAGGGCCGGATGCGACATCATCTCGTGATAGATGAAGTTGTCGCGATCGGTCACCATAACCAATCCGTCCAGCGTCATGAGCGTGCCGAAAGTCTCGGTCTCGTAGATTTCGATGCGCTGGTAGGGGGACTGCTCGTCGTGAACCTTGTCCCGAATCTTAAGGGAAATCGCCGATCCCTGTCCTGCCCATTGTTCGGTATACCAGGTGCTGTCCAACGCCATCAGTGAATGTCTCCGGGTGCTGTGCAAGCTGCAGTATGGTGATAATCAAATATGATTGATACCAATCGTCTCTGAAATTCGGGATAATCTATCTTATTACTTTTCCGCCCTCTCTTGTATCATCGGCGCGCAGCGCCAGACTTCTGCCCATGACCGACTGGACCATACAAAAGGCTCGCGACACCTACAACATTGCGCACTGGGGAAACGGCTATTTCGACATCAACGAGCGCGGTCACGTGGTCGCCTACCCCAACCCGGTATGGACCGGAACCGGCGGCCGGCCCGGAGGCAAAGGTCCGGCAATAGACCTGCACGACCTGGCGGCGGAACTCGCTGCGCGCGACCTCGCGCTTCCGGTGCTGGTGCGTTTCTCCGGCATTCTCCACCATCGCATCGATGAGCTGTGCGAAGCCTTTGGCAGCGCCTGCCGGTCCGATGGCTATCATGGCCGCTACACCGCCGTCTACCCGATAAAGGTCAACCAGCAGCGCAGTGTAGTGGATGCCCTACTCGCCCACGGGGGCGAGCGCGTCGGCCTTGAGGCCGGGAGCAAGCCGGAGCTGCTCGCGGTCCTTGCCTGCTCCCGCCCTGACAGCATTGTGGTCTGCAACGGATACAAAGATCGGGAGTACGTGCGGTTGGCGCTGATCGGCCGCCAGCTCGGGATGAGGGTTCATATTGTCGTCGAGAAGCTTTCAGAACTCGACATGGTGGTTGCTGAATCTCGCGCCCTCGGCGTCGAGCCGCTGCTTGGCCTGCGGGTGCGGCTCGCTTCCCTGGGTGCCGGAAAGTGGCAGAACACAGGGGGCGAGAAATCCAAATTCGGTCTTTCCGCCGCGGACATCCTGGTGGTGGTCGAGCGCCTGCGGGCGGGTGGCATGCTCGGGGCGCTGCAGATGATGCATTTCCACATGGGATCCCAAATCGCAAACATCCAGCACGTGCAGAATGGAATGCGGGAAGCGGGACGATACTTTGCCGAGCTTCGCCGGATGGGCGCCGATATCCGCTGCGTGAACGTCGGCGGAGGCCTGGGAGTGGACTATGAAGGCACCCGTTCGCGTTCGTTCTGTTCAATGAACTACAGTATCCAGGAGTATGCCCACAACATCGTGCGTACGCTCACGGAGGTATGCGCAGAATGCGGCCAGCCCCACCCCGATATCGTGACCGAATCCGGCCGGGCCATGACAGCCCACCACGCAGTGCTCATAACCAACGTGGTTGACGTTGAGCCGGCCCCGGGCATGGACATGCCGACGGCCGCGCGGGCAAGCGAGCCCCAGGTGATACACGATCTTTGGCGTGGACTCGACGCGATCGCGCGCCAGCCGACGCTGGAAAGCTATCACGATGCCGCACATTTCCTGTCGCAGGCGCAGACCATGTTCACCCATGGGGTACTCGATCTGGCTGCCCGGGCGCGCGCCGAGCAGCTCTACTTTGCCACCTGCCAGCGTGTGCGGGAGCGCCTGCAGCCGGGGATCCGGAGCCACCGGGAAGCGCTCGATGAGCTCAATGAAAAGCTTGCGGACAAATATTTCTGCAACTTTTCGCTGTTCCAGTCGATCCCCGACCATTGGGCCATAGACCAGGTGTTTCCGATCCTGCCGTTGAGCCGGCTGGACGAGGCCCCGCTGCGGCGTGCGGTCCTTCAGGACATCACCTGCGATTCAGACGGGCGCGTGGATCTCTATGTCGACGGTGAAGGCGTCGAGCCGAGCCTGCCCCTGCACGCGCTGCGGCCAGACGAGCCCTACCTGCTGGGCATATTCCTGGTCGGCGCCTACCAGGAGATTCTCGGCGACATCCACAACCTTTTCGGGGATACCGACTCGGTGCAGGTCGAGCCGACCGAGGATGGCGGTTACTGTCTGACTGAAGCACGCCGCGGCGATACGGCAGATTCCGTGCTGCGTTACGTGCATTTCGACCCCGAGGACATTCTCGCGGCCTATCGCGCGAAGATCGAGGCGGCCGACTGGCTAGACACCAGCCAGCGCAAGGCCTATCTCGCCGAGATCCGGACGGGGCTCTCCGGATACACCTATCTCGAGGACTGAGCCGCGGCGGACGCGGTCCAGGGGGCGCCTCAGGCGCGCGCGGTCTTCAATGCCTTGGCGGATTCGGGCTTGTGCCCAGCGCCCATCATGTCCACCTGGCCGCGATGCAGCTCCATGGTTGACACATGGCCGGCCCTGAGCGCCTGGCGCAGGTGGCTGAATCCGGCCTCCGAGGATACGGTATCGCCGCAGGTGAACAGATCGACAGCCGCATAGCCGAACTCGGGCCAGGTATGAATTGCGAGATGGCTCTCGGCAATGATCACCGCGCCCGAAACGCCGTGCGGCGAGAAATGATGGAAGGTCTCCGTGACAATGGTGGCGCCGGTCCTGCGCGCCGCCTCCAGCATGGCGCTCTTTACGTAGTCTACGTTATCCAGAATCTCGCGGTCGCAAGAATAGAACTCCGCCACGATCTGATGTCCTAACGAGCGCATGGGTAAAGCCCCCAAGGAGTTCGAAACCCCGAGACCTGCGTCTGTAGCGGTTTCAGTTGAAGTAGCTCCCGTGCACCGTTGGTCAGCTGAGCCGCCTCGGTGCCGTGGAAAACGCGGCGCATGATAGGAGCGTTTTCCACGCAATGCAATTCGTTTCCAGGGGACGTGGGGAAAAATTTTTGACGGCGCCCGGCGTGGTACGCAGCACGCCAAGACCTGTCCGCGGTTCAGGCCCCCGGAGCTGCCTTGACCTTCAACGGTATTGCCCTGATGCCCAGCCGCGCAAGCTTGCGGTTCACCGAATCCATCGCGGCCACGCTGGCAAACGGGCCGAGGCGCACCCGGAAATAGGCGCCCCGGCCTTCAACGCTGACCTTCTCGGTGTACGACTCGATTCCGTCCAGCGCAAGACGGGCTCGCAGGCGGTCGGCGTCGTGGCTCTTGGAATAGGCCGCCGCCTGCAGTATATAGCGTACCCCCGGCCCGGAAGGCGTCTGGCCCGCACTCCCGTTTGGCCGCGTCGTGCCCTCGGGCATTGTCCTTCCGACTTCGGGCAGGATCGTGTAAAAGTCGAACGTCGGCTTGGGTGGAACGGCAGGTGCCGGCGACGCCTGGACCGGTGTCTGCACCGCTGTATGGTGCGCGAACAGCTTCCGCAGCCCCGTAAGCCGGCCTCCGTTCAGCATGTGTTCGGCTGCCCACATGACTGCAAGCCCCAGGACGAATCCAACCAACAGTGGCCGCCAGCTGCTGCTGTTTCCGCCGGAACGGCGCCGTACGGCTGCGTGTCGGGTCTGTTGTGCCATGCCGGTTCCTACATCGACTGCGGTGCCGAGACACCCAAAAGTCCGAGCCCGTTGGCCAGGACTTGGCGCGCGGCGTCGATGAGGTTCAACCGGGCATCCCGCAATTCATCCGATTCCACCAGGAACACATGCGCGTTGTAATACGCATGGAATTCGTTCGCCAGCTCTCGCAGATAGTACGCCAACTGATGCGGTTCGTGACTGAGCGCCGCAGTTTCAATGACTTCCGGGTAGCGCGACAGGGCTGCGATCAACGCTTCCTCGTGCGGTTCGTTCAACAGTGCCAGGTTGCGACGGCCACGCTCGCGGTTGCGCGTGAACCCCTTCTCGCCCGCAAGCCGCAGGACGCTGCATATTCTGGCGTGCGCATACTGCAGGTAATAGACCGGATTGTCGTTGGATCGGGACTTGGCGAGATCGAGGTCAAAATCCATGTGCTGTTCGCACTTGCGCAGGATGTAGAAAAAACGCGCAGCATCGTTGCCCACCTCGCGGCGCAGCTCCCGCAGCGTCACGAATTCCCCGCTGCGCGTGGACATCTGGGCCTTTTCGCCTCCGCGGTACAGAATCGCGAACTGTACGAGCAACACATCGAGCCGGGACGGATCCTGGCTGAGCGCCGAGAGGGCTGCCTTGACGCGCGGAACATAGCCGTGGTGATCGGCCCCCCAGATATCGATTACGCGTTCGAATCCGCGCTCCATCTTGTCCAGATGGTATGCGATGTCGGAAGCAAAATACGTCTTCTGGCCGTTTTCGCGCACGATTACGCGGTCCTTTTCATCGCCGTAATCGGTGGACCGAAACCACAGCGCACCATCCTTTTCGTAGACGTGGCCGCTCGCCTTCAGCCGCTCGATGGCCCGGTCAACCAGACCGCGCTCCGCCAGGGAGTGCTCGGAGTACCACTCCTCGTATACGACACCAAATTCCTGCAGGTCCTGACGTATGTCATCCAGGATGACCGTCAGGCCAAGATCGAAAACCCGGCGATAGCGTGCGGCGCCCAGCAGCGATCTGGCGCGCTCGATCAGCGCATCGATATGCGCTTCTCTGTCGCCCCCCGCGGGCTCATCCGGCGCGATCCCCTCGAAAACCCTGGCCGCCGAATGGCGCAGCGCGTCGCCGTTTTCGCGGTGCAGCGTGGCGGCGATGTCGAAAACGTAATCACCCTTGTAGCCGTTGCTTGGAAATACGACAGGTTCGCCGCATAGTTCCAGGTAGCGCAGCCACACGCTGGTCGCGAGTATGTCCATCTGCCGGCCGGCGTCGTTGACATAGTATTCTCGATGTACCTGGAACCCGGCCGCCGCCAGCAGATCCGCCACCGCAGCCCCATACGCCGCGCCGCGCCCATGGCCGACATGCAGCGGCCCGGTCGGGTTGGCGGACACGAACTCTACCTGGACGCGCCGGCCATTGCCGATGGTCGACCGGCCGTATGCCTCACCCGCGTCCAGGATACGGCTCACCACGTCCTGCTGCGTGCCCGGCACCAGAAAGAAGTTGATAAATCCCGGGCCTGCCACCTCGACGCGCGCCACCAGGCCGGATGGCGGCAGCGCCGCGATGATCTTTCCGGCAAGGTCGCGAGGCTTCATGCCCGCAATGCGGGCCAGACCAAGCGCAATATTGCTCGCCCAGTCCCCGTGCTGCGGATTGCGCGAGCGCTCCGGTGAATTGGAGTAATCGATGTCCTGCGGAAGCACGTTTTCGGCCTGAAGGCGTCGCACAGCCCGAGCCAGAAGTTCGCTGATCTGCTCTTTCAATGTGGTATCCGGATGACGATTACGGTAGAGATGTCTTTCGCGCCGCATTCTACTCGGGCAGGACCGGGGCGAGAAGCGGCCATTTGGTGTCGGCAGGCTTCGGTTTCACCGTCCCCGAAACTCGGGGGGTCTCTTTATGCCGGGTGCTGACGCTTGTGTTATTCCCCCGAGCTCTCCTCAGTCGCCAAGCCTGCGCCGCGGGCCCGCGCATCGGGCCAGAAGAACACGGCTGACGGGATCATCGACTTCATCGGCCAGATGCTCGAATATCCTGCGCGCCTGGGGGCGCAGCCCGGCGAAAAACAGCTCATAACCCCGGCTGAATTCGGGCAGCCAGCCCGGGTCCAGGTAGTGCGGAAGCATCATTTCGAAAATCCGGAACGCTTCAGCATGACCGCGGATCTGAATCAGGTCGATCTCGCGGCTTGCAGGATAGCGGTCATTGACCGCGCGCCGGGTCGGTTCATCGAGCAGGAGGTGGGTACCATAAACTGCGTTCAGTGCATTCAGTCTTGTCAATAATCCGGCGGGTTCTCCGATTATTTCAAAGCCGCCAGCCATTTCGCCGGCCACGGCCTTCCCGGTGCTGATGCGGATATCGGCGTCAAACGCCGGCAGTTGCCCGTGCGGCGACCGGCCCGGCAAGGGCCGGATCCGCTGCGCCAAGTCTACGGCTGTCTGGCAGGCGTTCAGCGCGGCGCCGTTCCGGTCCAGACCATGGACCAAATAGGCCGCGTCGCCCAGGGTGCGTACGCAGAGACCTCTATGTGTTCCTGTGGAAAGCTCAAGTGCCGCGGCGAAGCCGCTGACAAGGTTTGGGATTTCGGGGGCCGCCGCGGTTTCGGTGACATGAGCGAGTCCGGGCAGTGACAGGGTGGTCACCGTGGGTTCGCGCATCAAAGTTGCCCCCGTGGGCCGCGCCGGTATCGGGGACCTGTCGCCGAAGAGATCCATCGGCATGCGCTCCCGCTCTTCTGCTTCGGGCACCGGTGCCGCTGGAACCTCTTGCGACAACCAGCCGCGGTGGCGGGCGGTGTTCCGCCCGCTCGCGCGGTCCGCCCGGGAACCGCGTCTGGCTTCAGGCAGGCCGGTTTCGCCCGCCTCGCGCTGCTAACTGCACTGCGGACCGCCCGTTGCAGAACTGGACTTGCAGGTCACCGACAGCGGCGCAGTGGCCATCAGGGAGCCACTATAGGCATAGAGCAAGCCGGTATAGCTGGTGGTCCCTCCCACGGACATTCCGATCCACAGGTCGATCGTCCCGGTATCGCTGGTCACCACGTCCGTGGGGGTCGTGATCGGCTGCACGCATTGCCCTGTGGTCGCATCGGAAAGGCAAATAGCCATTGCCGGAGTGGTCGAGGTGCCTGGCGACAGACCGAGCGACAAGATGACGTTGACTCCCTTGAGGGGAATGCCGTTACTGTCTTTCACCGTCACCAATGCCGGCTGGTATTGCAGGGAGGCAGCGGCTCCGGCGGTGAAAGTCCAACCTACGGACGTCGGCTGAATCACGATACTGCCGCTCGGAGGGGGATTTTTACCGCCGCCACAGCCCGATAATGCCAAGGACGACATAAGGCACAGCAGGAAGGTGAGTGAACGTCGTAGTCTCATTATTTTGCCGCTCCTGATCCTTCGGACATCAAGGTTTCTGCATCATGTTTACGACCGATGTAGGCGGGGTCGGCGCGGACCCGTTGGGCGCACGCACGCTGCCGCCGCGTTCATGTGGCAAGGTATAGTCCAAAAATCCGGGTTTACGAAGGACCCACCAGCAAGGCTCCCCCCAACGCGGCTTGTTCATACCAGTTCTCAGGTTATTTTAATAAACCTTTGAAAAATTACTCTAGTTGATCCACACCACCTTCGCAAGGCGACAGGACGATGGCACGGTCCCGGCCGTCAATCGGATCAAAATTCCGGGCGGAAGGGCGCGGCGTGCGAAAGAAGGGCTTCCACTTCGCGCAGATTGGCCCGGCGCATGGGCTTTCCGTCGACGGGACTCAGAGGGGCTTCGCGCGCGCCTTGGTGGGTGAACACGATCAGTTCGACCATTGCCGAACCTGCAAGAAACCGGAAGCTCGGACGGTTCTCGTAGCGCTCGCCGCCAAAGCGGATGCGGCGGGTCGACTCATCGTGGGGAATATTGTGCTCCTGCAGCAGAAAGGCGATTTCCTCGGGGGTATCGGCGCTGAGGTGCAGCTGGATCTCGGAGCTGGGTGTCACATTCCCACTGAGGACGGGGCCCACGAGACGCGGGTCATAGGAAGCCAGAAAGTGCATGGCTTGCGCGGCAAGCCGACGGAGTTCGGCCAGGACTGCCGAGACGCGTTCGGCATGAAAGAGGCGCAAATAGGCGCTCAGGGCCGCGTCTACTTCGTGATTGGAGGGCAAATACCTTGATTCCGGCTGGTTGAGCCGGCTGGCAGCCTTGCGCTTGGCGGAATGAAAGTCGGTGACGCCCTCCTCAGCCATGATGCGCGCCGCTTCGGTGCAGATATGCTGTCTGATCTGTTCGACGCCGCGCGGCGCCGCCACGCCAGGCGCTCCCTCGACCCTGCCGCGATGGCGCGTCCGCCGCGCCGCCGGCCCCGATTTGTGAGCCATCAGAATAATCCCTGGCGGACGCTTTCCGGCGGTGGGGCCCCGGGCGAGGAGGCATCAAGGCGAATGCCCGCCTTGGGCACCGTGCCCTGAATGAAATACTCCTGCATGGCCCGGGGGTCGGACGGACTGGCCAGCAGGCCGGTCCTGCGGTCGATCATGGCCGTGACGATGCCCGGAGGCGGAACCAGCGGTTGTGGTGGGTAGCCTGCCAGCGCGGTGCGCATGTAATTGACCCAGATGGGCAAGGCGGCCCGAGCGCCTACTTCATAGTGGCCCAGCGGCGCCGGCTGGTCAAAACCTACCCAGACCGAGGTGACCACGTGTGAGTCGAATCCCGAAAACCAGGCATCCTTCTGGTTGTTAGTGG
>JAPTTX010000003.1:0-2614 GCA_028068195.1 Gammaproteobacteria bacterium
CCCCGCAGTCGTTGCGCAAAAACGACGCTATTGTCATTTATTAATAATGTTCTTAATCTATGGACCTGTTTGCACCGGATCTGTGGTAAAAATACAACAAAAAATCTGTCGTTGTGTTTTTGCAAAACGAGTTGCGCGCGCTGGAACAGCATGTTATATCAGCAACCGGATGTGACAGCTCGCACCTGAAATTTTTTACGACAACCTCATGCAGGAGGAATAAATGAATAAGAAGCTCTTAACCCTCGCAATCGCCGGCGCGCTCGTGCCTTTCGCCCTGCCCGCGACCGCGATGGCGGGCGTTACCATCAGCGGCTACGCGCATGTGTCGGCGGACAGCCTGAACAGTGGCACCATCTCGAACGGACACAGCTACGGCGGCAGCTACCTTTCCAGCAATGCCTCGAATCTCGTCATCAACGGTGACACCGATCTCGGCGGCGGCTTGAAGGCACTGTTTTCGGCTCAGACCTTCCTGAGCCTCGGTTCGGACAACAATCCCCCTCCAGGCGCATTTACTTACGATCAGTTCAGCAACGGCAATACCTATGTGGGGCTGGAGGACAGCTTCGGCACCGTCGCCGCCGGCCGCAACGATTCGCCCATGAAGCAGCTCGGCCGCGCCGTCGACCTGTTCGGCAATGAGATCGGTGACAGCCGTAATATCATCAGCGGTGCTGGCGGTAACCATTTCGACCTGCGCCCGGGCCATACCGTATTCTACGTCTCGCCTGACCTGGGCGGCGTGACCGTGAAAGCCGCGTATACGATGGAAAACTCGGCAATGGACGTAGCTCCGGCCGCCGGCTTGGGAGGAGTTTCCGCCGTTCCCCCCGCGGGCAAGGGTAGCGCAACCAGTGTGAGCGCGGTCTATGACCAGGGACCGCTGCTTGCCGGTCTGGCCTATGAATACCACAGCGCCTCCACCTATGCCTCGCTCACGCGCAGCGCCGAGTCGGCAGTGCGTGCGGCGGCATCGCTCAACTTCGATCCCGTGCGCGTCATCGCGCTCTATCAGCATGACAGCAATTTGGGCGGTGTGTCGTCCGCTTCGCTCAATGTCTGGGGCCTGGGTGTTGCGTACACCTTTATCCCGGATTACGCGGTCAAGGCGCAGTACTACGGTGCCGCCAATGTCGGTGGTACCAGCAACACCGGTGCCCACATGGTTGCTGTTGGTCTGACCCATACGTTCAGCAAGAACGCCTCGGCCTATCTGGACTATGCCAAGACCTACAATCAGACCTTGGCCGACTATGGCATGGCGGGTGGTGGCCACGGCAATGTCGTGTTGACGCCAGTGCCAGGCACGGGCGCCAATCCGTACGGCGTGTCCCTGGGTATGATCTATACGTTCTGATCCGCTTTCGCAGTAGTCTGTACCGACAAGGGGCGCGAAAGCGCCCCTTGTTTTTGGTGCGCCCGGCAGGGCGCACCCGCTCGGGGGTGACACTTCCGTCCACGTCCGGAAAGGACTGCTCGGATAAGTGGGGGTCTGGAGGAAGCCGAAGGCCAAGCGCCGGCGTGACAAACAGGAAGCGGACAGGCGGCGACACACGAAGCGAAGCGCCACCAGACTCTGCACGCGACTCAACGCCGGGATGGACGTGTCGTTAAGCCTGTCCCCGGCGGGCAGGTATACGTGGCGATGACCGGCAGCACGCGGTCTGCGATCCCCTGCAGAGGGGCGCGGTAATCTGCTAATATCCTTTTTTGTGTCGGGACGTGCATCATGATCAAGGTCGGCATCATCGGTGGCACCGGCTATACCGGCGTGGAACTGCTGCGGCTGCTGTCGGTGCATCCGCAGGCGGAGCTCAAGGTGATCACCTCGCGCGCCGAGGCCGGCGGGAAGGTTGCCGACCTGTTTCCCAACCTGCGCGGATTTGTGGATCTCGCTTTCAGCGAACCGGACCCGGGGCTGCTTGCCGGCTGCGACGTAGTGTTTTCCGCCACGCCGAACGGCGTGGCGATGACGCATGCCCGCTCCCTGCTCGATGCTGGTGTGCGGCTGATCGACATCGCGGCGGATTTCCGCCTGAGCGACCCGGGACTGTGGGAGAAGTGGTACCGGATGCCGCATGCCTGTCCGGACCTGCTCTCCGAGGCGGTCTATGGCCTGCCGGAAGTGAACCGCAGCCGCATCCAGGGCGCGCGCATCATCGCCAACCCCGGTTGCTATCCGACCGCCGTCCAGCTCGGGTTGCTGCCGCTGCTCGAACGTGGGCTGGTGGATCCCGGATATCTGGTTGCGGACGCCAAGTCAGGCGTGAGCGGGGCCGGGCGAAAGGCTGATGTGCAGACCCTGTTCTCCGAGGCCTCGGATAATTTCAAGGCCTATGCCGTCGGCGGACACCGTCACTGGCCCGAGATCTGCCAGGGGCTGGAACGGGTCACCAACAGGCCCGTGGGGCTGACGTTTGTGCCGCACCTCGCGCCGATGGTGCGCGGAATCCATGCCACCCTGTATGCGCGGCTTACGGACCGTGCGATGGACCTGCAGGCGGTCTTCGAAGAGCGGTACCGGGATGAACCATTTGTCGATGTGCTGCCGGCGGGCAGTCATCCGGATACGCGTTCGGTGCGCGCTTCCAACCTCTGCCGCATCGCGGTC
>JAPTTX010000065.1:0-2577 GCA_028068195.1 Gammaproteobacteria bacterium
TTAGGCCCGTCAGGGTATACCCGTTCAGCTTGAACAGCCGCCCGAAAGGCGTGAGCTCCGGGAACACCGTGTGGCAGACTTCGCACGGAAGTCCGGTCTGGCGCGCGAAACTCGGCACCGCCAGCGCCTGCTGCGAGGACAGCGCGAGCATCGCAAGCGTGCCTCCGCCAGCAAGCATCAAACTCCTGGACATGGAAACTTTAGACATCGCAATTCCCCCTTGCTTCGTTGACAGAATCTGACTGACAGCGTTGCACCAGCCTCACCTGCAGCGCCGTCTCAAGACGGGCATTTTTGGCGCACGAATTACTGCGTCGCGCAGCCATTTTTCGGGGGCACGATACTCCTGGCATTTTGTGGCGGCTTTGACCCACGTCAAGATAAATACCGGTATTTGAATGGTTGATGGGGCACTCTCCCGCCGCTGCTGAATGCGGTCTGTACCAGATTTGATCTGCGTCAAAATCCAGAGCGTCGCGCATCCGATTCCCGCACGCCGCGCATCAGAAATCCCCCCACAGCGCGGCGAAGGCGGCCAGCGCGGCCGCGGCCGCCGTCTCAGTACGCATTATTCTCGGTCCGAACCGGATTCCCTCAAAACCGCCGCGCGCAGCAGCACGTAGTTCGTCATCCGTAAATCCGCCTTCCGGGCCAACCAGAAGCTGCACGGCCCCATCAGGACGCGCAAGGTCATGCGCCGTGGTGGTGGCATCCGGCGTGAGCACCCATCGTACTGGAGCGCGTGGAGATTCGCGCAACCAGTCGGCCAGTGGCGCAACCGGATCCACCACCGGCAGACGGTTCCGGCCGCATTGCTCGCAGGCCGCGATGACCACCTCTTCCCAGTGCCGCTGGCGTTTGCGGGCGCGCTCACCCTCCAGGTGCACAACACTGCGGACACCGATCACCGGCACGATGCGCGCGACCCCAAGCTCCACAGCCATGCGGATCGTCAGATCCATGCGATCTCCGGATGACACCGCCTGAATCAGGGTTATATCGAGCGGCGACTCGCGATCGATCCCGGAGCAGGACTGTATTTCGGCGGAAACACGGTCATGGGACATAAGCGAGATCACTGCCCGGCACTCGCTGCCATCTCCGCCAAACACTGCGATCCCGTCACCGATGCGCAGACGCAGCACGCGCATTGCGTGGTGAGCCGCCGTGGGCGGGAGCTCCACGGTCATGCCCGTACCGGGAATCTGGGGACAGTAGAATCGGGGAACAGACATGGCATCGCACCCACAGGGTCATCTAACACCGGCACACCCGCCGGTGCCGGGATCATAGACCGCCGATACCGGTTTGGCGAAACCATTTTCCGGAATAGTGCGGCTGAATCATGTCGCAGGCCTGCTGTTCGCCGCTTCGGCACATGGCATCAGGGACCAGCGCGGGCGCCGTCCGCAACGGAGACACGAAGCGGCCACAGCTTTGCTGCCGCTATTGCCTGTGTCCATTCGGCGATGCCAGGAGGATTCCAGAGGATTAACGATCGCGGGAACCGGCAGAGCCGGGATTGCCCGACTAAGGCTGCGGTACTCGCGTAGTCAACGGGGCCCGCGCCGCATCGGCGGACATGCTGACGACGACAGGCAACCGGCTACCGGACCCACCGCGCCTCACTCATCGGGATACCGGAAGGGGATTGCGCAGGGTCCGCCCGGCGCCTCAGAGACTGGGGCTCATATCCTTGCCCCTACGCTCGTAGCGCGTCTGGCAACCCGTACAGCGCGTGGCGGCCGGATGGACGTGCATGCGGTCTGCCGCGATATTGGCTCCGCAGTCCACGCATTCTCCATAGGTTCCGGCCTGGATTCGCGCCAGCGCCGCCTCAACCTCGGCGAGCTCGGCAACTTCCTTCTCAAGCTCGATGATGGGAAGGTCGGCCAGCACATCGGCCAGGGACTGCTCCCCGATATCCAGGACCCGACCCGCCACTTCCGCGTATGTCTTGTTGTCGGCATTGACCAGTGCCGCATGGATAGTCTTGTGCAGTTCGGTCTCGCGGTCCTGCAGCTGCTTCCTGCAGTCCTGGATCTGGTGCTGGCTCAGGGCGGACATGGCGGGTTCTCCATATATCCGTTTTGTCGTGTACAGGATGGAAAATGGGGCCGGTCCGCAGCAAATCCAAGGCCGGCGAGAAAGCGCGGGGCGGGCATCACAGCCGGTCGAGACTGAGCGGAATCACGGTTACGGCGTCGCCCGCCGCAAAGCCCGGGCTGTCGTCGGCAAGCCTGATCAGGCCGTTGGTATCGCGCAGCGTCCCGATCTGGTGCGAACCCTGTCCTGGCAATGCGGTCGCAACAATCCGTCCCGCGACATCGATGTGAAGCTTTGCACGCACGAACTCGGTACGCCCCGGCTGCCGTCTGAGATCATTGCCGGCTACGGCACCAAAACCGGGAAGGTTGTCCGACTGCGCGTGATTCCAGGCGAGCACCGCGGGCTCGACAAAAAGCTTGAACGTGACGAGGCTCGACACCGGATTCCCGGGCAGTGCGAAGAAGTGACCCTGTTCGCCCAGCCGGCCAAACGCGAGCGGCTTGCCCGGTTTGATGCGCACTCTCCACA